>NZ_JBHWFB010000001.1:375293-673466 GCF_042733915.1 Nocardia sp. NPDC059691 | reverse complement strand
GGTCTTTTTGGGGGGGCAGGCGGCGCCCACTCGCCCGCGCGCGGGGCCGCGAACGGCGCATGCTCGGTCTCGCTTCGCTCGAAACCGGGGGTTGAGGTGGCGTGGTCGCGTCAGGGCGCGATTGCGCAAACTACTTTCACCGGGTGGGCGTGGCGCACCGCACCGTATTCCGCTCTCCTCGAGGCGTGCGTCGCAGCGACGGACGATCGAGGATTTGTGGAAGCCACGACAACCCCTTCCGGCGGAACCGGGTCAGGCGGCGGGGAGCAGGGACTTGGTGCGGCCGGGGTGGTTCGTGGCGATCCAGCTGACGCCGAGGTCGGCGCACAGTTGGACGTCGTCGGGGTCGTCGACGGTCCAGCAGTAGGTGGCGCGGCCGGCGGCGGCGGCCTTGTCGACCAGGTCGGGGTGCTCGCGCAGTGTTTTCACCGAGGGGCCGACGGCTGTGGCGCCGACGGTGGTGGCCGCCGATCCGCCCAGGTAGCGCGACGATTCGCCGAGCAGGACGGTGGGCAGCAGCGGGGCGGCGCGGCGGATGCGCCACACGGCGGTGGCCGCGAACGACATGACGACCGCGCGGGAATGATCCGCCGAGGCGGGGGTGGCGATGCCGAAGCGCTGGAGCTCGGCGAGCAGCTTGTTCTCCACCAGCGCGCCGTAGCGGACCGGGTGCTTGGTCTCGATGAACAGCTTGGTCGGCCTGCTACGCCAGTCCAGCACCAGGCTGATCAGCTCGCTGAGGGTCAGCACCGAGGCCGGATCGCCGTCGGCGCCGAAATCCAGTGCCCGCAGCTCCTCCAACGTCATCTCGCTGACCAGACCGCTGCCCGAGGAGGTCCGGTCGACGGTGCGGTCGTGCACGCACACCAGATGTCCGTCCCTGGTCAGCCGGACATCGCACTCGACGCCGTCGGCGCCCTCCTGGAGCGCCAACTCGTAGGCGGCGAGCGTGTGCTCGGGGCGCGCCGCCGAGGCGCCTCGATGCGCGACGACGAACGGCGCGCGACTGCCCTGGCTCACTTGGCCATAACCTCCTCCTGCTCACGGTCCTCAGCACCGTTGTCCTCGTGCGCGTCGGCGCCCGCCTGTGCACGTCCGCCGGGATGCACCGGCTCGATCACCGGCACCGCGGGGTCGACCGCGATCAGCCAGCGGCGCGCGGTCCGGCCGCGACCGAGCAGGTCATGCCCCTCGATCGTGCGCAACACCCAGAGGGTCAGCAACGCGACCACGGCGGCGACCGCGTCGGTGAACGCGGTGAACAGCACCCCGTCCGCCTCGGCTTGCAACGAATCCGCGGTCCGCCACAGTAGCGCGGCCACCGTGACGAGGCCGCCGAAGACCCACGCGGCCCACCAGATCCGGACCGCCCGTCCCGTCCTGGGATCACCCTGCAACGCGGCCACTTCGCTCAGGAAGACCCCCGGCCACAACAGGTTGACCACCGGAATCAGGCAGCCGAACGCGAGCGCTCGCGGCGAACGCGGGTCGCGCCTGCCCGTGGCGGCGTAGGCCGAGCGCCTGATCTCGATCAGTCTTCCGACCGTGGCCGCGGCCGCCAGCAGCGCGAGCACGACCGCGAGCACTCCGGCGCCGATCACGAACGCGTCGGAGGCGAAGAGGACGGCGGGGTGGATCAGGCGCGTCCGGTTGCGCAGCAACACCCCGTAGCGCGCCAGTTCGGCGACGGCCGCGAGTCCGAAGACGACGGCGGTCGCGACGAGCAGTCTGATCACCGAGTGGGTCAACTTGCCGAACGGGCGACGCGCCGCGCCGCCCGCGTGCGGTGGCGGGTCGATCAGGCCCCAGCGCGGGATCTGCGTGTACCGAGGCGTGCGGCTCGGCGGGGCCGGTCGGACGGACGACTGCGCTCGCCGACCTCGCTGGTCGGGCTTGCGCGCCACCCAGCGGTAGTTGCGACGGTCGGCGGGCGCGTCGATCGGCCCCGGCGAGAGGAGTACGCCGCGGCAGCGCGGGCACCAGTGCATCGGCGCCCCTTGCACGGCCCAGCGCGCACCGCAGCGCGCACAAGGTTGCACCACCGTACTCACCCGCGCACCTCGTTCTTTCGTCAGTAGATCTTCGCCTCGTGGTCGCCCTCCGCGACCAGCGGGCGGCCGGCGTGCTGCCATGCCACCATGCCCCCGTTGACCTGGATGGCCTCATAGCCGATGTGCGTGAGATATTCGACCACCTGAAGCGACCGACCGCCCTGCCTGCAGATGATGTAGAGATCCGCGTCGTACTCCAGCTCGTCGATCCGGGCGGGAACGTCGACCATCGGGATGTGGATCGCGCCCGGGGCGTGTCCGAGCCGCCACTCGTCGTCCTCACGGACGTCGAGGAGGATCGATCGCGGCGTGTCGGCCGACGCGGGCGCGCTGCTGTCGAATTCGGCAGGCACGTCCTCCACCGTGACCGACGGAACGTGGGGGCTCGTCACAGATTCGATCCTGCCATGCGTGGCGGACCGCCGTGCAGTTCCATGCCAGGGGAGCGACCTCGACAGGGAGCCACGACTTCGGGTATGTTCTCCCCTCCGGAACTCGACCGCGCACCCGCCCGATGCTGGTTGTGCATAACTCGGGCGAAGTTATCCACATAATCCACAGCTCGATCCACAAGGCGCAGGTGTCGAAGGCGTTTCGCCGGATTGAACCGGCTTTCTAGCAACTGATCAGCTATCGACCTGCTGTCGTTGCGAACTCTTGGTCCGTTCTCGGCGCGCTTTACCTGATCGAAGTACGGATCAGCCCCTAACGGTCGAGCGATGCGAATGGCCGATCCGGGACTCCCCTCCATACCAATCCCGGAGCGGCCATTCGTCGCCGACATCGGAACCCGCGGCCGAAGAGGGTCCGATATCTACTTGGACGGCGCCGAGGCGCATTCGGTTCCATCGAATCCAGAACGCCGCCGAAATCCCGCGATCCGGCAAAGACGATCGGTAGCCTGGGCGCATGAACGTGAGCAGGGGGCTACGCCACGGAATGGACATCGCAGGGCTCAATATCGCGTTGTCCGAGGCCACGTGCCTCGGCCTCGCGATCGACGAGGCCGCCGCAGAACTGCGACTCGACCTCGAAGTGCTGACTCTTCCCGAACGCGGAACGGCGGCGGAGGACTATCGGGTGCAGGTGACGTTCACCGGCGTGAGCCGGGTCGCCGCGTCACTGCGGACGCAGCATTGGGACGACCTGGAACCCAGGGTGCTGCCGCTGCGACTGGAAGGCCTGGACGAGGCGATCCGTAGTTTCGGCGGCGGGCGGCTGCACGGTTGGGAGTTCATCGATCTCGACGACAGCAGTTGGGCGCTGTGGAGCGAGTTGCTCAGCTTCGACACCCGCATCGGTGATCGCGAATCCGCACACGTTCTGGAGTTCTCCCAGGAGGAGGGCATCGATCCGCGCGAATTGGACGTCCGAGTGTGGTTCGACGGCATCACCGTGTACGACGCGCGGGGCAAGCAGATCCCGCTGGCCGACTTCGTCGCGGGCGGCGCGCGGTGGTGGCGGGCGCACGATGCGGGCGACCCGCGAGCCAGTCGTCCGGGAATCGCGCCGCCGCTCTGATCGCCGAACCGTCGCGAGTGAACCGCACATTCGGGTGCGGTTCGTCGCACCTCGGCGCTCAGGCGCCCGTGCCAACCGGGCAACTCACTCCGGTGGCGTGGACGGGGCAGTATCCCCCGGGATTCTTGGCCAGGTACTGCTGGTGATAGCCCTCGGCATAGTAAAAGGCCGCCAGCCCGGGCAGCGGCGTGATCTCCGTGGTGATCTGCCCGTATCCCGCCGCGGCCAGCCGCTTACCGTAGGACTCGGCCGTCGAGCCGACGATGTCGGCCTGCTCGGCGCCGAAGGTGAAGACGGCCGAACGATATTGGGTGCCGCGGTCGTTGCCCTGCCGCATGCCTTGGGTGGGATCGTGGTTCTCCCAGAAGTGTTTGAGGATGCCCGCGTAGCCGATCACCGCGGGATCGAACACGACGAGCACCGCTTCCGCGTGGCCCGTCCGTCCGCTGCATACCTCTTCGTAGGTGGGATTCGGCGTGTACCCGCCGACATAACCGACTGCCGTGGAGTAGACGCCGTCGAGTTCCCAGAAGCCTTTCTCCGCGCCCCAGAAGCAGCCCATCGCGACGACCGCGAGCTGGAGCCCCTCGGGAAACGGCGGGCGGATCGGGTGACCGTTGACGTAGTGGGTATCCGGCACGTCGAGCGGTTCCGCCCGGCCGGGCAGGGCTTGCTCGGGAGCGACCATGGCGGGTTCGGGGAGGCTCAGACGCCCCACTAGTTCGTCGTACCACGACATGGTTCGATGCTACGCGTGCGTTTCCAGTGGGGCCGATGTGCGTGATGTGACGGTGCGCGACCCGCTAGATGTGAGCGGCGTCACCGGAATGCGCGGGCGCGGGCCCGAGTTGGAATCGACCGGGTGTACGAATGATGGTTGGCTGTGTCCGGAACGGGGCACAACCAGCCCGACATAGGAAGGGACAACGTGGCCGAGTACACGCTGCCAGATCTGGATTACGACTACAGCGCCCTGGAGCCCCACATCTCCGGGCAGATCAACGAGCTTCATCATTCCAAGCACCACGCCGCTTACGTCGCGGGCGCGAACACCGCACTGGAGAAGCTGGAAGCCGCTCGCGAGTCGGGCGATCACAGCGCCATCTTCCTGCACGAGAAGAACCTCGCGTTCCACCTGGGTGGGCACGTCAACCACTCCATCTGGTGGAAGAACCTCTCCCCCAACGGCGGCGACAAGCCGGTCGGCGAACTGGCCGCGGCCATCGACGACCAGTTCGGTTCGTTCGACAAGTTCCGCGCGCAGTTCACCGCCGCGGCCAACGGCCTGCAGGGTTCCGGCTGGGCGGTGCTCGGCTTCGACACCCTCGGCCAGAAGCTGCTGACCTTCCAGCTCTACGACCAGCAGGCCAACGTCCCGTTGGGCATCATCCCGCTGCTGCAGGTCGACATGTGGGAGCACGCTTTCTACCTGCAGTACAAGAACGTCAAGGCGGACTATGTCACCGCGTTCTGGAACGTCGTCAACTGGGCCGACGTGCAGGAGCGCTTCGCCAAGGCGACTTCGCAGGCCAAGGGCCTCATCTTCGGCTGAGCCTGTTCGGCACGCCGGAACCGGGTCCGCGAATCCGTCCGCCACGCGCGGCCGGATTCGCGGGCCCGTTCTGTTCTCCGGTGACGCGGACATGTTGCCGAGAACGCCACCCGCCCCGCGCGTATCCGGAGTCCCTGAGGTGGGGCGGGATCCGTCGAGTGCGCAGCCGGATTGCCCTCCTCCACGCCCCCGGCCGCCCGATTGGCACTCTTTGGTACTTGTGTGCCAGGTGACTCGTGGTTCATATTCGGGAAATCCACACCAAAGGGACGGGCAAGGTCGCCCCCGGGTTCGACAACGGGAGGCAGGAATGCGCACGAACGAACCGATCGGCATCACGCCGTTCCATTCGCGCGGGTCGCTGCGTGGCTTCTTGATCTCCGGCCGCTGGCCGGACACCACCAAGGAGTGGGCGCAGGTGCTGGTCCTAGCGGTGCGTGTGGCCACGTTACCCGGGCTGCTGACCACCTCGACGGTGTTCGGAGTCCGTGAGGACCTGCCCGACGACCCCGCCCCGGGCACGGTCGGCTTGGTGCTGGCCGAAGGGCCCGTGCTCGGCGACGAGGCCGTGGAACCCGGCCGTTTCGCCGACCATGTGCCACCGGCGTTGCTGATGCTGCATCCGCCGTCCGAAACCCGCCCGACGCTGCCCGAATGCGCGGGTGCGGCCTCCGGGTGCGTCTTGCTGCCCGGCGTGCCCCACCTGGGGCTGGAACACCGTGCCGCGTGGGTCGAGGCGGAGTCGGACGGAACCGTGACCTCGCTGGTCAGCCGGGTCGGACTGGACCCGATCAGCGATCCCGACACCGCGGTTCTGGCTATGCTGCTGGCCGCGTGAGGGTAACCGAAATTCCGCACGTGGATCGCCAAACTTATTGTGCGCATTGCGATTTCGATTACAGCGGGTTGGCACGAGCGGAACGTGGCGGTAGAGTCGCAAGCAGCGAAGGGGAGTAGCCCCCAATCGCACAGTCGACATACTGACCCGCCGAGCCCGCTCGGGCCGGGTCCGGCTGTGTGAACCGGCTTCCGGCCGGTGGGCGAGACCTTCGGCCTGGACAACCATTTCGTTGTCGGCCGGAGCGTCCCCATATCTCCGGTCGGCAGGCCGGAGACCTTGGAGCCGCCACACATGATCGCCACCGTATTGCTCACCATCGGCGTCGTCTTCCTCGCCGAGCTCGGTGACAAGTCCCAGCTGATGGCGCTGACGTTCGCGCTGCGCTACCGCTGGTGGGTGGTGCTCGGCGGCATCGCGACAGCCTCCGCGGCGGTGCACCTGATCTCGGTCGGCATCGGCTATTTCCTCGGTGCGGCGCTGCCCACCACGGCGATCGCGCTGATCGCCGCCGTCACCTTCCTGGCCGTCGGCCTGTGGACGTTGCGCGAGCACTTCGGCACCGGCGAGCAAGACCCGGAGCCGAAGGCGCCGAAAGTGGGCGGTGCGCCGTTCTTCGTGGTGCTGTCCGCGTTCCTGCTCGCCGAGCTGGGCGATCGCACCATGTTCGCGACCGCCGCGCTGGCCACGGACTACGACTGGGTAGGCGTCTGGCTTGGCTCGACCATCGGCATGGTCGCCGCCGACGCGCTCGCCATCGCGGTTGGCATTCTGGTCGGCAAGCATCTGCCGGAGCACACGATCGGCATCGGCTCGGGCCTGCTGTTCCTCTACTTCGGCGCGGCGACCCTGCTCGGCGCGACCGCACCGGCCCTCGGCGGTGTCGCCGTCGCCGGGCTCGCGGCGCTGGCTCCCGCGCTGGCCGGTGCGGCGCTGCTGCTCACGCGGATGGCTCGTCGCTCGAGTCCAGCGCAGCCCCGTACAGTCCGCCACCCTGACGCAACAGATCCAGCAATGGTTCCCGCAGCGCCTGCAGACCGCTCGAGTCTCCGGCCGCGATCCGAGCGGTGACCATCGACCCGACCGCCGCGGCCAGGGCCTGACAGGCGAAACGCTGCTGGTCGGTCCGCGCGTCGAGCACGGCGGCGATCAACTCGACGAATCGCTCCTGCAGCTGGGCCCGGCGCGCGATGGCGGCCGACCCCACCGCGAAGACCTCGACCAAGAACAACCGCGCGCTGGCCGGGTCGTCCACCAGATACTGGAGATAGGCGCGCAGGATCCGGTCCATCCGCGCCACGGCGTCGGTATCGGCCGCCCCGTCTTCCCTCTCGGTGGCGACGGCGATCCGGTCGAGCAACAAATCCACCGCGCGCTGATAGGCCGCTTCGAAACAGTCTTCTTTAGAGCGGAACTGCTCGTAGAACGTCTCCCGGGACACGCAAGCCCGCTTGAGGATCGCCGCGACCGACGTTCCGATGTAACCGTTCTCGGCCATGGCCTCCGCCGTCGCGACGAGGATTCGTTCGCGCTGCGAAGCGATCACCTGCTCCCGTGGCAGGCCGTGCCTACCTCGGGGGAGGCGTGCGCTGGTGGCCGATTCGGTCATTCGGTGACTCCGGGTGTTCGGTCGAGCTGACTGGGCTGTTCCATTCTGCTCGGTCGGTTCCGCCGACTTGCCGGAAAGGGCCCGCGCCGGAAACGAGTCGCGGGAGCCGTGCAGGGCCGTTCGCCGCGTACCGGTTAGGGTGCCATTGACGAAGGGCCAACTGGCTGTCACAAACGAGAGGACCATCGTGGAGATTTCGGGTTCCGCCGCCATTGTCACCGGAGGCGCATCGGGCCTCGGCGCCGCCACCGCCAAGCGTCTCGCCGATCTCGGCGCCACCGTCTTCGGGCTCGACGTACCGCAGTCGATCGAGCGCGCCGGCGACAACGTGCCCGCCGGGGTCACCCTCATTCCCGCCGATGTCACCAGCAACGACGAGGTCAGCGCGGCCGTCGCGCAGGTCGTCGAGTCCGGCGCCCCGCTGCGCATCGTGGTCAACTGCGCCGGCGTCGGCTGGGCGGGCCGCATCCTGTCCAAGAACGGCCCGCACGACCTGGAGCTGTTCCGCACGGTCATCACGGTCAACCTGCTCGGCACCTTCAACGTCATGCGACTGGCCGCCGACGCGATCGCCAAGACCGACGCCGTGGACGAGTACGGCCAGCGTGGCGTCATCATCAACACCGCCTCGGTCGCCGCGTTCGAGGGGCAGATCGGTCAGATCGCCTACTCGGCGTCCAAGGGCGGCGTGCACGGTATGACGGTTCCGGCCGCGCGCGATCTGGCCCAGTTCGGCATCCGGGTGAACACCATCGCTCCCGGCATCATCGACACCCCGATGCTCGCCGGCGTCACCGAGGAGTACCGCAAGGGACTCGAGGCGGGCGTGCCCTTCCCGTCCCGCCTCGGCCGTCCGGACGAGTACGCGCAGCTGACGCAGTACATCATCGAGCACGACTACCTGAACGGCGAGACCATCCGCATGGACGGCGCGCTGCGCATGGCGCCGCGGTAATTTCGCTCCGCAGTCCCGGCAGCGCGTGACCCTTCACCGAAGGGTCGCGCGCTGTTCTCATTCCCCCGGCTTGTGGCCGATGCCGAGGTAGGCCGTGGTGGACAACGGGCAGTGTGGCCGGTACTTCTCGGCGAGAAACGCTTTCATGACGGCGGCGCGCCGCGCCCAGACCTCCGCGCTCACGTTGTGGCGCATGAGCTCCAACGGGGCGCTGCTGCGCACCATGGTCTCCCACATCTCCTCGGGGCTGCCGAAGGTGAGCGCGATCGAATGCCGTTGGATGGACACGGCTTCGAAGCCCGCACCGCGCATCTCCGATTCGAAGACCTCCGGGTTCTCCAGGCTCAGGAAGTTCGGTTGCGGCTCCTGGATGTCCGGGTCGGCCGCGGTCAAGGCACCGAACATCATCCGCATCAGCGGCGAGTCCGCGATCGGCGCCCAGCTCGACACCACCGCCGTCCCGCCCGGCCGCAACACTCGGAACAGCTCGGCGAACCCACGAGCGCGGTCCGGGAAGAACATCAGTCCGAACATGGAGAACCCGGCGTCGAATTGGTCGGATTCGTACGGCAGTTCTTGTCCGTCACCCACTTGCGCCCGGATATTCACCAGCCCGGCGGCAGCGGCGTTCTTCGCCAAGCGCGCGATCATCGACTCCGCGAAATCGATGGCGTCGACCTGCGCCACGTGAGCCGCGGCCAGCAGGCTGAGCGTGCCCGGCCCCGCCGCGACATCCACGATGCGCGATTCCGGCGAGAGCGAGGCGAACTCGAGCGCCCGCGCCGAGAACGGTTGCATTATCGCGGGTGCGAACTCGTCATATCCGTCGGCGACGAGATCCCACGGCTCGGCGACGGCAAGCGGGTTTGCGGACATGTCGTGACGATCCTTTCAGGCATCCACATCTAACCGCGCCACCCGGGGGCGAACTCCCCAGTCCTGCGAATATGCCATCCCGCCCGTCACCGTAACCGAGAAATGGCCGAAACGCCGCCGACCGCACCGGCCGCGACCGGAGGACATTGCTGGTCCTCCGGTCGCGGATGGTTCAGAGAGTGCGAGTGAGCCGATCGGTGAGGATGTGGGCGAAGTGCGCCGGATCCTTGAGTTCACCGCCCTCGGCGAGCACCGCCGTGCCGAACAGCAGTTCAGCGGTTTCCGACAGCTCGGTCGCCGTGCCGGCGTCGGCCTTCTCCCGCTCGGCCGCGTACGCGTCGCGCAGGCCGGTGACCAGCGGGTGGGTCGGGTTGAGTTCCAGAATCCGCTTGCTCTCCGGCAGCGCCTGGCCCGAGGCGCGATACATCCGCTCCAGCATCGGCGTGAAGTCGAACACGTCACCGACCAGGCAAGCCGGAGAGGTGGTGAGCCGGTTGGTCAGGCGCACCTCCTTGACGTTCTCCTCCAGCGTCTTGCCCAGCCACGTGAGGACATCGGCGAAGTCCTTGTCCTGCTGCTCGCGCAGCGCCTCGGAGGCCTTCTTCTCCTCCTCGGTCTCCAGATCGACCTCGCCCTTGGCGATGGACTGGAACGCCTTGCCGTCGAATTCCGGTACGGAACCGACCCACATCTCGTCGACCGGGTCGGTCAGGATCAGCACCTCGCGGCCCTTGGCCTTGAACGCCTCCAGATGCGGGGAGCTCTCGACCTGCTGACGGGTCTCGCCGGTCATGTAGTAGATCGTGTCCTGCCCCTCGGGCATCCGCTCCACGTACTGGGCCAGCGTGGTCAGCTCGGTCTCGGAGTTCGTCGAGGCGAACGAGGAGACCTGGAGGATGGTGTCGCGGTTGTCGAAGTCCGAGAGCAGGCCCTCCTTCAGGACGCGGCCGAACTCCTTCCAGAAGGTCTGGTAGCCGGCCTGGTCCTCGGCGCCCTGCAGATCCTTGACCGTGGACAGCACCTTCTTCACCAGACGCTTGCGGATCATCTGGATCTGCCGGTCCTGCTGGAGGATCTCCCGGGAGACGTTGAGCGACAGATCCTGCGCGTCCACCACGCCCTTGACGAAGCGCAGGTACTCCGGCATCAGCTCTTCGCAGTTGTCCATGATGAACACCCGCTTGACGTAGAGCTGGACGCCGCGCTTGTGCTCACGGGTGAACAGGTCGAACGGCGCGTGCGAGGGGATGAACAGCAGCGCCTGGTACTCGAACGTGCCCTCGGCCTTCAGCGGGATGATCTCCAGCGGATCGTCCCAGCCGTGACTGACGTGCTTGTAGAACTCCTTGTACTCCTCGTCGGAGACCTCGCTCTTGGGGCGCGTCCACAGCGCCTTCATGGAGTTGAGCGTCTGGTCCTCGAGGATCGTCTTCTCCTCGGCGGCCTCGCCTTCGCCCTCGGTGACGGTCCGCTCCACCTGCATGCGGATCGGCCAGGAGATGAAGTCGGAGTACTTCTTGACGATCTCGCGCAGCTTCCACTCCAGCGTGTAGTCGAAGAGGTGATCCTCCTCGTCCACCGGCTTGAGGTGGAGCGCGACCGACGTGCCCTGCGGGGCCTCGTCGAGTTCGGAGATCGTATAAGTGGAGCTGCCCGCGTTCGACTCCCACCGGGTGGCGGTGGCCTCGCCCGCGCGGCGGGTGGTCAGGGTGACCTTGTCGGCCACCATGAAGGTCGAATAGAAACCGATGCCGAACTGGCCGATCAGCTCCTCGGCGGCGGCCTCGGACTTGGCCTCGTTCAGCTTCCTGCGCAGCTCGGCGGTACCGGACTTGGCGAGGGTGCCGATCAGATCGACGACCTCGGCGCGCGACATGCCGATGCCGTTGTCCCGGACGGTCAGGATCCGTTCGTCCTTGTCGACCTCCAGCTCGATGTGCAGGTCGGAGGTGTCGACGTGCAGATCCTTGTCTCGGAAGGACTCCAGCCGCAGCTTGTCCAGCGCGTCGGAGGAGTTCGAGATCAGCTCCCGCAGGAAGGTGTCCTTGTTGGAGTAGACGGAATGGATCATCAGCTCGAGCAGCTGATGGGTCTCTGCCTGGAACTCGAGTTGTTCGACGTGCTCTGTCACGGTCGCGATGGTACCGCCGTGCGCTGACTACAGAGCCGAAGGTGGGGCCGCCGCGTAACCCGCGACGGTCCCGGGCGACCGCGCATCGGGAACCTGCCGGAAATCGGCGAGACCGGCAACCTCCGCGTCGGCGCGGGTGGTCATCCATTCGCGCAGCACCTGGGTGGCGCGGACGTCGTCCTCGTTGTATTCCAGCAAACGGGTGCGCTGGGTCGCGTCGGGCGTGGCGCCGTCGTAGCCGACCGCGAGCCGGTACCAGCTCATCGACGCCTCGCCGCTCGCCTCGGGATCACGCCACGAGAACCCGGCGACCGGCGCGATCTTCTTCAACCCCTTGCCGTTCGGGCAGATGAACTGGTCGGAGACGGCTTGGAACATGTCCACCCATTGCGGTCCGTCCACGAACGCGCGCACCTGCTCCACCGTCGGCACGCCGGGCCTGCCCGCGAACCGGCGCGCCGATTCGTACAGCCACTTGTCTTCCGCCGTGCGCGAATAGCAGTACGCGGCAAACGTTCTGCCCGTCGCGGTCGCCTCGGCGCGCACCGTCATCAGCCAGGTCCAGAACTCGCCGAAAGAGCGGCCCTCGTCCTCGGTGGGCAACGGGTCCCAGGTGACGAACGGGCGGTACACGCCGTTCAGCAGCGTTCCCCACAGGTACGCGCCGTACTCCTGGAAGCTCTCCAGATCGACGTCGACCTCCACGTCCGCCCGCCGCACTTGCACGCTCTCGACCCGCCGCACCAGCGGGGCGCCGACGATCCACGCCCGCGCGGTGACCACGGCCTCGTCGAACGGGCCGTGCTGCCAATCCTCGGGCTCCTCACCCACCCACCCGGCGAGTTCATCGATGGTCTCGACGTTGTGCCTGCGCAGCACCTCGGCGCGGGAGCCGGGCGCCACCAGGCTGACGTCACGATGCTCGATCAGCCAGCCCTCGCAGCTCGGGCCATCGACTCCTCGCGTCCACCACGGGCACTGCCTGCACTCGGGCACCTTCGACGGGATGGTGGGCAGCTCGCCGCGCACCACCGCGATCCGGTCGGCGTAGCGGCGGTCGTAATCGGCCAGCAGCGGCGCCAGGTCGTGGACCAGGATGCGATCGAAATCGAAGCCGATGACGCCGCCGACCAGCGCGGGGCTGGCCAGGCCGTGCCGTTGCAGCATCCGGTGCAGGTGGGCGAGCCGCTGTTGGTCGCGGGGCTGCTGGCGTAGCTTGCGGTGCGGATCCGGTTGCGGGTCCCAGTGATACGGGTCCGAGGTGGTGGGGTGGAAGTCGGCGCGCTCGGGTTGACGCGGGTCGGTCACCTTGTGGTTCACCACAATGATCGGGATGTAGCCGCCGCGTTCGACGTCGCGCAGCAGGATCTCCGAACCTCCGCGCCTGCCGGTGTCCGGCTCCTGCGGTAGCAGTCCGCCCCAGATGTGCCGTGCCCCGATTTCGCACGCGCGCATCGTCGCTTCGGCGCGCTCGGCGGCGCGCAGTCCGGGATCGATCACCACCCAGGCATCGGGGTCCGCGCCGACCAGCGCGTCGCGCACTCGGGCGCGGTGTGCGACGGCGGCGTCCCGGCGCTGGCGCACGCCCGCGTCCTCGACGATCCCCGCCAATGCCTCGGGGTGCGCGGCGTCCATACGCAGGCGATGGCGGCAGCCGATCAGCGCCCTGGCATCGATGAAGGCGGCCGGCACGTCGGTGGCCCGATCCACGGCCGTTCCGTTGCGCTTGCGACCATCCCGGTCACCGATGTCCGAATCCACGCTAAGCAGTATGGTCCCTCCCCCCGACAGTGTTGAATTTCAGCGCTGTATTGGATTGGCCGCGACTTCGTCGCGGCGTGTTCGCGGCCCCCTTGTGGCTCGCGTCCGAGCGACCGCCGCTGGCGACTGCGTCGCGAACGCGGCGGCCACTCGGACGCGAGCCGGGCCGCGAACGGCGCATGCTCGGTCTCGCTTCGCTCGAAACCGGGGGTTGTGGTGCGCTGGGCGCGTCCGGGGGTTGCGGCGCGCTGGTCGCGTGGGGCGGTGACCCGCACATACGCGGTACTCACATTGGCGATCGCGTCGACCCCACTGCCGAGTCGCTCGGCTGGGATGGGAATTGTCAGGCGCCGAGCGCGCGGGCCGCACTACCCTCGCAGCTGACGGCGTGGACCCGATAGGGTAACGGCAAAGCGTGTGACATGGGCGGACGGGCTTCCCCGGCGTCGTACTGCCATGGCGAACCAGCATGACGGAGGGCCTTCGATGGGGTTGTTCACGAAGCGCAAGCGGCGGCCGAGCCGCAGGGCCGAGGCGAAAGCCCTCAAGCACAAGGCCGTGATGGAGGCCAAGCTCGTCGCGAAGAACGACCGCAAAGCGCGCCGGGCCGAGGCCCGCACCCAGCGCAAGGTCGCCAAGGCGCAGATCGCGACGTTCCAGGCGGAGGAGAAGGCCGCGCTGAAGGTGGCGGCCAAGGCCGAACGCGATCCGTTCAGCGCCGGTCAGGTGAAGAAATACCTCGGGGTGGCCCGTGTGCTCATCCCGGTGCTCGCTCCGCTCGCCTACCGCGGCGCGACCTTCCTGCGCGGACAGCTCGACACCCGCCGCGCCCAGCAGCTCGGCGTCGGCATCGAGCAGCTCGGCGACTTCACCGGACACGGCGCGAAGCTGCAGGCGCGAATCACGAATGCCGAAGCGGCGCTGACGAAGATCGGCTCGCAGGACGGCAAGGACAAGGGCGAGGCGCAGAAGTTCGTCGCCGCCACCAAGGACCGCCTCGGCAGCCTGACGGCCGCCGTGCACACCTCCGACCAGATGCCCGCCAATCGCCGCCGTTCCGTGCACGCGTCGATCTCCCACGAGCTGTCCGGGATCGAGTCGGACATCCTGGCCCGGCTCGGCGTGCGCTGAGTTTCCTCGTCCCGATGTCTCCGCACCCGATCACCGGCCACCTGCGTGGCGGCCTGGTCGGCGTGCTGGTCGGCGTGCTCGCCGTCGCCGCACACGGTGCGGCGGGTGGCGGTGCGCCGGGCTCCACCGAGCTGACGCTGCTGTTGCTGATCGCCGCCGGAGTCGGCTCGGCCGCGGGAACCGCGCGAGCGTGCCTGCGCCCGTCCGTCGTGGCCGGGCTGCTCGGCGCGGGCCAGCTGCTGAGCCATGCCGCGCTGTCGGTGCTGGTCGACCACGACCATTCCGGAACCACGCACGCCACAACGACTTCCCCGCTGCCGACCGGATGGATGCTGCTCGCGCACACCGTCGCGACGGTCGGTTGCGCGGCACTGATCGTCCTCGCCGAGCGGCTTTTCGCCGCCGCCTCCGGTGCACTGCGCGTGATACTCGCTCCGCCGCGGCGGATGCGAATCGCCGGCGCGCCGTTCTGGGCTGATTCCGGCCTTCCGCCCTATCGCTGTGCTGCGCTGGGTGCGCTCGGTCCTCGCGCGCCGCCGGTGTCGGTCTGATCCTCCGACACCCATTCCTCTCGCACAGGAGACTTCAGCATGTCCAACTCGATTTCGCGCGCCGTCACGACGACGGTCGCCACAACGGCGCTCGTTCTGCTCGCGGGCGGCGCCGCCGCGGCACACGTCACGGTGGACGCGCCCGGCGCGGCGCAAGGCGGATACGCCGTCGCCACCTTCCGGGTCCCCACCGAATCGGACACCGCCAGCACCACCGCGCTCACCGTCACCCTGCCCAACCTGAAATCCGCTCGGAACGAACCGATTCCCGGATGGTCGGCCAAGGTCGAACGCAACGACAAGAAGGAGATCACCGCGATCACCTGGACCGCCGATCCCGGCGCGCCGGGCATCCCACCCGGACAGTTCCAGCGTTTCGCGCTGTCCGTCGGTCCACTGCCCGCCCTGGATTCGGTGAGCTTCCCCGCCAAGCAGACCTATTCCGATGGCAAGGTGGTCAGCTGGGATCAACCGGTCCAGAAGAACGGCGACGAACCGGAACATCCGGCCCCGTCGATCACCCTGACCGCCGCGAAAGACCACGCGGACGGGCACGCGGTGAGCAGCGAAGCCGAAGACGAAGACGCCGACCACGAGGACCAGACGGCCCGCTGGCTCGGCGGCATCGGTCTGGCACTCGGCTTGCTCGGTGTCGCGCTCGGCGTCGGCAACGTGATCCGCGGGCGGCGCGCATGAGCCGCCGCCTCCTCGCCGCCCTCGTGGCGGGACTGTTTCTGCTCGGGTTCGGCATCGGCGCAACGGGAGTCGCCGCCGCGCACTCCGCCGCGACCGGCAGCGTCCCGGAGGAGAACGCGACCGTAGACGCGGGCCCGGACCGCGCCAGCGTCACGTTCAACGAGGAACTCCAGCCCAGCTTCCCGTCGCTCACGGTCGTCGGACCGGACGGCAATCTGTGGTCCAAGGGCGATCCGGTGGTCGAGGGCAAGACGGTCAGCGTCGCCGTAGGCGAGCTGGGCCCGGTCGGCGAATACACCATCGCCTATCGGGTGACCTCGGCCGACGGGCACCCGGTCAGCGGCAAACGCCATTTCACGCTGGGCAAGCCGGGCAACGGCACGCCGGGGCCGAAGCCGAACGCGAAGGCGAACGACAGCTCGGACGGCTCGGACGGGATCCCGCTGTGGGTGTTCGTCGTCGGCGCGGTCGTGTTGTTCGGCGGCGGACTCGCGTTCGCCTTGTTCGGCGGCAGGAGCCGCGACCAGAAGCGGTGAGCGACGTGAAGACCGGCGGCCGGGACGGCGCTCGGCGCGCCCCCGGCCGGATGCCATGGCCCGCGGTGTTGCTGACCTTCCCGGCCGGGCTGCTGGGCGTCGTACTCGCCTGGGTCCTGATCCTTCCCGGACCGCTGCCGGGGGAGGCCGTGGTCCGGGTGGTCGCCGACGGTGTCGGGGCCACCGCGCTCGGGTTGGCCGCGCTGCCCAGAGTGGCGCCGCGCGCGCGGACACCGTGGCGGCTGCTCGCGGTGCTCGCCGGCATCTGGGCGGTGGCCGAATTCGCCGTGCTGGTCTTCGAGGCCGCTGAGGTGGTCGGCGTTCCGGTGAGCCGACTCGGCGCAGGAGAGTTCGGCACCTATCTGGTCGACGTCAGCGGCGGGCAGGTCGGGATCGCGATCCTGGTCGGCGTCGCGACGGTGGCCGGTGGATCGGCGCTGGCCTTCCGGCGGCCCGAGTCCGCCTCCGCCGATCTGGTGCTGGTGTTCGCGGCGGTCGCGCTGGCGTTGCGGCCGATCACCGGGCACATGTCGCAACAGGCGTTCGGGTCGGTTCTCGCCGCGGTGCACGCGTTGGCGGCGGGCGCCTGGTTCGGGTTGCTGGTCGCGCTGGCGCTGGTCGTGCGGACCCGGGGCGAGTGGGCGGCCGTGCTGCCCAGGTATTCGGCGGTGGCGTTGCCCCTGGTGGCGGTCGTTGCGGTGACGGGGCTGCTCAACGGGCTGATCCGGGTCGGTGGGGTGGCTCCGTTCGTCAGCACCGGTTACGGCCGGATTCTGCTCGCCAAGACCGTGGTGCTGCTCGGCTTGCTCGCGCTCGGCTGGTGGTGGCGGCGCAGCTGGGTGCCGAAGGCGGCCGACCACCGGATGGACGCGAAGGACTCGCTGCGCCGCGCGGTAGCCGAGGTGGTCGTGATGGCGCTCGCCTTCGGCCTCGCCGCGACCCTCGCGGTAACAGCCTGAGCCGCGGCTCCGCGTCCCGGTTATGCGTACCTTCCGCCTTCGGTCCGGCCATGGGCGGGCTGAGGACGGACTACGTCCGACCGCACCCGTTAAGGTCTGCGCATGACCGAAGTGAAGATCGTCGAGGATTGCGTGGCCTCGGCGGAGTCCGCGTTCGCCTACGTGAACGACTACCGGAACCTGTCGCGGTTCCTGCACGGTATCCAGTCCTTCACCCCGGTCGGCGAGCAGACCGAAGGCGTCGGCGCCACCTTCGACGGGCACATGAAGCTGGGGCCCGCCTCGCTGAAGTCGCGGATCCGCGTGATCCGCTGGGAGAGGGACTTCGCCATCGGCGTCGAGTCCATCAAGGGTTTCGACGTCGAATCCACCTTCTTGTTCCACGCCAAGGGCGACAGGTTGTGCACGGTCGACGCGATCGTGGACTTCCGGGTGCCCGGCGGCTTGGCGGGACGGGCCCTCGGCAAGACCATCGAGCCGTTCGTCAAGATCGCCGTGCAGCACACCACCCACAACCTCGTCACCCAGATAGCGGCGTTCCACGCGCGCTCTGTTTGATTTGCCGCGACTGCGGCTCGGGCTGCCACCGGCCGTCAGACTGTAGGTGAGGCTCGGGCTGTCATGCTGGAGGGGTGAGTGCTACACCCTCGGTCGGACAGCGGATCGGTTATATCTTCGGCCGGACCCTGCCGGAATCGATGTCCGATTGGGTGCGGGAGGATCTGGTCGGGCCGGGCGCTACGCGGCGTTACCTGCTGCGGTTTCTGGTGCCGGTGCTTCCGGTGCTCATGCTGTTCCTGTTGCTGCCCGGCCCCCTGTGGATGGGTCTGGCGATGATGGCGCTGTTGTACATCCCGCTGATCTACTTCACCGTGGCGCTGCTGTACGTCTACCGGCGCCATCGGCTGATCAAGCATGGTCTCGACCCCGCGCTCGCGGATGCCGACGCCCGCCGCCGGGGCGAGCGTGAGCGGCTGGAGTACGAGCGCCGACACGGACGTGGATGACCCGCGTCGAGACCTGGCGGTGCCTTATATCACAGGCATAGCCTGGAGGCATGAAAACCCCCACGTTCACGCAGCGGATCGCCTACGATCTCGGCCGCGAGCTCCCCGAGGAGCTGCACGAGTGGGTTACCCACGACCTCGTCGGACACGGGGCCATGGAACGCTATCTCGTCCGCTTCATCGGGCCGATCATCCCGTTCTTCGCCCTGGTGCTGCTGTTCCCCGGGCCGATGCCGCTGAAGATCGGCTTGATCGTGATGATGATCGTTCCGCTGATCGTCTTCACGGTCGCGCTGAGTTACGTCTGGCGCCGCTTCCGCTTGGTCCAGCACGGCCTGAACCCCGACCTGGTCGACCACGGAAAGTGCACCGAACACGACCGCGACCTGTACGAACTGCGCTACGGCCACAGATAACGCCGCCGCCCCCGAGAAGTAACGCGCCATCGACCACGCGTGAGGACAGCCGACGCGCCATCGAGCTAAGCCTGACGCTCGGACGCGAGCCATAGGGGGCCGCGAACACCCAGCGCCGCGGGCGCTGGAAAATAAACGCCATGACGGAATCGCAGAATGTAATCGCCACCGCAGATCTGGCCGACGAGATCGGCCCGGAGATCCGCAGCTGCGACACGCAGTTCATCCAGTTCGGCGGGCGGGCGGCATTCTCCGGACGCATCACCACGATCCGTTGCTTCCAGGACAATCTGCTGGTCAAGCAGACGCTCGGCGAGCAGGGCGAGGGTAAGGTGCTGGTGGTGGACGGCGGTGCGAGCGTGCACACGGCGCTGGTCGGCGACATCATCGCCGGGCGCGGCGTGGAGAACGGCTGGGCGGGCGTCATCGTCAACGGCGCCGTTCGCGACTCCGCCATCCTGCGCACCCTGGACATCGGCATCAAGGCGCTGGGCACCAACCCGCGCAAGAGCACCCAGACCGGTAGCGGCGACCGCGACGTACCGGTCGAGTTCGGCGGGGTCACCTTCGTTCCCGGCGACATGCTCTACAGCGACCACGACGGCATCGTGGTACGCGCCGAGGATTGAGCCGGTGCGGCGGCGCGCCCGAATCCGCCCGTTCGCCGCCACCCGGCGGCGATCAGGCGGACACGATCGCCTTGTGACCGGCGAGCGCGACCACATCACCGATGTGCAGTTGCCGCCCGCGCCGCAGTTCCACCTCGTCGTTCACCCGCACCAATCCGGCGGCGATCACCGTCTTCGCCTCCGAACCCGAATCGATCAGGTTGGCCAGCTTCAGAAACTGGCCGAGCCGAATAACGTCGTCATCGATCGGTACTTCGACTGGTTCCGACATGGGGTAAATACTTACTACCCCATCCGAACTCGCCGAACACCGCCCCAGGTCCCCAGCGATCTCCGGGCAACTATGCCGCACTCCCGCTCCGCGCAGAAATCGGAACGTCTCTACCGTATGCAACGAATTCACACCGATTTGGTCGGCCGCTCCGCCCAGGTCAGCGCGGAATCACAAAAGTTCGTCGTCGAGCCTTCTCGGCGGCGAACACGCCGCGCTCGAGTCCGGACCGTACAAACACCGCACAAACACGCGCGCCGCAGGCTTGGCAAATCCGACACACTAACGTACACACTGGTTCCGTGACCTCCACGCAAGCCCAGCAACACCTCGACACCGCAACACCGGCGGTGGATAAACCGACTCCGCCGGTTCCACACCGTGGTCATGGCCGACTTTCGGAAGTGCCGCATATCGCGGGGTTGACGCTCGGTGTATTCGCGGTGCTGTGCTTCCTGTGGAGCCTCTCGCCCGCGCTGCGTTTCCTGACCCAGGTGCCGCGCCGCTATATCGATACCTATTACTTCGACGCGCCGGACACGAACCTGATGTGGGCGCTGGTGGTCGGGTTGACCGCCGGCGCGATTACCAGCCGCAAACGGATCGCCTGGTGGTTGCTGATCGGCTATCTCGCGATCTACACGGTGGTCAACGGCATGGCCTTCGCCGAGCGCGGCAGTATTCACGCGCTGGTGGCGATGGTGGTGCACCTGGCCGTGATCGGCGTGCTCATCGCGGCATGGCCGGAGTTCTACACCAAGGTGCGCCGCGGCGCCGGGTGGAAAGCGCTCGGCGTGCTGGTCGGTGGACTGGCGATCGGCGCGCTGCTGGGCTGGGGACTCGTGGAATTGTTCCCCGGCAGTCTTCCGCCGGGCCTGCAGCGGCCTGGGTGGGCGGTCTACCGGGTGACCGCGGCGGTGCTGGCGGACAACGAGCACTTCGACGGACATCCGCGACCGTTCGTCAACTTCCTGCTCGGCCTGTTCGGCGCTGTCGCGCTGCTGGCGGCGGTAGTCATCCTGCTGCGCTCGCAGCGGGCGGCGAACGCGATGACCGGCACCGACGAGTCGGCGCTGCGCGGACTGCTGGAGCGCTCGGATGTGGAGGATTCGCTCGGCTACTTCGCCACCCGCCGGGACAAGGGGGTGGTATTCGCGCCGAGCGGCAAGGCGGCGGTGACCTATCGGGTGGAACTGGGCGTCTCCCTGGCCAGTGGTGACCCGATCGGCATCCGCGAGGCATGGCCGCAGGCCATCGATGCCTGGCTGCGGGAGGCCGATCAGTTCGGTTGGGCGCCCGCGGTGATGGGCGCGAGCGAAGTCGGGGCGACGGCGTACCGGCGGGCGGGTCTTTCCGCGCTGCGCCTCGGTGACGAAGCCATTCTGGATACCAGGAACTTCTCGCTGGCCGGACCCGAGATGAAGCCGGTGCGTCAGGCCGCCAACCGGCTGCGCAAGCACGGTGTCGTGGTCCGCATCCGCAGGCATCGCGATATCCCCGCCGACGAGTTCCGCAGGATCATTGCCCGCGCCGATGCCTGGCGCGACACCGAGACCGAGCGCGGGTTCTCCATGGCGCTGGGCAGGCTGGGCGATGCGCTGGACGGCGAATGCTTGCTGGTCGAGGCCGTCAATCCGCAGGACCGGGTGCTCGGCATGCTGTCGCTGGTGCCGTGGGGCCGCACCGGCGTCTCGCTGGAGCTGATGCGCCGCGACCCCGGGGGTCCCAACGGCGTGATGGAGCTGATGATCTCGCAGCTCGCGCTGCATTCCGAGCTGTACGGCATCACCAAGGTGTCGCTGAACTTCGCGGTGTTCCGCTCGGTGTTCGAGGAAGGCGGCCGGATCGGAGCCGGTCCCGTGCTGCGCTTGTGGCGTGGCGTGCTGCTGTTCTTCTCCCGTTGGTGGCAGTTGGAGGCGCTGTATCGCTCGAATGTGAAGTATCAGCCGCACTGGGTGCCCCGGTTCTTCCTGTTCGAAGATCGCAGGCACCTCCCCCGCGTCGCGATGGCCAGCGCGCTGGCGGAGGGCTTCCTGCCCCGGTTCGGCAAGGAGCCGGACACCGCGATCCACACCGGCGAACATGTCGCGGTGCCCGCCACCGTGACGGGCCTGCACGCCGACGGCAGCGCGCCGGAAATCCCCGAGCACGAGAGTGCGGAGCAGTTGCCACGCAGGCCCGAACAGGTTCGCGTGCGTATGGACAAACTGGCGCGGCTGACGGATTCCGGCATTGATCCCTATCCCGTCGCCTACCCGCCGACGCACACCGTCGCCGATGCGCGGCGTTCCCCGCGCGGCACCACGGTTCGGGTCTGCGGCAGGTTGCTGCGCATCCGCGACTACGGCGGCGTGATCTTCGCGGTGGTCCGCGACTGGACCGACGACATCCAACTCGTCATCGATCGCGACCGGGTCGGCGCCGCCCGAAGCGCCGAGTTCGGCGAGTTCTTCGATCTGGGCGACCTGATCGAAGTGAGCGGTCAGATCGGGGCCAGCAGGCGCGGTGAGCTGTCGCTGCTCGCGGCGGACTGGCGGATGCTGGGCAAATGCCTGCACCCGCTACCGGACAAGTGGAAGGGGCTGGCCGATCCCGAGGCCAGGGTGCGGCAGCGCTACGTCGACATGGCGATCAACACCGAGATCCGCGAGGTGCTGGCCAAACGGAGCGCGGTGATGCGCTCGCTGCGGGACTCGCTGAACTCCCTGGGTTACCTGGAAGTGGAGACGCCGATCCTGCAACAGGTGCACGGCGGCGCCAACGCCACGCCGTTCCTCACCCACATCAACGCCTACGACCTCGACCTGTACCTGCGCATCGCCCCCGAGCTGTATCTCAAGCGGCTGTGCGTCGGCGGAATGGAGAAGGTGTTCGAGATCGGGCGCACCTTCCGCAACGAGGGCGTCGACTTCAGCCACAATCCCGAGTTCACCATTCTCGAGGCCTATGAGGCGCACAGCGACTACGAGCGCATGATGCACACCTGCCGACGGCTCATCCAGAACGCCGCGATCGCCGCCAACGGCGCCATGGTGGCCCTGCGGCCCCGTGGCGACGGGACCTTCGAGGAGGTGGACATCTCCGGCGAGTGGCGGGTGCGGACGGTGCACGGCGCGGTGTCGGAGGCGATCGGTACGGAGATCACGCCGGAGACCGAGGTCGAGGAGTTGCGCCAACTCTGCGAAAAGGCCGAGGTGCCCTGTCAGCACGGCTGGGACGCCGGACAGGTGGTGCTGGAGATGTACGAGCACTTGGTCGAATCCCACACCCAGGAGCCGACTTTCTACATAAACTTCCCGACTTCGGTGTCCCCGTTGACCAGACAGCACCGCAGCATCCCGGGCGTGACCGAGCGCTGGGACCTGGTCGCCTGGGGTGTCGAACTCGGCACCGCCTACAGCGAACTCACCGATCCCGTGGAGCAGCGCCGCAGGCTCACCGAGCAGTCACTGCTCGCGGCCAACGGTGATCCCGAGGCGATGGAACTCGACGAGGACTTCTTGCAGGCGCTCGAGCACGCCATGCCGCCGACCGGCGGGCTCGGCATGGGCGTGGACCGGATCGTCATGCTGATCACCGGACGCAGCATCCGCGAGACACTGCCGTTCCCCTTGGTGAAACCACGCTGACCGAGCCTTCGTCCTGGAAGAATCCTCATCGAACGAATCGGACCGCTACCCTTGGAGATTCGGCCCCGGGAGGAGGCCGCGACACCAAAGGGGTTCGGATATGTACCTTGATCTGCTGACGAACGCGAGTTTGCTGGACCACACCGTATGGGCCAGCCCCGACACCTGGAACTCCGCGCTCGAGCTGGCCGCCAAAAAGAAGAAGAGCAGAGGCGGCGGCGGGCTGATCATCGGCGCACTCTGCTGCCTGCTGGTGGTCGCCCTGATCATCGGCGGCATCTACCTGCTGACCAAGCGCAGGAAGAACAACTAACGGCAGAAACCGACGGCCCGGCTTCTCGATACGAACCGTGCCGTCGTCGCTGTGGTCTCAGGCGCGCTCGGATGCCGATTCCGTCGCCACTTTCGGCTCTTGGCCGCGGTCGGCCAACCGAGCCGAACCGACCTTTTCTACAACCGATCGGTCTCGGTGAGATCGATATCCAGATCGAACGGCACGGTCAGCTTCAGGCGATCGAGTATGTCAACCCCTGCTGAGCCGGACGAAGGGTCGATGGGGCCGGATGGAGTGGGCCAAGGGTATGCGGCAGAGTGGGGTGGGTGCAGTTGATTCTCGTTCGCCATGCCCAGCCGGTCCGGATGCTGACTTCGGGTGGGCCCGCCGATCCGGAGTTGGCCCCGGTAGGGCTGGAGCAGGCCGAGCGGGTGCCTGCGGCTCTCGGCCATCACCGGATCTCCCGGGTGGTGAGCAGCCCGCAGCGCCGGGCTCGGGAGACGGCGGCGCCGACCGCCACGAAACTGGGTCTCGGCGTCGATGTCGTCGACGACCTCGCCGAATACGATCGCGATCTACCGGCCTACATTCCCATCGAGGACGCGAAGGTCGAATTCCGCGACGCCTATGACCGGATCAAGGCCGGACATCTTCCGGTGCAGGTGGACGGTGCGGCATTCAAGGCCAGGGTGTACGCCGCGGTCGCCGATATCGTCGCGGCCACCGATCCGGCCGACACTGTCGTCGCGTTCGCGCACGGCGGTGTGATCAACGTGCTGCTGCAAGAGGTCCTCGAGCTGGAGAGGCCGCTGACTTTCCCCATCGACTACTGCTCGATCACCCGCATCCTGTTCTCCCGCACGGGGCGCCGCACGGCCGCCACCGTCAACGAGAACGGGCACGTCTGGGACCTGTTGCCCCGCAATATCGCCTCGAGCTGAGCACGCACAGAGGATTGCCAGGCCGACCGCACCGGTGTCCCAGTCACGAGAGGCCCCTACGTTTTCGGTGCCTGCTCAGACCATGCCGGCGATCCGCTGATCGCCACGCGCTGAGTTATTCACAGCCGATTGCCAGGCCCGTCGCACCGATGTCCCAGTGACCGAACCTTCGATAGGACCGGTGAGCCGCTGCCGAACGGCGACTCACGGTTCGAGAGAAAGGAATTCCGTGTCGCTCTCCAAAACCGCTACGCCGCTGCGGCGTCTGGCCGGGGTCGCCGCGGCCGGTGCGCTGATCACCGTCCCGCTCGCGGCCCTCGCGGCGACCGCGTCCGCCGAAACCACCGCCGACCAGGCGCAGATCCAGCTGGTGGACGCGCCGCAGCAAGGCACCGACATCGACGGCGGCCCCCGTCATTTCGAACGTTTCGAACGGCATGACGGGCCGGACAACGGGCCTCGTCTTTTCGAACATTTCGAACGGCACGACGGCCCGGACTGTGAGCCGGACAACGGCCCGTGGCGGGATGGCCCGCGGCAGAAGCACTTCTTCCACGTGCTTCCGCCCACCGGGTCCAGCTAGACCCTCCGGCCGCATCGAAACGGGCCCACTTCCGAGTTCGGAGGTGGGCCCTATGGTTTAGGTGCCAGGTCAGGCCATGCCCGCGATCCAGTTGTGCATCCAGGAGATGGCCGTCTGGCCGCCACCCACCGGGTAGCTGCCGTACAGGGTGTGCGCCTGCGACTTGTAGAAACGCTCCAGGTCCTTGACTCGCTGCTCGTTGGCCGAGTCGGTCAGCTGCGCCTGCAGGACCGGGACACCGCCCGAACTCATCAGATCGCCGAAGATGTTGCCCGCCTCGATCTGGTAGCGCCACATGTTGGCCGGATTGGCATCCGACGCCTGCGCGAGGAAACCGGCGAACCGTGTGACGAAGTCCTCGGTCGCGGTGGCGCAGTAGAGGTCGTCGAGCGCGCAGATGGTGCGGGTGCGGTCACTGATCCAGCCGAAGCCGCCGACACGGGGACCACCGGCGCCCGCTCCCGGCGCGACCGGGCCGACCTGGATGTCGGTGGGCGAACGACGCGGATCGGAGATCAGGCCCACACCGGCGACGCGATCGGGCGGCACGACACCGAGGCCGGTGCCGATCTCGGCGGCGAGGTCACCGGCGGCGTCCGCGCCCTGGCTGTAGCCGACCAGAGCGATCTTGGTCGCACCGCACTGCTGCGCCATGTTCGCGATCAGGCCACGCGCGTTGTCGACCGCTTCCTTCTTGGAGTTGCCGTAAACCTCGCCCTCCCAGGGGAAGGCGGTCGCGGCATAGGTCACGTAGTCGACCTCCGCGGAGGACGGTAGGCCACGGGTGACGCCGGAAAGCATGCCCGGCTGCGGGTTCTTTTCGTGCCCGGTCTCCCAGGTACCCGGGATCGCCACAACGTACAGGCTCGGGCAGCCGGGGGCGGCGTTCGCCGAACCGCTACCGAGAACCAATCCGGACATCACGGTCGCGGACGCACCAAGAGCCGCGACGACCTTCTTCCACTGCATACCGCTCCAAACCTCGCCCTCGTCGACTTCCCGCCGAGTTGCCGCGTCAATGCTGAACGCACTGGATGTCGTTCCAGTGCACGCCGGGTGAACAGAAGTCACCCGGCCGGATGAGGTGCGCTCATAACCACATCCCAAGATCAGCAGTACGCCGGAGATCACAATAAGGCCACGCCCGCCGCAATGCCATTCGAACCCCGCAGTGTGTCGGATTTCCGTTGCCGGGGCGACTCGAAGCCGGGAAATCGCACGCGAAAAGGCGCCTGTGGACGAGTTGTCCACAGGCGCCTTTCGTTTCCGCTCCGGTAAGAGAGGGGACCTAGCGCTGAGCCACCATGGTGGGGGTGATCGGCGCCGGGAGGGCGGTCTCGCCTTCCAGGTACCGGTCCACGCCCGCGGCCGCGGCGCGGCCTTCGGCGATGGCCCAGACGATGAGCGACTGGCCACGGCCCATGTCACCCGCGACGAAGACGCCGGGAACGTTGGTCGCCCAGTTCTTGTCGCGCTGCACGTTGCCGCGCTGGTCGTAGCCGACGCCGAGATCGGTGAGCAGTCCCGGCTTCTCGGGACCGACGAAGCCCATGGCCAGCAGCACCAGGTCGGCCTCGAGCGTGAAGTCGGTGCCCTCCACCTTCTCGAACCGGCCGTTGACCATCTTGACCTCGTGCGCCTCCAGGCCGGTCACCTTGCCGTCCGCGCCGACGAAGCGCTCGGTGTTCACCGAGAACACGCGCTCGCCGCCCTCCTCGTGCGCCGAGGAGACCCGGTACATCAGCGGGTAGGTCGGCCACGGGGTGGACGCGGCCCGCTCCTCCGGGGGACGCGGCATGATCTCGAACTGGTGGATGCTCGCCGCGCCCTGCCGGTGCGAGGTGCCGAGGCAGTCGGCGCCGGTGTCGCCACCGCCGATGATGACGACCTTCTTGTCCTTCGCGTGGATGGGCGGCAGGCCCGCTTCGTCGGTGACGTCGTCGCCGAGCTGCACCCGGTTGGCCCAGGGTAGGAACTCCATGGCCTGGTGGATGCCGTCCAGATCGCGGCCCGGGATCGGCAGGTCACGCGCCAGCGTGGCGCCGCCGGCCAGCACGATCGCGTCGTACCGCTCGCGCAACTGCTCGGCGGTGATGTCGACGCCCACGTTCACACCGGTCTTGAAGATGGTGCCCTCGGCCTCCATCTGCGCGAGACGGCGATCGATGAAGCGCTTCTCCATCTTGAATTCCGGGATGCCGTAACGCAGCAGACCGCCGATGCGGTCGGCCCGCTCGAACACGGTCACGGTGTGCCCGGCGCGGGTCAGCTGCTGCGCCGCGGCCAGACCGGCCGGACCGGAACCGACGACGGCGACCTTCTTGCCGGTGAGGCGGGTCGGGTAGACCGGGGTCACCCAGCCCTCGTCGAAGGCGTTCTCGATGATCTCGACCTCGACCTGCTTGATCGTGACCGGATCCTGGTTGATGCCGAGCACGCAGGACGCCTCACACGGCGCGGGACACAACCGCCCGGTGAACTCCGGGAAGTTGTTGGTCGCGTGCAGCCGGTCGATGCCTTCGCGCCAGCGGTCCTTGTAGACCAGGTCGTTCCATTCGGGGATCAGGTTTCCCAGCGGACAGCCGTTGTGGCAGAACGGGATACCGCAGTCCATGCACCGGCTGGCCTGGGTCTGCAAGGTCTGGTGGGAGAAGTTCTCCTCGTAGACCTCTTTCCAGTCCATCAGGCGCAGTGGCACCGGGCGCCGCTTGGGCAGTTCCCGTGCGGTGTGCTTCAGAAAACCCTGGGGGTCAGCCACGAGCGGCCCCCGAATGGTCACAGCGCCTCGTCCACGTCATCTCTAGAACTTCCTTAGCCACGAGCGGCCTCCATAATCGCCTCGTCCACGTCCTTGCCGCTCTTCTCAGCTTCGGAGATGGCGAGCAAAACCTTCTTGTATTCGCGCGGCATGACCTTCACGAAATGGTTCACCTGCTGCGACCAGTCGCTCAGAATGCGCTCGGCCACCGGGGAACCGGTCTGGTCACGGTGCTGGGTGATGATGTCGTGCAGCCAGGTGAAATCGTCACCGGCCAGCTGCTCGACGGCGTCGGCCTGCTCGGGGTTGAGCTTGGACGCGAAGGTGCCGTTCGGGTCGAAGACGAACGCCACGCCGCCGGACATACCGGCGCCGAAGTTGCGTCCGGTCTCACCCAGGATGACCACCCGGCCGCCGGTCATGTACTCGCAGCCGTGGTCGCCGACGCCCTCGACCACCGCGGTGGCGCCGGAGTTGCGCACGGCGAACCGCTCGCCGACCACACCGCTGAGGAAGACCTGGCCGCTGGTGGCGCCGAACAGGATCACGTTGCCCGCGATGATGTTCTGCTCGGCGACGAACTCGCCGGGCGCGTTCAGCGACGGGCGCACCACCAGGCGGCCACCGGAAAGACCCTTGCCGACATAGTCGTTCGCGTCACCCTGCACGCGCAGCGTGATGCCGGCGGGCACGAAGGCGCCGAAGCTGTTGCCCGCCGACCCGGTGAAGGTGATGTCGATGGTGTCGTCGGGCAGGCCCGCGCCACCGTAGAGCTTGGTCACCTCGTGGCCGAGCATGGTGCCGACGGTGCGGTTCACGTTCGTGATCTTGGTCTCGAACTTCACCGCCTGACCGCGCTCGAGCGCGTCGCGGCTCTGCACGATCAGCTGCTGGTCCAGCGCCTTGTCCAGGCCGTGGTCCTGCGCCTTGGTGCAGCGGCGGTCCTGGTACATGAACGCCGTCTCGACGTCGTCCAGGATCGGCGAGAGGTCCAGCTTGCTGGCCTTCCAGTGCTGCTTGGCGCGCGAGGTGTCGAGCAGGTCCACCCGGCCGATCGCCTCGTCCAGCGAGCGGAAGCCCAACTGCGCCAGCAGTTCCCTGACCTCCTCGGCGATGAACCGGAAGAAGTTCTCGACGAATTCCGGCTTGCCGGTGAACCGCTCGCGCAGCACCGGGTTCTGCGTCGCGACGCCGACCGGGCAGGTGTCCAGGTGGCAGACGCGCATCATGATGCAGCCCGACACCACCAGCGGCGCGGTGGCGAAGCCGTACTCCTCGGCGCCGAGCAGCGCGGCGATCATCACGTCGCGGCCGGTCTTCATCTGGCCGTCGACCTGCACGACGATGCGGTCACGCAGCCCGTTGAGCAGCAGCGTCTGCTGGGTCTCGGCCAAGCCGAGCTCCCAGGGGCCGCCCGCGTGCTTCAGCGAGGTCAGCGGCGAAGCGCCGGTACCGCCGTCGTGGCCCGAGATCAGCACGACATCGGCGTGCGCCTTGGAGACGCCCGCCGCGACGGTGCCGACGCCCGGCTCGGCGACCAGCTTCACGTGGATGCGCGCCTGCGGGTTCGCGTTCTTCAGGTCGTGGATCAGCTGCGCCAGATCCTCGATCGAGTAGATGTCGTGGTGCGGCGGCGGCGAGATCAGGCCGACGCCCGGCGTCGAGTGCCGCACCTCGGCGACCCACGGGTACACCTTGTGCGCCGGAAGCTGGCCGCCCTCACCGGGCTTCGCGCCCTGCGCCATCTTGATCTGGATGTCGGTGCAGTTGGTCAGGTAGTGCGCGGTCACGCCGAAGCGGCCGGAGGCCACCTGCTTGATCGCGCTGCGCCGCCAGTCGCCGTTCTCCTCCGGCTCGAAGCGCGCGGGGGACTCGCCGCCCTCGCCCGAGTTCGACCGGCCGCCGAGACGGTTCATCGCGATCGCCAGAGTTTCGTGCGCCTCCGCCGAGATGGAGCCGTAGCTCATCGCGCCGGTGGAGAACCGCTTCACGATCGCCGATACCGGCTCGACCTCGTCGATGGAGATCGGGGAACGCGCGTTGTGCTTGAACTTGAACAGACCGCGCAGCGATGCCAGCCGCTCGGACTGGTCGTCGACCAGCTTGGTGTACTCCTTGAAGATCGAGTACTGACCGGACCGGGTGGCGTGCTGCAGTTTGAACACCGTGTCCGGGTTGAACAGGTGGTATTCGCCCTCGCGCCGCCACTGGTACTCGCCGCCGACCTCGAGCTCGCGGTGCGCGCGCTCGTTGCGGTTCTCCAGGAACGCGATGCGGTGCCGCTGCGCGACGTCGTCGGCGATCTCGTCCAGGCCGATGCCGTCCAAGTGCGAGCGCAGGCCGGTGAAGTACTCGTCCACCAGGTCCTGCGACAGGCCGATCACCTGGAACAGCTGGGCGCCGTTGTAGGAGGCCAGCGTGGAGATGCCCATCTTGGACATCACCTTCAGCACACCCTTGCCCGCGGCCTTGTTGTAGTTCGCGACCGCCTTGCGGTAGTCGGCGGCCAGGTCGCCGGTGCTGCCCGGTACCTCGAGCGCGCCGCGCTCGAGCATGTCCTCGATGCTCTCGAAGGCCATGTAGGGGTTGATCGCGGCGGCGCCGAAGCCGACCAGGGTGGCCATGTGGTGCACCTCGCGGGCGTCACCGGCCTCCACGACCAGGCCGACCTTGGTGCGGGTGCGCTCGCGCACCAGGTGGTGGTGCACCGACGAGGTCAGCAGCAGCGAGGGGATCGGCGCCAGCTTCTCGTTGGACTCGCGGTCGGACAGCACGATGATCCGCGCGCCGCCGTCGATGGCGGCCGACACCTGGGTGTTGATCGCCTCCAGCGCCCTGCGCAGGCCCTTGCCGCCCTTCTTCACGGGGTACAGGCCGCGCACGACCACCGAGCGCAGCTCGGGATGCGATCCGTCGTCGTTGATGTGCACGAGCTTGGCCAGCTCGTCGTTGTCCAGGATCGGCTGCTCGAGCGCGATCATGTTGCAGGACTCCGGTCCCGGGTGCAGCAGGTCGGCCTCCGGGCCGATGTTGCGCTTGAGGCTGGTGACCACCTCTTCCCGGATCGCGTCCAGCGGCGGGTTGGTGACCTGCGCGAACAGCTGGGAGAAGTAGTCGAACAGCAGGCGCGGACGGGCCGAGAGCACGGCGATCGGGGTGTCGGTGCCCATCGAGCCGAGCGCTTCGCCTCCGGTCTTGGCCATCGGCGAGATCAGCAGGTTTAGCTCCTCGGTGGTGTATCCGAAGATCTGCTGGCGGATCAGCACGCGGTCGTGCGACATGTGCACGTGCGGGCGGTCGGGCAGGTCGGCCAGGCGGGAGACGCCCGCGTCCAGCCACTCCTGGTAGGGCTGCTCGGCGGCGAGCAGGGACTTGACCTCTTCGTCACCGACGATGCGGCCCTGGGCGGTGTCGACCAGGAACATGCGGCCCGGCTGCAAGCGCGCCTTCTTGACCACCTTGGACGGGTCGATGTCCAGGACGCCGACCTCGGAGGCCATCACGACCAGGCCGTCGTCGGTCACCCAGATGCGGCTCGGCCGCAGGCCGTTGCGGTCGAGCACGGCGCCGACGACGGTGCCGTCGGTGAAGCACACCGACGCGGGGCCGTCCCACGGCTCCATCAGCATCGAGTGGTACTCGTAGAAGGCCCGCTGCTGCGGGTTCATGTTCTCGTTGCGTTCCCAGGCCTCGGGAATCATCATCAGCACGGCGTGGGGCAAGCTGCGGCCGCCGAGGTGCAGCAGTTCCAGCACCTCGTCGAACCGGGCGGTGTCGCTCGCCCCCGGGGTACAGACGGGGAAGATCTTCTCCAGCCGGTTCTTGCCCGCCGAGTCGACGCCGAAGACGTCGCTGCGCAGCAGCGCCTCGCGGGCGCGCATCCAGTTCTCGTTGCCGGTGACGGTGTTGATCTCACCGTTGTGCGCCACCCGGCGGAACGGGTGCGCCAGCGGCCAGGACGGGAAGGTGTTGGTGGAGAACCGGGAGTGCACGATGCCGAGGGCGCTCTCCACCCGGGAATCCTGCAGATCCAGGTAGAACGCGCGCAGCTGCGGCGTGGTGAACATGCCCTTGTAGACGAAGGTCTGCCCCGACAGGCTCGGGAAGTAGACCGACTCCCTGCCGACCGCACCCTCACCGGCTCCGGCCGACCCCAGCTCACGCTCGACGCGCTTGCGCACCACGTAGGCGCGACGCTCCAGATCCATGTCCGACAGCGGATCGGCGGCGTTCTTCGGCGACGCGATGAAGATCTGCCGGAAGCTCGGCATGGCGTCGCGCGCCAGCGCGCCCAGCGACGACTCGTCGATCGGCACCTCGCGCCAGCCGAGGACGTCGAGGCCCTCTTCCTTGACGATCTTCTCCACGCCGTAGGCGGCGCGCGCGGCTTCGCGGCGGGCCTGCGGCAGGAAGGCGATACCGGTGGCGTAGGAACCCTCCGGCGGCAACTCGAAGTCCACGATGGCGCGGAAGAAGCGGTCCGGGACCTGGATCAGGATGCCCGCACCGTCGCCGCTGTTGGGCTCGGCGCCCGCGGCGCCACGGTGCTCCAGGTTCAACAGAGCCGTAATAGCCTTGTCGACGATGTCGCGGCTGCGGCGGCCGTGCATGTCGACGACGAATGCGACGCCGCAGGCGTCGTGCTCGTTCGCCGGGTCGTAGAGCCCGATGGGTCCAGGTGACCGGTGGCCAGGAAGTTGCGTCATGCCTCTGCCTTCAGGAAAGTCGGCCTTCGAAGAAAACGGCCTTTCGTCGAACGCCTCCGTACAAGACTGCGCCCGTACGTTCCGAAGCCAGCCGCGCTGATGGTCTTCGGCGTGCAGTCAGGTCTGCAGTTTTTTCCACCCGCTTCTGTGACGTAGTGGGTGCCCTTCGGTAACGGATCCCTAACAAGATCCTTACCTCCGAGCGGGTGCTCGACCGCTACGCTGAGCACCTGGCTAGGGCTGCCCGAGCGGGCGAGGTAGCCGAACGTTCTGTGTTCGGCGTAAGAGCAAACGATAAGTCAGGTCCAGGGCCCAACCAACTTAGGTTGCGCTAATAACCAGGTTTAGCTGGGCTTCTGCATTGGGTCCTCCACGTGTGCGCGCCGTCCAGTGTAAAGCAGCGAGCGCCATGCGATCGATCCCCATGGCACCCGGTGCCAGCTGGGAAAACCGACGCGCGACACCTACCCGAGACCTTCCTCACGAGACCCGGAAACCGCCCTCACCTGCGTCGAAATGGATTTCCCCCGCGGGATGCCCGGCAAACCAAGTGGCGGCGGCTAACTCGGCGCTGTGACCGATGAGAGATTTCCGACAGCTGCGTGACAAGCAATGAATATGATCCGACCGTCCGGACTCTTTTGCCCACTGTGGGGTTCAGCACATAACCAGCAAATATCAGGAAGTGGTGTTGGACACATCTTTCCGCGCGGGTCGCCCGGCGGGCCCGGCCGCGCCCTACGCCGCGCAGAGCGACACGGCGGCCCGCACCAGCGCCGCTCGGTGCAGGACATCGGCGCGGTCCGCGACGACCACGCCGAAGACGCTGCGCGCCAACTGTTCCGCGCAATCCGGCGCGGTCAGCTCCGCTCGGTGCCCAGCGAGCTGATCGAGGATCTCGACGTTCACCCGGTCGATGACCGGGCGCACCGAGTCGAGTCCCACCGGCGCGGTGGGCGCCGCGGCCGGGTCGAAGCGCCACCTCGTCATCAGCCCCCGCTGCACCGTCTTGCTGGCCTCGATCTGCCCGAGGAAAACCTGCCGCACCCAGTTCTCCGACAGCTCACGGTCGTGGCCGAGCCGGATCATGACCTCGTAGACCTCCGCCTCACGGACCGGATCGTCGATGGTCGGCTCGATGCCGCGCTCACCCGCGGTCGACCACTTCGCGGCGGCCACCGCGTCGGCGGTGTCCAAGCGCTCGACCACGAGGGCGACCAGCCGGTCGAGCGACCGGTCGGCCGGAGCGGCCCCCGCGCTGACCGGCCAGATCAGAAGCGCCGCCGCCAACAGCGTCAACCAGACTCCGCGCACGTTGTGACCTCCTGGAATCGCCCACCCCGGATACGAAGCACCGGATGATCTGTGAGCCTTGCCACATCCGACCGTCCCTGCTCGCTGCGAACCGGGCGAGCCTGTCACGCTGTCACAACGAATCCGTGACAGTTTCGTCGCGCCCGTGAAAGCGCCTGGGACGTAGAGGATGTGCATTCCGATGACCGTCACCGGCTTGTTCACCTGGCTCGGCGGCGGCCGGACCAGCGCGATCAGCGATCGTCACGAGCGTGCCGGATACGCCGTCACCGGTGCTGTGGTGCTGTTGTTCGCCACGATCTCCGGTGTGGTCGCCGCCCTGGCCGCGGCCTCGGCGTGGCCGTGGTCGGCCGCGCTGGCCTCGGGCATCGTGGTCGCCGCGCTCACCGGCGCGCTCGCCAGGGCACTGGCCACCGCGCGGCCGAGCGGCGGACCGGATCGGCTCGGGCTGGTCGCGCGCATCGCGGTCGCCGTGCTGGCCGGTGGGCTACTCGCGGAACTGGCCGCGATCGTGCTGTTCAGCGGGTCCGTCGACCGGGTGCTGGCGGAGAAGGCGCAGCGCTCGCTCGATTCCGCGCCGCGGGTCGTCGCGGCGCAGGCGGAACTGGACCGGGCGAAAGCCGACCGGGCCGCGCTCGAACAGGCGATCGCGATGGCCCAGAACGATATCGACCACGCCCTGGTGATCGCACGCTGCGAATTCAATCCGACCCCGGAGTGCCCGCGGACCAGGATCACCGGCGTGCCGGGCCGTGGGCCGGAAGCGCAGACGGCCAACGCCATGCTCGACGACGCCCGCAAGCATCTCGCCACCGCGCAGGACCGAGTGGACGCGGCCGATCGCCGGATCGACGCCGACCAGGCCGCCCTGTCGGCCGCGCGCACCGCCGCCTTCGACGACGCCGACCGTGGGCTCGGCGCGCGCTGGCAGGCGATGAACGACTACACCGTGCACGACGCGCTGCCGCTGCGCATTCTCACCATCCTGGCGTTCGTCGCCTTCGCGCTGCTGCCGCTGGTGCTGCGCTGGTGGCGTGGCGAGACCTCGTTCGACCGGCACAACGCGGCGCGCACCGTGCACGACCGCGCCGAGCGGGAAGCCGACGCGGTGATCGCGGTCAAGCAGGCCGAGGTACGCGCCGAGGCCGAGACCCTGCGCGCCGAGCAGCAGCTCACCGCCGCCCGCCTCGCCGTCGAGGCGGACACCGCCATCGACCGGGAACGGCAGCGCACCCGCATCATCGCGGCCATCGGCGGGATCGAGATCGGCATCACCGAGCCGCCGCGCCGCCCCGAACTTCCCGCCGCCACGGCGGACGACCGAAAGGACAGCGCCATGCCCGACGAGGCGACGCCGAACCTACCCGCGCCCACCGGCGTGCACCCGCAGGTGCCCGCCGTCGCATCCGCACCGGCGGCACCGAGCGGCGGCGGTCTCGAGCTGCCGCTGATCGGCACTGTCCCGTTCACCGACACCGCGGCGCGTTTCATCCGGCCGCTCGTTCCGTCCTTCGTCGCCAACGCGATCGATACGGCCACGCATCCGTTGCGCACGGCGCGGCAGGCGTTCGAGGAGGTCGAGGAGATCACCTTCACGCTGCGGCGCACCCGCAAGGTCACCGTTGACGGCCAGACCTCGCATCCGCAGGCGGTCGGCTACCAGTTGCCGCCCGGCGCGCCCGATATCGCGCACGCCCAGCACATCGCCGCCACCGTCGTGGACGCCGCGTACTCCGCGCCGCACGCCCCGCGCTATTCCTCGCTTCCGCCCACCGGCGCAGCGGGCTACGCTCTGCCCACCGGCGCCCACCGTGACGAACTGCCGGGCCACCACCGCCCCGAACTCCCCGAGCCCGGCCGCCGCGAACTGCCGCCGGGTCGCTGACCGCACCACTGCCACCCACGGCCCACCCGGCGCCGGATCCGGCCGAGTGCGGCCTACGGCGCTGGGGCGCTCCGCGGCTTACGCTGCACCCATGCAACACAGGGAGGTGACGCTCGCCGCGGCGCCGTGGGGGTCGCGATTGCTCGGGTCCGCCGAGGAGTCGTCGGGGCTACGACGCATTCGCGTCCAGCTGTTGCTCACCGTGCCCACGCTGTTGGGCAATCTGACGGGCATGGTCGTGTCGATCGTCCTGGTCGGCTTCGTCTTGCCGGGCCCGTCGGTGTTCAGCCGGGATCTGCTGCTGCTCGACGTACTCGCCGCACCGCTGTACGCGACCTGCGCGCTGTTGCTCGGCCTGTGGTGGGGCACTACCCGCGAATTGCGCGCGCTGCGGTGGGCCACCGATCCGGACCGCGTGCCGACCGAGGAGGAGATGGCCGCGGCCACGGCGGTGCCGCGCAGGCTGGTGCGCGACCAAGCGCTGCTGTGGTTCGGCGGGCTCGTGCTGCTGACCACGTTGTACGGGCTGGCCGAACCCCAACTGATCCCGAAGGTGGCCTTCGCCATCGCGATCAGCGCCATCGTGGTGTGCGCGAACAGCTACCTGATCATCGAGTTCGCGCTGCGGCCCGTCACCGCCCGGGTGCTGGAAGCCGCGGATTCCGGTCGGCGCCGCGGCATCGGCGTCTTCGGACGCTCGCTCGTCGTCTGGGTGGTCGGCTCCGGCGTGCCGGTGGCCGGAATGATGGTGCTCGCGGTGCTGGCGCTCACGATGGATGACGTCACCAAGGCGCGACTGGCGGTCTGCGTGCTGTCGCTCGGCGGCGCGACACTGGTCTTCGGTCTCCTGCTGATGACGCAGACCTTGGCCGCGACCGTCGCGCCCATCCTCGGCGTGCGCCGCGCGATGCGTCAGGTGGAGGACGGCGATCTCGATGTCGCGCTGGCCGTTTACGACGGCACCGAGCTGGGTGAGCTGCAGAGCGGTTTCAACCACATGGTGGAGGGACTGCGCGAGCGCGAGCAGATCAGGGACCTGTTCGGCAGGCATGTCGGCCGTGAGGTCGCCGCGGCCGCGTTGGCGGGCGACCCGGCGCTCGGCGGCGTGGAGACCGACGCCGCGGCCCTGTTCATCGACATCGTCGGCTCGACGACCATGGCCGCGACCATTCCCGCGCCGGAGATGGTCGCCATTCTCAATCGGTTCTTCGGCATCGTGGTCGACGAGGTGGAGCGCCACGGCGGGTTGGTCAACAAGTTCGAGGGTGACGCGGCCCTGGCCGTCTTCGGCACGCCCGCTCCGCTGGCCGACGCCCCTGGCGCGGCGCTGGCCACCGCCCGCGCGATCCTGGCTCGGCTCGACAGCACCGCGACCGATTTCGTCGCGGCCATCGGCGTGGCCGCGGGCCGGGTGGTCGCGGGCAATGTCGGCGCGCATCAGCGCTACGAGTTCACCGTCATCGGCGACGCCGTCAACGAAGCCGCTCGCCTGTGCGAACTCGCCAAGCAGCAGGGCCTGCTGCTCGCCTCCGGCGCAACCGTCGCGGCGTCCGCCGAGTCCGAAGCCGGACACTGGCGGCTCGGTGAATCCGTCACCCTTCGCGGCCGCCTCGCGCCGACCCGGCTCGCCCGCCCGGCCTGACGCTCCTCGCTACCGCCCGCTGTTCGCGCGCCCCGACTCCGCACTCGATCGCCGGACACGGCCCGACCTTGCATCGGGACGAGCTGAGCTGCGACCGGCGCCACCACCGAGGCCGGATCCACCTTCTGCCGGGGTCAGGCGCGGGTCTTGGCAAGCGTTTCGACGATCTCGGCGGTGCAACCGGTTTCGCCGAGGAGGGGGAAGATCCGTTCGATGCTGTTGCGGTGCGCCTCCACGTTCAGATCGGCCATGGCGTCCGTCGCGAGGGTGACGTGGTAGCCGTGTTCGAAGGCGGCGCGAGCGGTCGACTCCACGCCGATGCTGGTGGTGAGCCCGGCCAGCACGATCTGTGTGACGCGGCGGCGGCGCAGTTGCAGATCGAGGTCGGTTCCGTGGAAGGCACCCCAAGTGCGCTTGGTCACCATGATGTCGTCAGGGTGACCGGCGAGGTCGTCGACGATGACATCCCAGCCGTCGGGCAATGAACCTGGTGGGCTCGAGATGTCGCTGCGACCTGGAGCGGCATCCGCTCCGTCCGCACGGGCCGTCACCCGCACCAGGACGACCGGGGCGCTGTGCTCGTGGAAAGCACGGGCCAGCTCGACCGCCCGGGCGACCACTTCTCGACCGGTATAGGGGACGGTCGGCGCGTCGATGAGGGCGTTCTGCAAGTCGACGAGGACCAGCGCGCTGGACGGGTCGAGTGCGGTCACAGTCATGAATTTTGCCTGGCTTCCTGCGAAACGCTTGCCGTTTGTGGTTGAAGGGTTGTCGCCACCGCAAGGTCGGGTGCGGGTGCGGGTTCCTGGCGACGGGGTAGCAGCAGCGGGCTGACGAGGATCAGCAGTCCCGCGACCGTGATAGCCGTGCGCGGGCTGGTCACGTCGGCGAGCAGTCCGCCGAGCGCGCTCAGCACTGCGATGGAAGCGCTGCCGCTGATCGACCAGGCCGACAGGGTGCGGGCGACGCGGTCTTCGGGTGTGTGCTCGAGTCGATAGGTGGCCAGTACCGGGTTGTACAGGCTCATGCTGATGATGATCGCGAGCTCGACAGCGATCACTGTCGCGAGGCCTGCGACACCGGGCTGGACGAACGCGAGGCCGATCAGCCAGATCGCGCGCAGCGTGCCGACGGTGCGCAGGACCCGGTGCCTGCCGTATCGCTCCACGACACGGCCGGCAAGGCGTGAGCCGATGAGTCCGCCGACGCAGGGGGCGGCGAAGGCGAGGCCGTACTGCCAGGGTGGGAATCCGAGCTCGCGGAGCAGTAGTACGGCCAGGAGCGGCTCGGTGGCCATGATCAGTCCGCCCACGAGCAGCTGGTTGAGATAAAGCGCCCGTAATCCAGGATGAGCCAGCAGGTACCGCCAGCCTTCGAGCAACTCACCGGCCCGCAGCCGGGGCTTGCCGGTCCGCCGCGGGGGTTCTTCCCTGCCGCGAATCGCCGTGACCGCCAGCGCTGAGAGCAGGTAACTCAGCGCGTCGGCCACCACGGTGGTGACCGGCCCGAACAAACCGATCGCCGCTCCGCCCAGCGGCGGCCCTACGGCGGTGGAACTCCACGTCGTCGACTCGAATCGCGCGTTGGCCACGAGCAGGTCCTCGGGCCGCACAAGGGCTTTGAGATAGGCGCCGCTCGCCGCGTTGAAGGCGATCTTGGCCGCGGCGACCACGGCCGAGACGACCAGCAGCTGGACGAAACCGAGTCGGCCGAAGGCATAGGCGAGCGGGATCGTCGTCATGACCGCGAACCGGGTGAGGTCCATCGCGATCATCACCGGTCGCTTGCGGCGATATTCCACCCACGGCCCGAGCGGCAACGCGATCAGCGCGCCCACCGCAGGCCCCACCGCCGACAGCGCGGACACTTGTCCGGGGCCTGCGTGCAGCACCAGCACGGCGATCAGCGGCAACGCACCGAACCCAAGACCCGACCCGTAGGCGCTGACCGCGTAGGCCGCCCACAACCATCCGAACTGCCGACCGAGAGATCGTCCGGTCCCCAAGCTTCGCACCTCTCGATCGCACAACTCACTGTTGATCGCCATGGATCAAAGCAAGGCGCGGAGGTGTGATCAAACAACGAACCAGCGATGATCCACAACCAAATGTTGTGCGTTCGAACGCCGCGACTACCTCGACTTCAGACGAGCGGACGCACCCGACACCCAGGTCCGGGTATTGCATGGGCGCAGCGCATCCCGCGCCTCACGGCGACGGCCGGCTGATCGGCACCGCAGTCGGTCCGATGTCGCGGTGAACCCTCATGATCGTCTTCAGCGGGCTCACCGCCGACCGGGAAGTAGTGGTGGTTCCGCAACCGGCGGGTCGGCCGCGGCCTCGAACACCGGCGTGGGCAGCGCCGCGCAATCCGGCCCGCGAAATCACCCGGGCGCATGGCGCAACCGGAACGCCACCGCGGCCGCGATCAACAAGATCGCGGTGGTACCGAGGGCCGCGAAGTGGATGCCCGAGACGAAGGACTCGTGCACCGAGGCGAGGAACGCGCGCCCGGCGGCCTCCGGCAATTCACGTGCGAAAGCCGTGGCGGCGCCCAGGGATTCCGAGGCGGCAGCCATCCGGTCGCCCGGCACGTGCGTCGGATCGAGACCGTTGCGGAAGATCGCCATGACCACGCTGCCGAGGATCGCGACGCCCAGCGCGACGCCGGTCTCGTACGCGGTCTCCGACACGGCGGCGGCCGCGCCCGCGCGCTCCGGCGGCGCCGAGCCGACCACCAGGTCGGAGGACACGGTGAGCGCGACGCCCACGCCTGCCCCGATGAACAGGAAACCGAGTACGAACGGCGTGGTACTGGTGGCCGCGTCGGGGCCGAGCAGGCCGAACAGCGCCGCGCCCACCGCCGCCGTGATCAGCGCGCCGCCCAGCACCGTGCCCGGCCGCAGCCGCCGCACCAGCCAGGCCGCGGCGAGCGAGGCGATCATCCCGGCCGACAAACCGGGCAGCAGCAGCAATCCCGCTCGCAGTGGGGAGCGTCCCAGCACCAACTGGAGGTACTGCGAGCCGAAGAAGAGCACACCGGCCAGCGCGAACACCGCGAGCAGATTGGTCAGCACCGCCGTACGGAACTTCGGCAGCGCGAACAGCGCCAGGTCCAGCATCGGTTGCTCCAGTCGTCGCTGCCTGCGCACGAACCACAGCCCGGCAAGCAAGCCGATCAGACTGATCACCGCGACCCGGACACTCTGCCCGTGCGCCGCGAGTTCCTTCACCGCGTACACCACCGGCACCAGCGCGAGCATCGACAGCACGGCGCTGAGCAGGTCGAAACGACCGGGCCGCGGATCACGCGACTCCGGGAGCAGCAGCGGACCGAGCCCGATCAGCACCAGCATGACCGGCAGGTTCACCAGGAAGACCGAACCCCACCAGTAGTGCTCCAGCAGCCAGCCGCCCAGCAGCGGTCCCGCCGCGGCGCCACCGCCGGCCATCGCGCTCCACACCGCGATCGCGACGGTTCGCTGCCGCGGATCGAGGAACATCGACCTGATCAATGCCAGCGTCGCGGGCATCAGCGTCGCACCGGCGACACCCTGCAGTACGCGCGCCGCGATGAGCATTTCCGGCGTCAGGGACCACGCCGCGAGTATCGAGGCGACACCGAATCCCGCCGCGCCGAGCAGCAGTAACTTGCGCCGCCCGATCCGGTCGCCCAGGTTGCCCATGACGACGAGCAGTCCGGCGAGCACGAACGAGTAGACGTCGATGATCCACAGCAGTTGCGGCGTGGTCGGCGCGAGATCGGCGCTGATCGCGGGCACGGCCAGATCGAGCACCGTCGCGTCGACGGCCAGCAGCAGTAGCGCGAGCGCCAGCACGGACAACCCCACCCACTCGCGTGTCCCCGCTCGAGGTGGGGCATTGGTCGATCGTTCGGCGGGTTGCGCGGTCTGGGTGGTCATGACTTTCTCGACTTCCGTCGTCCGTTTTCTTACCGTCCAGACGGTATACTACTCACATAACCGTCCGGACGGTATAGTCAGCCGGGTGACGGCTGACACCCGCGACCGAATCCTGGATGCGCTCGAGACCTTGCTCCTGGAAAAAGGCATGTCGCACGTGACTCTGGAGAATGTCGCGGCCACCGCGGGCGTCTCCAAAGGCGGCTTGCTCTATCACTTCAAGAGCAAGGACGCGCTGCTCGCGGGCTTGGTCCGCAGACTGGCCGACCGTGCGGGCCAGCAGTTGGACAACTCGGTCGCCGAAGGCGGCTCGGTAGCCGAGTGGTACCTGCAGACGCCGAACCCGGCCGTCGAGGCGGAGGCGGTGGAGCTGGAGCTCTACCGGTCCATGCTCGCGACCATGCGCACCATCGACGCCACGCCCGAGCCGGACGAGGTGCAGCAGGCGTTGGTGGACCTGATGAATTCCTGGTCGGACGGTCTGGACGAGGAGGTCGCCGACCCGGTTCAGGCCGACCTCATCCGACTGGTCGGCGACGGCGTGTACCTGCGCGCGCTGCTCGGTCTTCCGCCCATCGATCCCGTTCGCTACCGGCACGTGGTGGACCGCTTACTGCGGCGCTGACGGTTAGACTCGGCCCGTGCTGCCAGCCGCCGAACCGGCCGGCGCCGTCGGGGCGGGAACCGATCCGGTACCGGGGTCTCCTGGAGCGACGGTGCCGATCCGACCGCTGAGTTTCCGCGAACTGCTCGATGTGCCGTTCGCGCTGATCCAGGCGAACATCCGCGCCCTGGCCGGGTTGAGCGTGACGGGCCTGCTGCTCGCCGAAGCCGTGGTCGTCGCGGTGACCGCGGGCGCCTCCGCGCTCACCGACGGCTCCGACCCCGGCACCGCGTGGGCGGCGATCCTGTCCACCGCGGCCTGCGCGTGGCTGCTGCGGTTCGCGTTACGCGGCACGACCGTGGCCCTGGGGCTCGCGACCGTCGACGGAGCCCCGATCGGCCGGCGGACCGCGCTGCGCCGATTCGGTGGGACGCTCGGTCCGTTGCTGGTCTTCCAACTGCTGTTCACCATGGTGGGCGTCGGCGTGCTCGCGGTGGGCGGCCTGCTGATCGTGACGCTGCCGCTCGCGGCGATCTGGCTGGGCCGGCTGCGCGCCCGCCGCTGGGTCGCGGTGCCGGTGCTGTTGGTCGAACGCACGACGCATCGCGACGGCGTCGCGCGCGCGAAACTGCTCGCCGAAGGCGCGGAGTGGCCGACCACCGGGCTCTGGATCGCCCAGCGGGCCCTGTTCACGCTGCTCGCCGTCCCACTGCTCGGCATCCCGCTGTTCGTCTCGGACTTCTCCGGCACCCATCGGTGGCCGGTGATCGTGCTGACCACGTCGGCGGTGCTGCTGCTGACGGCATTCGGCGAAGTGGTCGAGGCTTCGTCGCGGGTGGTGTGCTACGTCGATCGCCGCTGCCGCAGAGAGGGTTTGGACATTCGCATTCCGAGTCGGGAGGCGCGATGAGCGATCCCGTGCCGATGGAGCCGCGAACGGCCGACCCCGCGCCCGGCGCCCCGCGGCTCGGCGCCGCCGCCGATCATCGCGCCGCCGCCGAAACAGCCGCCGCGCAGCGGGATTTCGACCGCGCCCTGCGGGAACGTTTTCGCGCCGTGCTGCGCGGCCTGGAACAAGGCGGCGTGCTGGAGGTCCGGCGGTCGCGGACCGCGCGGGAGACCGCCGACGACGTGACGACCGCGTTGCCGCTCGAGACCGCCACCGAGTTCCAGCCCGCCGCACGAAGCTTCGACGAGGTGGTCTACGGCGGACGCCGCGCCACCGAGGACGAATACCGCAGGCTGGAACACGCCGACCGGTTCTCCGGGTCCGCGCCGCCCCCCGCACCGGAACCGGTCGAGATCGAGGCGGTCGAGCAGACGCCGCGCACCAGGCGAAAACTGCCGCCGCTGCCGAACCTGGTGCGCGATCCCAGGTTCTGGGCGGTGCTCGCCGCGACGGCCGCGTTGTTGCTGCTGGTCTACGGCGTCGCGCAGTCCTGCGGCGCGCCGATCGCGCCTACCGCCCCGCCGCCGCAACCGCCGCCGGATCTGCCCGACGTCCCTCCGCCGGACCGCCCCGGCTTCGGGGCGGGTGACGACGCGATCTGGGACCGGTTGCCCGCACCGGTCTTCTACGGCGGCGTGCAGTTCCTGATCGCCGCCGCGCTGGTGGTGTGGTGGCGTGCCCGCAGACGGGGCGCTCTGGTGCGCGAACCCCGCCCCGTCGAAGTGGCCGCGAACGAACTGCTCGGCGGCCAGGCCGCGCTGTATCGCCGCTCGAAGGATCACGATCACGTCGCCGGAAAGCTGCGGGCGGCCGCGCTGCGCCGCATCCGCACCCCTCTCGGCGTCACGGCCGACACCCCGCCGGACCGGATCGTCGCCGTGATCGCCGCGCGCGTCGGCGCCGACCCGGCCCAGATCGGCGCCGCCCTGTTCGGCCCGGTTCCCGATCCCGAGACCCTCCGGGTGGTCGCCGCTCAGCTCGAATGGATCGAATCGGAGGTCGGATGAGAAGCCCTCGCCCGGTCCTCGCCCGGCTCACCGCCCGCGGGAACGCCCGCGAACCACAGGAGATGGAATGACCAGCACCGAGACCACCCCGACGGCCGAGCAGGCGAGCGCCGCGTTCCACGCTCTGCGCGCCGAGATCGGCAAGGCGGTGGTCGGCAACGACAACGCGGTCATGTACCTGGTGCTCGCGCTGCTGTGCCGCGGCCACGTCCTGCTCGAAGGCGTGCCGGGGGTGGCCAAGACGCTGCTGGTGCGGGCGCTGGCCACGGCGCTGGACCTGGAGCACGCGCGGGTGCAGTTCACCCCCGACCTGATGCCCGGCGACGTCACCGGGTCGCAGATCTACGATCCGCACTCCGCCGAGTTCACCTTCCGGCACGGACCGGTGTTCACCAACCTGCTGCTCGCCGACGAGATCAACCGCACGCCGCCGAAGACCCAGTCGGCCCTGCTCGAGTCGATGGAGGAGCGCCAGGTCTCGGTGGACGGGAAACCACGGCCGCTGCCCGATCCGTTCGTCGTCGTCGCCACCCAGAATCCGATCGAACAGGAGGGCACCTATCCGCTGCCGGAGGCGCAGCTGGACCGGTTCCTGTTCAAGGTGGACATCCACCTGCCCGGTCGCGACGACGAGTTCCGCATCCTGCAACGCCACGCCTCGGGTTTCGATCCGCGCGACCTCACCGCCGCGGGACTGCGTCCGGTCGCGGGCCCGGCGCACATCGCCGCCGCCCGCGCCGCGATCGCGCAGACCACGATCACCCCCGAGGTGCTCGCCTACACCGTCGACGTGTGCCGGGCCACCCGCATCTCGCCCGCCGTACAGCACGGCGCGTCGACCCGTGGCGCGACGGCCCTGATGGCGGCCGCCCGCGCGTTCGCCTGGCTCAACGGGCGCGGGTTCGTCACGCCGGACGATGTGAAGACCGTCGCCGTCGCCGTGCTGCGGCACCGCCTGCACCTGCGCCCGGAGGCCGAACTGGACGGTGTGACCACCGAAGGCGTGCTGTCGTCGCTGCTGCTGTCGGTACCGGTCCCGGTGTAGCCGATGGTCGTCACCGGTCGGCTGGCCGCCGCGGCAGGCGTGGCGGCCCTGTTCGTCACCCTGGTCCTGCCCTCGGTGGTCGGCGTGGTCGTGGTGACCTGCGTCCTGGCCGCCGGGCTGCTCGTCGATCTCGGCGCGGTGGGGCGGGCGCGCGACCTGTCGCTGTCCCGCGAGGCATTGACCACGGTGCGGCTCGGCCGCTCCGCCGAGGTGGAACTCGTCGCGGTCAACACCGGAGGCCGCAGGCTGCGCGGGACGGTGTGGGACGACTGGCCCGACAGCGCACGCGCCGAGAACGGCGCGCACGTATTGGATCTCGCCCCTGGTACCAAGGTCCGTCTCCGCACCACGCTCACGCCCACCTACCGCGGCGATCGGGTCGCGGGCCGGATCACGGTGCGGCTGCTCGGCCCGCTCGGACTGGCGGGCAGGCAGACGAGGCGGGACGTGCCCGCCCGGGTGCGGGCGCTGCCCGCGTTCCGCGCCGAACGGCTGCTGCGGTCGAAAGTCAAAAGGTTGCAGCACCTCGACGGTCGCAATCTGGCCAACCTGCGCGGGCAGGGCACCGAATTCGACTCGTTCCGCGAGTACGTCGCCGGTGACGACGTGCGCGCGATCGACTGGCGCGCCACCGCCCGCGCCACCGACGTCCTGGTCCGCACTTGGCGGCCGGAGCGCAACCGGCACGTGCTGATGCTGCTGGACACCGGCCGGGTCAGCGCGGGCCGGGTCGGCGACGGTACGCGCTTGGACGCGAGCATCGAGGCGGCCCTGCTGCTCGGCGGTCTCGCCGCCGCCGCGGGGGATTCGGTCGACCTGCTCGCCTTCGACCGCCGAGCGCGCGCCGAGGTCCGAGGTGTCGGCGGAAAGGGTCTCCAGCTGAAGTTGATGCACGCGATGGCCGGAATCACTCCCGCCCTCGTCGACACCGACAGCGCCGGACTGGTGCGAGCGGCCATTCAGCGCACTCGCAGGCGCAGCCTGGTCGTCTGGTTCACCAGCTTGGACGGCGCCGCGGTGGAGGAGAACCTGTTGCCTGTGCTGCCGGTCCTGGCGCAACGGCACCGCGTGCTCATCGTCTCGGTGACCGACCCCGATGTCGCCGCGGCGGCCACCCGGCGCGACGGCCTGTCCGACCTCTACGCCGCGGCCGCGGCCGAATCCGTGCTCGCCGAACGCGCGCTGGTACAGGAATCGCTGCGGCGCACCGGGATCGCGGTCGTCGCGGCGTCTCCGGAACAACTGCCGGAGGCCCTGGCGGACGAATATCTGGAGCTGAAACAATCCGGAGCCCTTTGAGTCTTTTCCGCCGGGCCCCGCGGTCTCGTCGAAGCGCGTCCTCGCGCACCCGCCGAGGAGGATCATGACCCCATGGCCTCAGATCTCGCCGCCTTCGTCCGCGGATTGCCCAAAGCGGAACTGCATCTGCATCTGGAAGGGACGCTGGAGCCGGAGCTGAAGTTCCGCCTCGCCCGGCGCAACGGCATCGAACTGCCGGAGAAGAGCGTGGAAGAGGTCGAGCAGACCTACCGATTCCATGACCTGACGTCATTCCTCCAGGTCTACTACCCCGCGATGCGCGTGCTACAGCGCCCGGAGGACTTCCACGACCTCGCCTTCGACTATCTGCGCCGAGCGCACGGCCAAGGCGTGCGTCACGCCGAGTTGTTCTTCGATCCGCAGGCGCACACTGGGCGCGGAGTCCCGTTCCCCACGGTGATCAGCGGATACCGGTCGGCGATCGCACGGGCGCGGCGAGAGCTGGGGACATCCGCCGAACTGATTTTGTGCTTCCTGCGCGACCATTCCGCGGAGTACGCCATGGCGACGCTGCTGGAAGCGCTGCCGTACAAGAGCTGGATCCTCGGTGTGGGGCTGGATTCCGACGAGCGGGGCAACCCGCCGAGCAAGTTCGCCGCCGTCTTCGAGCGCGCCCGCGCGGAAGGGTTCCTGCTGACGATGCACTGCGACATCGACCAGCCGGATTCGATCGAGCACATCCGCCAGGCGCTGGAGGACATCGCCGTCGACCGCCTCGACCACGGCACCAACATCGTGGAGGACGACCGTCTGGTCGAACTGGCCTGCTCCAAGGGGATCGCGCTCACCTGCTGTCCGGTGTCGAACTCCTTCGTCACGGCGCAGATGAAAGCCGAGGAGATCGTCGGTCTACTGAGCCGTGGGCTGACGGTGACGGTCAACAGCGACGACCCCGCGTACTTCGGCGCCTACGTTGCCGACAACTACCTCGCGCTCGCCGAGCAAGGTGGTCTCGGGACCGATCAGGTGGTCGAGTTGGCCCGGAACTCCTTCCGTGCCTCGTGGATCACGCCCGCCCGGCAGGACGCCTATCTGCGCGAGATCGACGACTACGTGGCGGCGAACGGCTGACCGGCGCGCGGCGGGAATACCGGGTACAGCGGCCACGGCAGCACCCGGCGCTGCCGTTCGGCGATGACCGCGCCGAGAATCTGCGACGGCGGACAACCGGCCGGTGGCGCGACGCGCAGCCGGCCGCACACCTCGGCCACGAGCGCCGTCCCCAGCTGGTGTTGCGCCGCGGGCGTGAGGGTGCGCAAGCGGGTCAGGTACTGCCGCACCGCCAGCGCCAGATCTTCCGGTAGTCCGGACAGCTCGAGCTGCGCGCTCCAGCCGGTCAGCCACGGCGGCGCGATCGCGAGCGCGGGCGGCGGCAGCGGGCGCTGCGCGTGCACGACCACGGTGCCGGCGAGCACGTCACCGATCCGCCGCGCATGCGGCGAGCACATCGAGGTGAGCACCGCGATGGCGCCGAACCCGCCCAGCATCCAGAAATCGACGATCGCGCCCGCCAGGCCGCGGGTGAGCGCGTGCCGGAAATCGATCGGCCCGCCGTCCTCGCGCACCACCCGCAGCCCGAGCATCAGCTTGCCCAGCGTTCGTCCCCGCCAAGCGGTCTCACAGGTCACGGGGTATCCGACCAGCACGGTCACGATGGTCACCAGTGCGACCACGTCCAACCAGGCCGAGTCGACGCCCGCGGGCAGCAGCAACGTGACGATCGCGAACAACAGCACGAACCCGAGCGTGCACTGGGCCAGCACGTCGATCAGGAACGCGGTGGCCCTGGTGGGGATGCGGGCGATCGGCAGTTCCAGGGCCACTGCTTCGCCGGTGGTGAACTCAGCCATGTCGATAGCATTCTTGCGACCGGCGGGAGTGGGAGGCAACCGAATGGACGTGGACGCATACAGCCTGGCGCACCGCAGGGCGTGGGACCGGCTCGACTACCTGTCCAACCGGAGCAAGCTCACCGGCGCGGAGGCGGACGAACTCGTCATGCTCTACCGCCGCACCTCCCAGCAGCTGGCGCGGCTGCAGTCACACAGCCCGGACCCGGAGCTGATCGCCGGGCTGAGCGCGCTGCTGGCACGTGCGCGCGGCCGGGTGCTGGGCACGCGAGCCGACACTTGGCAGGAGATCGGACGGTTCTTCAGCCACCGTTTCCCGGCGGCGCTCTATCGGGCATGGCCGTGGTGGGTCGGCGTCGCCGCGGTGTTCCTGTCGGTGTCGGCCGGGTTGGCAGTCTGGGTGGACCGGTTCGATTCGGCCCGCGAGGTGCTCGGAATTCCCGAGGACACAAGGAGCCTCACCGCGCCGGGCGGCGCGTTCGAGACGTACTACTCGGAGCATCCGCAGGAGGCCTTCGCCGCGCAGGTATGGACGAACAACGCATGGGTGACGGCGATCGCCTTGTTCACCGGCGTCTTGATCCTGCCCGCGGTCTACCTGCTGTTCATGAACGCGCTCAACCTGGGTGTCAGCGCGGGCCTGATGGCTGATGCGGGGCGGCTGGATTCGTTCTTCGGCTTCATCCTTCCGCACGGCACGCTGGAGCTGACCGCGGTGTTCGTCGCGGGCGGCGTCGGCCTGAAACTCGGTTGGACGCTGATCGATCCGGGTCGGCTCAGCCGGGTGGAGGCGGTGGCCAGGCAGGGCCGGGCGACCGCGACCGTAGCGCTCGGCTTGGTCGGAGTGTTGCTGGTCTGTGGCTTCATCGAAGGTTTCGTGACGCCGAGCCCGTTGCCCACACCGATTCGCATCGCGATCGGATTCACTGCCGAGGCGTTGTTCCTGGTGTACGTGTTCGGGGTGGGACGCCGCGCGGTCACGGAGCAGGCGAAGCCGGGTGCCGAGTCATCGGGCGATCATCTGACCACTGTGACGCAGCCAACATTCAGCACACGCTAGGTGAAGTGACTGGGACAATCGGCAGCTAAGCGGCGCCAGATCGGTTCGGAAGTCCCCCATTTGAGTTCCGCTGGCCGCAGCGAGTCGCTGCTCTAGCTGCGGCCAGCGTTACCGTCAACTCTACACAACCGTTATCCCTACGCAACCCTGCCTGTCGAGGTCAAGCGTATAAAGCAGCACCCCAGCAAACCCTTGCGGCAGCAGCTTTTCGCCCCGTGCCAGCTAACCGCATGCGACCCGGGCGACCATGATTTCGGCGACCGGGCACCGCTCCGGCGACTCCGCCGGAATAGTCACGGGGAATACGTCACGGCAATGAATCGGAACTCGCCTCGGGCGTTAGCGGAGCGTTTCGATAGACCCCTCCATGGTTGCTGACACCCCTTCCCACCTGCACGTTCATTTGCACGAAAGGACGGTTGCTGGTCACCGCCCAATGGAAAGAGACCAGAAGTTTGTTTACGCGGTAATAAACCGGGTAAAGACATAGCGGCACGCCGGGAAGACCGGGCAGTTCCCCGACAGGCTCCGCATTAACCAGTGAGTGAAAAGGATCCAGTTCACCCACTCGGCACGTCCGATTCAGCACCGGAGCCGCAACCATAACGAGGCATGTGATCTTCGCCTCACCTGCCGTTACCGAGCGTCGAACCGCGCGAAATCGACGCCGTGACACCCGACTTGGAGTGACCCACGTCACCGTCGACGCAACGGCCATGCCGCACTCCAACGCCCGAACCGGACCGTCGCAACGGCAGTCCGCGACTCGAATCCCTCCGCGAAAGTGACCCGAATCACCTTCAAGGTGATAGGGGACTCAACCGACGCGCAGTATCCCGGTGACCGTGCCTTGCAACAGACGGCCGTCGTGTGTGATCAACGGTGCGGTCTCCAGCGGATCGTCGACGATGGTGCCGGGCAGCGGATGCGATGCGGTGACCGCACCGGTTTCGGGGTCGAGAACGGTGAACGCGTACCCGTCCACGGGCGTGGTGTGATCGGAGCCGACGCGCGCGACCGTGTAGAGCGCGCCGTCGGCGGTGGACAGCCGCGGAACGGCGGCACTCCGAACCTCGTTCTCCCACATCACGTGACATCCGTCAGCGGAGACGTCGACTCGCGTCATCCCCCCGGTGAACGGAGCATTCGGCGGCGACGCGGGCCCCGCCCCCTCGGGCAGCGCCGGATACGGGTAGCCGTATGTGCTCGCCACGAAGATCGAGCGGCCGATGCCGACGGGTGAATTCTCGCTTCCGGCCCCACCTTCGCCGAGCACCGGAACCGTGCACATCAATTCGCCTGTTCCGGAACGGAATACCAAGGCATGCACCTGCCCGTCGGCGTTGTCGACGATGGTCAGATAGTCCGCACCGGTCTCGGGACCGAAGTAGGTGGGCGTCGACCCGGTGCCCCAGCTGAGCTGTCCCGGCTTGCGCGCCGATCCCCGGTCGTAGGCCGCGCGCCACGCGATCTCCGGAGCGCCGGACGGGCCGACGCGCAGTTCGTACAGCGCGTGCGTCGTCGCCACCGCGACCTGTCCACGCGGAGCCGCCGAGATGCTGTTCGCCACCTGCTCCCCCGCGGGCAGCGTCAACGCGGTGACCAGCCCGGCCGGGGTGACGAATCCGACCACTCCCCGGCCGGTCGCGAACCACACGTTGCCCGACCAGTCCGGAACGAGTCCCGTCACGTTGTCCCCCGACGGGATCACCGACCCGAGGTCGGCGGACTCTTCGCTGATCAGCCGCCACGCTCCCGCCGCGTCACGCTCGTGCCGCACCCGGAGCAACCGGTCGGTGCCGTCCACGACCACCAGACGGTCGTCCTGATCGAGGTAGGCGTACACACCGCCGAGCAGACTGCCCTTGGTCAACGGCAGCGCGGCGAGCGATGGCGCCAACAGGCCCGGCGCCGCCGGATCGAGCAAATGCACCGTCGGGGTCTGTCCCGCGATCGCGGTGCACAGGGCGACCACGAGTCGGTCCGATCCCTCCAGCAGAGTGGGGCACGCCGAGGCCAGCGGGTACGCGCCGATCGCCGCGGCGCGGGCGTCCGGACCGGCGAGCGGTGTCGCGTCCGATGACCCCGCGTCACCGTGCATGGTGGCGGTGCCGGTCGGCCCGATGAAAGGATTCGGCGGCGCGAGCGGACCCCATGGCCCGGCCGCCGACGCGGGCTGAGCGGGCAGCAATGCCAGCACGCACGCGGCGAGGAGGGTCATCGGCCGACGCATCGTGGTCCTCTTTCGCTGGGCAACGCGGTATCCGAACGGATACCGGAGAGAACAGTATTCGGGTATTCGCCGCGCCCCCCGGCACAGTGGGGGGTCGATACGATGACGCGCATGAACTCGGTTCGGGGCCGTCTGTTGTCCACACTCGCCGGTCAACTCGGGAATCCCCACGGCGTGCTCGGCAAAGGTGTCGCCTTCGTGCTCAATCGCAGCAACAAGCCCGCCATTACGGGGGCGGTGGAGGCCGCCGCCGTCGCGCCGGGCGGCACCGTGGCCGACGTCGGGTTCGGTGGTGGAGCGGGGCTTTCCCGGTTGCTCGAGCGGGTCGGCGCGGGAGGCGTGGTGCACGGCGTGGAGATCTCCGCCGACATGCTGGCACGCGCGCGCTCGAGTCACGGCAGCGACATCGATGCCGGTCGCCTGCGGCTGGCGGAGGGCTCGCTCACCGCGCTGCCGCTGCCGGACGACAGCCTCGATGCCGCGATCACCGTCAACACCGTGTACTTCGTGCCGGACCTGGCTGCGGCCTGCGCCGAACTCGCCAGGGTGGTCCGGCCGGGCGGCCGTCTGGTGATCGGCATCGGCGATCCGGACGCGATGGCGAAGCTTCCGTTCACGTCGTACGGGTTCACCCTGCGCCCGGTCCCGGAGGTGGTCGCGGCGCTGGAACAGGCGGGCTGCACCGTCGAGCAACGAAGGCTCGCGCGCACGCCGATTCCGCACCATTTGCTGGTGGCGACGCCCCGCTGACTACATCAGCGCGCCGCCGTCGACCCGGATCTCGGTGCCGGTCATGTATTTGCCGTCGTCGGAGGCGACCATCGCGACCACCCCGGCGATGTCCTCCGGGCTGCCCAGCGCTCCCCCGTTGAGCCATCCGGTCATCCGGGAGAACAGCTGCGGATCGAAACCCTCGGGCTGATCCAGGATGGACTTCGTCGTGATACCGCTGGTGATGCCGGCCGGAACGATGTTCACCGCGCGCAAGCCCTGCTTGGCGTACTCCAGGGCGATCGCGTGTGTGAAGGCGTTCACGCCGCCCTTGGACGCCGCGTAGGAGGCGAGGTAGGGCGCCGCGCTGAAGGCCGCGGTAGAGGAGATGTTGACCACCACGCCGCGTCCGGTATCGAGCAGAGCGGGCAGCGCGGCCTGGGTCATCAGGAAGGTGCCGGTGAGATTCACCCGGATCACCTGGTCCCACACCTCGAGCGGCATCTCGTGGGTGCGCGCGGGCCGCAGGATGCCCGCCGCGTTGACCAGCACGTCCAGTCCGCCGAGGAACTCCAGCGCCGCTGCGGTCGCGGTGCGCACCGACTCCGGGTCGGCGGTGTCGACCGCTACCGTTCGCAGTCGTTCCGCGCCGTCGCCCGCCTTCTCCGCGGTGGCCGCCAGGCCCGCCGCGTCGATGTCGGCGGCGACCAACTGCGCCCCTTCGTCAAGCAGCCGCAGGGCGATGCCCTGACCGATGCCGGATCCCGCTCCCGTCACCACCACGCGGCGGCCGTCAAATCTGCGCATGCCAAAAATTAGAACACGTTCTCATCGAGCGTCAAGGGACTTCGCCGCGCTGCCCGGCTATTCGCAGCACCATCGCCGCCGTCGCGGCGCCGTAGGCACGGCTGGCCGAGCCCGGCCGATCCGCCGGATAGTTGGAGCGATGCGTGACGACGACGCCGTTGGGCAGGGTGACCGTCTTGTCCGGCACGGTCGCGACGCAGTTGCCGCCCGCCTTGGCCACCAGGTCGACGATCACGGTTCCCGAGCCGAGCAGCTCCAGCGCCGCCGGTCCGAGCAGGCGAGGCGCCGGGCATCCGCGGTGCACGGCCGTGCAGACGACCAGATCGGGCGGCGTCGCGGCGAGCGTGTCCAGCAGTGCCGCGTTGTCGTCCCGGTTCGGCACGAATTTCCCCGCGCCCGCCCCGATCGCAGCCACTCGTTGTTCGATGCGGTTGCCGACCGCCGTCGGCCGCTCGTCGCCGAACGTGCGCGCGGCCGCGATGGCGGCGAGACCGGCGGCCCCGCACCCCAGCACGAAGGCACGGACCGGGCGGGCGAGCCGCCCGGGAGCGAGCAGCCGCCTGCCTTCGGCGTAACCCACCGCGCCCGCGATCCGGCTCATGGTGGACAGCGCGTCGAACTCGGTGGTCGTGTCGTCGCGTGGCACCGCGTCGAAGGCGACCGATTCGATGCCGCGGCGGCGCAACCGGTCGATCTCGTCGCGCCGGTGGTGCGGATCCTGGAAGCCGAGCAGCGTCGTCCCCGCGCGCAGCGGCATCGAGTCGAGTTCGAACGCGGGCGGTTTCACCCAGACGACGATGCCCGCGCGCTCGAACACCGCCGCGCGATCCTCGAGGACGACCGCCCCGGACGCGCTGTAGTCCTCGTCCGCGAAACCCGCGCCTTGTCCCGCGCCTTCCTGCACGAGAACGCGGAGTCCCGCTGCCGACAGCGTGCGCACCTCGTCCGGGGTGAGCGCCACGCGAGTCTCCCGCGACGCGGTCTCGCGCAGCACTCCGACGATCATCGTGCGGCCCCGGGCTCCGCCACCAGAGCGGTCAGGCCGCGATCGGCGAGCGCGTCGCGATAGGTGAGCCCGCCGACGATGTCGCGAATCAATTGCTCCAGCCGGTCGAAGAGTTCCTCGATCAAAGCGGGCGACTCGTGCCGCGGCGCCTTGCGCGGAGCGAGGACGTTCAACCGGACACCGGGACGCAGCGAGCCGGTCCGGTCCAGCGCGACGCTGTCGACGCCGGCCACGGCGAGCAACAGGTCCTCCACCTGCGCACTCGTGTGCACGCCCGCCTTGTCGAGCAGCGCGCGATCGAAAACCACCGAGACGAACATGCCTTCCGGGTTGCCCAACGGTCGCAGCACGTCGGTTCCCAGCCGGGTGTTGATCGCGGCGATCCGGCCGCATGTCCGATCGATCTGCGCGCGCATCAGCGCGTGATTGCGGTCGAAGTAGTCCTCAGAGGTGTGCTCCAGGATGGCGCGGGCCAGATGGGTGGTCTCGCGCTGGAACGAAATCGTGAGCCGTTCCCTGATCCGCGCCAGCCATGCGCCGTCGCCGGTGCAGGCGGCGCCCATTTTGCACGGGCCGAAGGCGTTGTAGCCCTTCGAGTTCCCCGTGATGGTCAGCACCACGTCGTACAGCCGCCGGATGCCCTGCTCGGTCTCCACGTGCAGTGCCGCGATCGGGATGTGCGAGGCCACCAGCCGGTCGAAGGCCATGTCGCAGATCACCGGAACACCGCAGTCGAGCAGCACCCGCCCGAGTTCCGCCAGCTCCGTGGCCGTGTAATCCGCGACGACGGGGTTGCCCGGCAGCGTGAGCAGCACGCCGCACAGTTCGCCCGCCGCCCGCAGTTCCGCGAGGCAGCGGGCCAGCCGTGCCGGATCGATCTTGAACGCGTCGTCCGGAGCCACCGGGCACGAGACGATTCGCAAGCCGAATTTCTCCACGTGGATGCTGGAACTCTTGTAGAAGCCCTCCGGGCACACGATCACCCCGCCCGGCCTGGCGAGGGTGGCCACCGCCTCCTCGAGCAACATCGTGCTCGAGTACGGGCAGACGATCACCTCCTCCGGGCGCACCCGGACGCCGGGCACCCCTTCCACCGGATGCGACAGGCGCTCGAACAGCTTGCGGGCCGCGAGTTCCCGCAGAATCAACGGCTGCCGCTTGTCGTAGAGCCTGCCGTCGAGGTACTCCGCCGGGGGTGCGATGTGCAGGCTTTCGCGCCATGCCCGGTCCAGCGCCGCGACCGCGTGCGCGTCCGGAGCCCGGCCGGTTTCGCCGTGGTAGGCGTCGATGACGCCCGAGTAGCGGCGGCCACCGGTCCCGGCGAACCAGGTGTCTCTCGAAAGGTGGCCGCGCACTTCACGTTTCCTGGCCTCGGAGCGATTGGTCAGCCTCGCCAGGTCGGCGAGCGGATCGATGAGCACCTGGCTCTGAGTCACGGGACCTCGCCTTCTGAAGAGTCTCCCGGTGCGGGCATGGTGTTCCATTTCTCCTGGAGTGCGGCGCGGAACAGACTGCGGCAGTTGCCCTCGGTGAGTCGTTCGAACTCCGCCAGCGGCGGCTGCGCGACGATCTGGTCCACCACGATGGCCGAACCGGCGCGCCGGAGGTCGTAGAGTTTCTCGAACCGCCGGACCGCGAACGCGACATCGTGCTTCAGCGCGGAGAAGCGCGTCGCGACCCGGGCCTGACGCGAGTAGTCGTACTCGCCCACCGCGACGTAGCGATCATCGACTACGAGCATGCTCTGCGCGTTGCGCGCATACTCGCGCTTGACCAGCACGCTTTCCACGCCCGATCGGGCCTGCTTCCACAGTTTGTCGTCGTAGGGCCAGACGTCCGAGATGTCGTCGAGCACATACATCCGCCGTACATCGATCTTCGGTGGGTGGGTCGTGTCGGCCAGGCGCAGAATCGCCGCGTGATAGTCGTCGCCGACGTCGCCGCCGATCGTGCCCAGGTCCGCGGTGTGAATCGCGCGCACCGACGTGGTGGCCTGCTCCAGGATCGTCAGCCAGTCGGTGACGGTATTCCATTCCCATACCGTCGCGCTGCGCGAGGGAATCTGCGCGAGGATCTCCTCGGCGCGCTCCAATTGCCGATCGGCGACCAGGCGCAGCGGCTCGATCTCCGCCCGCGCTCCGGAGGCATCGATCAGGCTCTGCGCGATACTCAGTGCGCGCGAGACCAATTGAGGGTCCTTGCCGAGCAGGACGTTGAATCGCATCCGCAGGTCGTAGTAGGCGCTGCTGGTCGGATCGGTCGCGGGATCGGCGCTGCCATCGGTCGGCAACTCCGCGCCGAGCGCCAGACTCAGACGTTCGCGCAGCGCCAGCGGCGGAATCCTGCTGCCGTTCTCGATCTGCTGAATCAGGCTGCGGGAGCAGCCCGCTCTGGTGGCGAGCGACGCTTGGGTGTAACCGCGCTCCAGTCGTAGCCTGCGGACCAGGTTGCCGACCTGCTCGTCCGAGCCCGAGTCAGCCATTCCGCGCCTCCCATTCTGCGCCTTGCATACGCATGCTCACGGAGTATCACGATGCGACATTTTAGTCACCAAGTGTCAAGCGGTGTCGGATGTATCGCGTTCGCCGAATTTCGTTGTCAACCAGCAATCCGGCTGGATGATCAATGTCCAGCCGCCGCAGGATCGAAGACGCTCACAAACACGCTTTTCGGACTCCACCAGGTAGCGGAGAGCGCAACTTCCGCCGACCAGCGACATGTTATGAGCCGCATGACTATTGTCGAGCAGAACTGCTCATAAGATATCGTCACGAAGCGCTAAAGCTTCGTTGACAGCATGAGGTGTCACTACCTAGCCTTGTTCTCGAGGCCACCGCAATTCACTTCGCCGCAGGGGTTTTCCCGCCTGCCGCGTTCGGTGGCTCGATAACTCGAGGAGGTGCCGGATACGGATACCTCGTTACCGCGCGAGCCGAGCCGAGCCGGCCGCATCCGTTGCCTTGCACGACAACGCCGCCTTCGACGCTCGCGCCTTCCCTGAGCATTAGTGCACCGAGTAATTCCGGCACGGACGAAGTCATCATGTTCGCGCCGTGGCCGAGCGCGGGTCACCGCACTCCGGGCGAGCCCGGCGGGTCCCGCGTCATACCGAACAGAGTGAATGAGAGCAGATCATGGCACTCGACATCACCGATTCGATCATCACCAGCGATATCACCCCGGAAACGGCGCGGCTGCTCCCCTATTCCTCTGACACCGGTTGGGAACTCAGCTGGCTGCCGACAGTCACTCTTACCCGCGAGCAGGCCGTCAGCGGGATGGTGCTCGACGAAATGCTCAGCGATCCCGGCACACTCGCCAGCGACCTCGCGCTCGAGTTGGCCGCCATGCACGCCGCCGAGCTCGGCATCACCTTGCGTGAGGTGCTGCTCCGGCTGTACGTCCGCATCACCGAACGCGACAATGCACCCGGCTGTCGCGATCACACGCCCCTGCCCGCCTGATCGCGACCCGGCGTGGGCTCGGTCCGGCACGACGAGGGCGAAGGTTCTTTCCCAACCTCGGGAACAAAGCACACGAGGCCGGAACGATCCTGGCGGACAATGTTCTCTCTCGGTGTCGTTGACGCAGGTGAAGGGTTTACCGGGACATGGCTCAATCGTTGCGGGTGGACACGGACCTGCTGCGAGCCGTCACTCCTGAACTGGCCGCCATTGCCGACGCCGCGCAAGGAGAACTGGCGCGCCTGAAGGAAAGACTCGCCGCCGAGGGCAAATGTTGGGGCGACGACGAGCCGGGCCGGGCCTTCGGCGACAGCTACGAGCCGGCGTCCGAAAAAGGGATCACCGGCTTCGAGAACCTGGTCCACAATCTGCACGGGATGAGCAGTAGCGTCGCCGACGCGGGCGAGGCGCTGCACGACCAGGACCACAACAGCGGCTCCCGGCTCCGCCAGCAGAACCCGTTCGACTCCGTGCCGGTCAGCAACACTCCTTACGGCCAGCCGCAGTCGCGGAGTCCGGTGCCGTCGCAGTCCGGCTCCACGCCGAACACCGAGCCGGGATCCGCCGGCGACACCACTGCGCCCACCTCGGCGGACAACCCCACCGCCCAAGCCGACAACCCCGCCACCCAGGTCGACACCCCTACCGCTACGTCGAGTGGCCCTACTGCCGCACATGGAACAGGACAGCCCGGCTATCAACCGACCAGCAACCCGATCGCGCCCGGGTCGACGAACCCCGGCGACTACGGCCCGGCCGGTACTCCCTACTCGTCCGGGCAGGAGCCGTCTGCCAACTTCCCCTCGACACCTTCCGTCCAGGACCGGGCGACGCCAACGGCGCGAGACGCCGCGCGAAACCCGACATCACCGGCCCCTGCCACACCTGCCGCCGCCGAACCATCCCCTGCGGCGACATCCAAGCCCGGCGCGTCCGGACCCGCGGCCGTCCCGCGTACGCCGGAGACCCGATGGACGAGGCCGCCCGCTGATTCGCCATGGATGCGAAACACATCCGGCACGCCGTGGTCGCGCAGCCCGGGCGGTCCGGCACAGAATCAGGCCTTCCCGCCACGCCGCAAGCGGCCGAGGCCCGACGTGGCGAAACCCGGCAAGGACCCGAAAGCGCGCAAGCCGAAACCGGCACCGGCGGAAGCGAAGCACTCCCGGGTACGGACGGACCCGGATGCCGTGGCCGCCGCGCGGGCGCTGGCCGCTCGCCACGGCCTCCGGATCGCCGGATTCGAAGACTCCGGTGTGTCGAAACCTACGGTCGACGAGATCTCGGCGGCCGTCGACGGCATCCTCGGCAAATATCCTTTCATTCGACCGGCCGGGATCGAGATCACCGACCTGCGGGATGGCACGGTGTCGCGCGTGGTGCCGAATCGCGCGTCCGACGACACAGCGGACGCGGTCACCGGCGGGTGGATTCTGCTGGACCGGGTAGCGGCGGCCAATCCAGTACTCCTCGCCGAAAAGGTCGAGGCCGCGGCTGGCTCGGGCGAGCGCGTAGCCGGATCCGCGGACCGCCCGATGTATTCGACCATCGTTCGCGACCTCGGCCGGATACTCGAAGCGGCCTCCGGCCGCCATGTGCGGCAGTCGGCGCAACGCTCGCTGCTCATGGAGTACCGGCGCATCAGCGGGCCTTGGGATCGCGGCGACACGCTGGCCGCGATCGTGCGCGGTTACCGGGAGTGGCGCGCGCAGCTGATCCGCGCGTGCTTCTGCGGTGACCTTTTCGATCCCCGTGCGGCGGTGGTGGAAGCGTTCACCGAAGTCGAACTGCGTGGCAGCCGCGCCTGCGGGCCCGCGAAAGTACTGCACCGGTTGGTCATCGAGCACGCCCGCGGACAATCGAGCGCCTGATGGTGCAGATCCCGGACTATTTCCCCGACTGGCTGACCAGCATGGTGCTGGGACACTTTCCGGAGGGGGACCCGGAGGCGATGCGGCGCGATGCCGACGCCTGGTCGGACGCGGCGAACGCCCTTATGCCGGTGGCGCATCGGCTCCAAGCGGCGTTGGAGCGGTTGGACGAGGCGGTCGAGGGCGAGACCGGTACGGAAATACAGACGCAGTATCGCAAGATCCTCGACCAGATCCATGCGCAGATCGAGTTCAACAACTCGATGGCCCGAAAACTGTACGCCAACGCCACGGATACCGAGTACGGGCAGTACGTCCTCATCGGCATCGGAGGAGCGCTGCTGGCCCAGTGGATCATCGACATGGCCATGCCGCCGCCCGGCAGCATCGTGAAGGCGATCTCCGATCGCGCCGAGGCCAGGGCGGGGATGGAACTCGCGCAGCGCGACTTGGTTCTGACCATATTGGGCAGGGCGGCGCGGTTCGTCGCGGAGCATCCGCAACTGATGCTGGCTACGAAGGGCGTGTTCTTCGGGACGGTGATCGGCGGCGGAGTGCCCTATGTCGCACAACGTGTCCAGATCGCACAGGGCCACCGCGAGAAGGTGGATTGGCAGAAGGTCAGGATCGGAGCCGCGGCAGGCGCCGCCGGTGGTCTGGTCGGTGTCGAGGTCGGTCGTCGCGTCGCGCCCTTCGCGATCAAAGCGGGCGGGCGTGTGCTGGGCACCGTGGCGGCCGGCGGCGTGGGCGGTATGGCCGGTGGTCTGGCGGGTGGGCTGACCGCGTGGGGTTTGACGGGCGGCGACCTGCGCGGCAAAGACCTGGCCACCATGGTGTGGACGGGTTTCGGCTCCGGCCTCGTCGGCGGGATCGGGGCGGGGGTGCGCGCCGGGCGGGCCGGGGCGAACGCGCGTTCGACCGAACCGGTGCCCTCTCTCGATTCGGGGCCGCCCCCCGACGCGGCGCCATCAGCCAGAATTTCCGCGCCCGGGGATGGTCGTCCGCCGCAAACACAGACGGCGACGCCCGAGTCCACGTCCACCACCAGTGACGTGGACGCACCGCGAGCGAGGCATCCCGAGTCCGGCGATGGTTCGATGGACCGGCCCGAGAACCTGTCCGAGGCGAGGATGGCGGAGGGCGATCAGATCCTCCGCGACATGGTCGACGACGCCATCGCCCGAATCCTACGCGGCGAGGGCCCTGGCCAGTCGCTGGACGGCGGCGGCGGAATCGCACCTAGGAGCACGCCCGACTACCCGTCGGGAGGGTCGTCGCCTTCGTCGTCGCGCGGTGGCGGCACCGGATGGTCCGGCTGGAACATGACCGAGACCACACGAGGCGGTGTCGCCGTGGCCGCCCATCCCGAAGGCGGTTCGGCCACACCGATGCCGACCCGCCAGGCGCAGATCAGCGATCCTCAGGTGCGCCCGGAGCAGCGGGGAATGAATGTGACCGCCGAAGGGTCCGCTACCCGGCCGGGCACGGAAGTCCTTCTCGACGACGGCAGCAGTTCTTACGCGAGCCCACTCATGGTCGAACACGGACCTGCCGGAGAGATGTACTTGGTCGCGCCGGAACAGTCGGCGGGCAACGCCTCTCCGGACATGGCGGGGCCCCGACCGGCCGGTGGCACACTGGACGAGGGCGCGACCACCCACGAGGGACAGCCCCTGCACAGGGTCGATTTCGACGCGGAGATCGCCAAGCTGGAAGCGGAGCTGGCTCAGACTTCACTACCAGCGAGTGCGGATACCGCCGCACCATCGGTGGAAGCGCCGATACCGGCCGCGGACACCACACCACCGCCCTCGACGCACGCCGGAACGGAAGACGCCGTGGCGGGGCACGCACCGTCCGTTCCGGATGCCGCGCCCGCGACACCTGTTGGTTCCGATACGCAGAATCCGGTCGCACAGGCCAGTACTCCGACACCGAACACCGACCCCGCAGGGTATGCCTCCGCCACGGCGGAGCCGCGAAACCCCGTTCCCCCCTCGACCGCATCCCCGGCGGCGAGCAATACCTCGCACACCGGCGAGCCGAGACCGCCTGTTGGGCCGACAACGTCCAGCGGCACGCGCAGTTCGGGCGGCACCAGCCCGCTCGCGGCACCACTGGCGGGCCACACACCGAATGCCAACAGCCCTACCGCCCACACGAACGCGCCGACGGCATCGGCGGCAGCGGCAGGATTTCCGTCAGCGGATCTGGGAAACTCTGTCGCTCGGACGAACTCGCCAACAGCATCGACTTCGCCAACGGGATTCCTGCCGACCGATCCCGGAGAAACTCCCCACTCCGCCGCGACAGCCCCGGCGGCCGCAACCGGCCGACCGGGCGACGACGAACCCGACGCCGATCCAGAGGAGTTCCCCACCCCACCGGGCACCGTCGTGGACGACCCCCGGGAACACAACATCCAAAAAGACCCCCGGGAGCACAGCGTCCAACAGGACCCGCGGGAACACAGCGTCCAGAAGAAGCCCGCCGGGGATTACGTAGTCATCCCCGGCGTCTCCTACCCGCTGGAGGACGAACCACCCGCCGACGCGATACCCGTCATACCGCACACCCCCTCTTTGACTCCCCTGCCCAACGATTCCGTCGGCTTGGGGCGCCTCGTCCAAAACCCCGACGACCCCGAGAACACCCCTGGTCCCACCTCACCGCGCGCTCCGGATATCACCGACCCCCTGTCGGATCGCCATATGGCCGCGCCGGAAACGAATCTGGACGCCGGGCTCGGCAAAACGCCCGACTCACTCTCGATGCCATCCCGGTACGCGACCGAACCGAGCCCCGACGTCCCCGGTGCGCCCCAGAAACCCGCTGCCCCGCAACTGAACCCGCATTCTCTCGAATACAGCGACGACCCCAGCCGCCTGCCGGCCGTCGGCGGAGTCCCACACCTGCAACCTGCCCCACCGCCGAAGAAGACGGAGCGGAAGCGCCTGGTCACCCGAATGGGTGCCGATCCAGACGAACCCAAACGGGGCAAACGTACGCGCAAACAACAACCACCACCGCCCCCACCCGAACCGCCACAGCCGTCACCCGAGCCACCGGCGCAGCTCCCGACGCCGAAGCCGAAGCCGAAGCCGCGCAAGCGCAACCAGCCGTCCGCACCGCTGGCCCACGAGGAGTTCGTCGTCCGCGATGTCGGCGAAGCGATCGGCGAGATCGGTGACGAAGGCCCGCGAGTCGCCCCCGCCGCGAAGACCCGGCGATGGGTGAGGTCGCTGCCGCAGAAGCTCCCCTGGCTCACCGAAGTCCAGATCGAAACCGCGGAACTGCTGATCTCGGAGATGGTGGCGAATGCCCTGCGGTGGACCGAGGGCAAGGTCGCGGTCGTCGCCACGGCAACGGATACCGACGACACCCGCAAAACCCGATTCACCGTCACCGACGACAGCACAGTCGTTCCGGAGCGAACCGGCATGCCGGACTGGGATGCCGAACGTGGCCGCGGCGGCGAGTTCGTCGCCATGATGTCGGACGCCCACGGGGCCACCACGCACGAGAACGGCAAATCGACCTGGTTCGAGCTGCATGGGCCACGCGGTGACGACCCGGATTCCACCGAGTCCGACAGGAATCCCAGCGGAGGACGCCCAAGCGCTCCAGCCGACGAATCCATTCCAACCGGAAACGTAATCCCGCCGATCCAGTCGGACGGCGATCACACGCCGGACGCGGGCAACGACCCCCGGGCGACTTCCGACGATCCCGCGGACAAGCGACTGCCGAGCGAAACCGCACCCCACGGTGAGCAGTCCGACGACGGCGACACGCACCAGTCGCTTCCGCATCCGAACGAGGCCATGGACCCCGCACCGTCGAAGACCGAATTCATCGTGCGGGCACAGAATCCGGACCTGCGGGGTGAATCGGCGCGGTTGCAGGCAGGCTCGCACGCCTGGGATCAATTGATCGAGCTGCTGTTCGACTGGCCCGCCGAGAAGGTCGACAACGCGGGCTTGGAACTCGCTGAGCGTGTGGTGACCGCGCTGGAGAACAGCGACGACGACTCGGTCCGGATAGTGCTAGAGGAAACCGGCGAGCCGGGCGAGCGCCTAGTACGGGTCGCGGTAGGTGAATCCAGCTTCGAAATACGAGAAGCGCACGAGCTGCCACAATGGCTGGCCGACGCCATCGAACCGGTACGCCACCTGCGTTTGAACGTTCCCGGCGAACTGGCTATCGCGGTCCGCTATCGTGATATTCCGAAGATCGCCAAGGCGCTGGCGCCGCTCAATCATCTCGGTGCCCCCGCGGACGCCGCACAGGACGACATCGATCGCGGATTGCGCCACCGAGCGCGAATCAACCGCGGACGACTGCAGGCCTCTCTTCGCAACGTTGTGGCCGAGCCCACCGTCTACCGGTCCGGTGACTCCGTGGTGGAACTCAATATCTACCCGTTCTGGGACGTGGATGTCCGCAGCGGGCTGCGTCAGCTGGACATGACCGAGCGCAACGACCGAACGCTGCCTCTCGATGAATTCGTCGACGCGATTATCACCGATCTCGAGCAGCGTAGGCAGGCAGCCGAAACGGGTGAAGACGTGGCATCCGCCAACGTCGGTCCGCAGCCGGTCGGCGCAAAGCTCGCAGCGGAGAGCGGAGCGACCGAGAAATCGGTCGAAATGCACACCATCGACCTGCCGGAACCTGGCGCCGACCCGGTGAAACTCGACTCGCAGGCGACGGGGTCTTCGGCCGAGACGCCCACGATGTTGCAGCGAGCACAGAACGGCGAGGAAACGGCGTTCCAAGAGCTGCGGGAGGAGCACGGAGTAGCGACCTTCCGGCATGTGCGCCAGGTACTCGGTGTTCCAACCGCCCCGAAGAATCCCGGCGACGAGCAACTGGTGCAGTTGGCCCAAGAGATCAACCGCACGGTGTTCCAGTTCGCGGAGAGAAGGCGGTGGCCGGTCGCCGAGGGACAGGACGTTGGCGAATGGTTGCGTCATATCGCGGAAGATGTCGTCAAGCACAGATTCTTCCAACAGATCCGCGACGGCGTCCTCGAGTCGCTACAAGGCCGAGGGGTCTCCGGAGCAGGTTCAGAGTTTCGCCTGATCGCAGAAATGCGCAGGGAAACGTTCGAGGCGAGCTGGACGCAACTGCCCGAGGCGACGCGCCGATGGCTGCAACGCAGGTACTGGCGTGGACTCGACTCCACAGCGGCCGCGTTGGAGCAATCTACCGGCGCCAGCCTGACGGCCGCCGCGCTCATCGATATGGACGAAGTCTCAGCCAAGGCCCTGGTCGGTGAGGTCAGAAGCCGAACCACGACGGATTTCGCCGAAGGCCGACCACAGACGCAGTCGACTGCCGCCCCGGCGCTGCCCACCGAACCGGAGAGACAGCCGGGAATCGTTGCTCGCGGAGAGGATTCGGTCGATCATGGCTTAGCCGAACAAGACGTCGAACTGATTCGTATGATCGCTTCAGGTTTGTCGAACAGTGCCATCGCGCAGCGGCTGAACCGATCCGAGAGCAGGGTGAAGTTCTACCTGAAGGAGATCGGTGACAAGCTAGGGGTTCGCGGCCGACCAGCGATCATTTCGGCAGCCGAAGCCGCAGGTGTGCTCGATGCGCAGGATATAACGGCGCAATTCCATGAGACGCCGGGAAAGCTGACTGAACAGGAGATCAAGGTCCTGGGTTTGGTCTCAGAGGGCAGATCGAACAAAGAAATCGGGCAAGCACTCGGCCTGTCGTGGCAGACCGTCAAGACGCACCTGGCTCGCATCGGCGACAAGCTCGGCATCGGTGATCGCGCCGGAATGGTGGCGCGTGCGACGCACGCACGCATCCTTTCCCTCACCAAGCCTGAATCCGTGCCACACCACGATCCTTTGTCGGAAGCCGAGATCGAAGTGCTCGGCTTGGTCGCAGAAGGCATGACGAACAAGGAGATCGGCATATCCGTCGGGTTGTCGCCTGACGAAGTGAAGAACCGCCTGAATCGCATCGGCGGCAAACTCGGTATCCGCGACCGAGCGGGAATGGTAGGGCGTGCGCTGCAGGCACGCGTCCTCCCACTCGCGGACACCGTCCAAGACGCACCCAATCCTGTGCCCGGTCGCGACGTCCTGTCCGAGACCGAAACCGAAGTCCTCAGCCTGGTCGCAAAGGGCAAGACGAATCGGCAGATCGCCGAGGCGATGGACATGAAATCGGCCACAGTCAGCACCCATCTGATCCGTATCGGACACAAACTGCGTGTCAGTGGCCGGTCGGCGATGGTGACGGAGGCGCGGGCAAGGGACGTCGACTTGGGCGGGAGTACAGACACCGAGCAATCCCCCAACCCAGCGAATCGGCTTGGAGGTGCCACACGAACCCCGGGCCCCGATCCGCACCTTTACAGCGATGTCGATCTTGATGCGGTCCTTGACCGCCCTGCCCGGAACCGGCGGTTCAGGCGCGTTGTCGTCGGACCCGACCCCCGCGTCTACCATCACGACGAAAACAATCCGCTGCGTCCCTATGGCCACGGCTCACCGACCACCCCGTCCGGCACCACGGCCCAGCAATCAGCGACCACACCTGCTGACGCGGTTACGCCGAGCAAAACCGAGTACGAGGAAATCGTCCCGGACGATCCCGTCGCCGACTATCACGCGCAAGCCGCTGTCATCCCGCTCACGGTGAATCCTGAGGGACTGTTCGTCGGGCCGGGCGACCTGCCGCACACCACTCAGGATCATCTGGGTGAGACCTTGAATATGAGTACGGCCGGCGACTACCTCACGGCGAGAGGCCGAGACGTACTCCACATGCACCTGCACGCCGCGTTCCTGCGAGAAGGGAAGAAGACTGCGGCGGTGACCGTCAGCTGGATGACGTCTGGTCAGCTCAACAGGCTGGACTTCTGGTCGGAAGGATTCCGGAGTTCGATAACAAATCCGATGCCCGCCGCCCAGATCACGTTCGATCTGGCGACTCGTGGGATGGACCTCACGGGAGTCGAGTTCGGCGGCGGCAACCAAGGACAGTTGTTGGGCCCCGATGCGGTGACCACGTCGGCCGAGGACCTCATCCGTGCAGGTGGTCTCGATGCGGACCAGGTGTTCTCCGGGTACGGCATCGGTTACTGGGTGAACGTCGTCAACGCCCGTCCCTCGGCTGACGGCGTCATGGTCACGCTCGAGCTCAACCCGGTCCGCGGAGAGCCCGGTCGGTTGACTCTCGAACTGAGGACGGTGGACGGGAGCACGACGGTCCGGTACCACGACGTCGATCCGGGCGCCGAGCCGCATCGAGTCGAACCCATCATGCGTGCCATGCACGAGAGGTTGACCACGAAGATGGGCGTGGTCGGCGCGGAACCGTTCGAACAACATCGTGCGGATACCCGAGAAGTCGCCGAGGCCGATTCGACAGCACCGCAGCCACTCGACCCCGCCATGACGATTGCCGAACCGGAGTACGACCCGGGTGTCAATCAGGCTATCGCGGCACAGGTGCAGACCACCCTGGGTATCGATGTATTAGGACTGGACAAGCTGGGAATTCCCGTCCAATCAGCGTCGTCCGTCCGGAATGCGATCGTCGATGCGGTGGCCGAAGATCCATCGATCCGCCCTGCGGCGATAATCGTGACCCCAATGGCGCACGGAGCCTTCGCCGCCGTTGACACCATGTTGGGCGAGCAGGAAATTATTGTATTTCTCAATGAGAACTACATGGCCAACCCGGAATATTTCGCCCAAGCGGCAGAGGCAGATTTCGATAGTGGCTGGAAAGCGGCCCCGACTGGCGATCCCGTATATGACACTCTTCGTCATGAGTTGGCCCATCTACGCGATCCGGACGAAGTACGCGGGCAGAGCGCACCACCGATCAGCCCATCACGATATGCCGAGCTCGCGGAGCTCCGGACTACAGGGATACTTGACCCCGATGCCCGGTTCGACAAAAAGCAAGATTATCGGAATCAGCTGGCTCCGAGAGCATTCGGATACTTATACGAATTCTTTGTCGGACTGCGACAGAAAAAAGCTCTTCCCCCGGACGCCCGATTCGACGAATGGCTGAACCAGCTCAATGGTTACAGTCGTGAGAAAAAGCAGGACCCTAGGACCGAGCCGGGCGGGCGGGCAGCCGATTTCATCCCCGGGGACGAAATTCCCGCGAAGTGGGACCGATGGGGCCGAAAGCCTGTCTTCAATCCGGCGGAGGCACTGGCCGAGGCGGCCAATTCCTTCGGTCGGAGCGCGCCGACGGATCCGACGCATCCGGTGTTCGCGCTACGGGCATTGCTGAACGGCCACACGGTCGCGGAGGCACTTCGGGACTGGCCAGAAAACGCCGTGACACCGGCCCCGCCGGACAACCGCGGCTCGATTCCGGCCGACCAAGGATTCATCCCGAGTATCGCGCCGGACGGCTTTGTCGCAAGGCTGTCCGGGAAGTGGCGTGAGATGAGCGCCGACGCTCGAGCCGCGTACCGGCAGGGTAAGGAACCCGAGTTCACGACTCCCGGACGAGATGGCACACCTCTGTTCGTCCTCGACGATCTGGTTCGGATGCTGGACAAGCACCAGGCCAGGATGGGCGTGACGACCGAGACCGGCACCGGTGATCGATCGGGCTCGTCCTCGCAGCTACGGCATGGGGCTACCAGCCCCGCTCCACCGGCGGGCGCGCACGACCACAGCCCGGACGCCCACCGGGGCTCCTCGAAGTTCTCCCGATCCGCGTCGAACTCCACGCCTGCGGGCGACGACAAAGGCACCCCCAACCCGCACAGTTCCGGCCATATCACCGGCGAGAACCAGCCCGCCGCACCCGAAAGTCCCGTGCCGCCCGAGGACGAGTCATTGGTGCAGCAGTTGCTCGCCTCCGTCGATCCCGGACTGCTGGAGTTGGTTCGCGAGGGCGTCGCGTCCGAACGTGATGCCGCCATCCTCGATACGGGTGTGGCCGCGGAACCCGCGGACGTGGCCCGCTTCCGGAGACTGGACGACATGCTCGGGCACCTCGACGAGCTGCGTGCGGTGCTGGGTCGAACGGAAGAGACCGTCGCATCGGATCGACTCCGCCCGCTGGTCCACCATTTCCATGCCGCCGCGGAGTGGCTGGCGGCCCTGATGGACGCGCACCATGCCACCGACGGCCAGGTGTACCCGGGCGTCGAAGACCAGAAGCGGCTTGCGGTGGAGGCCGTGAACCGTCACCGAGCGGCTGACGAACGGGTCGAGCAAGTGTTGGCCGAGTTGCGCGACGCGCCGACGGAGGCCCGGCCGAGTCTCGGTTTCTTCAGCCTACTGGCCACTGTCGACCTGGACGCGCTCCGGCTGGTGCGCGAAGGCATCGCGGCCGAACTCGATGCCGCCACCGAAGACACCGCGGCGACGGACGCGGACAGGGCACGTAATCGGAAGTTGCAGCACATGCTCGGCCACCTCGATGAATTGGTGGCCGCGATGCGGCAGACGAATACGACCGTTCCCCGAGAACGCCTCACGCTGCTGGTCCACCACTTCGATGCCGCGAAGGAGTGGCTGGCCGCGTTGATGGACGCGAACAACGCGGCGAGCGGGCAGGTCTATCCGGACCTGTCCACGCAGATCCGGATGGCGACCGAAGCGGTGAACCGCTATCACTCAGCCGACACCCGGGTTACCCAGATGCAAACAGCGTTGGGCCCGCCCCAGCAGAACGATGTGGAGGCTGGACCGGCCGAGTTCGCGGCACAAGACGGTCCACCGCAAACCGATGTACCCCGAGAACGACTGGCCGCGTATGTCCAGCTCGGAGAATCCCAACCGGGGACGCCCGAGCACGAGCGGCTGGCCGCCGACAAAGCTCGACTCGACGCACTCGCCCACCGTTGGCTCACACTGGAGCTGGCGGTCCTCGGCTTGGAGCATCGGCTCGCCGACCCGGACCTTTCCCCCGCCGCTGTCGCCGAGCTGACGCGTCGGCGCGACGACCTGCGCGCCGAGCGCGACCGCGCCGGCCGGGCACTCGCGCCGAGGCACACCGATCCGTCCGCTCTGCGCGGAACGCCACCTGGTGAGCGTGCCGAATTCATCATCCAGCCAGAAGAGGCGCGACTGGCATTCCAGGTGGTCAACGACCGCTACGGACGACAGGTCGTCACCATTCCCACCGGAGTGCGGGATACCAGCCCCATTTACTCCCGAGGAGACCTCGCGCGGGCGGTGGGCGACCAGAACCTGCATCAGCTCGATTCGTTGACCGAGGCTTTCGACCTCGTCGACCAGATGCCCGCCAAGGCGACCGCGATCGTGCGATTGCTGACGAAATTCAATACCGACACGGTGCTGGTACTGACGAAGGACAGCGGCGGCCCGATCATCGAGATCAACCCGGCTGTGGCCCAGTTGCGGCCGATCGAGCGCGCCACGAACACAGCGCGATTGGACACGATTCTACGAAAGGCCTGGGTCGCCCTGTTCGACGAGAACGGGGTCCTGATACCTCCCCCGCCTCCGAACGCGGACGACGACGGCGCTCCGTCGGCCGGCCCGAACAAGCCGAGTCCGACGCCCTGGCAGCAAGGCACGGCGCCCGATCCCCGCATCGCACCACCACCCGCGCCCCAACAGAACGGTACGCCTGATCCGCGTATCGCCACGCCGCCGAACTCCGCACAGGGGCAGCCCGAGCCGGCGAACCGTGCGCCGGTACAGCCGCAGCAAGTCGTGTGGCCCGAAGCGCCCCGCGAGCCCGAGGACGCCGTCCCCAACCCAGAGGCACCAGCCGAGCCGCAGCAGGCACCGCAGCCCGAACCCGTGAAATGGCCGGAGGCCGGACAGACATCGAGTTCAGCCGAGCGGCGGCCGGTACGAGTCGGGCCGGCCCCAGCGGACAAAGGTGACCCGGAACCACGCCGCCACGTCGAGTCGGATCTGGGCGCGGTTGCCGGCGTCAGCGACATCGGCGGCACACCCGACGAGCGACATCCGACGAACATGGATGCGTTCGCGATCGCCGTTGTCGATGTCAACGGCAAGCCGGTCGCCGTCGCGGTACTGGCGGACGGCACGTCCGCTTCGAGAGGGCATCGCGCGGCCCGAGGTGCGGTCGACGCTGCGCGTGACCATGCGGTCGAGGCGTTGTCCCAGATCGAAGCAGGAAGCGAATTCGTTCCGTCGACTATCGCCCAGGAGTCGACGGCGGCGGCACAGCAATTCGTGCTCGATCTGGCAGCCACGGAATACGCCGGACACGACAATCCGCCGGTGTGCACCATCGTGCTGGCGCTGATCGAGGAAGACCGGGTCACGGTGGACTGGGTCGGCGACAGCAGGGCGTACTGGCTCCCACTGGACGGCGGCCCCGCGAAGCAGCTCACCCGAGACGACTCCAATATCCCCGATCTGATGGACACGTTCGGCTGGTCCGAAGAGGAGGCGTCACGGTCGGCATTGGCCGAGGGAATCAATCGCGCGCTCGGCAGGAAAGCAATCGGAATGGAGTCCCACGCCAAGACCTTCGCGGACCTGGAAGGGGACGGTGTGGTCGCGCTGGTTTCCGATGGCGTGCTGGAAAAGTTCCCCACCGCGGATGATCTCGCGGATGTCGTCCGCCAGGCTTGGGCCGCGTCTCCCGGCGACCTGCTCGCCGTGTCCGCAGCCCTCGTACAACTCGGTTTCGACGCCGAGGCGAAAGACAACATCACCGCTGTAGCTGCCCAACGAGCCGAATTCCGGCTTGGTGGCAGCACTCCGTCCAGCCGTCCCGAGCAGCGATTGCGGCCCGGCGGCGGCAATCCGTCTCCCGGCCCGGTGGTGTCCTTTCAGGCCGTCGATCCGTTCGCACCGGAGCGTCCCGCACGCAAGCGCCACCGGACAACGACAAGCGGCATCGGACCGGACGGACTCGAGTGGGGCGTATTCAACTACAAGAACCCCGTCACCGACCAGCTTTCCGGAACGGGCGAACCCGAGGAACCCACCGGCAAATCGCAACCGGGGAGCGACGAAACCACCTCGCCCAACGACACCGCTGAGTCACCCGAATCCACACACAACGGGGACAACCAGCCCCCGGCCGCCGACAGTCCCGTACCGGAGTTTCGTCGGCCGAGCGACGAAGCTGTGGAGCTGTTCCACCGGATCCTCGATGCGGAGAAAGCGGATGATCCGCAGGCGCAGGAGCTGCGGGCCGAGGCGGAACGGCGCATCCCCGACGACGGGGAGCGTGCTTACGCCGAGCGTTACGTCGGCAATGAGCGCAGGGCCGCGGCGTTGGCGGCGGAGTTGGATATCACGCCGGAGCGACTCCGCGCTCTGATGACCGAGGAGCTACAACAGGCATTCAGCGGCGAGATCGTTATTCGGGTCAGAGCCGCGACTCTCCAGCGCATCATCGCCAGTCGCAGGTTCAAGACAGTCTTCGAAACCGCGGCTCGAAGCCTACTCGGGCGAACGTATTTGGAGCGCAGGGCGGAACTCGAACAGGAGCTGTTCGGTTACGCGCGTGATCTCGCGGTGGAATTGCGGCCGGTATACGCACGTGTCCGCACGACCCGTGGCTCGTGGGAGCACGAGGGCGATATGGCAGACGAGCACGGCGACGTGGACGTCGTACTCGAATCGGAGGTGGCGTCGAGGACGACGGCGAGCATCGGCAGTCCCTGGGGCGTGAAGGCCATCCCGAGCAGGGTCACCGATCCGCAGCCCGAGTCGTTCGCGGCCACCCCGAGCAACCATGGCGAGCTCGCCTACTTCGGACTCGAAGGCATCGACCGCGACTACGCCGGAGAGCGGTTCCTTCGCAACAGTTACATCGAGGCCCAGATCCACGGTGGTGTCACGCTCGCCGAGATCGCCCATGTGGTGTTCCATCGAGAGCCTCCGGACGAGGCATTACAGGCAGCCCTGGCCGAGGCAGGCATCCCCTGGTCGATGGCCTCCGAGTACTCGAGCGGCCCGCGACAGCAGTCGGAGGGGCACCCATCGGACAGCCCGCAGAGCATCCCGAGCGCCGTCGTAGCGAGTGCGCCGCAGGATGAGTCCGCACCTGCCGAATACGAGGTCGCTCCACCGCTCGTATCGGAGTTCTACAAGCCGGAGGCGGTCAGGGGTGCCGGGATCTGGAAGCCGACGGTCAGGGACGGGCTGTTCTACGGGCCGAACGGGCTGTACAACACCAACGGTCACGAGTATTTCCTGATCGGGGTCGCCCCGGAGGACATCCGGTCGGTGAACTACAGCGAGGTGTTCGACGCCATGCGGCGGGTGGGTACGCCGCACGGCGTGCTGTACAGCACCTATGACGACCCCGCCGATGGGCCGATAGCCTTCGGCTACTGGAAGATTCGCGACGGCGTCCTGAAGGAGTTGAACTTCACCAGTGGTACGTTCCTGGACGGTCCGAAGGACCTGGCGAAGCAACTGAAATTCGGTGCGCAACTCCGGAAATGGCTGCGTGCACACGACATCGATCCCTCGGCGGTCGAGGTCGTCCACGGCACCCTGCAAGGCAAGGTCTGGCGACCTTGGGTGGACGGGCCTGTGCCGTCCGTCGCTGAATTGATCGATGAAGCCGGAGCCCGGGCCTGGACGATATTCGGAAGTTCCGGCGATGGTTACTGGGTGGGCGTCGACAGCGTGGAGTCGTCCGCGAATCAGTTGTCGATCACGCTGACGCTCAACTTGCTGGAGGGCACGACCGGGAAATTCACTTGGATCCTCACCCGTACGAATGACTCGTACTCGGCGGAGGTTTCGAATATGGGCTGGGGCCCGTCCGCGACCGAACTCACTGCCGCGTTCGACGACCTACACACGAATTTGACCACCCCATGGCTGGCCGAAGCCGGTGTGCATGTGAGCGGCTCCGAGGCGCGGACGTCAGCCATCGAGCCCGGTGACGAGCCTTCCGGGAATTCAGAAGCTCCCAGCGCCCGTCCGGTACCTCCGTATCAGGGACCGGTGCGCCCCGAAGACGCGATGGAGAGCCGCCCTCGGAAAAAGCCTCGTCGAAACGACATCCCCGGCACCCTCACAGGCTACGGCGACGATGTCGGACTGGACGCCTGGGCACTCGGAAGGCCCGGACGGGACCGGCCCGAGCGGCTGGAGGTGGTGCGCCAGGAACTTGCGGAGGCCGAGGCGCGGCGTGATGAGGCGCGCGCGGAGCGCGACGACATAGCCGAACTGCTGGAGGTCGATCCGGCCGAATTGGTCGAGCTGACCCGCGAACGCGACGAATTGCGCGAAGAACTGGGCATCCCCGAAGACGCGACCCCGGATGAAGTGACCCAGCGCCTCGAGGCGGTGATCCTCGAGACGAGTAGCGGACCGGTCGATAACCGGTCGCCGGAGGACGCACGGCTGCTCCAGATCGCCGAGGAGCGGTATCCGCAGCTGAATACGGTGGTCGAGCAGGCCGAACTGGTAGCTGTTTGGGATGCGCACGCCGGGCGGCTCGCGGACGCCGTCCACGCGTATTCCCGGCGTGAGCAGACGCGTGAGTTGCGCGACAACCTCGCCGAGGACACCGCGGAGTTGCTGGACGGCTTGACGCCGGACTCGCCGCCGGAACAGTTGACGCGCAAGCGCGACGAAGTTCTCGACGAGCTGGCGATTCCGCCCGGTCTCGACCCGGACGAAGTGGCCACGCGGCTGGAGCAGATGATCGCCGAGGCAACCTCGCCCGCGGATGCCGATCGGGCCGGCGCAGCGCTGGAGCTCACCAGCCTGGTTGCACACGCCGTTTCGTTCCACGAGCTGAATGCGGAAGCCCAGCGTCTCGACAAGTTGGCCCACGACCATCTCGACAGTGCCCCGGAATCACACCCGGTCTCGGCAGTGCCTGTGGACGACGATGGCGAGAGGCAAGGAGATCGTGACGTCCACGTCAGGGCCGTGCGGCCGGAGCGGTTCGACACCCTGACCGTTGCGGAAAAGCATTTTGCCGCGATCACCGAATTGACCTCTGATATAGCAACTTTCGATACCGCGGAAGCGGCCGTCGAATTCGCGCGCGACCGGTGGAACCGCATTGTCGCCGGCCTCGACGAAAAGACCCTTCAAGCATTGCAGTGGGCGAAGGACCCGACCTCCGGCCTGTTCGGGTACAGGGCGATCAACGATTACGCCCGCACATCCGTAGGGGCCGACCGCGAGGATCCGGATCGCGTGCGACGCGTCGTTCGCGCGATGGGACTGATGCCGCTCCCCCACGACATGATGATCATGGTCCCGCTCGACCCGGATGCCGTCAGGGATCCCCAATCCCTGGTCGATGCGACACTGCCGATCGCCGAATACTCTCCCGCCGAGATCGGCACCATACCGTCCGACCGGCTTCGAGACAGCAACATCGGTTTCCTGCTGGCCCGAAAAGGCACGCCGGCCCTCTGGGTGGAATCGGTGCCGATCACCGGCAAACCGGAGCTGCTCATCCGGATCCCAGGCGCCGTCGGCCGAGTGACTTACGCGTTCGAAGCCGACGACACGGTGCGGGTGTACGGCTACCTCGATCAGGCTCTCAGTGACGGCGACGACGAGCGAACACCGTCGGCAGAAGTCCCGACTCGCGATGTTGTGCCGTCTGCGCAGGCCGAACCGAGCGCGATCGCGACCACCACGACCGAACGCCATGCGGCACGAGAGGACGTGGCCGCACGGCTCGGTGTCTCCACGGAGTCGCTGGAGGATCCGGCGGTGCTCATGAACGCGATCGACCGTCTCCAAGACCAGTTGCGCCTACTGGACGAGGAAGGTTGGCATCGATTGGCTACTAGTGAGCATCTCGCGCAGCTGCTCCTGTGGATCGGTCGGCGCATACCGGTGGCCGTCGAAATGGACAGGGCGGTGCGGGGGCTCAGCGAATGGGGTCCGGCAGCCAGACGTTCCGCCCGCTCGGATGCGGAGCTGGCCGACCTTCTCGGTTGGGCGAGGCTGCGTACCGACAGCCCGAACGCGGCGACCAACGACTTGCTGTTCGAGTTGCGCCGACTGGGCCGCGGGGCGGTCACGGCGCCGGAGATCGCCGGCCTCGTCGACGCGGTGTCGCGGCTGCTGGAACTGGAGTTCCGAGCCGATATGGTGGCCGACCACCTGATGTACCCGATCGGCAACCGGGCGGCGGTTCCCGGCGAGGTGGAGATGCCGACACCCGACGAGATCGAACTGGCCGAGGAAGCGTTGGCCTGGGCCGAACCGGGTGCGACCGCCGCGTGGATCATGCGAACCGATGACGTCCACAGCCCCGGCTTCGTCGCGGGAGAGATCTCCGAATGGTGGAACGACCTCGATCCGGACCAACAGGCCGCGATGATCAAGGTGCATCCGCGTGAGATCGGCGCCAGGGATCTCCTGTTCCCCGTATGGGCAGTGAACGAGGCGAACGAGCGGTCACTGAAACTTCTCATGCAGACTCTGCGTTCGCGACCGCCCGGAGACCTCAGTGCCGCGGAGCAGCAACAGCTGCGGTATGCGACACGCTTGTGGGACGGCTTGGTACAGGCCGAACGCAGGGCGAACGCCGGGAGCTATGTGTTCGGCGTGCCCCTGATGGCATTCGACCCCACGACATTGGTGAGCCGGGTCGGGCTCGAACTTCGTGCTCCCGGTTTGACACATGGCCGCTTCTGGCATGTGCGAGTGGGTCCCGATGACACGAACTGGGTAGATCAGCTCCTCGAACCCGGTCCGGCCGACGACGCCATGATGGTGGTCCCAGGGCGGCGCAGCGGGCCTCCTGTATTCGAACTGACGGTAGGCCCTCGAGGCATGGATGGCGAGCGGCTGTCCACAGGCGAGATGATGGATGCCGCGTTGGACGCGGGCCAGGCGGTGACCCAGTGGCTGGGCCTGCGCGGATGGCGCAGCGGCGAGCAGATCGCGAAGTTGCGGTCCGGCGTCCCGGAGCGGGTCTGGCATGCTCTCGCCGACAGCACCGGCGAGGTTCGGGTCGCGGTGCAGGTCAAAGGGACGACGTTCGGTGAGCGTGAGCTCACCGTCGAGGTCATCGACAACAACCCGGAAACCCCTACGCCGCAAGACGCTGCCGCGGTGGTAGAGGCCGACGACGGCGGCGTCGTGCTACTCGAAGAGGCCAAAAGCTTTTGGCTCCAGTTCGGCGAGTCGATGATTCATCGTCTGCTGCCACCCAACGTCCGGGCTTTCGAGGTGCTCGGGGAGCGATACATCCGGAACATGGGTGACGATCCGGGATTCATCTGTGGACGTACCGCACTCCGTCTTCTGGACATCTCCGAGTTCGACGCGCCCGGATTCCAGCGCGACCACCGGCCCCTCGGCCCGCTGCCATGGCCGAACGGAGTGGTCGGCGCCATCACCTCCAGGTATGCGCCGAGCAAATATGCCGCCGCAGCGGTGGGCCCGGCTGATGAATTCCTGGCGATAGGCATCGGTGTCGGAGAAAACCGACCGATCACCGAGCGCAGGGTTGCTGATGGGGAACCGCTGCCCTTCGTCAACGCTGACGAATGGACCTGGCTGCAAAGTGTCGGAAACGCTGATCTGATCCACGGCGGGGTGCACTTGGAACGGCTGGTGCGGGCCGTAAAAGACAGCGTCGCCGAAACTGTGGCGCCCTTCGTTCGAGCGCTGATCTCCGGTGCGGATTTCAGCGTCGAAATCGACCTGGAAGCGAACACATTCATCGCTCACCTGCCCGCCGATGGCTTGGACTTCATCGGGCCACCGATAGAACTGGTGCAGGGCGGTTTCGATGTGCGAGACGGCATCGTGCTGGCGGTGGCCTGGGCGCCAAGGCAGAACCCCCCTCCGGCCGGCGAACCGGCCCACCCCGAGAACGCGATGGATGACCCGGCCGTCGACGCGTCACCGCACGACCTCGCGGGGCCCCGCCTCGGGCAGACGCCCTGGAGCGCGACCGCTCCGCAGGCCGAACAGTCCGTGCCGGGTACCCCACCGCTCGACGACGCCGAGCCCAGCCGACCGACGCCGTGGAGCGCGACTGCTTCACCGGGCACGCCGCCCGCAGCGGATGCCACGCCGCTCGAACACGGCAAGCCCAGCGGATCGACTCCGTGGCGACGGGCCCCCCTTCAGCCCTCGGATAGCGCGGTGGATCCCCCGTGTGTAGTGGGAGCCTTCGCGGATGCCTGGGATCTCGGGTTCGACGTGCAGCACCCGGTCGACGTGGACGGGCCGGTTCCAGCAGCAGCGGTGTCCTGGCTGGCTGGGGCCCATCACAAGCGGTTCGACGGCGGCCTCGATGAAGTCGCGCAGTTCTTGGCCGGTCTGGAGCCCGGTGCGGGCATGCTGGTGAACGCGCGCCCGGTAGGTGCGGCGATCGGGCACATGTTCCTGCTGCACAACGACGGTCAACAGATCTGGATCCATGACCGGCAGGCACCGAGACCGAAGGCGATTTTCAACCCCGAGGATCTGCCGTTCACGGCGCAGACCACACATGCTCTGCTTTTGACCCGCCGCGATACCGGCAGCACTCTTGAATCGCGACAGCGCCAGCTGGGCGAAAATATCGTTCCCCCCGATCCGGACATCGCACGCGGGCGGGCTCTACGACCGCTCGATGCCGGCGCACTTCCCCCCGGCGACGGCAAACCCAGCGGATCGACCCCGTGGCACCGGGCCACGTCCAACTCGGCACGCGACGTTCCCGCTCGAAATGCCTCGGGGCCCTCACGTGGCGGTGAGAAGAGCAGTGACGAGCAAGAGGATCCGGCGAGTGATCACCCGGTGACGCCGACCGAAACCGCGGAACGCACCGCATCGCGGGAGGAGGACGCGTCGGTGCGGCCGGATGCCGAATCGATCGTGGCGGCACTGGAGAACGCGGACTGGTTGCCCGCGCGAACGCGGGAAATCTTGGGCAACCATCGAGAACCTCTGGCCGATGTCATCCGTCAACTTCCCGACGCACAACGAGCGACGTTGTATCACCGTTTCGTGCAGGAGCTTTCGGTCGAGGCGACCGCCGCTGCGATCGACAAGACCAGCAGCGCCACCAAGATGTTGCAGCACCGCGCTCTGCGCCGCCTCGGCGAGGTACTTCCGGTCGGGCGTGCGGTCGACCTGACGCCCCCAATGGGCGCTACCCGGTGGCGGACTGCGAGCACCCCTCAGCGGGCCGGCGACACTGCGGAACCGACTACCGACCCGGAACCGACTACCGACCCCGAAGCGGCCACCGACCCGGACGCGGTACTCGATGCGGAAATACGTGAACTAGAGCGCGCCCTGCACATCGAAACCGATGCCGAGCGCATGCTCTTGGCCACGCTGTACATGGAGGACAAGTTCCTACACCTCGCCATCATGGCGGATCAGGATCGGCCCGAACTTCTCTTCGGGCGCGCGGAGTGGCTGAGCTGGCTGGACGCCTGGCACTACGCGACTCAGCATCTCGACGAACCGCTGAGCGTGTCGTTCATCCTCGAATTGCACCGGAGGTTGGCGCGGCGGACCGCGCCGGATCACGTCCGAGCGGATGTGGAGGAAATGTGCCGCTCCTACAACGAGGCGGTCAGCGCCGGTCGCGACCCGTGGGAAGTCGCGACAGATCTACAGTTGTGGAGCATTTCGGGACACCACGGGATGGGCGATTACCACGGCCGGTTGTCCCGAATCCTCTTGAACTGGGCACTGCTGCGGGCCGGGCGGCCACCGAGCGCCATACCCGAATTCGATGAGGATCTGTTCACGTCGCGGCCGGACTGGGTGGAGACGGTCAGGGCAGGAAGCCTGCGCTATCGACTGTTGGCAGCAAAGCTGAAGCAGCTCGGTAGCGACGTACCCCCGGTAGTGCTGTTCGGCCTCGAACGCGGTCGAGAGCGCTACCAGCAAATGAACGGCAGGCGTTCTCCTTTCGTGCCGGGCGAACAACACGACGGCGCTGCCGCCAAGCGATTGCTGACAACCTTGCTGGCCGATGGCCCCCTCCCCGACATCGACGCGGTGAACGAGTATGCGGCCGAGCAGGGTCTATCGGCACCGGAAGGGCAAGCAGGTTCGACCGCCGGGCAGGCCGATCGCGCCGGGGCGGTCCACGACCCCGCGCTTCCTCCACGCCGTGACACCACCTACGCCGAACTTCGTGCCTGGGCCGCCGCGCTTTCCGTCGATGACGCGGATACGCTGCTCATCCGCGTGCACGCCGAAGCCATCGAGCATCTGAAGGCAGCCGAGCGTGGCGCGCCGCCGCCGGCGGCAGAAGCGCTCGCGACCGCACGAGCACTCAACATCCTGGTGTGGGAGCAAGCTCACCGGCTCAGGGCCGACACGCACCCCGGCCCCATCAACGACTATGCGACGCTGTTCGCCGTCAGCCGTCGGCTGGCCGCCCAGCTACCTGCTGTCCGAGAACTGACCGCGGCGGCAAGCACCGCCTTCACCGTGGCGGGAACCTTCGGCGCCACTGCGGCGCATCCCTCGGATGCGGACCGGATTTCCACTGTCCTGCACAGGTTCCCCGAGCATCTCGGCCGGGCGGTGGCCAAGATCGAGCGATCTTTCGATTCCGTGCCCTGGTCGGAGGAGTCGTCGCTCACGCCCGGAAATGTGTCGGTTTATGAACATGTGGGACTTACGAACGCGGCGGTTCAACAGATAGCGGAACTACGGCTGTATTTCGACGAAATCCGCGATTCGGAGGGCAGAAACTGGTCCGAGATGATCGACAGCCGCTTGACGTCGGCATCCGAACTCGGATTCGATCCCGAGTTCACCCGTGCCGTGGCGTCGCTGTCCACGGAGGCGGCGGCTTTCGCGCACGCGCAGGGCGGACCAGAACATGATTTCGCTCGCGCCGCGGCTTCCTATCTGCCTGTTCTGACCACGGCGATCACGCATTATGTGATGCGGACGCGTGATGCCGCACTCGCGCTCGACTTGCTCGAACGGGCCGATCGAGCCTTCGCCGAAACCGCCCGTCGCCTGTCTCACTGGCAACCGGCGCAGGACGCCGCGCGACGAATTTCAGCGGTGCACAGATCGATTGCCGGTTGGCGGCAGAAGTTGCCCGATTACGAACTGCCGAGGAAGATGCATGAAGATGCACTGATCATCCTCGCTCCCGAGGCGGCCTTTTTCCCAGCACTCGAGCAGACGCTGCAAGAGTTGCGCCTTGTAGGGACTTCGAGCACCACCGCAAGCCAAACGATGTTTCCGGCCGACCACACCGCTTCGACCGGTGATTCCGCCCCACAAGCGGAACAGCGGGTCGATGGTGGGCCGGCTACCAGGCGACGGACCGGGGAGTCCGACGGTGCGGACCGGAAACGCAAACCCGCCCCCGCCCGGCCCAAAGGTCTGATCGGGGGCGTCCCTGACCTGATGAATCCCTTGGACGACCGCGGCTCACCCTGGGATCGCGGCGGCCCGGTACCCAGGCACAAACGAGTAGAGCAGCTTGCCCAAACCCACGCCGACGGCGGCGGTTTCGCTCCCGGCAAGCAATCCGAACCGCCCGCAGACCCGGATCATCAACCGCCGCCCACAGCCACCGACACTCCCACGTCCAAGGGTGCGACTGCGCCAGACAGCCCTGGGGCGTCCCATCCGAACGCACCGGCAGTAGCCGCCCCCAACCGGTCGGCAGGGATGACACGCCGCGTCGCACCACCCGATTTCGCCGAGTTCCGCACCGCGCTCTGTACCGCGCTGGCAGCAGTGATGGAGCGGCCCGACTCGGAGCAGGCGATTGCCGAGGCCACCGCGCGACAAATGGAAGACGCGCTGCGCAAACTGACGCACGACCAGTTGGCGGTGCTGAGAAGCCTGAAATCCGGGGCATCTCTGGTCGAAATAGCCCGGGAGCGAAACAGCGGCTGGGAGTCGGTCGTCAGGAACGCCAACCAAGCCGTCAAACGTATCGTCCGGTCGATCACCAAAGCTCAGATGCGGGCGAACCCGCTTTCCCAAGCAATGGCCGAGGCCACACCGGAGCAAGTGCAGGAGGCGCTTCGTCGGCTCGGTCCCGCACGGCGCATCGTGGTGGGCCTGTTTCGGGACAGGCAACAGGTCGCCGACATAGCGCTGGCGCTGGGTCTCGAAGAGGCCACGGTCGAGCTGACGGTGGCCGGAGCCGTCAGACGAATGGCCAGGGAAATCGTCAAACTCCGAGGCGAGGACATCGAAACCGAACCGAAGTCGGTGGCACGCCCCAGCACGTCGACTCGGGCGAGTAACGAGCCGATCTCCGGCCTAGAAGCGAATCTGGTGGTCAAAGCTGCTCATCGCGATGAGCCGGTGGTACTGCAGTGGGCGGTCGAGCATTTCCTCGAGGGAAGGCAGAGACAAGTCGGCCGGCTGTTGTTCCTCGGTGGTGCCGGCGTGGAGGACGCCGCGGAAGCGACAGGCATGTCCGAAAGCGAGGTCGTGGACCTCTCCTTGGCGGCGCAGGCCACGCTGGCCGAGCATCTTTCCGAGCGATTCGATTGGTCGTTTCGAAACCGACAGCGTCTCGCCGCGACAGAGCCTCGAGCCTCGAGCGAACCTTCGCTCGACTCGGTCCCTTTCCTACGTGAAGTCCTCCACAGGTGGGAAGCCCTGAGCCCCGGCGAGCTCGCCGGAGCCGCGGACCGTCACGCCAGCCATCCTGGGCCGTTGCCGGCGTCGAAGCCTATAGGAACAGATCGATCTCGTACACGTCCGAACTCATCCGGCCATGCCGAGACCGGCTTGTCGGGCCGTGAGGTGGAAGTGCTCGGCTTGGCGGCACGGGGTCTGTCGGTCCGGGACATCGCGCAGATTTTGCAGATCACTCCCCACACAGCCGAGAGTCATTTGGGCCACGCGCGCCAGAAACTGGTCGGCAGCGGCACCCGGGCAGAGGCGATAGCCGAGGCCGTGCGCCTTGGGATCGTCGCCATCGGCGGGCCGGATAGGGACGGGTCCGGCACCGCGATGGATGACTCTGCCGTTCCCACCCAGCATCAAACGGAGCCGGAGTCGCGGCAGGCGGCGACACACACGACCGGGCCTGCAGCAGCGACGTCCACAGGTGACGCCACAGCCGGACCCGCCCGCAACCGTATGACCGATCGAGTGCCGGCGAATCCGCTGCCGGCGGGAGGTATGCCGGAGGACCGCGCGAGATTCGGCATCGATGCCCTCGGTCCCAAAGCATGGGAAAACCAGCTGGATGTGGTGCCACAGCCACCCGAGCAACCATTCGGCCCCATCCATGTGAAAGGCCCGAACCCGGAGGGATGGGGAATCGGAGGCCGACCTGACCGGCAAGCCGAACCACAGGCCGGAAATTCGGCCGACGCAAACCCTCCAGTCGACCGAACCGGGCCGGACGCACCGAACGAGATCGACCCCGCGACAACGACACGATCCCCGAGCACCCCAGCACCGCGCGGCATTTACAACCCAAGCGATGCCGAAGCAACCATGGCGGCCCGGCACTTGATCACCGATGTCGACTTCCCCGAGAAGGGCTACACCAGCTCGGTGGTCCGCAAGATGCTTTCGAGCGACGGGAAGATCAACATCTACAAGCCCGAAGCGGGGGCGGACAAGGAGGCCGAGAGCGCCAACCCCGAACTGGACACATACACCGCCAACGAGGTTGCAGCCTACCGTTTCAGCGAAATTGTCGGCTTCGGCCGAATCCCTGCGACCGCGCGCACCGAGGGAGTCAGCGGCCCGAAAGATCGCTCAGGGCCGGGAATGATCCAGCAGTTCATCGATTCCACACCAGGCGAGGTAATCGACAAGTATTCGGTCGTCCAGCAGCAGCAAGCGGCTGTCATCGATGCCACCATCGGCATGATGGACCGCCGGGGCAACTGGCGCACCGTCAAGCGCGGCGACCACCGCGACCTGGTCCTCATCGACCACGCTTGGTCGTTTCCCGCTTCCACCGATCCATTCGATATCGAGATCGATTCCCCCTTCGTCGCCGCCCACAAGGGCGAGCAACACCCACTCGAACCAGAGGTTCTCGAGGCCATGCGCAATGTGGACACAAACCACCTGCGTGCAGCGTTCGAAGACGCCGGTATGCACCCCAGTAGCGCCGACGGCGCCGTGGCCAGGTTCGTCAGGATTCGAGATCTGGGCTACATTCCCGACGACATCAAGACCGCCACCGACGCCAACCCGGTCGAATCCCCGGTGCCGATCGAGGCAGCGTGGCCGCAGCGGCGGCGCGGCGAGTCTCACGAACAGTTCACCGGACGTATCGATCGTGCGCTCGAGGCCGAACAGGCGGCCCAGGACGAAGCGCGCGAACAGCCTGAACCACCCCGGGATGTGCGCGGTTACTCACTCGGCCTCCCCTGGCGCAAGCCACGGCAGCCGAAGCGTCCGGGCCGGAACCGTGGGCCGGGTACCTGGTTCGCCATCGATCCGGACCTGCCCCCGGACGCGGATGCGCATGCCACCGGCCCACAGAAGCCACCCGCCGCACACCAACCCAAGACACCGACCGAACCCGCGGAGCGCACCGAGTCTCGGGCGGACTCGTCGGTCCTGCCGAATGCCGAAACGATCACCGCCGATTCGGAGAACGCCGCCGAAGCTGCCGTGACGGAGGAATCGGTTCGGGCCGCCGTCGATGCGATTGCGCCGCAGTGGCCGATCGCCGCGAGAGCGGCCGCGGCCCAGACGGCCACCGCGGTGGCGGCCGATGCCGCTCGGCGCGGGGCCACCCGGGCCGATGTCGAGGCACCGCACGCCGACGTCCTGCGGATTACCGTCGAACACGTCGGCGCCACCGACCTGTCTCCAGAAACCGTGCAGGCGTTGGAGCACGGAGCGACGACCTGGCGGTCCGAGTCATACGACACCGACAGCGGCCGAGTTGTTTTCGAACTCCACCTCAGCGGCGACGCGGTGAGCGTGCCCGAACGCGTGGGCGCCGCGGCGGATTCCGCTGACGATCCGGTTGTGGATACCCGAACGGTGCGGGTCGATCCGATGGGCAACGCATCGGCCACGGTCCGCGCATTGGCCTTCGTCATGATCAGCCCGGATATGCCCTTCTGGAACCACATCGGACCGGCGGTGGCCGAAGCGGCGGCACTGGCGGAGACGCTGGTGCGGGAAGTGAGTCAAGGCCGCCAGGTGGTGACGGCGACGGCGACGATCACCCGGTCCGGCCGGTGGACTCTGGAGGTCGCCGCTGACGGCGCCGAAACGCCGCGATCCGGTCGCACCGTTTATCGGCCGAGCGAGAGCCGTCCCCTGGGCGACAGCGTCGCGAACATCGTCGATCGTGCCGCCGCGGCTCTCGGTGAACGGGCCTCGGAATCGGAAGCCGGGCCCGCTCCGACGCATCACGATGCCGCCGAAGTTGTGGCCGATGCCGGCCCACTGCGGGTGGTCACTTGGAATTTCGCCGGCGCTCGCCGTTCGCGCTCGGAAGAGGCATTCGACTACATCCCTGATCTGCCGTATTTCGTCGACCGGTTGCCCGAGATCGGCGCCGAGATCGTCTTCTTCCAGGAATCGGAGGTCGGTCCGGACGGTTCGAACGCGCGGCAACTGGCGGGCATGCTCGGCTATCGGAACGTCCACGAGACCGTGATGTGCCCGTCGCACATGGATACGAGCAAGGCGATCAGCCTCGCCGTGTTCACCGATCTGCCGATCGAGGCCGCTCACAACATACTGCTGCCTGCCACGGGGGTGGAGCTGTCACTCGGGGGCCGAGTGCTGGAACCGGACGAGCAGTTCGACCGTTACGCGCAGGCCGTCAGGATCGCCGGTATCTGGTTTGTGAACATCCACCCGACGCCGCTCGGTTTCTTCGGCCGCAGCTATGAGGAGAACGATGTCGAAGGCGCTGCGCATGCCAGGGCTATCGAGCAGCTGCTGCGTTCCCTGGCGGATGGTCTGCGTTCCCTGGCGGATGGCCCGGTCGTCTTCCTCGGCGACTTCAACACCGATGACCCGCGCTCGGTATACCGGCCGCTCATCGACGAGTTGGGGCTGACCGCCGCGCTCGATCCGGCGACCGCGACCGTGCCGTGGGGCGGCGCGCCGGACCAAGTACTCGCTACCGCGGACCTACGAACGGCCAACGGCCACATCGTGATGACCGAAACCGACCACTACCCGGTGGTGGTCGACCTTTCGACCGGGACAACCCAGCAGGCGAGACCGCCCGCGCCGCGCCCAGAAGGTACCGGCCCCGCCGCGCTGGGGCTGGACGTTCCCGAACGGAAGGCCTCGGGCATCGGGACAGTACCGCCCCCGCACGGACAGCGCTTCGACCTCGGCATGGTCCACGCTGTCGGGCCGAACGTGGGGCCGGACGGGCATGCGTTCCATCAGCCAGGTCGCCGACGAGAACCTACGTCGGAAGCGCAGAACACGGCGGCGACCGATACCGAAACCCTCCATGACGCATCTCGTTCGGCAGGCGGCACCGGGCAGCCCGGTGAACGCGAGAATACCCACGGCGGCATTCGGATCACCCCGGCCGGCCTGGTAGTCCCCGCTGACCCGACCAACAAGCTGATCGTGCCCGCCGCGCACGTGATACCGGCGGATCCGTCGCTCGAAGAACTCATGGAGCGGTTGCGTCCGTGGAAGGAGATCTTCTGGTACTTCTGGCAATTCCCGCTGCCTCGCGAGGGTGAGCTGTCCGGCCGGGAGTGGATCGAAAGCGCTGAGCGAAAAGCATGGATGAGGAGGCGAGCGATTCGGCGGGCTCCGCTCTATGCGGGGGTCGACGCGGCCGTACGGTTGACACTCGCAGCCGAGAGGCTGCTGAAGGCGCCCAATGCGACTCCGGGACCCGCGACGCTCCAGCAACGACGGGTCGTTCCGGGCCGCGGGGAAACCGAGGTCGAGAAGAAGCGGACCATACGGGCGGACGCGCCGGTCCGCGAGTCGAATCGCGCCGATCTGGACGAGATGACGATCTTCGAGAAGTTCTGGCGGGGAGTGTCCGGAGATGAGCTTCCCCAGACCAAGCAGATTCGCCGGGGAGAAATGGCCTACGTCGGGGGCCGCCTGCTGCGCGCAGAGGGACACAATCTCATGGTGGCGGGGCGGTATGCCGAAGGCTACAACCTCATGGTCGCGGGACGGGATCCCGTCCTCACTCCGGAAGAGTACGCATTGTGGCTGATGTTCAGCCACGACGCACTGTGGACCGTGCACTATCCCGGCTGCCGAGAACTGGAACCGCAGTCCCCCGACTTCCTGCTCACGCGCTACCTGACCGTCGCCATCTTCGACAAGATCGCCTCCAAGCCGCTCGAAGTGCAGTACCTGGACGATGTCGTCCGACCATATTTGCGCCGTCACGGTGTAGCAGCCAGCCGGGTCCTGCTCCACGAACTATCCCATCACCTGCCGAACTCATGCCGATCCACAATCGAGCGGCTCGGCACCTGGGCACTCAGAGGCCTCGGCCGCAGAGTCGGCGCCGAGGTCAAGGACCACCTGGACAGCTGCGCGGTATGCCGAGACGTCACCGCGGTACTACCACCGGCGCGCAGCAGCCACGGCGGCCGCAAACTGATCGTTCCGCTCGGCCGAGCGGGAGACGGCGCCGCCGAGTACCACCCTGCCCATCCGTCCAGCCCGCGAGCCCTACCCGATGCGGCTACCCCAGTCGGGGCCGCTGACCAACCACAGCAAGTAGTGCCGGAAGGGACCACCGACAGCGAGTCGCAACTCGAGTGGCTCCGCAGAAGCTCGGTCGAAGGTGATGCGGCGGTGGCCCGGATCCGCAACGGCGTTGGCTCACCGCCTACGCCCGGCGCGGAGCCGGCGCCCGGCGATGGGCCTATCGAGGGCCGTCCCGGGGTGAGTAGCCCTTCCGCGCCACCGGTCGACCCGGGAGGGCAGGCACGCCGCCAGAGGACCGTTGGGCGCGCGCATGCGTTCCGTCCGGGCACCGATCCGCGGGCGACCTTCGATCCGGCTGTGGTGCTGGATCTTCCACCGCAACGTGCCCGTGGTCTGGATGGGCTCGGTTTCGGTCCGGACCCGGCGGTAACGGATCCCTTGGGCGGCCTGCGGCGCGGTGTGCCCGCCGGCGTGGTGGCGCATGCCGCGAATCCAGGTGACCCGAACGGCGGCGCGTTCGGCGACGGACGAAGCGAAGCCGAGCGAATCGCCCGCGCCGCGCTGTCGACCTTCCGCGTCGAGGCCACATTCGACGGCCTCAGGGATTGGGCCGCACGCCTCTCCGACGACAACCTTCGCAACCTGCTGGCCATGTTCACCCACACGATCACCGAGCGGATAGCGGCCATTCATCGCGGCGATCCGGCACCGGTGACCGACCATGTGATCAATCCCGCACGCCTTTTGGGCGCGATCGTAACGGAAGCGACTTTCCGCTTCAGCGACAGTGTTCCTGCTACCACCCCGACCACTTACCGGGAGTTGTTCGCTATAGCGCCCTGGCTGCAAGCGAACCGACGCACCGTTGCCCACCTGCACAGCGCCATGACCGCCGTGCTCGACGCCGCATACGCTGTAACCCGCACGTCCACTGCGCACCGCTGGTCTGTGGGTGCGGGGCAGCATACGGTCCCGGCACATGTCGCGGAAATAGCACGCCATATCGAGGAGGCCGACCAGCCCGGCATCCGGCTCGAGGAGAGTTCGTTCCCGCCGGGTGACGCCCTCGTTCCGGAACATTCGCGGCTGGTGGAGTCCTTCCTGGGGGACGGGGTGCGCGGCGGGACGGTGGCTCGAATGGTCGCGGACTGGGCCTATGTCATGGACGCGCTGCTACAGCCGCGATCCGGTGAGGCCCTCTCACCGAGGTATGAGGCAATCTTCGAGTCGCTGCCCATCCACGCCGCTGCGCTCGATCGGGCGCGAACCGGCTCGGACCGACTGTTCGCCGCGACGATCGCCACTGCCCTTCCTGATCTGCTCGATGCGGCGTTCTACCTACTCCCCACGAGCAATTCCGCCCTGGGGCTGGATTACCTGAGGCAGGTCGACGACCTGCTGGCCGACGCCACCACTCGCTTCACAGACAACTTTGCCATCTATGCGCTCCAGGACGCCGCCGACAGCGTACATAGACTGTACGAAGACATCGTCGTCGCGCATTCCCGCCGTCCGCTCGAAGTTCGAGCGCGGCAAATGCATGAAATCCTGTCGGACTATTTCAGCGACGAATTGGACTCCGCCCTCAACCTGTCATTCCGCTGGGGAGTACGGGCGCTGTGGGGACTGGGCAGTCAGAGTCCGGGGATCGACTACGCTCGCGAGTGGCACCGTCTGGACGCCGACCTACCGTGGGACTGGCGTACCACCGCTGACGAACGCGCACACGCAGCAACCGCACTCGACTTGCTGCAACAAGTCCACGGTTCGGAGGCCGATATTCGGTCATTGCTGCGCCACAGCGACTCCCCTGATCTGTTCGATGGCGTGTTCGACAGCGTCGGGAAGAACATGCGCTGGTGGTACAAACTCGGAAGATGGACCAGCGGGCACGTACCGATCGGCACTTTGTTGGCGGGAGCCACGGACTTTTCGGTGTCGCAGATGCAATTGGCGGTGCTGAGACAGTATCCCCACCTCATCGGGGCTGCCGCAGGCATCGAGTATCGAGCCCGCGATCTGGCGAATCGGCTGTCGCTCGCCCGTGACCTCGAGTCTCCCCGGGTCGCGCCCGAGCGCCGACTCGAACTCGCCGTGCTCCGCGACGAGTTGGCAGAACTCAGACGCGGTGCCCACGGACTCGCCATCCCCGGATCCAGTTCGCCACCCGTACTGCTGGTCTCCTACGATCCCGTAGCGGAAGGCGGCACGGGCCGAGCTGTCGTCTCGATCGGCGAAGCCGACAGCGCGTCGTTCACGGCGTTCAACGTCACCGGCGCCGACACACCTGTCACCGATCTGTCGCACTGGTCGGTTCGCGCCTGCCAGCAGTACGAGAAGGCGCGGGAGCACGCGCCCCGCGACGCCCGCGTAGCGATCATGTTCACTGTCGGCCCACCGCGTGGGGTCGCCGCGGGTTCGCATACCGCGGAGCCGCACGCTGTGGCAACGGACAACGTCGTGGCGGCCCGAGACGTAGCCGGGGACATCGTGGCGCGGGAACTCATCGTCTATGACGCAACCCGCGAATTGGCCCTCGACGACCGCGACGACAGCTGGTCTCACGCGCTGCGACTGTTCACCGTGATCGGGCACGGCGACGGCATCGGTGTACTGCGCTCCGCCACCGATACTCTGCTGCTCAGTCGAGCCGTGGACCAGATCGTTCTCGTCCCCGGCTCGTCCGGCGACCGGCTACTCACCGCCAGTCAGCTCAATATCGGCACCGAACATGTGTACACGCTCAACCCCCACCGCGACCAGAACGGGGATCCGAACACCATAGGGTTGATCACTGTCGGACAAGACGCCGACATCGAAACCGCGCCCGACGTCTCCAGCCGATCAACTGCTCCGCTGATCGAGACGCCCACCGCCGTCCGCGATCTCTCTCAGCTGCTCTCCGCGCACGAATACCGACCGCTGGAGGGCAGCCGGGGATCGACCATGACTCGCGACGAGGGCCTGGCGGTGTACCGAGCAGCGCAACCACTGCTCCACGATGCGCTGTCGGGGACATATAACACGACAGTCGTCCTCGAAGACCTCGGCTTGGTCCTGCGCATCGGTCACTCCGGTACCGGCAGCTACGACCCACGTTTCGGCCCCGAACACAGAACCCTCCCCGCCATCTCTCGATACGTTCGGAACGCACCTCAACTGCTGCAAGTCGTCACCGGCCGCATGCCGGACGGGCGCGTCATCGACGAATCGGCGCCGATTCTCATCGAAAGGCTCGCGCGGGGAACCAATCTCGCCGAGACATTCCGGCGAGCCGACGCGAGGACAATCCGATCCCATCATGGTCTGATACTGCGGACCTTCGCGAACATCCACGAGCAGCTACGCGCGATGCCGGAGGACCATCCGCTGCTGGCTCAACTGATGCCACCGGGCGTCCGGAAGGGGGACACCGGCGGATGGTACTTGAACCATATCGATTGGTACACAGAGAATTTCTATCGACCGCACTATGACCAGTTCGGTCGCCTATTCGATGAGTTCGGCCTGCTCCCTGGAAATCCTTTCGAGCCCCTGATCGATGATGCTCGATTGATGCGGGACTCCCGCCACCACATCCTGCACGCCGACCCGAACGAGGGAAACTTCCTCATCAGCAACGAGCTCCACGTAACACTGCTCGACTGGGAACTCGCCGTCACCGGTCCGAGCGCCTACGACTGGGCCCGGTTGGGCCATCTCATTTCCGGGATCGAGGTGCCCCGCGAACTCGGTGGCCCCGACATGGTCAGATTCGCCCGGGTCGAAAAATTCAAGCGGGTCATGAACGACACCGTCAAACTGGCGCCGCTCGCTGCCGCCGGACTACTCACTCCTCAACTGATCGAATTCATCGACACCGAATTCACTGAGGCCGTGATCCAGGTACGTCAGCTATCCGGTCATACCCAGCTGCTGCCGCCACGCGCGCAACTCGAAATTCTCCGCTCATGGCGACCGTGAAGCAGATTGACACCCGTCGCGCCCGGCTATCTTCGACGTTCGCGTCGCCGGCACAGACGGATACTGCTTACCCGGCCGTGTGCGGCGCGACCAGTAGCTCGGTATCGATACGGAGGACGATGTGCCAGACGAACCCGGTGGGCTGACCGCCGAACACCCGCTTGCTCGTGCGCTGGCGGCGCATGCGCCGACGGGCTGGCAGCGGGTGGACGCGGTGTTCGCGGTCACGGTGGCGGGTGAGCTCGCCCAGCTCGTGTACACAGTCGGCGAGCAAGTGATGCCGGTGGACCCGCCGGAGCCGACGCTTGCCCTGGTGCGAGAGCATCGTGCGGTCGCCGCAAGCTCCGGTCGGGAACCGTGGTGGCGGATGACGATCGCGCTGCGGATTTCCGGCGAGATCGACGTCGAATACGACTACGGCGACGAGCCCTTCCCGGACGGTCAGCTGTTCGTCCCGGAGGCATATCGGGCCGATCTCGAGGCGTATCCGCGCCGGAAAGTACCTGTGTGGTTGGCCGCCTATATCGGCCACGGCGACCGGCAGCGGCGCACTCCACAGCAGGCCGCCGCCCAAGCGCGTGCCGACCGGGCCGAACAGGTGTGGGCGGTGCTCGCGGAGAACGAGTTCCCGCCGTTCCCGCAGATGTGGGCCCGATGGACGACCATCGCGGCGGCTTTCGTGGCCGCGAAGTCGGAATGGGGTCCGCGGATGCTGCCCTGGGTCGGCGTGTTCGAAGGCACCGCACGCGGTGGGTCGACGTTGCACGCGCTTCCGGCCGGGCGAGCCGTGTTGTCCGGCGGAGTATGGAATGCGCCGATCTTGGACGCCGTGTACAACGCGGGCGCACCGATGCCGGAGCTGTACGGCGGCGCGCCGGATTGGGTCGCCGACCCGGTTTTGAATCCGCGGGCTGCTTCGGGCCTGCTGTCCTTCTGCTACTGGTGGGAAGCGGGGCGCTGGTACCGCGGGCAGTCACCGTCCGCGCAGGAATGCGCGCCCGCGGTGCCGGGCGTGTGGACGCGGGAAACGACCATCAAGATCGTGGCGGGCCTGGTCCCGAACCAGGACGCGTCGGAGGCCATCGGAGCCTTACTGTCCGCCGCCGAGACGGGAGGGGTGACGCGAGCGGCGCTGATCGCTGTCTTCGGCGATGACAGCCGTTTCGACATCGACGGCGCGCTCTATCAATTCTCGGCCGCCGGGCTGCTGTCCACGGCGCCCGAGCCGATGCCCGCCGAACAGGCGATCAGCCGGGTACGGGACTACATCACCGGTCGGCAGCTGGACACCACCGGATACCCGCTGGCGCAGCTGACCGCCGACCGCTTGCGCTTCGGCTGGATGGTGCACGTGCCCGCTCCCGAGAACACACCAGCCCACCGAGCGGTGTTCTATATCGCCGACGACGGCGAATTCGTGCACTCGTCGTCGGCCATCGATCATGGGCAATTCGTCGCCGCGTTCGAACAGCGCTTCCTCGACCGCCACGGGCTGGTGGTCTGACGCGGCGCACTACATTTTCTGATAGTTCGCCATAAATCTTGTTGGGTATGCCCATCTCGAATGAGACAGGTTGCTGCCACGCGACGCGAGACTCGGCGAACCGCCTCGACGGTTCGCTCGACCCGCGAGGAGGAGGCCCGATCATGTCGCTGGAAACCAACAAGGCACTGGTCCGCAGGTTCTATCGGGAGATCGACGCGGGAAACATCGACGCCATGGACGACCTCGTCGCGGAGGACTACATCGATCACTCGCCGCCGCCGTTTCCCGGCATCGGCCCCGGCCGAGAAGGCCTGAAGCAGGCCTTTCGCATGTTCTGGGCCGCCACTCCAGGGCGGCACGAGATCGAGGACCAAGTCGCGGAAGGCGACCGGGTCGTCACGCGGCTGACCGCGTACGGGCGTCACACCAGGGACCTGCCCGGCATACCGGCGACCGGGCGCGAACTGACGGTGACGGGTACCGCGATCCACCGGATCGCCGACGGCAAGCTCGCCGAGAAGTGGTCCGACAAGGACGTGCTGGGGTTCTTGCAACAGTTGGGAGTGCTACCCGCGGTGGGAAGACACTGACCGGCCGGGTCGGGACATCCGTCACACGATCGACGCGGCCTTCCGACTGCAAAGAGAAAGCCGCGCATCAGCACTTGATGCGCGGCTTCCGTCTGTGGGCGAAGGGGGACTTGAACCCCCACGTCCCGAAGGACACTGGCACCTGAAGCCAGCGCGTCTGCCATTCCGCCACTCGCCCGAGCGACTGGGAGACAGTATCACGGCGGCGCGCTGGATACGAAATCGCCATTTCAGAGGCCTGACCGGGGGGCTGAACGGGTCCGGGAACCTGGGGCCGTCGCCAAGAGTTACAGGTGTGGACGATCGTGGATATCATGCAATGAACGTGGTCGATTAACGACACGCCATACACGCGTGTCGTTGTTACGAATCAGGAAGAGACGCGCACCGAAGGGAGGCCGAGATGGGCATCGTTTCGCGATTCGAGCGTCGCCTGCAAGGCGCCGTCGGTGACGTGTTCGCCAGAGTCTTCGGCGGCAGTGTCGTACCCCAGGAGGTGGAGGCGGCGCTGCAACGCGAGGCCGCCGATCATGTCCAGGACCTGGGCGGCGGGCACCTGCTGGCACCCAACAGCTATGTGATCACGATCAACGCCTCCGATCACCAGCAGTTGGATGCCGACCACGACCTCACCACCCGCGCATTCGCCAAACATCTACAGGACTACATCCGCGAGCAAGGCTGGCAGACCTACGGCGAAGTACACGTGGCGTTCGAGGCATCACCTACGCTGCACACCGGACAGTTCAGGGCGAGTGGCCGCGTCGATCCCGACGCCGGACACAGAGCCAGCGCGGCTCGCGGCCCCGAATCACCGCCACAACGACCTGCACACCCGCAACCAGGAGCTGGCCCCATGACGCAGAACTCAGGCTACGACCCGAGCCGTGAGCCCGCGGAGTCCGATCCACGCAACCGCGGGTACGCTCCACCGCCTGCCGGACGCGGCGGCCCGCAGAACGGCGCGTACCGCGACGACTACGGCCGTGGCGGCGCATACGGGGCGGATTACCAGGCTCCGGACGCGCAGCAGGGTTACGGCGACTATCAGAACGGCTACGACTACCCGCAGGGTGGCCAGGGCTACGGGCAGCAGGGTGGTTACGGCGAGTCCGGCTACGGCGGCCAGCAGGGCGGCTACGGCGAGTCCGGCTACGGCCAGCAGAGCGGCTACGGCGAGCGCGGGTACGGCCAGCAAGGCTACGGCGACCAGGCCTACGGCCAGCAGGGCTACAGCGACCAGGGCTACGGCCAGCAGGGCTACGCCGACCAAGGCTACGGCCAGCAAGGGTACGGTCAGCCCGGCTACGGGCAGTCGGGGTACACCGATCCGAGCTACGGCGATCAGAACTACGCCGACCAAGGCGGCTACGCTCAGGACGACCAGGGCGGCTACGGTCAGGCATACTCGCAGCAACCGGGGTACGGCGCGCAGCAGGGCTACGCGGGCGGGCAAGGCTACGGCGCCGCCCCGCAGGCCGGTTCGGGCTATTCGGCGACGCTTCAGCTGGACGACGGCAGCGGCCGCACTTACCAGCTGCGGGAAGGCAGCAACATCATCGGCCGCGGCCAGGACGCGCACTTCCGGCTGCCCGACACAGGTGTCTCACGCAGGCACATCGAGGTGCGCTGGGACGGGCAGACCGCGATGTTGTCCGACCTCGGCTCCACCAACGGCACCCTGGTGAACGGCTCCCCCGTGCAGGATTGGCAACTCGCCGACGGTGACGTCATCCGTGCCGGGCACTCCGAGATCCTGATCCGTATCGTCTGATCCCGTAAGCTCGCGGTGCAGGTCACGACATGGCTCTCGAGGGAATCGTCGGTCGTATCGTGATCGAAATCGACCGACGGCCCTATGATGCTGCCAACACACGCGCGGCGCCGACACCGGGGCCGGCAAGACCAGCAGGCTGGTGGGGGTGGTCGAACCGCACCTACGGCACCGACGTACACGGTCGAACAGGAGGTGGAGCGCCGTGCAGGGACTGATCCTGCAACTGACCCGTGCGGGGTTCCTTCTGCTGTTGTGGTTGTTCGTGTGGGCTGTGCTGCGCACGTTGCGCAGCGACATCTACGCGGCATCCGGCATTCGGATCCAGCCCAGGGCCGCACGCGGTTCCGCGGTGCTGCCTTCCTTCAGCCGGGGCCAGAAGGGCGCCAAATTTCTTGTGGTGACTCAGGGTTCACTCGCCGGCACTCGCATCTCGCTCGGCACCCAACCGGTGCTGATCGGGCGTGCGGACGACTCCACGCTGGTACTCACCGATGACTACGCCTCGACCAGGCATGCGCGACTGTCTCCGCGTGGTGACGACTGGTACGTCGAGGACCTCGGCTCGACGAACGGCACCTACCTCGATCGCGCGAAAGTCACCACCGCCGTCCGTGTTCCACTCGGCACGCCTGTCCGTGTCGGCAAAACAGTGATCGAGCTGCGATCGTGACACTTGTTCTCCGCTACGCAGCGCGCAGCGACCGCGGTCTCGTCCGAGGCAACAACGAAGATTCCGTGTACGCGGGCGCCCGGCTGCTCGCACTCGCCGACGGCATGGGCGGCCATGCCGCGGGAGAAGTCGCGTCCCAGTTGATGATCGCCGCGCTCGCCCACCTCGACGACGACGAGCCCGGCGACGATCTGCTCGGCAAGCTCGACGCGGCCACCCGAGAAGGCAACGCCGCCATCGCCGATCAGGTCGAGGAGGAGCCCGAGCTCGACGGCATGGGCACCACGCTCACCGCGATCCTGTTCGCGGGCAAGAAACTCGGCCTCGTGCACATCGGCGACTCGCGCGCCTACCTGCTGCGTGGCGGCGAGCTCGGCCAGATCACCCGGGACGACACCTTCGTCCAATCGCTGGTCGACGAGGGCAGGATCACACCGGAGCAGGCGCACACGCACCCGCAGCGCTCGCTGATCATGCGCGCGCTCACCGGCAACGAGATCGAGCCGACGCTGATCATGCGCGAAGCGCGCGCCGGTGACCGCTACCTGCTGTGTTCCGACGGTCTCTCCGACGTGGTCAGCGACGAGACCATCGCGAACACGATGCGCGAGGGCAGCACCGACGAGTGCGCCGACCGGCTCATCGAGCTGGCGTTGCGCAGCGGCGGTCCGGACAACGTGACCGTCGTCGTCGCCGATGTCATCGACCTGGACTACGGCCAGAGCCACCCGATCGTCGCGGGCGCCGCCTCCGGCGTCGACGAGGACACGCCGCCGCCGAACACCGCCGCAGGCCGGGCCTCCGCGTTGCGCCCGCCGCGCGCCGCGCCGCGCCGGGCCGCCGCCGCGCCCGAGCCGCCCGCGAAGAAGTCGCACCGGTTGCGCTGGATCGTGCTCGCGCTCGCGCTCATCGTCGCGGTCTGCGTGGGCCTCGTGGTCGGCTACAAGATGATCCGCAGCAACTACTACGTCGGCGCCGACGACGGTTCGGTGGTGATCCTGCGCGGGCTGCCCGGTTCCATCCTCGGTTACTCGATCCACGACGTGAATCTCGTCGGATGTGTGACCCGCAACGGGGAACTCACCCTGACCGAGCCCGGCGAGAGTCTGCCGTCGGCGTGCAAGCCGCTGAAGGTCACCGATCTGAAGCAGACCGGCCGCGAGCAGGTGGACAAGGGCTTGCCGCCGGGCTCGCTGGACAAGGCCAGGGACTCGATGACCTACCTCGCCCAGCGAGAACTGCTGCCGCCGTGCCCGGTCAAGGAATCGGCGCCGCAGCCGGGTGTCGTCCCGTCGCCTGCCGAGACCCCGGCCCCCGCGCCCAACGGCGCTCAGCCCGCACCGGCCACCGCCGCGCCCGCGCCGGCACCGGCACCGGCACCGGCGCCGGAACAGGGTGACGCCAGGGGCACCGAAATCAAGACACCGACGAAGTCGGAGGCTCCTGTCCCGCCGTCGAGCACGTCGCCCGCCCCCCAGACCGCGGGGGAGAACTGCCGGGTGACGGACTGATGTCCGCGCCGGCACCGCCGTCGGCTGGGGCTTTTCCCAGTCCCCCTGGCGGCTTCGCTCCCGCGCCACCGCCGAGCACCAGACGCAACGTCGAACTTCTGCTGCTCGGGGCGGCGGCGGTGATCACCACGGCGTCCCTGTTCCTGGTCGAGGCCAGTCAGGAACAGTCGATCACCTTGGATATCGCCAAATACGGCTTGGCCTACCTGGCGTTGTTCGCGGTGGCGCACCTGGCCGTGCGGCGGTTCGCCCCGTTCGCCGACCCCCTGCTGTTGCCGATCGTGGCGTTGCTCAACGGACTCGGTCTCGTGCTGATCCACCGGCTCGACCTGGCCGACCAGCAGACCGCCGCCTACAACTCGTGGGCGACCCCCTCCCCCGACGCCAATCAGCAGATCCTGTGGACCGCGCTGGGCACGCTCGTGTTCATCACGCTGCTGATCGCGCTGCGCGACTACCGCACCCTGGCCCGCTACAGCTACACCCTCGGCCTCATCGGCCTTGTCGCGCTGGCCATTCCGGCTCTGCTGCCGAGCGCGTTCTCCGAGACCAACGGCGCGAAGATCTGGATCCGGCTGCCCGGGTTCAGTGTCCAGCCGGGTGAGTTCGCGAAGATCCTGCTGATCATCTTCTTCGCCTCGGTCCTGGTGGCCAAGCGCGAGATCTTCACCGCCGCCGGTCGCCATGTGCTCGGCATGGAGTTCCCGCGCGGCCGCGACCTCGGACCGATCCTGGCCGTCTGGGTCGTCTGCATCGGCGTGCTCGTGTTCGAGAAGGATCTCGGCACCTCGCTGCTGATCTTCAGCACGGTGCTCGTGATGCTCTACATCGCCACCGAACGGGTCGGCTGGCTGGTCATCGGCGGCGGACTGCTCGCGCTCGGATTCGTCTTCGCCTATCAATTGTTCGGCCACGTGCGGGTCCGGGTGGAGACCTGGCTGCACCCGTTCGACGACTACAACAACACCGGCTATCAGATCTCGCAGTCGCTGTTCGGCCTGGCCACCGGCGGTCTCGCCGGGACCGGCCTCGGCAGCGGCAGGCCGAACCAGGTGCCGTTCGCCAAGACCGACTTCATCGTCACCACCATCGGCGAGGAACTCGGCCTGATCGGGCTCGCCGCGGTGCTGGCGCTGTTCCTGGTATTCGTCGTGCGCGGGCTGCGCACCGCCCTCGCGGTGCGCGACAGCTTCGGCAAATTGCTCGCGGCCGGCCTGTCGTTCACCATCGCGATCCAGCTGTTCGTCGTGGTCGGGGGTGTGACCAAGCTGATTCCGCTGACCGGTCTCACCACCCCGTTCATGTCCTACGGCGGGTCTTCGCTGCTGGCCAACTACGCGTTGCTGGCGTTGCTGATCAAGATCTCCGACGCCGCCCGCGCACCCGCCCCGGTGCGCAAGAAGGAACCGGCGCCGATCGCCGACGCGCAGACCGAACTGCTGCGGCGCGATGGCGGGCGACCGGAGGCGGGGCCGCTGACATGAACACTCCACTACGCCGAGTCGCGATCGCGGTGATGGTGATGGTCGTCGCACTGCTGGCGAACGCCACCTACGTCCAAGTGATCAAGGCCGACGACCTGCGCTCCGATCCGCGCAACTCCCGGGTTCTGCTGGACGAGTACGCCCGCCAGCGCGGGCAGATCTCGGCAGGCGGCACCGTGCTGGCCGGCTCGGTCGCGACCGATGACCGCTACAAGTACTTGCGCACGTACCCGAGCGAGCCGGAGGCGTACGCACCCGCCACCGGTTTCTACTCGATGCAGTACGGCAGCACCGGACTGGAGCGTGCTGAGGACTCGGTGCTCAACGGCTCCGACAGTCAACTGTTCGGCAGCCGCCTCGTCGACCTCATCTCCGGCCGCGACCCGCGCGGCGGCAACGTGGTCACCACGCTCAACCCGCTGATGCAGCAAGTGGCCTACGACCAGATGACCAGCAAGGGCTACACCGGTTCGGTGGTGGCGATCGAGCCGAGCACCGGCAAGATCCTGACCATGGTCTCCACGCCCAGCTACGACCCGAACCTGCTGTCCGGGCACGACGGTGCGCGCGGCACCCAGGCGTGGGAAACGCTGAGCGCGGATCCGCACCACCCCATGCTGAATCGCGCCATCTCGCAGACCTATCCGCCCGGATCCACGTTCAAAGTCGTGGTCACCGCCGCGGCGCTGTCCAACGGCGCCGCGACTCCCGACGACCAGTTCACCGCCGCGCCGAACATCACGCTGCCCGGCACCAGCACCACGCTGGAGAACTACAACGGCTCCACGTGCGGTCCCAACCCGACAGCTTCGCTGTTCGAAGCGTTCCGTCGCTCGTGCAACACCGCGTTCGCCGAACTCGGCGTCAAGGTGGGTGCCGCGAATCTCAAGGACGAGGCGGCCGCGTTCGGCATCGGCCCGCACCGAGGGATCCCGATGCCGGTGGCGGAGAGCACCGTCGGCACCATCTCCGACGACGCCGCCCTGGCCCAGAGCAGCATCGGGCAGCGCGACGTGGCGTTGACCCCGCTGCAGAACGCGGTCGTCGCGGCGACCATCGCCAACGGCGGCGTCCGGATGGAGCCCTACCTGGTCGATCAGTTGCAGGGCCCGGATCTGAGCGAGCTGTCGAAGACCAAGCCGGTCTCGGTCGGCCAAGCCGTCAGCGCCGATGTAGCGTCGACCGTGACCAACCTGATGATCGCGTCGGAGGGCAACACCTCTGGAGGTAACCAGACCCGTTATCAGATCGCGTCCAAGACCGGCACCGCGGAGCACGGGAGCAACCCGCGCAACACGCCGCCGCATGCTTGGTACATCGCGTTCGCCCCCGCGCAGAACCCGAAGATCGCCATCGCGGTGATCGTGGAGAACGGTGGGGACCGGGCGCTTGCCGCGACCGGTGGCTCGGTCGCCGCGCCGGTGGCTCGCGCGGTTCTCGACGCCGGTCTTCGAGGGGGCTGAACGATATGGATGTGCGAGTGAAGGTACGGGGACCTCGATGCTGAACAACGGTGCGATGATCGCCGACCGGTACCGGCTGCAGCGACTGATCGCGACCGGCGGCATGGGCCAGGTCTGGGAAGCGCTGGACACCAGGTTGGACCGCAGGGTCGCGGTCAAGGTGCTGAAGTCGGAGTTCTCGGCCGACCCGACGTTCCGGCATCGATTCCGCACCGAGGCGAAGACCACCGCCCAGCTGAATCACCCCGGCATCGCGGGCATCTACGACTACGGCGAGACGATCGACCCGCAGGGCAGCGAGATCGCCTACCTGGTCATGGAATTCGTCCAGGGTGAGCCGCTGAACACGGTGCTCAACCGCCTGGGCAGGCTATCGGTCGCCCAGGGCCTCGACCTGCTCGAGCAGACCGGCCGCGCCCTGGAGGTGGCGCACCGCGCGGGCGTGGTGCACCGCGACGTGAAGCCGGGCAACATCCTGGTCACCCCGACCGGTCAGGCGAAGATCACCGACTTCGGTATCGCCAAGGCGGTGGACGCCTCCCCGGTGACCAAGACCGGCATGGTGATGGGCACCGCGCAGTACATCGCACCGGAACAGGCGGTCGGCGAGGACGCCACCGCGGCCAGCGACGTCTACTCCCTCGCCGTGGTCGGCTACGAAGTGCTGGCAGGCCAGCGGCCGTTCACCGGCGACGGCGCGCTCACCGTCGCCATGAAGCACGTGCGTGAGACGCCGCCCCCGATGCCGGCCGATCTGCCCGGCAACGTGCGCGAACTGGTCGAGATCACGATGGAGAAGGACCCGGCGCGCCGCTACGCCAGTGGCGGCGAGTTCGCCGACGCGGTCGCCGCGGTGCGCGCGGGCCGGCGTCCGCCGCCGCCGAGTGGTACCCATTCCGCCGCGCCCTTGACCGGCGCCACGCGGGTGCTCCCGCCGGGCCCGACCGCCGTGATCCCCTCCACGCCACCCGACTTCGACGGGGCGACGGTGCGCTACTCGACGCCCGCGGCCGGTGCGGTGGGCGCGGCGAATCGCGCGGGCACGATCGCGGCTCCGGCCACCGTGCTGAGCCGTGGCACGGCGGGCGATCGACCGCCCGGTGGCGACAAGAGGTTCACCACTGCCCAGAAATGGCTGACCGGACTCGGCATCGGCGCCGTCCTGCTCGCCGCGCTCACGGCCTACCTGCTCTTCGGTGGCGACACCAATCCGGATTCCACGCCGTCGCCGACCGCGACGGTCGCACCGAACCCAAAGCCGGTCCCGCCGGTGGCCACCACGACTACCCCCAAGCCCGCGCCCGCGCCGGTGGAAACCGAGACCTACGAACCGACCACCACCGAGCCGAAGACCACGACACCGGAGCCGACGACGACCACCGCGCCGCCCACCACCACGGCACCGAGCACGACGAAGCCGACGACCACCGCGCCCACTGCCACCGCAACGCGCCCGCGCATCCCGACTCTCGACCTACCATTCCCGGAGATTCCCGGTGCCCGGGGGCCCTCGGCCACTCGCAGCGGATCCGCCACTTCTTCGCAAGGACTGCCATGACGACCCCGAAGAATCTCTCGTCTCGCTACGAGCTGGGCGAGATCATCGGGTTCGGCGGTATGTCCGAGGTGCACAAGGCCCGCGACATCCGGCTGAGCCGCGACGTGGCGATCAAGGTGCTGCGGGCGGACCTCGCCCGCGATCCCACGTTCTACCTGCGGTTCAAGCGCGAAGCGCAGAATGCCGCCGCACTCAATCATCCGGCCATCGTCGCGGTCTACGACACCGGTGAGGCCGAGGTGGACGGCGGCCCGCTGCCGTACATCGTGATGGAGTACGTCGACGGCGACACACTGCGTGACATCGTGCGCGGCAAGGGGCCGCTGCCGCCGCGCCGAGCGATGGAAGTCGTCGCTGACGTCTGCGCCGCCTTGGATTTCAGCCACAAGGCCGGGATCGTGCACCGCGACATGAAGCCCGCCAACATCATGATCAATCGGTCCGGCGCGGTGAAGGTGATGGACTTCGGCATCGCGCGCGCGATCGCCGACAGCTCCAACCCGATGACGCAGACCGCGGCGGTGATCGGCACCGCGCAGTACCTGTCGCCGGAACAGGCGCGCGGAGAGACGGTGGACGCACGCTCGGACGTCTACTCCGTGGGTTGTGTGCTGTTCGAAATCCTCACCGGGGAGCCGCCTTTCACGGGTGACTCCCCGGTCGCCGTCGCCTACCAGCACGTCCGGGAAGATCCGCGGCTGCCCTCGCACGTGCACGCGGGGGTGCCCCGCGAGCTGGACTCGGTCGTGCTCAAGGCGATGAGCAAGAACCCGGCCAACCGGTACCAGTCCGCCGCCGAGATGCGCGCCGACCTGATCCGGGTACTCGGCGGCCAGAAGCCCAGCGCCCCCATGGTGATGACCGACGAGGACCGCACCACCTTCATGAGCGCGGACGAGCCTCCGCCGCGGAACTACCGCACCGTCGAACGCCACGACGACACCGCAGAGCAAGACCCGGCCGAACCGAACGGCCAGCGCCGAACCGCCTACATCGCGCTCGGCGCCGTCGCGGCCGTCGCCGTGGCTTTCGCTTTGTTCTGGGTGCTGCTCGGGCCGGGCAGCAGGCCGGACCAGGTAGCCGTTCCCGATCTGTCCAACAAGTCCTCGCAACAGGCGCAGGACGCGCTGCAGAAGCTCGGCTTCACGGTGGCGATCCAGCAGAAGCCCGACGGCAAGGTCGCCACGGGCAACGTCATCGCGACCCAACCCTTGGGCGGCTCGCGGATCGACGAGGGAAGCACCGTCACGGTTCAGGTGTCCTCCGGGCCCGCCCAAGTGCAGGTGCCGAAGCTCACGGGGCTGACCCAGGAGCAAGCCGAGCAGGTGTTGAATTCCAAAGGCCTGCGGATCAACTCGAACATCGAGCGCAAACCGTCGAGCACCGCCGAGAAGGATCAGGTGATCGAGCAGAATCCGTCGCCGGGTTCGAAGGTCGACGTGGACTGGGAAGTCGTCGTCACGATCGGCACCGGACCGGAAGCGGTTCGCGTCCCCTACGTCGTCGGCCAGACGATCGACGTGGCTCAGCCGAATATCGAGGGCAACGGTTTCAAGGTCGTTGTGCAAGAGGTGCAGTCCTCGAAGCCGAAGGGTGAGGTGGTCGCCTCCAGCCCGGCCGGCGGCAGCAACGCGGAGAAGGGCTCCACGGTTACCGTCCAGGTGTCCGCGGGCGATCTGAAGATGCCGTCGCTGGTCGGTCTCACCGTCTCGCAGGCGGTGGAGAAGCTGCGCGCGGAAGGTTGGACCGGCAGCACCAGCCAGATCAGCCAGTCGCCGCAGGGAACCTTCGACGCGGGCAATGTCGGACGCATACTCAGTCAGCAGCCGTCCGCGGGCAGTTCGATCCAGAAGAACAGCGCCATCCTGGTCGGTGTGGGGGTACTCGGTCCGCCGTGATCGGGCGTGGTCACCGGTATCCAGAAAACGAGACCAACCGGTGTGAATTGCGGGAGAATGATGCTGCTCCATCCCAATCAGCGCAGCTGAGCACGAGGAGGTAGCTCATGACCACTGCCAGGGACATCATGAAGCCCGGCGTTCAGTGGATCTCCAAGGACACGACTATCGAGCAGGCCGCGCGCACCATGGCCGAACTCAACGTCGGGTCGCTGATCGTCTCGGACGACAACGAACGGATGTGCGGCATCGTCACCGACCGCGACATCGTGGTGAAGTGCATCGCTCAGGGCAAGATCCCCGCGAACTGCCGGGTCGAGGAACTGTGCGAAGCGACGCCGCGGTGGGTCGATGCCAACGCCGACATCGAGGAAGTCCTCGATGAAATGGAGAGCAACCGGGTCAAGCGCATGCCCGTCATCGAGGACAAGCGGCTGGTCGGCATGATCAGCGAAGCGGACCTGGCCAGGCATCTGGACGATAACCAGCTCGGCGAGTTCGTGACCGCCGTCTACGGGCGTCCGTAGATTTCGAACCGGTGCGGAGGGCGGTATCCCACCGCCCCCTCGGATCGACCTGTGCACTTCGACAACGGTCTGCCGTCCGGCGATGCGAACTCGAGGGAGTTAGGGCGGGCAGCACAATCCGGTCGAGGTGTGGTGTGAGCCGACGCCCGGCCGCGGACGGCGGACCGTCGTCCGCGGTGCGTCGCGCCTTCGTCGTGGCACGACCCGGCGTCAGATCCGGTCGGCCTTCGGCAGATACCGCAGCACGGCGACATCGCCGACTTGCGTCACGCCCGCCAGCCGCATCCTGCGGTGGGGCGCCCCCGGGAAATCGGCCGGGTCGAGGAAGCGCGGAGCCGCGACGTCACCCACCAGGATCGGGGCCACCGCAAGGTGCAGTTCGTCGGCCAGATCGGCGGCGAGGAACGCGGTATGGATGCGGGTGCCGCCCTCCACCATGAGCCGGTCGACGCCCCGGCGGCCCAGATCGTCCAACAGCGCACCGAAGTCGAGTTCGGTGCCGAGATCCACCACATCGGCCAGTCCGCTCAGCCTGGTGGTGAGCTTCGCCGCACCCGCCGCGGTGGTGTAGACGAGCTTGCCGCCGCCGTGGTGCCAGAACCGCAATTCGGGATCGAGCTCGCCGCTCGCGGAGACCGTCACCTTCAACGGATACTCCGGCTTGCCCGCGGCGAGGCGGGCCGCCCTGCGCTCGGCGCTGCCGACGAGCAGTCGCGGATTGTCGCTGCGCAGGGTCTGCGCTCCGATGAGAATGGCGTCGGAGTCCGCGCGGACTTGGTCGACACGATCGAAGTCCGCCGCGTCGGACAAGTGCAACCGCTCGGGGCTCGCGTCGTCGATGTACCCGTCGATACTCGTCGCGACCGACAGGAGCACATGCGGACGGGTCACTGCAGCACCAGCGCGGCGACCTCCGCCTCCAGCGTCTGCACCAACCCTTCGGCGGGACGCTCACCGCACACGCCCAACCAGTTCGCCAGCATTCGGTGCCCGCCCTGGGTGAGCACCGATTCCGGGTGGAACTGCACACCGTGGATGGGCAAGGTGCGATGCCGCATCGCCATCACGATCCCGCTCTCGGTGCGCCCGAGCACCTCGATCTCCTCCGGCAGGGTGTCCTCGAGCACGGTGAGGGAGTGGTACCGCGTGGCGGTGAACGGGTCGGAAAGGCCGGCCAGCACGCCGGCGCCGATGTGGAAGACCTCGCTCGTCTTCCCGTGCAGCAACTCGGGAGCCCTGGTGACGGTGGCGCCGAAGGCCTCCCCGATCGCCTGATGGCCGAGGCACACGCCCAGCAGCGGGACATTTTCTTCCGCGCAGGCGCGCACCAACGGGATACTGGCGCCCGCACGGTCCGGAGTGCCGGGGCCTGGACTGATCAGAATGCCGTCGAAGTCACGGACCACCGCGGCGACGTCGGCCAGATTCGGATCGTCGTTACGCCAGACGACCGCGTCGACACCCAGTTGACCGAGGTACTGCACCAGGTTGAAGACGAAGCTGTCGTAATTGTCGACGACCAGAACACGCATGGCATCGAGATTACGTGCCCGCACGGCACCGCGTCGCATCCATTACCTGTTGGGATAGCCTAGAGACCACGACCTGCACGCCGAATACGAGGACGTCATGCCCAAGTCGAAGGTCCGTAAGAAGACCGACTATACGATCAACCCCGCCAGCCGGACGCCGGTGAAGGTGAAGGCCGGGCCGTCGCCGGTCTGGTATGTCGCCATCATGCTCGGATTCATGCTCGCCGGGCTGGCCTGGCTGCTCGTCTACTACTTGGCGGCCGAGCAGATCAGCTGGATGAACGATCTCAACGCCTGGAACTTCCTGATCGGCTTCGGTCTGATGGTGGTGGGCCTGATCATGACGATGCGCTGGCGCTGAGCGGCGACATCGCGCGGATTACAGACGTGTCATTCATGCACACCTGTGGATGAGCCTGTGGACAACTCGAGGAGCGATTGGGGAGTGCCGTGAGTTCGGAGTCCGCGGTCCCCGGCTCGCCGGACCATGACGAGCCGAGCCTGGCCTGGACCACGCCGACCTCCGCGCTCGTCGCGGTCGCCGCGGGCGGCGTCGCGTTGGCCGTCGCGGCGGTGATCACCAACGAGGCGGCGAGCCGCCTGCTCGTAGGACTGGCAGCGGCCGGATTGCTCGCCCTCGCCGCGCTCGGGTTCCGGCAACGCCCGCGACTGTCCGTGGTGCCCGGCGCGCAACCACGCATGGTCGTCCGCACCCTGACGGGGCCCGACGAATACACCCCCGAGCAAATCGTGCGCGCCCGTGTGGTGAGCTACCGCCGTCTCGGGCGGAAGATGCCGATGCTGGAACTCGACGTCCAGCACGACGGGGTGGACCGGCTGCTGATCTTCGGCCGCTGGGATCTGGGCGCCAATCCCGAGTTCGTATATCAAGACCTGGTCGAAGCCCTGCGGCTCACCCAGGACAAGACCCGCTGACGACGCCGCGGCCGGGACATTCGGCAAACCCGGCCGCGAATGTTTCACGTGAAGCGAATCCCCCTGTCAGGCAGTCGAAGTGATCGCGCCCACAGCCACCAGCCCCAGCGCCGCGAACGCCACGAGCGCCACCGCGATCCAGCCGACCGTCCGTGCCGCTTGCGGAGTGCGCACTCGCAGCCAACCCGGCAGGAACAGAATGCCGAGCGTGGCGACGGTACCCGCGGCCAGACCGCCGAGATGACCCCAGAGCGAGATGCCGGGCAGTGACAGGCTGATGAACACGTTGATGCCGATGATGATCAGCATCTGATTCGGGTTCTGCCGCAACCGGAGCAGAATGATCGTGATCGCACCGAACAGGCCGTATACCGCGCCCGACGCACCCGCCGTGAGACTGTTCTGCGCCAAAAGCAGGACCCCGGCGGATCCGCCGAGCAACGAGACCAGGTACACCGCCAGGTAGCGCAGCCGGCCCAGCACCAATTCGGCATCCCGGCCCACCACATACAGCGCGAACATGTTCAGCAGCAGGTGAATGGGGCCGTAGTGCAGGAACCCGGAACCGAGCACCCGCCACCATTCGCCGTCCGCGACCGCCGGCGCGAACAGCACCCAATCGAAGAACAGCGCGGAGCCACGCTGGTTGTCCATCAGGCTCTTGGCCTGCGCCGCGGTAATCGCGTAGATCACCACGTTGATCGCGATCAGCGCATAGGTCACATAGGGTGCGGACATCCGGGGCGCTGCCGCGCCCGAGACCGTCCGCACCGGCGCGACGTCGCGCTGATCCGCGCGCAGACAGTCGACACAGTGCTGACCGACGGCCGCGGGTCGCAGGCACTCCGCACAGGACGGCCGCCCGCACCGCGTGCAGGCCAGGCCGGTCGGGCGATTCGGATGGCGGACGCAGGTGGGTGCGGGCGGCTGGGGATTCATAGTCTCATTCGATCGTGATCTTGGTGATGACGACGGGCTCCACGGGCCGGTCGTTGCGATCGGTCCTGGTGGTCGCGATGGCGTCGACGACCTTCCGGGAGTCCGGGTCCACGACTTCACCGAAGATGGTGTGCTTGCGGTTGAGGTGCGGCTGCGGACGAACGGTGATGAAGAACTGGGAGCCGTTGGTGCCCGGCCCCGCGTTGGCCATCGCCAGCAGGTAGCCACGGTCGAACCGCAGCTCGGGGTGGAACTCGTCGCCGAATTCGTAGCCGGGGCCGCCGCGACCGGTCCCGGTGGGATCGCCACCCTGAATCATGAAACCGGCCATCACGCGATGGAACAGGGCGCCGTCATAGAACGGGCCGCTGTTGCCTCCGCTGGCGTTCGCGGTGGTGTAGGGAGCCGAACCGTCGGCGAGACCTAGGAAGTTGCGGACCGTCTTGGGCGCGTGGTTACCGAAAAGCGCGAGCTTGATATCGCCGTGATTCGTGTGCAGCGTTGCCACGGATGTCTGATTCGGTGAGGTCACGCCGCCCATCGTGCCACGGTCGGCGACGCGGCCGCGGAACTGGGCCGGACCGTGCTGTGAGCTGGGCCTCCTGCGCGAATCACCGGGCTGTGCATAGAGTGGTCCAATGACCTCTGGGCGCCTGCATGTCTCGTCGCGTTCACGTAATCGGCTCCTTCTCGCCGCCGCTGTCGCGTTGGCGGGTGGCGTGGCCTATCTGGCCCGCACCCGGCGGCCTCAGCCGCCGGAACCCGCGCCCGCTCCGCCGCGCATCGGATACTCCCGCAACGGCTCCACGCCGACTCCATTGGCGGAGACCGGCGTGGAAACCGAGCACTGACGAGACAGCGGCGGATCAGCGACTGACCGTCTTCTTGTACTGACGCAGGGCCAGCGGCACGAACACCACCAGGATCACCACCACCCAGGCCAGCGAGGTGATCACGGGGTGCTGCAACGACCAGGCATCCGGCGTCGGCGCGAGCGGGCTCGTGTTCCCGAACAGCTCACGCGTCGCCTGGGTCAACGCGGACACCGGGTTCCATTCCGCGATCACCCGAAGGACGGTGGGCAGTTTCTCGCTGGGGACGAACGTGTTGGCGATGAACGTGAGCGGGAAGATCACCATGAAGCTGGCGTTGTTGAACACCTCCGGCGCACGCACCAGCAGCCCCACCACGGCCATGATCCAGGACACCGCGTAGGCGAACAGCAGCAACAGGATGTAGGCCAGCACCGCGTCCAGGAACGAACCGCGTATGCGCCAGCCCACGAGCAGGCCGGTCAGCGACATGACGGTCAGGCTGACCACGTTGATCACCACATCGCTGATCGTGCGGCCGACCAGCACCGCCGACGAGGCCATCGGCAGCGAGCGGAATCGGTCGATGATGCCCTTCTGCATGTCCTCGGCCAGCCCCGCGCCGGTGAAGGTCGCACCGAACACCACGGTCTGCGCGAAGATGCCCGCGATGAGGAACTCGCGATATCCGCCGGAGAGGCCTGGCACGTCGATGGCCGCGCCGAAGACATAGGCGAAGAGCAGCACGAACATGATCGGCGAGAGCGTGGAGAAGATCAGGACGTCGGGTACCCGCTTGATCTTGATGACGTTGCGTTTCGCGATGGTCACACTGTCGCTGACCACTATGGACAGTCGCGCGCCCAGCGAGGGCCTGCCCAGGACCGGGGCGGCGGCGGTCATCGGATCGTTCCTTCCGTAGCTCCCAGCTCGTCGTTCGCCGCGTCACCGGCGGCGATCGCTTCCGCCTCATGACCGGTGAGGGTGAGGAAGACGTCGTCCAGCGACGGGCGGCGCAGACCTACGTCGTGGATCTGCACGCTGTGCTCGGCCAGCCGCCCCACTGCCTCCACCAGTGCCTGCGACCCGTCGGAGACCGGGACGATGATCCGGCGCAACCCCGGTTCCAGATGAATCTCCCCGTCCGCCAAACTCTTCAGCGCGGCCTCGGCCGTCGCGAGATTGTCCACGCGATCGACGGTCAACTCGATGCGGTCGCCGCCGACCATGGTCTTGAGTTCGTCCGCGGTGCCCTTGGCGATCACCTTGCCGTGGTCGATCACCGCGATCGAATCGGCGAGCCGATCCGCCTCCTCCATGTACTGGGTGGTGAGCAGCAACGTTGTCCCACCCGCGACCAATTCCTCGATCACGTCCCAAAGATCCAGGCGCGCACGAGGGTCCAGTCCGGTGGTGGGCTCGTCGAGGAACAGCACGGGAGGGTTCGCGACCAACGCACCCGCCAGATCGAGGCGACGGCGCATGCCGCCGGAGTAACCCTTGACCGGACGGTCCGCGGCGTCGGTGAGCCGGAATCGTTCGAGCAATTCGCGCGCGCGTTCCTTACTTCGCTGCACCCCCATGTGATAAAGACGTCCCACCATTTCCAAATTCTCGAAACCGGTGAGGTATTCGTCGACCGCGGCATACTGTCCCGACGCCCCGATGCGGGAACGCAACGTCTGCGGATCGCGCAGCACATCGATTCCGGCGACCGTCGCGCGTCCGGCATCCGGCACCAGCAGAGTGGTGAACACGCGGACGGTGGTGGTCTTGCCTGCGCCATTGGGTCCGAGCAGTGCGGTGACGGTGCCTTCCGGGACTCGCAGATCGAGTCCGTCGAGGGCCACCAGCTGGCCGTATCGTTTGACCAGACCCTCGGCGACTATTGCGTCGGGCATGATTCTCCTGAAGTTGACGAGTTCGATGCGAATGAGCGCGACCCCAGGAGCCCCGGGCGCCGATCAATTCGCTGGATCGGATCACTGGCCGATACCCGGCACAGTATCGTCCCGCTCGCCGACAATTTCATCCGATTTGTTTCCGGAGACCTGTCTGCCCCGGAAGGACGACTCGTGCAACGCGAGAAGGCCGCATTCCGATCCGGTCGGTGCTCGGGGGTACCGGATCGGAATGCGACCGGTTCGATGATCCCGCGCGCACGGGTACCGGAGCGCGCGTAGCGGACTACCCGAATCGCCGAGGACCCGTACTCGGATGACGGAAATTCGCATGCGCGTTGTCGCGGCGAGCGGGGGCGCTCCGTGCGAACGGTCCAGTCGGTGATCACGAACACATGTTCGCATCGGGGTACGACACATTCGATCCATGCGCGCGGGCGGCACCACGCCCGGAATGGCAGACACGCCCGAACGTTCTGGTGGATTCCTTTCTTCGGCGACCGGTCGGCATGTTGTACCCAACGCGTATCCGCAGCAGGTCATGCTGCCGTACAGCCATGGAAACGCTTGCTTTACAACACTTTTGGCAAACACTAAGCCAACAGGCGGGAATGGCGTTGGCGACCGAGGGGCCAGTGACAACTGCCATGCGGCATCCAGAAAGTAAGCCCACCCAAAAAACTTGGAGCGCGGCCGTCCCCCCGCACACACAAACGCACATCATCGAGTAGCATCGTTCTCGTCGGCCCCTCCCCCCCGGGCCGACCCTACGCGGGCCTCGGCTAACTCCCCCCCTTCGCCGAGGCCCGCTCCCCATTTTCAGACCAGGTCAGACCCTCTTCCCGCTTGGTCGTCGCCGGGTTCCACCGCCCGCCACGCGGCGGTGAGGCGTTGCGCGCGCACGCGCCCGGCGGTGGCGAGCAGTGGCCGGTCACGCTCCCACCGCTGCCGTGTCACGGGGTCGGCGGACTGCCACAAAGGCTCGAGTTCGGCCAGCACGTCACCGAACGAATCGAAGACCCCGCCGAGGGCGATGTGCACCCCGGCAGCACCCGGCGCATCGATGTCCAGGCCGCGCACGGCGGCCACCAGTGTCAACAGTCGTTGCCGACTCGCGCGCGGCCACTGCGACACCCGAGCCACCCGCACCAGCCAGCCCAGCGTGGCGGCCAGCACGTGGATGTCCTCGATCGTCCGGAACGGCTTGAGGTAGTCCAGATATCCGTCACCGGGAAGCGGCAGCGCCGGCACGCCGGTCAGCACGACCGACGCGTGCGGGACCTCGGGCGCGAACGACAGCGCGGGATGATCGGTCAGGCGCACGCCTGGTTCCCCCGTCTCGACCGTGCAGGCGCGCAACCGGTTCCGCCCGTCCGGCGCCGTGCCGACACTGGCGATCACCACCAGCTGTCGCGCGTATGAGCCCATGGTCGCAAACGACTTGGCGCCGTCGAGCAGCCAAACCCCGTCCCGCTCGGTGAGCGTGGTGCGGATCGCGGCGGGGTGACCGCCGCCTTCCTCGGTGGCGCACATCGCGACCAGTTCGTCGTCCGGCAGGTCCGGAATCAGCGTCCGCAGCGCTTCCTGATAACCGGACAGGAAGGCGAACCCGAGCCGGTCGGCTCCGAAGCCGCCCGCGATCGACACCTCCACCGGCTGCTCGAAACGATTCGCCGCCACACGATGTCGCGTCCACGCCGCGGCGACGTCATCGAGCGGCGCGGCCGCCACCGGCTCGGTCAGCAGGAAGTCGAGCAGAGTATCCACCTCAGCACGGTAACCGAGCAGCGACTCGCTCGAGAGGGCTCGGTGCGGACGACGGCCCGCCGACCAGGGTGAAACGGCGCTTCGATATCGCGTGCGAGCATGCGTCGGCGGAACGTGCCCGGAATGCCGGCGATCTATGAGCAACGGTCGGCCCTGCGTGAGCCGATTCCGTCGACGAGCCTGCTTGACTGAACTGCCGCGCCGTACCGGAAGGAGTTCGACCTGTGCCGGAACTCGAAGAAGATCGCAAGAAGGCACTTTTCGACTCCGAAGCCAGACTGTCCTGGGTGCTGGCGGCACTCGCCGGGTTGATCGGTGCGGCGGCGTTCATGCATACCGCCGGCTATTTCGTCACTTTCATGACGGGCAATACCGAACGGGCCGTCCTCGGGTACTTTCACGACGAATCGGACATGGGTTTGGCGGCCGCCGGATTGCTGATGTCCTTCCTGTCCGGTGTCGTGGTGGCCTCATGGTGCCGCAGACGCTACTGGTCCGGGCACCCGCACGGGCCCACTCTGCTCACCACTGTCTGCCTGGCGCTGGCCTCGGCCGTCGACCTGCTCGAATACCACACGTCCAGCAAGCCGATCGGTCTGCTGCCGATCTTGTTCGTCGCCTTCGGCGTCGGCGCGCTCAACACATCGTTCGTCCGCAACGGTGAGGTCTCCATACCACTCAGCTACGTCACCGGGACGCTCGTCAAGCTGGGTCAAGGTGTCGAACGCCACCTCAGCGGTGGCGACTACGCGGACTGGCTCGGGTACTTCCTGCTCTATGCCGGTTTCTCGCTCGGCGCGCTGCTCGGCGGACTGCTGAGCCTGCTGGTCGCCGGCTGGGCCATGCTGATCACCGCGACAGTCGTGTGCCTGCTCGTCACCGGCTTCACCTATCTGCACCTGGATCGGCACGGTCCCCTCCCGCGGTAAGCCACCGCCGGGTGACCGCGGGACTTCGCGACTACCGTGGCCGCGTGCAGAATATCGAAGACGAAGCCGCCGCCTTCGCCGCGCTCGTCATGCAGCATCTGGCGGCGCTGGGCGAAACCGATGTCGAATACGACCCGGACGAGTTCGCGATACGCGTCGGCGATCTGTTTCTCGACCTGCACAACATCTTTCGGGAAACGCGTGAGCTCGATGCCACGGAGCGCGATGCCCGGGTCGCACAGCACTGCGACGCCGTGCGTGAGCTACGCGCCCCCGCGCCGGGTTGGCCTTCGGTGCGGTCCATGCTGCGGCCGGTATTGCGTCCCAACAGCTTCGGCGCAGGCGTCGAACCGGAGTCGCGGCCGATCGCTCGCTCCGCGTTTCCATTCGTGGACGAGATGGTGGCCATCGATTTGCCCCACACCCGATCGATCGTCACCTACGCGTCGTTGCGCGAATGGGATGTGAGTCCCGAGGAGGTTTTCGCGGCGGCGCGCGAGAACCTCGGCGCGATAGTGAGTTTCACCGACATAGAGGAAGACGGCATCCTGCAATTCGTCGACGACGGCGACGGCTACTGCACATCATGGCCGCTGTTCCCCGGCTGGCTCGCCGGTTCCGGCTTCGGAACCCGACCACCTGTCGCCTTCATGCCCGATGTCGACACGCTCATCATCGCGACCGGCGCGGACGATCTCGAGCCGATCTTCGAGGTGGTGGAAGAGCAGTACCGTGACGCGGCCCGGCCGGTCTCGCCACAGGGATACACCGTGGACGACAGTGGCGCGGTCATTCCGCTCGATCGTTCGCCCGCGCACCGCCACCTGCCCGCCGTGCAGCGGGCCCGATGCGGTTTGGCGGTCACCGAATACGACGCGCAGGCTCAGATTCTCAACGAGATCGTCGAGCGCGATCTGGAATTCACGCCCTATGACCTCGAGTCCGCTTATGTCGGTTCGGTCATGTACGGCCATGGCGACAACGGTCCCTTCACGATCACCGTCTGGGGAGAGGGTGTCGACTATTTGCTCCCGGAGGCCGACTACGTCGCCTTCTGCCGTGACGACCGAGGTGAACTGGAGCGTCTTTTCGAGGTCCCGTTCGATGCTGTCGTGGGACTGACCGGCCTCACTCCGGTCCCGGATCTCTCACCTCGCCGCTACGAAATCCGCCACTGGCCGGATGCCGAGACGCTGGCCGCACTGGAAGCGGCGGCGGTCTCTCCCTGACCTGCGAACCGCGGTGCGGCTGCACCAGAGGGAATCAGAATCGGCGGGCGCCTGTCACCGGCATCGAGGAGAGGGGGGAAGTGGTCACGCCCGTGCCGTATGTCGATGCGTGGATGACTTTGCCGTCGCCTGCGTAGAGGGCGGAGTGGCTTCCGCCGTAGAACGAGACCATGTCGCCGGGGCGCAGTTCGTCGAGCGGTACCGGCGTTCCGGCGGCGAGCTGGTCGTAGCTGGTGCGTGGCAGCTCCACGCCGGCCTGCTCGTAGGACCACTGCACCAGCCCGGAGCAATCGAAGGAGTCCGGGCCGACGGCGCCATAGCTGTAATCGGAACCGAGTTTGGTTCGTGCCGCGTCGACGGCCATCTCACCGGCGGTCCTCTGCGGAATCACCGCGGCGGGCGGAGTGGGCGCCCGAGGCATGATCTGCGGGAGGTCGTCGAGGAAAGGGATCTCGATCTCCGGAAGCACGCCGATCAGTGGGATCTCGATCGCGGGCACAGTCGTCGGTAACGGCAGCTCGATGACGGGAATCTTCACCGAAACCGGGGACTCGATCGCCGGGCCGAGCGTGGCAGGCGCGATCTCGATCTGCGGAACCGGGGTACTCGCGATGTTCTCGATATCCGAGAACCCGGCTGTCACCGGAGAGTCGGTGACGGGGAGTATGGCGTTGTTCAGGGGAATGTAGTCGGAAATCTCGAACGTTCCCACGCCCGGAATGGTCACCGGCTGGGCCGATGCCTCCCCTGCGTTGCACAACACGCCGATGAATGCGGCCGCTCCGGTGGCGAGTGCCCAGAGCACAGCACGTCGCAGGTAGCGGATATATCGGTCGTCGGTCGATGATGCCATGATGCGGTCCTCCGATGCTCATATCGCCGGCCTCCGGCGGAGCCATACGACGCCGCCATGCGTGGCGCGACGGACTTCACCAAAGACCTCGAATTGATTCGAAAACCATCACGGTGCTTCGTCAGTCCAGCGGATCCGATCCGAGTATTCACCTTTCGGCATAGTTTGCATCACGTAAAGCACAACACACCTTTATTTCCATAACGAAATAATAACTCGTTCCGGCACTCGCAACGATAATTCCGCGTCTCGCAATTCGTTCCCCTATACGCAATGACCCCGCAGGGAAAACGTTCCGCTGCGGGGCCGTCGCCGACTGCGATTTCACGCGGTGATCTGTTCCTCGATCTGCTCGGCGATCGTACGGAGCTTGGCCGCGAATTCGCGCGCCGCGCGTGGGTCGTCGCTGGACCCTTTGACCACGCGCTTCGTCAGCGCCGCGAGCCGGGATTCCATGGCGGTGAAGATGTCGGCGGAGCGATCGGCCGGGTCGCCCGGCAGTTCGCCGCGCAGCCACGCTTGGAGACGCTCGACCACCACTTCTTCGTCATAGCGTTCGGGCAGCAGGGCCACCGCCTGCCGGAGCTTTCCCGCGGTGACCTTCACGTCGGCACCCGCCGCCACGGTGGTGTAGATGGTGACCGCCGCGTCTTCCCCGTATTCGGCCGCCACCGGCAGCAGTTCGCGGACCTGGCCCTCGTTGATCGCGGGCGCGACCGGCTGCAGCCGCGCGGCGAGCGGCCAAGCGCGAATCAGCTTGTGCGCGTATGACCGCTGCATATCCCACCGCTGTTCCACGTAGTCGTCGAACGTCTCGTGACTGTCGCGGTAGAGCCTGCCGTCCCGCACGATCTGCAGCGCACGCCCGGCGGCCCAGAATGCGATCCGCAGCGTGTCGATCGACGACTCGCACGCCGTCAACTGCGCCCGTTCTCGGTCGCTCAGGGGTCCGTCACCCGCGTCCGGCACCGGCATGGTCAAGACATTCGGGCTCACGGCCGGCTTCGACCGCCGCCATTCGGCGTCGCGCAGCGGGGACACCGGTGGCGTGTGCTCGGCCCCGTCGGATAGCGGATTCGCCCCGCCGATCGAACCCTTCCTGCGTTGTGGAGGCATCAGGCAGGCACCTCCAGCAGGGCGCGATACGCGCTCAGCAGCTCGTCGCCCACCTTGCGGTACTCGCCCAAATCCTCGATCGGATTCTCGGCGCCCTCCCCCACCTCCCCGTCGGCCGCCTCCCGATACCATTTCCAGGCGCTCAAATAGGAATCGAATACATCGTAGCCCGCGCTTTCCAAATGGCCCCGCTGCGCACGGTATTCGGTCGAGACATTGACGCCTTTCTTCATGATCACCGGGACTTTGGTCATCAGCACCCGCACCCGGATTTCCCGGTCGGTGTCGGCCGCCGCCTCCTCGGCGGCTTTGAACGTACTCGGCACGCGTTTGACTTCCGACGGGCTCACACTCGTCAACAGCAACAGCTCGTCGCTCTCCGGAACAGCGGCCTTGAAGATATCGGCCGACTCACCCCCGGCGTCCACGATGATGACGTCGAAATCGGCGGCATTGTCGGTGATGCAGTCGCCGACATGCCGCGACGGGAACGCGACCAGATGGAACGGCACTTCGATGCCCCCCTTGACCAGCCGCCGGTACCAGGAGTAGCCGGTCTGGCTGAGCGGGTCGGCGTCGATCACCAGCACCCGCAGTTCGTGAACAGAAGCGAAGTAGCTCGCCAAGAAGAACGCTGATGTCGTTTTGCCGACACCGCCCTTGAGATTCCCCAGCGTGATGACCAGAGGTTCGGGCAATTCGAGTGGCGCAACAGAATTCGTCATTGACGTTCCTCCGAGGGTGAGGAGTGTATTACTGTGCCGGGCCAGTCTGGCACAGTATCGACGAATATCGTCTGATTGCGGCGCCTTGTCGCGGCTGTGCCGCTGCCGCTCTGTGTCCAATTGGACACAAAGGTTCCGGCTATCCGGCCGGAAATTTCACCACCCCGCCGGGACGGCGAGCCCGTGTTCCCGCTGCTGTCGACTCGAAATTCGTCGGGGGGACACCCGTTATCCGTATCGGCCTCGAAGCTCGGGTGCGCACACCAACGCACCAGCCGGTAGGCCGCCGCACCGGAACGAAGCGTTTCAGGTAATCAGTGGAGCCTAGGGGAATCGAACCCCTAACCCCTGCCTTGCAAAGGCAGTGCTCTGCCAATTGAGCTAAGGCCCCTCCCGGGATCAGCGGGTGGTCACCTCGTGCCACATGTCCGCGTCGCTGCGCTGGCGCAGCTTGGAGATGCCGAAGAGAACCAGGACCACGACACCGGCGGTGAGAAGAAGTTTCATGGTTTCCACCCTACTGCGGTGCCCGAAGCCCGCCCAGAAGGACTCGAGCCGGATCTCTGATGGATTCGTCAAGACTGAACAATGAGTTATCATCATCGAGGCTGCACCGGAGAATCCCGACTCTGAGCAAGGTGTTGCTCAACAACGGCCTGACGCTCACCGCCTCGGAGAAGAGACTCGCACCGCGCGCTCGCCCCGACATCGAGGCCGCCGCTCGCGTCGGCCGTTTCCGCACACCGGACGCCGAACTGGCCATGACGATCGTGGCCGGAGCCGCTCTGTGTCTCGGCCGCTTATTGCACGATCACCCCGACCGTGACGACGCGGCCGCCACCGATCAGGTCACCGAAGACCTGCTTCGGATGTTCGGCGTTCCGGCCGACGAGGCGGACGAGATCTGCTCGCACCCCCGCCTTCCCTCGCCACGGTGCTCAAGCCCGCCGACGCCGCCTGACCCGGGCGTGCGGCCGACGGCGCTCGGCTTGACGCGACAACCTGCCGTTTTGACCATCTCAGCGGCGAGAAGGTAACGTTTTGCAGGCGTATGTACGCGCGGGGCCTTAGCTCAATTGGCAGAGCACTGCCTTTGCAAGGCAGGGGTTAGGGGTTCGATTCCCCTAGGCTCCACTCGTCGAAGGCTCATGCTCACGGAGCGTGAGCCTTTTTCGTGTGTGGTTCCGGTGTGGACCGTTCAGTTCTCCGGCGGGAACTGCCCGTTCGCCTGCACGGTGGTGCCGTTCAGGGTGAATGTCACGACGCTCGGTCCTCCTTGCGGGCAGCACAGCGCGTCGTCCTTCAACGGCCAGCGGTACTGCACGGACACGGTGTCGCGGGTCTTGCCCAGAACTGTCGTGTACCCATACGGCCGCGCGCTCGCGGTCCCGAGATACTTCCCGCCGGTGAAGAAGAGAACGTGTGTGCCGGGATGAATTCCCGGCCATTCCACAGTCATCCACGACAGCACCCCGGAACATCCTGCCGCGATGGGATCCTCGCTCGCCCCTTGGATCGTCCATGACCCGCCACCGGGCGGCGCGGCCAACGTGGCGACCGAGGACGCCGCGAGCGCCGAGTTGACGTCGAAGCACAGGCCGTGGCCGCTACCTTCCGGCGCCGACTGCGTAGCGGGAGACGAGGTCGCCGCAACGGATGGTTCCGGGACCGCGGTGGCCCCGGGAGCCGGTTGTTGCGCCGTCGCCGGCTGTGGCGCCCCTCCCGCTTGCGGTACCCCTCCTGGTTGTGGCGCCGCTCCCGGTTGTTCGCCGATCGCTGTTGTCCGCGTCGCCGCCGGACCCGCCGATGACGCGGTGGTCGTACTTCCCGCCGACGTCGCGGACCCGGCCGATGTGCTCGAATCGGTCCCGCACGCGGCGGTTGCGACCACAACGGTGGCCGCGATCGACAGCACAGCCGATAGTCTGACGTTCATTGCGCACCCCTCGAAATTGCTGACCGAGCCTCGGTTTCGATATTCGTTCGTGCCCGCGATCACCGGCGCGCCGAAGCGACGCATTGCGGCATCGCAGCGCTACGAATGTTCTTGTCCCTCAACTATTGTCAGAGATGTCGCACCGACCGCCCTTGGTGTTACAAGGGTGCGTCCCAGCGGGAGTCTCCGGTCTGAACAGCAAGTGCCGATACGCGGAGACATCTCGGGCACGCGCGAGCCCGCCAGGAAGTCGTTAGGCCCAGAACACCGTCCCGCAGGTGGTCAGTCTGGGCCGGGGGCAGTGTCCGGGGGCGAACGGTCGTTGGATAACACCGCTGTAACGGCGGAAGTGGAGCCGCCGATGGACTTGGCGGTACGCCTCGGCGGACCGAAAACCCAAGAGAGAAAGGAAGATTCGACATGACTCGAATCACTCGGCTCACCATCGGCGCGCTTTTGACCGTGGCTGTGCTGGCACCTGCCGCAACCGCGCAGGCGGAGACTTCGCAGCCCACTCCGTCTGTGTCCTCGATCGCCGCCGGCGACAGCGGCTCGGCGAGCGGTTCGTCGTCGGGAATCCTTTGCACCATCATCAAGCTGATGCTCATGAACCAGGGCCCCCAGTTCTGCCAGTAGAACCCCGAGAGCGCGGCCGGGATTTCGACGACCGACCGGCGTGTGCGCAGGGCACCGGCGATTGCCGGACGACGGTGCCCCCGGCGGTCGGCGCCGGCACGGCCGAACCCCTTCCGCCCGAGGCCTTCACCCCGGCACCGACCGACTCCGTCGCTGGCGGGCTTTGTGACGCACACCCCGCCCTCCCCTTGTGGTGTTTCATCAGCCAATCGGCGTAGGAGTCCTTGACGCATCAGCGCCGAGTAGACGGTGCGGTACTCGGCCCCTGGAGCGCGGGGTGAAGCAGCGGACGCGCCGGGTCTACAGGGAATGCGGCGAAGTCCGCTGAACGGCGGACGGCCGGTTGATGACGCAACGGTAGATCGGCTCGAGAAGACCGGAATGGCGCCTGATCTGGCACTGAGGGAGGTGGGCCTAGGAGGACTTGAACCTCCGACCTCTTCGTTATCAGCGAAGCGCTCTAACCGCCTGAGCTATAGGCCCGTAGTTTGTGTTGTTTGCATGAACAACGACGTGTAGAGACTACACAACACCTATCCACTGAACCAAAACGGCTGGTAGAAGCCTTAGCGCGGCGCACTTACGGCGGCAGCGACAGCCGCTGTCAGCGCCGCCGGTATGACAGTCCGTCAAGTGACAGTATCCACGAAAACGGCCGGCACTCTGCCCATTGGGCGAGTACCGGCCGTCTGGACGTTCCGGGACTAGTCGGGGTCGGCCAGGGTGACCTGGATGCCGCCGACGAGGTCGCAGCACTGGTTGTAGATGAAGGTGCCGACGGTGCCGAGCGCGGTGAACAGCACGACGTTGATCAAGCCGATCACGCCCGCGTACCCGAACACGGTGCCCGCGTCGATCAGTCCCACCGAACCGCTGTCCTGGGACACCATGTCGGTGAACGTGTTGTTCAGCCGCTCCCACACGCCCATGCCCTCGAGCACGATGTACAGCAGGCCGACCGCCAGCATCCACACGAAGAACATCGCCACACTGATGACCAGCGAGATCTTCAGCGTCGACCAAGGGTCGATGCGACGGATCTGCACGGTGGCCCGCAGCGGCTCGCCGGAGGCGACCGCCGCGACCGCGACCGGAACCGCGGGCGAAACCGGCCCGGGCTGCTGGCCCGCGGCTTCGGGCTGCGGCAGCGGATGCCGGATCTCGGACAGGTCCGGCATGTCCTTGATCAGTTCCGGCCGCGCGATGCTGCGGGTGGGGCCGTCGATGCCGACGGATTTCACCATCGCCGCTTCCTTGCGCGCCGCCTTGGCGGCCAAGTCGGCGGTGGTACGCGCGTTGGACGTGCCGCCGAGGCCGCCGCCCGCGCCGCCCGAGGTCGGGCGGCCGGTGACCGGGGCCTGCCCCGGGCGGTACAGGTTGGACTGCGGCTCCCGCTGCGGCAGCTGCGCCCACCCGTCCTGATACGGCGACTGCTGTCCGCCATTGGTGGCGCCCACCGGCTGCTTGTCCTCGCTCTCGGGCGCGGACTGCGGGGCCTGATTGGGGATCCGGGTCGTCTTCTGGTCGAAGCGATCCTGGCCGTCGCCTCCGGGCGTCTGGTCGGGCGCGCCCTGCTGCTGCGCGACCTGCGGATCGCGGATCTCGCGCGGCTGGTTGCCGCCGGGCTGGTTGCCCGGCTGGCCACCCGGATGACCGCCGGACTGCGGCCCGTTCGACTGGCCCTGCGGACCACCCGGCTGCGGCCCACCGGGATGGCCGCCACCAGGGTGACCGCCCGACTGGCCGCCGCTCTGCTGGCCTTGACCGTTCTCGGCCGAGGCGACCGGCCGTGGGATCGGCCGCGGCGGAATCGGTGACGGTGCGATCCGCTCGGTCACACCGTTCGTCTGGTGCCGCTCGTCATTCGGCTGATTCGGAGTGGTCAATGGGAATCCTTAGATCCGTTCGTTGCCGCCGCTGTTGGGTTACTTCTCGGAGGAGCCGGTGTCGCCGCCACCGGAGACCTGATCGGGATCGGGCTCATCGGCATTGCGCGCGATCGCAAGCAAGGTATCGCCCTCGGCGAGGTTCATCAATCGCACGCCCTTGGTCTGTCGTCCAGCCTTACGAACCTGCTTAGCCGCCGTCCGGATGACGCCGCCCCCGGAGGTGATCGCGTACAACTCATCTTCGTCGTCGACGATGAGCGCCCCGACCAGGGTGCCACGTTTCGCGTCGAACTGGATGGTCAATACGCCTTTACCACCGCGTCCCTGCGCGGTGTACTCCTCGATCGCGGTCCGCTTCGCGTAACCGCCGGACGTGGCGACCAGCAGATATGTGCCGGCGCGGACCACGTTGAGCGACAACAGCTCATCGCTGTCGTTGAACCGCATGCCCTGCACGCCGGAGGTGGCGCGCCCCATCGGACGCAACGCCTCGTCGGTGGCGGAGAACCGGATCGACTGGCCGAGCGCGGAGACCAGGAGCAGATCGTCGTCGGCCGAGCAGAGCACGGCGCCGACCAATTCGTCCTCGTCGCGCAGATTCACCGCGACGATGCCGCCGCTGCGGTTGGAATCGAAGTCGGTCAGCTTCGACTTCTTCACCAGGCCGTTCTTGGTGGCGAGCACCAGGTACGGCGCGTCGTCGTAGGACTTGATCTGGATGATCTGGGCGATCTTCTCGTCCGGCTGAAAGGCCAGCAAGTTGGCCACGTGCTGGCCGCGCGCGGTGCGGTTGGCCTCGGGCAGTTCGTAGGCCTTGGCGCGGTAGACCCGGCCCTTGTTCGTGAAGAACAGCAGCCAGTCGTGCGTCGAGGTGATGAAGAAGTGCTTGACGATGTCGTCCTGCTTGAGGCCCGCGCCCTGCACGCCCTTGCCGCCGCGCTTCTGGCTGCGGTAGAGATCCGTCTTGGTGCGCTTGGCATAACCGGTCTCGGTAATCGTGACGACCACGTCTTCGCGGGCGATCAGATCCTCGTCGGCCACGTCACCGTCCGCCGAGACGATCTGGGTGCGCCGATCGTCGCCGTACTTCTCCACGATCTCGGCCAGCTCGTCGCGCACGATCGCGCGCTGCCGCTCCGGCTTGTCGAGAATGTCCTTGTAATCGGCGATCTCGGCTTCGATCTTGGCCAGATCGTCGACGATCTTCTGCCGCTCCAGCGCCGAGAGCCGCCGCAGCTGCATGTCCAGGATCGCGGTCGCCTGGATTTCGTCGATGTCGAGCAGCTGCATCAGGCCGGTGCGCGCGGTGTCGGTGTTGGCCGAGCGGCGGATCAGCGCGATGACCTCGTCGAGCGCATCGAGCGCCTTGACCAGGCCGCGCAGGATGTGCGCCCGCTCCTCCGCCTTGCGCAGCAAGTACCTGGTGCGCCGGACGATGACGTCCAACTGGTGGTTGACGTAGAACCGGATCATCTGGTCCAGGCGCAGCGTGCGCGGCACGCCGTCGACGATGGACAGCATGTTGGCGCCGAAGCTGGTCTGCAACTGGGTGTGCTTGTACAGGTTGTTCAGCACGACCTTGGCGACGGCGTCACGCTTGACCGTCACCACGATGCGCAGGCCGACGCGGTCGGAGGACTCGTCGTGGATGTCGGCGATCCCGGCGATCCTGCCGTCCTTGACCTGCTCGGCGATCGCGTTGATGAAGTTGTCGGTGTTGACCTGATAGGGCAGCTCGGTGATGACGATCGTGGTGCGGCCGCGATTGTCCTCCTCGATCTCCACGACACCGCGCATCTTGATCGAACCGCGGCCGGTGGTGTACGCGTCGTGGATGCCCTGGGTGCCGACGATCAGGCCCGCGGTCGGGAAGTCCGGGCCCTTGATCCGCTCCATGCACGCGGCGAGGGTGGCCTCCTCGTCGGCGTCGTGGTTGTCCAGCGCCCAGTAGATGGCGGCGGCGAGCTCGGTCAGGTTGTGCGGCGGGATGTTGGTCGCCATGCCGACCGCGATGCCGTTGCTGCCGTTCATCAGCATGTTCGGCACGCGGCTCGGCAGGACCACCGGTTCCTGCGTCTTGCCGTCGTAGTTGGGGATGAAATCGACCGTCTCGTGGTCGATCTCGCGCAGCATCTCCATCGCCAGCGGCGTGAGGCGGCACTCGGTGTAACGCATGGCCGCCGCGCCGTCATTACCGCGGCTGCCGAAATTGCCCTGGCCGTCCACCAGCGGGTAGCGCATCGCCCACGGCTGCGCCATACGCACCAAGGTGTCGTAGATCGCCGAGTCGCCGTGCGGGTGGTAGTTACCCATCGTGTCCGACACCGGGCGCGCGGACTTCACGTATCCGCGATCGGGCCGGTACCCGTTGTCGTACATGGCGTAGAGAATGCGGCGATGCACCGGCTTGAGGCCGTCGCGCACCTCGGGTAGCGCGCGGCCGACGATCACGCTCATCGCGTAATCGATGTAGCTGTTCTGCATCTCCAGCTGGATATCGACCGGTTCGACGCGGTCGCCCGCACCGTCCGGCGGCAGGGTGATGTCGGTCATGAAGTCTCCTTAACGGGCTGACGTGCGAAAACTGCCGGGCGCCACCGCCATCGGCGGCGCCTCGGGCAGGTCACACGTCGAGGAAGCGGACGTCCTTGGCGTTACGGGTGATGAAGCTGCGGCGGGCCTCCACGTCCTCGCCCATCAGCACGCTGAACAACTCGTCGGCCGCGGCCGCGTCGTCCAACGTCACTTGACGAAGCACCCGGACACTGGGATCCATGGTGGTCTCCCAGAGTTCCTTCGGATTCATCTCGCCCAGACCCTTGTAGCGCTGGATGCCGTCGTCCTTGTTGATCTTCTTGCCCGCGGCGAGACCGCGTTCCAGCAGGCCGTCGCGTTCCCGGTCGGAGTAGGCGAACTCCGGCTCGCTGCGCTGCCACTTCAGCTTGTACAACGGCGGCTGCGCCAGGTAGACGTGCCCGTGCTCGACCAGCGGGCGCATGAAGCGGAAGAGCAGGGTCAGCAGCAGCGTGGAGATGTGCTGGCCGTCGACGTCGGCGTCGGCCATCAGCACGATCTTGTGATACCGCAGCTTGCTGATGTCGAACTCGTCGTGGATGCCGGTGCCGAACGCGGTGATGATCGACTGGACCTCGTTGTTCTTGAGCACCTTGTCGATGCGCGCCTTCTCGACGTTGATGATCTTGCCGCGCAGCGGCAGGATCGCCTGGTACATCGAGTCGCGCCCGGACTTGGCCGAGCCGCCGGCGGAGTCGCCCTCCACGATGTAGATCTCGGACTTGCTCGGGTCCTTCGACCGGCAGTCGGCCAGCTTGCCGGGCAGTCCGCCCAGGTCGGTGGCGGACTTGCGCCGCACCAGCTCGCGGGCCTTGCGCGCGGCGACGCGGGCCTGCGCCGAGGACACCGCCTTGTTGACGATGGTCTTCGCGTCGGCCGGGTTGGCCTCGAACCAGTGGGTGAGGTGCTCGTTGCAGGTGCGCTGCACGAACGACTTCACCTCGGTGTTGCCCAGCTTGGTCTTGGTCTGGCCCTCGAACTGCGGCTCGCCGACCTTGACGCTCACGATGGCGGCCAAGCCCTCCCGGATGTCGTCACCGGTGAGGTTGCCGTCCTTCTCCTTGATGAGCTTCTTGTCCTTGGCGTACTTGTTGACCACCGTGGTCAGCGCCGCGCGGAAGCCCTCTTCGTGCGTACCGCCCTCATGGGTGTTGATGGTGTTGGCGAAGGTGTGCACCGACTCCGAGTAACCGGAGTTCCACTGCATCGCGACCTCGAGTTCGTGGCCGGTGCCCTTGCCGGTGAACCCGACGACCGAGTTGTGGATCGGCTGCTTGGTCCGGTTGATGTGGCGGACGAAGTCCTCCAGACCGCCCGGGTAGTGGTAGGTCCGGGACTTCACCTTGTGCTCGGCGGGCGCTGCGCCCTCTTCGGCGTGCTTGGGCGCCTCGGCGGTTTCGCTGACCACCTCGTCGGTGATCTCGGCGTCGCTGACCCGCTGGTCGGTGAGAACGATGGTGAGGCCCTTGTTCAGGAACGCCATCTCCTGCAACCGGCGCGCGACGGTCTCGAAGTTGAAGGTGGTGGTCTCGAAGATGTCCGGATCCGGCCAGAACCGGATGGTGGTACCGGTCCGCTTCGTCGGCTCGCCCTGGATGAGCTTGCCGGGCTTCGCGTCCTTGTATTCCTGGGTCCAGTGATAGCCACCGGTGTCGATCTCGGCCTCCAGCCGCGTCGACAGCGCGTTGACCACGGAGATGCCGACGCCGTGCAGACCACCGGACACCGCGTAGGACTCGGAGTCGAACTTGCCGCCCGCGTGCAGCTGGGTCATGACGACCTCGATGGTCGGGATACCCTGCGCGTGCATCTCCACCGGGATGCCCCGGCCGTCGTCGATCACTTCGACGCCGCCGTCGGCCAGCAGAGTGACCTCGACCTTCGTCGCGTATCCGGCCATCGCCTCGTCGACGGAGTTGTCGACGACCTCCCAGATCAGGTGGTGCAGACCGCGCTCACCGGTGGAGCCGATGTACATGCCCGGACGCTTGCGAACCGCCTCGAGTCCCTCGAGAACCGTGATGGAGGAGGCACCGTAGTCCTGCTTCCCGGTCGCTCTGGTCGAACCCGATGCGGTGGAGTCTTTGGCAGCCACTGGTCGGTAGCTCTCCTTACTTGCTGATCCCGGCATAGAGCGATCGGACAGCACACGCGGGGCCCTGGTGACGCCTGCTGGAGAATTAGGGTCCACGCGCGGACTGTGCGGAACGCGCCGAAGGTATCGCCGCTAGTTACGTCACCATCCTACTGGTACAGCCAACTTACAACCCACCTCCGACACCCCTCACGGCGGCGTGGATGCGAGAAATCGGAATTCGGCGACTCGGTTCCGCCTCCCGCCGGTTTCGATCCAGCAGAAGTGGGCTGAGAGTTGTGTTGGCAGGTCGCCCTTTCGAGCCCCCCCGGATCAGCGAGCGGCGTCGACCCGAGCGATGAACGCGGCGGTGTGGCGCGCCAGCTCCGCTGGATGTGAGATCGGCGACCAGTGCCGCGCCGGGATCTCGACCCGGCTCAGACGTGGCACCCACCGGTCCGCCTCGGCGTTCACCACGGGCCGCACGGCGCGGTCGCCGGTGGCGACGATCAACCGGACGGGCACCTCGATCGGACGCGGCCGGGGATGACGCAGGTGGGTCCGGATGTTCGCTCGATAGAGCTTCAGGTTGTTGACCATATCTGTGCGCAGCGTCGGCGCCGTCTCGACCAGCGCGGGGTCCAGGCCGTCGAAGAACGCGAGGAATCGCGGCCAGCGGCTGGACAACACGCGCAGTGCCGGATCCGGCAGCTTGGGGATCTGGAAGGCGACGGTGTAGGCCGAGGCCACGGCTTGGGTCAGCGCGCCGCGCAGCCGCGCCGAGGTGAGCGGTCCACGCAGATAGGCGCCGAGGAAATCCAGATTCGGACCGGACACCGAAGTGAAGGACGCGATGACGGATGCGGCGTCCGTAGCGGCCACCAACTCCCACCCGATCACCGATCCCCAGTCGTGCCCGAGGACGTGCACCCGTTCACCGGGCGCGACCGCGGCGATGACCGCGCGGACATCCGCCGCGAGCTCTTCGATCCGGTAGGCCTCGACCGCTTCCGGCGCCGAACTGCTCCCCGCGCCCCGGTTGTCGAAGGCGATCACGCGATGACGGCCGCCGAGCAGGCCCGCCACCCGGCTCCACAGCAGATGAGTATCGGGCCAACCATGGATCAGCAGTACCGGAACGCCCTCGGGATTGCCGCACTCGTAGACCGCGAGCTCGACGTCGCCTCGGTGAACCGTCCGGGTCGCAGTCGCGGGGAACGGGCCGACCGAGGTGGTGATCGTCATCGAGATTCCTTCTGCGCGGACGCTCGATCCGACGCCGTGGGCTTCCGATGGGTCGAACCGGGGCGTTCCACGTGAAACGCCTCGAATAAACGTAACACTCGGTATCAGATACTGGCCACCGTGGTCATCCGTAGGTGTCGCGCGGTCCGCGACCTTTGATATGACGCTCGCCCTTGCGCCAGCTCGGCGCAGCGGGCCCCGAGATCTTCAGCGAGGTCACCACCCCCTGCCCGACCGCGGCATTGATCTTCGCGAGGATCTGGCTTTGCAGCATCCGCAGCTGCGTCGCCCAGGCGGTCGACTCGGCGGAGATACTCAATACGCCGTCCTTCAAGGTGACCGGTGTGGCGTGCGCGGCGATGTCCTCGCCGACCACGCCCGCCCAGCGACCGAAGACCATGCCCTCGGCGACTCGGCCCGACCAGCCGCGGCTCCTGGCGATGGAGCTGGCCAGCTTGGACAACAACTGTGGATCGCGATCGTCCGGACCCGCGCCCGACCATCCGGTTCGTCTGCGGCCACCCGTTCGCAGCCTGCGCTGAGGCGAGGAACGCCCCTGACCGACGGATTTTCCGCTCGCCCGTGCCGCCGCACGCGCTTCCTCCAGGGCACGCCGGGCCAGGTCGATTCCGCGCAGTTCGGGTTCCGGTCCGGTGGATTCGGCGGATCCGGGCTCCGGAGGCTGATCGTTCATCGCCCCTCTTTCTCCGCGTCCGATGATTTGTCCCCAGCCTCGATCGAGTTGTCCCCAGCCGTCGCACGAGGTTGCCTGCATCGAGAATCCTGCCTACTGCCTGCCGCAGGCAGCGGTTTGGACGCTCTATTCCCCGCCCAAACTGGCTTTTTCGGCAAAGTTCAATGACTTGCTCAGCTGTTGCTGGGTGAGGTTTCGGGGAAGCGGGCAAGCGTGACCGGACGAGTTTTCCACAGGTGTTGGGGAATCGGTCTCAACTGTTGAGAACTCGATCGACGATCCCGACGAGAGGTCACTGTAGTGGACCGGGGCGGTGTATGGCGATTCTGTCCACTTCGCCTGTGGATGGGGCTAGGGCGCCCGCGATTCCGTCGATCCGGTGACCGGATCACGTTCGTCCTCGGCTGCCGGAGGCGTGGCGTGGTCCTGCCGTTGTTTGCCGTCGAAACCTCCGCTGCCGGACCGATCCTCGGCGAGGAGCCGCGAAACGCGGCAGTCGGGGCCACCCGCCGTCTCGACGCGCAGCGGCACCGCGGCGAGTTCGCCGGGCACGTCCTCCGGCACGGCCGCTGTGATCAGCACTTGTTCCGCGCTCGCGGCGACGGCCGCCAGCGCGGCGCGGCGACGCCGGTCGAGCTCGGCGAACACGTCGTCGAGCAGCAGGACCGGTTCGGCGCCGGTGGCGCGCAGCAGCTCGAACGCGCCCAAGCGCAATGCCAGTGCGAACGACCAGGACTCGCCGTGACTGGCGAACCCCTTCGCGGGCGAATCGCCCAACATCAGGTCCAGGTCGTCGCGGTGCGGACCGATCAGGCAGACACCACGTTCGAGTTCCCTCGGACGCGCGGCCGCGAGTCCACGCAGCATGATCGCCGCGAGCTCCTCGGTGTCCTCCGGGCGTGGTGGCCTGGCCGGATCCAGGAACTCGGGGGGAAGCGCGGCGCTGCGATACGCGATCGACGCGGGCCGGGATTCGGGGGCGATCGACGCATAGGACTGGGCGAGATAGGGCGCGAGATCGTGCACCAAACGCAGCCGTTGGACGAGCAGGACGGACGCATGCTCGGCGAGGTGCCCGTCCCACACGTCCAGAGTGCTCAGGTCGGCCTTCGACCTGGCCTGCCGCCCAGCGGTTTTCAACAGCGCCGAGCGCTGGCGCAGCACCCGGTCGTAGTCGCTGCGGACCGCGGCCAGCCGAGGGAGGCGAGTTGTGCACAACTCGTCCATGAATCGACGGCGTTCCCCGGGATCGCCGCGGACCAGAGCGAGATCCTCCGGGGCGAACAACACCGTCTGCAGGATCCCCAGGATCTCCCGCGTCCGGCGGACCGGCGAGCGGTTGATCTGCGCGCGGTTCGCACTGCCCTGATTCAGCTCGACATCGATGCGCAGCTCGCGGCCGGCGTTGACTACTGTGGCGCCGATCCGGGCGCGCTCGGTCCCGGTCCGGATCAACGGAGCTTCCGTGGCGACGCGATGCGACCCGAGCGTGGCCAGGTAGCCGATCGCTTCCAGCAGGTTCGTCTTGCCGTTGCCGTTCGATCCCAAGAAAACGGTTCGACCTGGGGATAATTCCAGTTCGGCATGCTCCCACGAGCGGAAGTCACGCAGCGACAGAGCTCGGACGAACATCCGCTATCGCGCCCCTGCCTGCGTCGAAGCGGACATTTCCGCCGGTGGAAGCATTGCTGGCGCGGCGTGCGCATGCCACTCGGCGAGCCACACCCCTGTGGAACACCTGTGGATAAAGTGGACCCTCCGATTTGCGGAGACCGATTTCTCTGCCGTCGCTGGGGATTCTCCAGCGACGCCACCGCTCACCCGCGCTGGATCACGCGGAGCGGATCCGCCGGGAACCAGATCCTGCACAGGCGATCAGCCCGGGAGCCGGACCGGCATCAGCAGATAGATGTACGGGCTCGACAGCGCCGCGAAGGTCCCGGAGTCGAGTACCTCGGGCTCTTCCTCCGACGCGGGCAGCAGCACGGCGGGCCTGCTCGGCGTGGTGAAGCCGAAGGTGACCCGGTCGGCGTGCAGCGCGGACAGGCCGTCGATGAGATAACCGGGATTGAACGCGATGGTCAGGGATTCGCCGCGGAAATCGGCCTCCAGCCACTCCTCGGCCCGGCCGGCATCGTCGCCGCCCGCCGACAGCAGCAGGCCGTCGGCGGAGAACTCCAGCCGCACCTGCGCGCCGCGTTCGGCGACCAATGCGACGCGCTTGATGGCGTCGGTGAGCGCGGCGACGGCCAGAGTGGCGATCGAGGTGTGCTCCTTGGGGAGCAATTGGCGGAACTTGGGGAATTCCGCGTCCAGCAGGCGAGTGGTGGTCCGGCGGCCCGCGTTCACGATGCCGAGCAAGCCGTCCGACCCCGCACCGGTGCCGAGGGACAGCTGGACGGGCGCGTCGGAGGGTCCGAGCGTCTTGGCGGCCTCCGACAGCGTCCTGGCCGGAATGAGTACCGAAGTCTCGATATCGGCGCGCGCGGGCTGCCATTCGATGTGCCGGACGGCGAGGCGGAACCGGTCGGTGGCCGCGAGCACGACCTGCGATCCCTCGATCTCCACCCGGATACCGGTCAGCATGGGCAAGGTGTCGTCGCGGCCGGCGGCGACGGCGACCTGACCGACCGCCTCGGCGAAGACATCCACGCTCAGTGCACCGGTCTGCTGAGGCACCTCGGGCAGTTGGGGATAATCCTCCACCGGCATGGTCGGCAGGGAGAACTTCGCGCTGCCACAGGTGATCAGCACGCGCGTGCCGTCGACGGAGACGTCGACGGGCTTGTTGGACAGCGCCTTGGTGATGTCGGCGAGCAGACGACCGGAGACCAGCACCTGCCCGGGACCCGCGACCTCGGCCGCGACCCGTACCTGTGCGGAGACCTCGTAGTCGAAGCCGGAGACGGTCAAGCCGTCCTCGTCGGCGACCAGCAGCACACCGCCGAGTACCGGAACCGGCGGCCGGGACGGAAGACTGCGCGCCACCCAGGCGACGGACTCGGCGAAATCCTCGCGGGCGACCCGAAACTTCATGCTTGCAAGCTCCATCGCCCGATCTGTCCTCTCCCGGTTCCGTGATCTGTTGTCGGCTCGTCAGTGTCGGTGCTCGAAAGGGTCCTGCCGAATCGGCCGCCTTCGAAGTCTGGCACAGGCGACCGACATCAAACCGTACCCGCGCGAGGGACATGCACCTAGCCCGACCCTCCGGTGCCGCCGATGGCCGAGCCACGAGCGGACGCGAGCGGGGCGGCGAGGGAGATCGGGCCGGGCGTGCGGTGGGCAGGCGGACGCCGCATGGCGATCGGTCGTGGGGATGGGTGATCCCGCTCCGGGTCGGTTCCTCTTCCCTTGCCGGAAACCGGGAGCGGACGGCGAAGTGCGTCGCTCGATCGACTTTCCACACACCCTGTTTTGAAGAGAGATCTCTAATGAAAAGAACTGAAGTAGTAGTAGGCGCTGTGGATTCTGTGGACTGCGACCGAAACCGCTGTTCAGGGGGCGTGGTGCCGTGGGGATGGCCATGGAGTGTCTCGAGGATGAACACGAGGCGTCTGTGGAGGTTCCGTGGTTGTCCCAGATTCATCCTCGAGCGCTCCTCGAGTTGTTCCACCGGATTCACCCGGTTGTTCACACATGTGCACGAGATCGTGGACAGCTCGAGGAATCCTCGAGGACTCCACACGGACTCCTCGAGGAATCCACAAGGCCCGATCCGGACACTCCCCTGGTCAGCGGCTGTGCGCAACTCTGCCTGGGGAAACTGTTGAATTCGCCCTGTGAGTGAACTCGAGGGAGCGGTTGCCCCGACCTGTGCACGGATCCGTGGACAAACCGGTGGATTCCTCGAGGACTCCACAAGGATTCCTCGAGGAATCCACAACCCACAAAAAAGCACCGCCCCAGGTCAGGGGCGGTGCTCAGATGTGGATAGCGCTCAGCGGGAGCGCTGCTTGATCCGGGCTGTGAGTTCTTGCACCTGGTCGTAGACGCGGCGCCGCTCGGTCATCTCCTTGCGTACCTTCTTCTCCGCGTACATCACCGTGGTGTGGTCGCGGCCGAATGCCTGGCCGATCTTCGGCAGGGACAGGTCGGTCAGCTCGCGGCAGAGGTACATGGCGATCTGCCTGGCTTGGGCCAGCGGCCGCGCCTTACCTGGACCGGTGAGTTCTTCGAGTGTGGTGTTGAAGTACTCCGCAGTGACGGCCATGATCGTGGCCGCGTTGATCTCCAGGGCCGCGGTGTCCGGCATCAGATCGCGCAGCACCACTTCCGCCAGCGGAAGGTCCAGCGGCTGGCCGTTCAACGAGGCGAACGCGGTCACCCGGATCAGCGCGCCCTCCAGCTCGCGGATGTTGCGCTCCACCCGGCTTGCGATCAGTTCCAGCACATCGTGCGGTACGTCGAGCCGGTCCATCCGCGCCTTCTTCCGCAGGATGGCGATGCGTGTCTCCAGCTCCGGCGGCTGTACGTCGGTGATCAGTCCCCATTCGAACCGGGTCCGCAGCCGCTCTTCGAGTGTGGCCAGTTGCTTGGGCGGACGATCCGAGGAGACGACGATCTGCTTGTTGGCGTTGTGCAGGGTGTTGAAGGTGTGGAAGAACTCCTCTTGGATGCCTTCCTTGCCCTCGATGAACTGGATGTCGTCGACCAACAGGATGTCGGTCTCGCGGTAGCGGCGCTTGAACGCGACCTTGCGGTCGTCACGCAGGCTGTTGATGAAGTCGTTGGTGAACTCTTCGGTCGAGACGTACTTGACCCGCATGCCGGGGAAGAGACGCTGTGCGTAATGGCCGGCCGCGTGCAACAGATGGGTCTTGCCCAATCCCGATGCGCCCCAGACGAACAACGGGTTGTAGGCCCGAGCCGGGGCTTCGGCGATGGCGACGGCCGCGGCATGCGCGAAGCGGTTGGACGCGCCGATGACGAAGGTCTCGAAGGTGTACTTCGCGTTCAGACTTGCCGAGGACGTCGACGGAGCGGGTGCTTCCTGCGACTTGGCGAAGTAAGTGGGCCAGGAGTTGCGGACATTCACCACGGGCTCGTCGTCCTGGTCGCGGTCACCCACCGGCTCGCGCACCGGATCGTGCGCCAAGCCCGTGTCGTCGTCGGTGGTCTCGCGCAGCGGCGCGCGCAGCGGGCCGCGCACACCGCTCGGCGACGGCTCCGGATTGAACAGTGACTCTTGCCCCGGAGGGATGGCGGGCTCTCGCCGCGGCGGAAGCCCGGGTTCCCGGCGCGGCGCGGCGTCGGGCCCGGACATCATGGGCAGCTCGGCCGTCGTGGCGTACTCACCGCGCGGTGGATAGTCGGCGTGCGCGTACTCCGGCTGGCGGTACTCCTCCGGCGGGGCGAAGTCCTGCCCGTATTCGGCGCCCGGGTAGTCGGAGCCGTCGTGGTACGCGGGCGCCGCAGGAAAGTCGGTGGGCTGTGCATAACGTGGCCCCGGGTAGGCATCGCGACCGGGAAACTCCGAACCCGGGTAGGCGGCGGGAGCACGGCCCTCTCGGTTGCGCTCCGGCCTGCTCGTCATCCGCGCGTGCCGCGGCGTGTTGGTCTGCCGGTCGACGGTCGGGGTGGTCGGGGCGGCGATGCGAACGCCGAGCCCTTCCACCTGAGGCCCGAGCCGACGGCCGAGAGAACGGAGGATGGGCTCGCGCAGATCGCGTTCGATGGCCTCCTGGGCCAGCGACGAGGGCACGGAGAGCAGCGCGAACCCCTGTGCGACCGTCAGCGGCTTGACCAGCTTCAGCCAAGCCTGCTGTGCTCGGGTCACCGGAGGAATAGCGCCGTCGGGCGACCCGGTGGTCAGCTCGGTGACAACCTCGGGCCACACCGTGGCCAGCACGTTCTGCTCGTCGTCCATGCAGTTTCCTCCCCGGAGTAGGTCGATAGGAGCAGACGGCCGGGGCACGCGTGGAATGTGATGCTCGGGATGGATCCCGTGATCCTGCGTACGTCCGTAACCGGTTCGGACGCTGTCCGGGTCCCCCATCTGGACAGCGGCGTGGCACCGTCGGCCCTACGAATATGCCACTCCAGGGGTCTTTCCACACAATTATCCACAGATGTGGAGAACCCTCGGGAACTGTGAAACGCGCGTACGCGCGGGAAGGGCAACGCTACGACCTGGGGTTCTGCAGCAATCGCCTGGCTACGTACCTTAGTGGTGCGGGGTGCGCGATGGCTAGGGGTGTGGACGAACTCACGGTCATTGCCAGAATGCCTGACTCCGGCGAGCCGATTCCGCCTGGTCGCTGGGGCGAGCGAAGCGATGGGGCGAGTTTGACCCGCCCCGAGCCGATCAGTACCCTCGTACAGTCACCCCTTGGTGCGGTGGCGGTCTTGTGCTGACCGCGTTTAGGTCGTGATCGACCGACTGTGCGCCAGGACCGACGCGCGCCGATGATGACCAGACCTGCGATTCATTCGCGCAATATACGTATCACCGACAAGCTTCGGGCACTACCTGGTGCCCGCCTACTCGAGGAGTGTTGACCGTGGCCAAGGGCAAGCGGACGTTCCAGCCGAACAACCGTCGTCGGGCGCGGGTTCACGGCTTCCGCCTCCGGATGCGCACCCGTGCGGGCCGCGCCATCGTGTCGGCGCGTCGCCGTAAGGGCCGCGCCTCCCTCACTGCCTGATCCTCGCTCTCGGACGCTCGGGTGTTGCCTGAGCCGTATCGGTTGCATCATCGTGCCGACTTCTCCCGGACGGTGCGCCGCGGCCAGCGAATCGGGAGGCGTGATCTGGTCGTACATGCGCTCGCGCACGGGTATGACGGAATCGTGGGCGCGAATGGACGACACGATCAGGTCCCGGACGACGTGCTGATCCGCGTGGGCGGACCGCGCTTCGGACTGATCGTCAGCAAGGCGGTGGGCAACGCGGTGATTCGACATCGCGTCGCCCGCCGCCTGCGTCATATGTGTGCCCAGGTGGTCGATGAATTGCCCGCCGAGACCGATGTCGTCATCCGCGCGCTTCCTGGCGCCGCTACAGCGTCGTCGGACGACCTGCTGCGCCAGCTGCGCACCGCACTGCGCAAGCTCGGCGTCAGCGCTCAGGCGGGTATGTCGACGGGTGGCCTGGCATGAGCCTCTGGGCGAAGATCGCCAGACTGCCCGCGAACGTGCTGATCTTTTCGATCGAGCTGTATCGGACCTACGTCTCCCCCACCCGCATGCCGGTGTGCCGATTCACCCCGACCTGTAGTGAGTACGCGGTGACCGCATTGCGCACTCGGGGCCTGTTCGTGGGGCTCTTACTGACGGTCGTGCGCTTGGCCAAATGCGCGCCCTGGCACCCTGGTGGGTGGGACCCCGTCCCGGAGCGGAAGCGGAGTACGCATCGCGCCGAGCCGGCGGACGGGGCAGCGACCGACGCGACGTCGCAGGAAACGAGCCTGCTCACCGGACCGCGGTCGGAGCCGAAAGCTTGTAAAGGATCGCCGCACGCGGTGATCGGCGACACGAACGACGGGAGTGCATAGAGCCGTGCTCGACTTCATCTATTACCCGGTGTCCTGGATCCTCTGGTTCTGGCATCGGGTCTTCGGGTTCGCGTTCGGCGCGGACAACGGTCTCACCTGGGCACTGGCCGTGGTGTTCCTGGTGTTCACCTTGCGCCTGGTGCTCTACAAGCCGTTCGTCAAGCAGGTGCGCACCACAAAGCAGATGCAGGAACTGCAGCCGCAGATCAAAGAGCTGCAGAAGAAGTACAAGAACGACCGTCAGAAGATGGCGGTCGAGATGCAGAAGCTTCAGAAGGACAACGGCTTCAACCCGCTGATGGGCTGCCTGCCGATCCTCGCTCAGGTGCCGGTGTTCCTCGGACTCTTCCACGTGCTGCGCTCGTTCAACCGGACCGGGCACGGTATCGGCCAGCTCGGAATGACGCCGGAGCAGAACGCGAACACCGCGAACTACGTCTTCAGCGCCGCCGATGTCCAGTCCTTCCTGAGCGCTCGCATCTTCGGTGCGCCGATCTCGGCGTTCATCACCATTCCGCCCCCCCAGTTGCAGGCCTTCGCCGACTACGGCGGCGTGCCGACCAAGTTGAGCATCGCGCTCGTCGCGATCCCCCTGATGGTCATCGCCGGTATCGCCACGCACTTCAACGCGCGTGCTTCGGTCGCGCGGCAGACGCCGGAAGCCGCGGCCAACCCCCAGGCCGCGATGATGAACAAGCTCGCGTTGTGGGTGTTCCCGCTCGGCGTGCTCGTCGGTGGCCCGTTCCTGCCGATCGCCATCCTGCTGTACTGGGTCTCCAACAACATCTGGACCTACGGACAGCAGCACCTCGTGTTCGGCCGCATGGCGAAAGAAGAAGAGGCCAAAAAGCAGGCGAAGCTCGAGCAGCGCGCGCAGAACGCGCCCAAGCCCGGAGCCAAACCGGTCAACGTGAAGAAGAAGCCGACCGCCGCCGCTCCCGCTGCCGATGCCGCGTCGGACGAGGACACTGCTGTCGCGTCGACGAACGGCACCGCTAAGCCGCCGAAGCAGTCGGCGGGCCAACGGCGTCCGGCCGGGCAGAAACGGCCGGGCAACCGGGGCAGGGCGAACCAGAAGCGCAAGCGCTGATCGCACCATCGGTGGGCCGAGCCGCCCACCTCGATCGCTGAGCAACCCCCTTGATCGCGAATACCGCCCGGCGGCGATTGCCCGGCGCGCGCGATGAGCAGATGAAGGAAATCAAATGACTGTTGAGACCGACGGAGGGGACGCCACCGTGGCGACGACGACGGCGAACGCCGGAGCGGACACCGACGATGTCGTGAATGATGCCGAGGAAGCGCTCATCGAGGAAGGCGAGATCGCGGGCGACTATCTCGAACAGTTGCTCGACGTGCTGGACTTCGACGGCGACATCGATCTCGACGTGGAAGGCGATCGCGCCGTGGTGAGCATCGACGGCGGACGTGACCTGACCAAGCTCGTCGGACGTAACGGCGAGGTGCTCGACGCGTTGCAGGAACTGACCCGGCTCGCCGTCCAGCAAGCGACCGGAGTGCGGAGCCGGCTGATGCTGGACGTGGCGGGTTGGCGAGCCAAGCGGCGGTCCGAGCTGAGCGAACTCGGCGCAGCGGCGGCGCAGCGCGTACTGGACTCCGGTGAGCCGGAGTCGCTGGCGCCCATGACTCCGTTCGAGCGCAAGATCGTGCACGATGCGGTGGCGGCCGTGGAGGGCGTGAGCAGCGAGAGCGAAGGTGTGGAACCGAACCGGCACGTGGTGGTCGTTCCCGGCTGAGTCGCGACATCCCCGGAGCGGGCGGCGTGTTTCGCGGCCCGGATGGGTAGTGGTTGGATGTAGTGGTTGGATAGGGCCTCTGGTCTTCGGACCGGGGGCCTTGTTCGTGTCCGGAGCCCGATTGCTCGTTCGTAGATCGACCCGAGTTCGGAAGGATGTTTCACGTGGAACGAGATCTCGGTGGAACCACCGCGGAGCCCGCGGAGTTGGAGCCACCCGCGTCGGCTGCGACCGTCTTCGGCGACCGACTCGATCTCGCGCGTCGATATCACACGGCGCTCGCGACCGCGGGCGTGGAGCGCGGGCTGATCGGCCCGCGCGAGGTGCCCCGCCTCTGGGATCGCCACATCCTCAACTGTGCGGTACTCGGCGAGTTGATCGCCGAGGGCGCGTCCGTGGTCGATATCGGCAGCGGTGCGGGCCTGCCGGGCATCCCGCTCGCCATCGCGCGTCCGGATCTCCGGATCACTCTGGTCGAACCACTGCTGCGCCGCACGATCTTCCTGAGCGAGTTCATCGAATCGGTCGGACTGGACGTGACCGTGGTGCGAGGGCGGGCGGAGCAGTCGGGCGTGATGAAGGAGGCCGGTGGCGCGGACGTGGTCACGTCCCGCGCGGTGGCCCCGCTCGGGAAACTCGCCCAGTGGTCCCTTCCTCTCCTCCGCGACCACGGGCACATGCTCGCCCTCAAGGGAGCGAGCGCGGCCGAGGAACTCGAACGCGATGGCGACGCGCTGACGAAGGCCGGCGCAGGTAACGCGGTCGTCCTGGAATGTGGCGTCGGTCTGGTGGCGACGCCCACGATGGTGATCAGCGCAGAGCGCCTCCCCCGAGCTGAGCGAGCCACCCGACGGCGCGCCGAACGAGCGGTCGAGCGTGGCGGAAAGGCCGTCCGCGCCGCCACGACGGAGCGTGCGCGTAAGCGTGCGGCACGCAAGGCCAAGTAGAAGCTTCGATCGCGAAGGCTCGACCGTCGACCTCGGATCTGGGCTCGTTTCGTCACTCTGACGGAATGGCCCGGTTGAACGCGCGTCGGATGGACTCGGCGGGCGATCTACTCGAACTTGATTTGCTTTGTCTAGATCCGTCGACTGGACGGAGGGGTCCCATGCGGTACCTCCGTCTGGAACGGCGTGGCCGCTTGGAGGCTGAAGTCGAGGCGTCCGTCTGCCGTGGCTGTGGAAGAGATTGCTACTGGCGTCGCGGTTGGATCAAGTCCGTTGTGCGTCGGGTGAGAAGTCGTCGTCTTGTGTGCGATGGTTGCACAGAGTCCCACGCGGACTGGATTCACGTGAAACATCGGCGGGAAGTCGGTCCGCGACGAGCCTAGAGCAAAACCCCGAAGTTCCATGCGAGCGTATCCGAGTCACACTCGACTTCATCGGGGTGCGTCTCGAACTACACCTCGAGCATGAGGCAAAGGTGGGTTGCGGACCTAGCGGGTGCTTCTCGGATCAGGAGGCCGCGGCCCATGTTTCACGTGAATCAAAGTCCTTCGGAACGAGTTCGCCGGAATCCTGAGCGCGTCTGGAATTGCCGCCCGATGTTTCACGTGAATCGGTCTTGCCCCCGCTGGAGACGCGATCAGTCTCCGAACACAGCTGAGGGTCAATACGTGTGGTGCTCTGGCCGCTGCGTCACTCTCGAAGCGCGGCAGCGCGTACCCCGGCGTCGGCAGTCTGTCGATGCGCGACTGAGCTCAATCCATTCGAAGTAGCGCGGGGCAGTGTGCCGGTCCGAGGTCGTCAGCCGAAGCATCTGAACCAGGTCGGTCGAACAGCCACTGCGAGTACTCATCCGCGATCCGCGATCCGCGATCCGCGATCCGCGATCGGTCACGCGGCATGCCTGCTGTCCCACGCACCCGTCCGGCGGCAATGTTTCATGTGAAACAGCGCGCGCGTCGAGGCGAATTCGTGCGGATTTGCGTGTCGCTTTGCGCCTCGCCGCGATTCAGCTTTCTTAAACCGCTCAGTGCTGGCAAGCTAGTGTGCGTCGGGCGTGAGCGTAGGTGCCACGAGGGATCTGGTTGTCACAGCGGCGCGCAGCTCCGCTCGGTCGATCGGGCGCCGCGGAGCCAGTTGTGCATCGTGTTCGAACCGACAAAGGCTGTTGCAGATACGACGCCGACCCGTCCCGTCGCGCGCACGTGTTCTGAAGTTTCTCGGGTTAGGAGCTGTCTATGTCGAGCGGTCCGGCGAATGTTTCACGGGAAACAACGTCGCGCGTGCCGGGGATGCTGGACTCCAGCAATTTCGACACGGAGGCATTCGGAAGTACGCCGTTCGGGCACATCTCCCCCAGCGAGACCCCGATAGCCGCCGAAGCCCAACGTGCGAGTCAGGTCCTCCATCCAGGAAAGGTGACTGTGCCGAAACCTCACGAGCAACGGATCATCACGATCGCCAATCAGAAAGGCGGCGTCGGGAAGACGACCACCGCCGTGAATTTGGCGGCCGCCTTGGCGCATCAGGGGATGACGGTGCTTGTGATCGACCTCGATCCGCAGGGCAACGCCAGCACCGCCCTGGGTATCGAGCACCACTCGGGTGTCCCCTCCAGCTACGAGCTGCTCATCGGCGAGGTCTCGGTCAGAGACGCTATCCAAACAAGTCCGCACAGCGAGCGCCTCCTCTGCATCCCCGCGACCATCGACCTGGCGGGCGCCGAGATCGAACTCGTGTCGATGGTGGCCCGGGAGGGGCGCCTGAAAGCCGCTATCCAAGAGGCGAATATCGCCGGATACGACATCGATTACGTGATGATCGACTGCCCGCCTTCCTTGGGCCTGCTGACGGTCAACGCGCTCGTCGCGGCGAAAGAGGTGCTGATTCCGATTCAGTGCGAGTACTACGCGCTGGAAGGCGTGGGTCAGCTACTTCGCAATATCGGCTTGGTGCAGGCGCACTTGAACCCGGAACTGCACGTCTCGACCGTGATCCTCACGATGTACGACGGGCGCACCAAGTTGGCCGACCAGGTCGCCGAGGAGGTTCGCGGGCACTTCGGCGATGTCGTACTGCGGTCGGTGATTCCACGCAGCGTGAAGGTGTCGGAGGCGCCTGGTTACGGCATGACGGTGCTCGATTATGATCCAGGCTCCCGGGGCGCGATGAGCTACCTGGACGCCGGACGCGAAATGGCGGCCCGCGCGGTGGCCCCGCGTGTCGCCGCGACGAAGTCGGCGGAGTGACTCGGCCGGCCGGGTCGACGCTCGGCACAGTGCGGTTCGGTAGCGGAATGAGGAAGGGGTCGGTAGACCGATGAGTCAGGCGAAGAAGGGTGGTCTCGGGCGCGGTCTCGCCGCGCTGATCCCGACGACACCGACAACATCACCGGGCCTCAGTAGCGCTGCGGCGAGTGTTATCGGTCTGGATCCGGTCGGACCGCAGCCTCCCTCGGCCTACCTGCACCGGGTACCGGATCCCGCCGACAACGCTGAACTGGAAGCAGGCGGCGCCGTCTACCGGGAGATCCCGCCGGACCAGATCGAGCCGAATCCCAAGCAGCCGCGCACGGTCTTCGAAGAAGACGCGCTGGCCGAGCTGGTGCATTCGATTCGCGAATTCGGGTTGATGCAGCCGATCGTGGTGCGCCGGACCGAACCGGGTGTGGACCGTTATCAGCTGGTCATGGGCGAGCGGCGGTGGCGGGCCTGTCAGGAGGCGGGCCTGGCCGCGATTCCCGCGATCGTCCGGGAGACCGCGGACGAGTCCATGCTGCGCGACGCCCTGCTGGAGAATATCCACCGGGTGCAACTGAACCCGCTCGAAGAGGCGGCGGCCTACCAGCAGCTGCTGGAGGAATTCGACGTCACTCACGAAGAATTGGCTTCGCGAATCGGTCGCTCTCGCCCTGTCGTGACGAATATGATCCGTCTACTGAAGTTGCCGATCCCGGTGCAGCGCCGGGTCGCGGCGGGCGTACTGTCCGCCGGGCACGCGCGGGCACTGCTCGGTCTCGAAGCGGGTGCGGACGCTCAAGAGGTGCTCGCCGCCCGGATCGTCGCCGAGGGACTCTCGGTCCGGGCTACCGAGGAAGCCGTCATGCTGGCGAACCGAGAGCAGGACGCGGCCGCGCCCTCTCCCGTCGCTCGGCGCAAGCCGATCGAGATGCCAGGCCTACAAGCCGTGGCCGAACGGCTGTCCGGTTCCTTCGACACCCGGGTCCTCGTGAGTATGGGCAAGCGCAAAGGCAAGATCGTCGTCGAGTTCGGGTCGGTCGAAGACCTCGAACGGATCGTCGCCCTGATGGAGCAGAACGCACCCGCAGTGTGACAGAAGTGACGAAATTTAACTTGTGGTTTCGATAGGTGGCGAGTACCCGGCCGAAACGTCACTGTGACGGCAGGGGTACGGCACGGCTGCGAGCTTCTATCGCTCCCAGCGGAGCAACACAAGTTCTTCCGACCAACAGCACAGCGACATGGAATGAGGCAGGTTCCCGTTGATCGCTTATTCTTGCTGGCGAGCAAACATTGATGCGACGTGAGCGTGGATGAATCGGACAGCTGGAGGCTGAGCAGAGCGGTGTCGACCAGCGTCACAGCACTAACCCTCGGCGGACTCGAGAAGCTTCCCGCGCATGCGCGGCGCTGTGTCTTCTGGGAGATGGACCCCGCCGTGGCCGAGGACTCGCGCAACTTCAGCGATCCGGTGTTCGAGAAGGAAGCCTGGCTGTCCACGGTCATGCTGGAGTGGGGTTCGTGCGGGCAGGTGGCGAACGTCGACGGCAACGTCGCCGGCTGCGCCTTGTACGCGCCACCGAGCGCCGTGCCGCGCGCCACGCTCTTCCCCACCTCCCCCGTGAGCCCGGACGCGATCCTGTTGACCACGCTGCGGGCCGAATTCCCCTATCAGGATGCCGATGTCGCCCACAGCCTGGTTCAGGCCGTGGTGTCCGATCTGGTGCGTCGCGGCGTGCGCGCCTTGGAGGCTTTCGGTATCCGCACCGACCCGACGACGCAGGCACTCTCGGAGCGGTCCGGCTCGATGACACTGCTCGAGCGGATCGTCGCGCCGATCAAGAATGCGAACCCGGCGGGCGCGACGACCGAATGCTCACCCGAGAGTTGCATGATCGATGCCGACTTCCTGGAGGATGTCGGCTTCGAGGTGGTGGCCCCGCATCACCGATTCCCGCGCTTGCGGTTGGAGCTCGCCTCCGATCACGGCTGGAAGGAAGACGTCGAACGGGCGCTGGATCAGCTGCTCGCGGCGGCGTCGATGACCGCGCCGACCCGTATCGGAGCGCGTTGAGCTGAACATCGGAGCGCCCCCTGCCGGGCTCGAAAGGGCAGGGGGCGCTCCGACTTACGAAAGACCGATGGCTACATCCGGTCGGCGGCAGCCAGCTCCTCGGCCAGCAGTTCCGCGAAAGTGTATGTGCCGGTGGGCTGGTCGTCCTGACCGAGCAGATACAGCCGCTTCACCGAGATCAGAATGGCTTCGGCGATCACGTCGCGCATGCGCGGGTTGGTGAGCACCGAGGCATCGTATTCATTTGTCAGATAGCCGATGTCGACCTGCACGGTGGGCATCTTGGTGAGACGCAGCAGATCCCAGGTTCGCGCGTGAGTGCGGCAGTCCTGCAACGACGTTCGGGCGACGACCTCGCGCTGGATGAACCCGGCCAGCACCTGCCCGATCATGGACACCGAGCCGTGTGAGTTGCCGAAGTAGAACCCGGCGACGCCGTTGGCGAGCGGGCTCGGGTTAGCGGCACAGCGCAGGGAGATCATCAGATCGGCGTCGAAGGCGTTGGATGTTTCCGCGCGTTCGGCGTCGGTGGGGTTGGCGCCCCACGGCCGCGACAGGAAGGTCTCCATGCCCGTGGCAGCCATCCGCCCCTCGAGACGGCTGGCGAGATCCCACAGGATCTCCGACTCGTAGACGTCGCCGTACTCGGTGGGCACGGCACAACCCTTGTCCGGACCGCCGAGACCCGGATCGATGACGATCCGCTTGCCGGTCAGCTGCGGCCCAGCCCGGTGCACGACCTCTTCCTCAGCGATCCGGTGCGGATTGCCGCCGGTCACCCTGGCGCCGAGCAGGTCAAGCGAGCGCAGCGTGTCGGGACCGCAGATGCCGTCGGCCGACAGGCCGATCTCCCGCTGGAAGGCGGTCAGCGCGTCGTGGGTGTGCGGACCGAAGTAGCCGTCGACCCGGTGCACGTAGAAGCCGAGGTCCTGCAGCCTGCGCTGGAGCGTGGCCACATCGTCGCCGTACAGCGGCGCGGACAGCTGATAGATCAGCGTGCGCGCACCGAGTCGGTAGGACGCTTCCTTCAGTGCCCGGTAGGTCGCCGGACCGACCACACCGTCGACGAGTAAACCGCGATGCTGCTGAAACGCGCGAACCGCGGAGTCGAGGTGATGGTCGAAGGACACTTCGGTGTCCTTCCAATATTCGCGTGCGTCCGCGTTGTCGGCGGCGATGTGCGCGTGTAGGAACCCGAGGCTTGCCAGGGTGCTCCGAACCTCTGCTACGGCTGGACCGGAATCGCCGTGACGAAGTCGGTGCATGCGTGAGAGCCCTTTCCTTCCGTCAAACCCGCGGGTACCCACTCATGCGATGGGATACACCTTCGCACGACCGGAGCGTCGGTCGATTGTCTCAGACCCGGACCGGGTTTCGACAATCCCCGGGTCCAGGCATCCTACGGCGCGTCCTCAGATGACGTCTTCGAGTTCGCGCAGAAGAGCCGCTTTGCCCTTCGCTCCGACGATCTGCTTGACCGGCTTACCGCCGCGGAACAGCATCATAGTGGGCAGCGAGAGGATCTGATAATCGCGGGCGGTGCTCGGGTTGGCGTCCACATCCAGCTTCGCGACGGTCAGCTTGTCCGCGTGCGCGCCGGCGATCTCCTCCAAGACGGGCGCGACCATCTTGCACGGGCCGCACCAGTCGGCCCAGAAATCGACGAGGACCGGCTTCTCACTCAGCAGCACGTCGTCGGCGAAGGACGCGTCGGTGACGGTGACCGTGTTGGCGGACTCGGACATGGGTGTTCTCCTTGCGATACAGCGAGACGGAAAGGTATGGCTCGTCCAGCGCGAGCTCAGTTGGCGGCCACCGACTCACCCGCGTGGGCGAGGGTGTTCGAGGTGATGTCGCCCTGCTCGGCCAACCAGCGCTCGGCGTCGATGGCCGCACGGCAGCCCGTGCCCGCGGCGGTGATCGCCTGCCGGTAGGTGTGGTCGACGAGATCACCCGCGGCGAAGACACCGGGGATGTCGGTCGCGGTCGTCGGCTCGTTTACCAGCACGTATCCTTCGTTGTCCAAGGCGACCTGGCCCTTGACGAGTTCGCTGCGCGGATCGTGGCCGATCGCGACGAACAGGCCGGTGGCGGCCAGCTCGGAGGTTTCGCCGGTCCGGGTGTCACGCAGGGTCAGATGGGTGACGCTGTTCTCCCCGTGCACCTCGGCCACCTCGGCGTTGAGCACGAACTTGATCTTCTCGTTCGCCTTCGCCCGTTCCAGCATGATGCGGGAGGCCCGGAACTCCTCGCGGCGGTGCACGATGGTGACGCTGGAGGCGAACTTGGTCAGGAAGGTCGCCTCTTCCATCGCGGAGTCGCCGCCGCCGACCACCACGATGTCCTGGCCCTTGAAGAAGAACCCGTCGCAGGTGGCGCAGGCGCTGACACCGCGGCCGAGCAGCCGCTGCTCGCCCGGAACGTTCAGGTAGCGCGCGGCCGAGCCCATGGCGAGAATCACGGCGTAGGCGTGGAAGGTCTCGCCGCCGACGACGACCCTCTTGATCGGGCCGGTCAGGTCGACCGCGTCGACGTCCTCGGTGCGGATGTCCGCGCCGAACCGCTTGGCCTGCTCGCGCATCTCCTCCATGAGATCCGGGCCCATGATGCCGCCGCGGAAGCCGGGGAAGTTCTCGACCTCGGTGGTGGTCATCAGCGCACCGCCGAACTGGGTCCCCTCGAACTGCAACGGCTGGAGCTCGGCGCGGCCCGCGTAGACGGCGGCCGTGTAGCCGGCGGGGCCGGAGCCGATGATGATCAGGTCGCGAACTGGCGTGCCGGTGTCGCGTTTTTGCTCGCTACGCTCGCTCATGGGGCCCTTCCGGGGAGATTCGATCGGACGTGTCGGTCAACAACAGGGTAATGGCTGTTGTTCCCGCGTCGGCGGGGGTCACACCGCGCGGGTGGCCCAGATCGCAAGGTCAGCCGATGTCCTGCAGCGCCTTGCGCTGGGGATCGCCGGTAGCGCAACCGGTCCCGACGACCAGCGCGGTGATCTGCGGCGGGCGCGGGCCGTTCAGCAGGATGAGCACCGCGTTGCCGCCCTGGAATCGGATGTCGGTCGAGCCGAGGATCGTGCGGTCCAGGCCGTTCGCCCGTACGCAACGCTCGAGCGCTTCCGGGCCGGCCAGGGCTCCGGTGACGTTGTGCCTGCCCAGCGCGCCGAGGGCCACGGTGGCGGTGAGATCGTCACCCCAGTCGTCTTTTCCCGATGTCGGCTGCGCCGTGGGCGCTGGGTCGTCTCCGCCGCGCATCGTCGAAGCCCACACACCCGCGCCGACGACGGCGACGATCGCCGCGGCTGCCGCGGCCAACCAGCGCAACCTGCCGCGGCGACGCTCGTCCAGAGCCATCGGCGCGGATTCGAAATCTTCTGCTTCGCTGACGGATTCGCTTACTTGCGGGGGCGGAAGCTCATGAACCGTGGCGTCTTCGGGTGGCTCCAGCTCGTCGACGAACCGCGCGAGCCGGGCCGCCACGTCTTCCGGCATCGGATGGACTATGCGCTCGTACCCACCCAAGGCACGCAGCTCCGCACTCACGTCGTCCAGCGCGCGCAGATACCGCACCGCTTCCGGGTCGCGCGAGACGATCGGCCACAACTGCTCGCGCTGCGCGGGCGTTACGTTGTCGGCATGTAGGTCAGCCAGCAATTCGGACGCGAACGGAGGCTGCGGCACGGACTCGGTAGCCATCGCACCTCCGTCGTTCGCATCGGACATCGCGGGGACCCCCTCGCCTACGGGGCCTGTCTCTGATTCGTTCAGTGGTTCGTCACTGTTAATGACGCATCCCAACTAACCCCGGTTCCCCGGATCACGCAGAAAATCCAATCGCTCTTTCAACCGCTGCCGCGCACGAGCGCACCGGCTCTTGATCGTCCCCTCGGGCACGCCGAGCAACGCCGCCGCTTCGGCAACGCTATACCCCTCCACATCCACCGCCACCAACGCGGTCCGCTGATCCGGCGGCAACGAGAACAACGCTCGATCGATGACCAACGACATCTCCACCTCGGCCATCTCGTCGCGGGTGTCCCTCGGCTCCGGCATCGACTCCGGCGCCAGCGACAATGCCCGCCTGGTCTTGTTCCGCCGGATCCGGTCCAGGCAGGCGTTCACCACGATCGCGTGCAACCAACTGCGGACCTCCGCCTCGGCCCGGAACGAGCCCGCGGTGCGATGCGCCGACAACAGCGCGTCCTGTAGTGAATCGGCCGCATCCTCACGCGTGTAGGAGGTGCGCAGCGCGGTCTGCCACAGATGATCGTTGTGTCTGCGCAGTAACTCCGCGAACGCGTACCGCTCACCGGCGACGTGCGCCCGCAACAAGTCCACATCGGTGCGTTCACCGAGTTCGAAGGCGCGCTCGCGACACATCACCGGCTGCGACGCCCCCCTGCCGAGCTCCTCGTTCACTTCGGACGACAAATGCCAACCCCTCGAGCCCTCACGGCGGCAACGGGCATGGTCGACCATCACCGAGACTTCGCAGCATCCAGGATCGAAAACGCCGAAACCTGGGAAGCTCCCCTGCTGAGAGCGCGCGAAGATCATATCGCCCGTAACGTTTTGGCAGCAACCAAGTGATCGGGCCGGATACGGAGGAATGCGCGGCGTTCGACGCCGCGTGACGAATGGCCCGCACGACCGATGCGCGGGCAGGGCGGGCTACGGCGCGGCGTCGAAACGGATGTCGGCGATGGCGGTCTGGAACTGTCCTCCGGAATTCCCCAGTCCGGTGATCCAGACGAGCACGTAGCGGGCGGCTTGGTCGGCGCGCACCGGGATATCGGTGACGCCGTCGTCCAGCCGGGCGGAACCGATCAGCTGGGTCTGATCCAGCGTCGGCGATCCGGTGGGCGACGTGCGGATCTCCACCGATGTGCCCGCGCTCGGCGAGTTGATCGAGACGTTCGTGAGCTTCGCGGGGGCCGGCAGCGTGGCGAGCAGACCGACCCCCTTCTTGAGCGCCGGGAACTGCTGGAAGTACTGATCGGTGCGCCACTGGGTGCCCGGATCATTGTCCAGCACCGCGTGGACGTTGGCGACGCCGTCGGCGGTGCCCTCCGGCGAGAACACCGACACGCCGGTCACCGGAACCGGCGCACCGGTCGAGGTGAGGCCAGGGCCCGCGGCGGCGGGCGTCGGCACCGGTTGGTTGTTCGTCGTCAGGCCGATATTGCGCTGTTCGTTCAGCGGCGCGTCGGAGGCGCTCGGCGCGAACACGCTGACCATCCACCAGATCACCACGCCGACCACCAGCGCGGCGAGGATGCCGAGGCCGACCATGATCCACATCATGCGTTGCGAGCGTTCGCGTTCGGCCGCGAGCAGTTCCGGATCGGCGAGCGAGTCGTCCATGTTCGCGGGAGCGCGCTGGCCAAGCCGCAGCACCGGGATGAAGTCGGTCTTCTGATCGACCACCGACGCCTGCTCCAGCACGTGCTGGACCGTCGCCGCCGTACGCACGCCCTTGTTCGACTCCAACGAGCGCACCGCGACCGCGGAGATCTCGAACGGCACTTCGGGACGGATCTGGCGCGGTTCCACCGGCGTGCCGTCCGGTCCGAAATCGGCCAGCCGCAGCCCGCCGACGGTCGCGGCGGTGCCCGTGACGCCGCCGGAGCGGATCGGCCAGCGGGCGGTGATCAGGGAGTAGAGCATCGCACCGAGACCGCGGACGTCGGACTGCGCGTCGGAGTCCGACAGCGTGCCGGGGAAGGCGAGCACCGCGTCACCGGACGCGCTGATGCGCACCCGGTCGGGATGGTCGATGGACAGCGACCCGCCGCCACGGTGCGCCAACTCGGCCGCCGAGGCGAGGGCGCGGATGGCCCGCGCCGCGCCGATCGGTGACGGCACCGTCTCGGCCATCTCGCGCAGCGAACGACCCGGCGTCCATTCCGCCACCACGATGCCGCCGGAACTGCCGCGCACGACGTCGAGTACGCGGGCGAGGCCCGGCGAGTTGATCCGGCCGAGACGCAGCGTCCGGGACAGGATCGCCTGGGGGCCGTCCTGCCCGGAGTTCTCCGTCGCTTTCTGGTCGGCGTCGACGAAGGTCAGCGCGACCTCGCGATCGAGTTTGATGTCCAGCGCCTGCCAGAACTTCAGGCCGCGGGCGCCGCCGTGACTCGCCAGCAGGCGGTAACGCCCGCCCGCCACCGACGCGCCCGGAATCAACTTGGGGCCGCGCGGGATTCGCCGGGCGCCCAGGTTCTCGCCACCCATCGGCGGCATCTCCGGCGAGCCGACGGGGATCATCCCGGTGTCGTACATCGGATCGCGCGGCGGCAGCTGGTTCTCCTGCGGTCTCGCCGCGTCCTGCTCCGGTCCGGCCGTGCCCGGCCCGTTGTTCGCGTACGCGGGATCCAACGGCTCCCCCGCGGTCGGCGGTACATCGGTGGACAGTCCGCCGGGCGTGGTCGCAGAAGAATCGGCGGCTGGGACGCCGCCCACCGCGTCGTCGCTCACCCTCGGTCCTCCTTCGCCCTGGTATGTCGAGGTTCCGGCGAATTCGCCACTTGTGCTTCTCTGCCGAACAGGGTACGGGAACTCACCCTTGCCGGTGCGGTCAACGGCATCGGGTCGGATCACAGGAAGCACCATGGTCTGGGCGTCCATGTACGGATCGAACCTCGGGTATGCCAAGTAGGGATCAGGCCTGCGCAGCACCTGCGTGACGTAGGGATCTTCGACCGGGCTCTCCAGGTCGAGTTCCGGCGCGGGCGGTGTCCAGCCGAGGCGCCGCGAGACGGCCACGGTGATGGCGACGATCTCCGGAATACCGGCGAGTCGCATCAAGCCGAAGGCCACCGCGAACATCACGATCGCGGTGATCGCCACCCGGATCAGCGAGCCGGGGCCGCCGAAGGACTCGGTCAGCCGATCCAAGCCGAGTACCCGGTCCACGATCCACATCACCGCGCCACCCGCGAGTGACGCAAGTACGACACGGGTCACTGTTCGGCCCACATTGGCCATTCGGAGGTCGCCCAGACTGCGGTGCAGTAGGAAACCACCCACCACCGCGCCGACCGTGAAGCCGAGGCCGTTCGCGACACCGAGCGCGATAACCACGTGCTCGGAGTCGGTGACCACCGGAGCCAGGGCGGAGAAGACGATCTTGGCGGCGGTGATGCCGAGGATGATCCAAGTGGGAATCCACGCCTGCTCCCTGGCGTAGAACACGCGCAAGTGGATCAGCACCAGCGAGTACGGGATCAGTGCGAACGCCGACCAGCTGACCGCGAGACCGAGACGTTCGGCGTCCGATCCGAAGTTGCCGTAGCCATAGAGGGCTTGTCCGACCTGCGGACCGGCCAACGTCAGGAAGGTGACCACGGGTACCAGAGCGATCATGGTCAACCGGGTGGCCGCGGAGAGATCGTCGACAACCGCGGGCGTGTCGTCGGCGGCGGCGTTGCGGCTCAGCCGGGGCATGATCGCGGTCAGCACCGTGACACCGAGGACGCCGTACGGCAGTTGCAGCAGCAGCCACGCGTTGTTGTAGATCGCCGGACCTGCCGCGTCGGCATGCGATGAGATCCGGGTGGCGAAGACGAAGCCCGCCTGGCTGATGAGCACGTACAGGATGATCGCCGCGCCCATGCCGCCGAACTGCTTGAGGCGATCATCGATGCCCCACAGCGGGCGCAGGTCGATGCCCGCCCTACGGATCGCCGGAAGGAGGCTGACGGCCTGCACCACAACGCCGACCGTGACGCCGACGCCGAGCACCAACAGCTTCGGGTCGCTCATGCGAACCGGATCCAGCGTGATCTCCCCCGGCATCAGGACGTACAGCCCGAGGACGGTGAGCACCACCAGGTTGTTCAGTACCGGCGCCCAGGCGCCGGGCTTGAACATCTGCCGGGTGTTCAGTATCGCCGTGAGCAGCGCCGACATGCCGTAGAACAGGATCGCGGGCAGCAACAGGAAAGACAGCGCCGTGGTCAGCGCCGTGTTGACCTTGCCGTCGTCGGACAGGAAGACGTGTGTGGTCAGCACCGGCGCAGCGGCCGTCGCCAGCAGCGCGGCAGTGGCCAAGACCACGAACGCCGCGGTCACCAGGCGCCGGACGAACGCCTCTCCGCGATCGGGATCCTCCTGCTCCGCGCGCACCAGCGTGGGCACCACGATCGCGGTGAGCACCGCGCCGAGCACCAACTCCGCGATCATGTTCGGGATCTGGCTGGCGACGGTGAACGCGCTTGCGATGGCAGGGCCGAGCACGGTCAGCAGCAGCAGTTGCTTGCCGAACCCCGTGATCCTGCTGATCAGTGTCGCGAACGCGATCGATCCGGAGTCGCTGAGCAGCCGGGAATTCGCACTCTGCTTCGGCTCGTCGGCCTTCGGTGGCTCCGCGGTGGCGGTGGCGGCGGGCCACTCCCTGGTCCGTGGGCGAGCCGGTTCCGCCGGTTCATGCCGAACCGGGGCGGCCGGCCGCTGACGCGGCGGTGGGAACTGCTGCGGCTGCGGCGGGGCGTAGCGCGGCGGCGGCACCCGATCGGATTCCGGCGTGATCGCAGGCATCGGCCCGGAACGGGGTGGGCGCGGCGCGGCCGGGATCGGACCGGACTGCGGAGGCCGTGGCACCGCGGGTATGGCGCCGGAACGAGGTGGACGCGGCGTGGTCGGGATCCCGCCGGACTGCGGGGGACGCGGCGCGGCCGGAATGGCGCCGGACTGCGGCCCACGTGGTCCGGCGGGCGGCGTCTGCCGGACATTGCCAGGCGGGCCGGAAGGCGCAGGCACCTGGCGATTGGATCCAGGCGGAACGGGGCGGGGCTGGCCAGGACCGGCCGCCGGTGGCGGAGCCGGATATTGCCGTGGGTTCGGTACAGGGCCGGGTCGCGGCGGTGGCGGCACAGGCGGCCTCGGTTGTCCGGCGGGCGGTGGCGGCGGCATGTGCTGACCAGGCCGCGGCTGCGGTGCGGCCGGAGGACGGCTGACCTGCGGCACTCTCGGCGCCTGGCCGTCGTTGTACGGACCGCCGTTCACACCCTGGTGCTCGGCTTCGGCCGGAGCGGGGCTCCGCTCCCACGGCGCGACCGGGGCTCGGCGCACCGGTGGCCCGTCGAGCCGGTCGCTTGGTCGAGGGCGATGAGCCGATATGTCATCGTCGCTCATCATGCCTCCTGTACCAGCCGGGATTCCGCACCCCCATCGGTGCGGTGAGCCGCGGCTCGCCGCAATGGTTCGCCGTGTTCAGCGAACATTCTGTCCGTGGTCCCCGTCCGGATCGGACCGGCTCGGCAACACTGTGATTGTCCTCCACCGTGCCACATGACACTGCGGTACCCCACATCGGCGCAGGTAGCAGCGGTTTACGTAGCCCCGTCGGAGCGGGATCCGTCACCGCGTCTCCTGGGGGTGCTCCTGCTCTTTTTCCTGCGCCCGCAGCACACGCGAGCGCGCGCGCCGGTACCGGTTGACCCGGCGCCTGGTACTCGGATCGAATCCCTCGTCGGCCGGATCGGGCTGCCCGCGGAACCGGCGCCACAAACGGCGACCGGCCAGCAGGAGCAGCAGGAGTGCGGCGCATCCCGTAATTATCGCCAAGGCCTTGCCGTAGGCGTTCGAACGCACCGAGACCTGCGTGGGATTGCCGAGCGCGACGCCCTCCGGCGTGGTGAGCGAGATCGGAATGACGAGGTTGCGGCTGTCGCTGACCTCCGTCGGGATCTGGAAGGACCTGGACCCATTGGCCGGGAGCTGCTGCTCGCCGGGGTCGGTGATCTTCGTCTCGGCAGGCGCCTCGATCCGGAACCTGACCCGGATGGCCACCGGCAGATCGTTGCGCGCGACCAGCAACAGGGGGCTCTGCTCGGACGCGAGCGTGTACACGCCGCCCGGCGGCAGTACGGTCACCGAGCGATAGAGCTTGTCCATCGTCCGGGTGTTCTGGTCCAGCCGCCGCTGGGCGAAGGTGTCCGGCGGTGCGGCATCGCCCGCGCGCCGATCCGAGAGGCTCAGTACGCGCAGCAGGTCGTCGCGCAGCGGCGTCAGGAAGTCGTGCGGCGTCGGCTCGGCCTCCGGCACGTCCACCAACGCGCGCATCATCTCGGTGATCCGGCGACTCTGTTCGCGTACCGGCGGCAGGAATCGGTCCGGCACCGCGTCCTGCGCTGCCTGCGGCAGATAGTCCAGCTCGTAGGGCCGCGGGTCCGGCGGCAGCGTCACCAGATCGTGGAACGGACGCGCGGTGGCGAGGTTGCCGCGCAGCAGCTGGTCGACTTGGCGCAGCAGTGCGGTCGCCTCGTCCCGGTTCGCACCCCATTGCTGCGGCGGAACGAGCAACAGCGAGCGCGACGGGTTCGCCTCCGGGTGCAGCGCCTTCCACGAAATCGCCCCGAGAGCGTCCTGCAAGCGCGCCGCTCGTGAGTCGTTGGTCACGTCGTAGCGGACCCGGGACGGGGTGAACGGCGGGGTCGGCGGGTTCGAACCCACCGCGGCGAGCGCGGTCGCGGACCAGATGTCGAACGTCACCGCGTGCAGCGCGGGGTCGGCGGCGGGCGCGGGTGCACTCGCCGTGGGCACCGTATTGCCCGTGACTTGCGGTGCGGGCGCCGGTGCTGTCGGCTGGCTCGCGGTGATATCGGGCAGGCGTACCGCTTCCGGAATCGCCGGGTCGGCGGTGGAGAGAACCTCGTTCCCACCGGATGCGGATCGGCCGCTCTCACTGCTCGACTGCGCCCAGTCCACGCTTCCCTGTGGGACGGCCGCCGTCGACGCGAGCACGGCGGTACCGAAACCGTGACTGCGCAACAGGGCCCCCGCGCCGTCATCGATGCTGCCGGAATCCGGCAGGCTGACCCCGCGCACCGACCGGGTCGACAGGATCGAGTCGATGATCTCGGCCGGTTCGTTGATCGCGCGCGCGGACAGTGCCGGATCGTTGACCGCGGCCAGCGCGGTGAGATCGACCTGCGCGAACGGAAGTGCCACGGTGCACATCGACCCGGCCATGGCGCGCAGCCGGTCCAGCCAGGTCTGGGCCTGTTCAGCGCCCGCACCCGATCTGGTCGCGCCGTCGGGATCGGACGGACTGGCCAGCACGCGGTAACCCTTGGTCATCGCGCGCACCGTGAGCAGCAGGTCTGGGTCGATGGCGAGGCACACGGCCGAGGCCAGATCGGTGCTGCGGCCCGCGCTCGGGTTCAACGTCCCTTCCAGCGCGGCCAGCAGTTGATCGAGACGGCCGCCCTTGCCGAGTGAGGCGGCCAATTCGTCGTCGGTGAGCTCGACCTTGCCGTCCACGCTGCCCGGACGACCCCCGACCTGCCGCGGCCGATCGGCCAGCGGCCACAGCAGCGTGGTCGCCACCGGAGCGTCGGTGGGCGCCGATACCGACGGGGCTCCGTCGCTCGCGGCGGGCGGCACGCCGAGCACCGGGAGCAGGAATCGCGCGTCGTCGAGCCTGGCCTGCGTGCCGTAAGCGGGTTCGCCGTTGACGTTCAGCAGCAGCGGGTAGACGCCCGGCTCCGTGATCCGCAGCGACGTGGCGCCGGTCTCGGAACGCAACGGGATGCTCAGCGTGAACTGTTTGCGCTGCCCCGGGTTCAGCCGCTGCGCGACATCTTCGAAGTCGCCGTTCACGTCGTAGTTGACCTCGTCGAGGCGCAAGGTGGCGCGCAACCCGACCGGCGTGGTGATCGCCGCCGCCCGCTGGACACGGATGCTGACGTCGTCCACCACACGGTCGCCGATATTGGTGACCGTGCCCGCGACCGTGAGCACCGAATCGCTGCCTGCGGTCACTGTGGTCGGCGTCACCGAATCGAGGGACAGCTTCAGGAATTTGGGATTCGTCGAGGTGCCGGACCCGGTCGGTTGCGCTCCCGCCGCCGCGGAATCGAGCAGTGGCAGCGTCGTCACGGGGCCGAGGATGGTCAGGACCGCCACGAAGATCCGGAACAGTCCACGCGTCATCGCTTGCCGGTCTCCATCCGGTCGATCAGCTTGTTCGCCATCTCCGCCAGCCGCCGCTCATCGGCGTAGGCCAACCGAGAATCCAGTTCACTCAACGGAACCCAGGCGACCTGGGTCACTTCCACGTCGGCGTCGGACAGTTCGCCACCGACCGAACGCAGCAGATAATGATGCACCGTTTTGTGTACCCGCCGACCGTCGGTCACGAACCAGTAATCGATGCTGCCGAGTTCGGCGACCACGACACCGTTGATGCCGGTCTCCTCGGCGACCTCGCGGATCGCGGTCTGCTCGGCGGTCTCACCTTCTTCGATATGTCCTTTGGGCAGCGACCACAGTAACCGCCCGCGGCGATCGGTGCGTCCGATGAGGGCCGCGCTTCGCGCTTCCCGGGGACCGTCCAGGCCGTCGACGACCAGTCCACCTGCGGAAGTCTCCCGCACCGTGCGCATCCGCGGCTTCGCGGCATTGGCGGCCGAACCGCGGCGCCGAGGCTGGCGGCGTCGACTGTTCGCGCGATCGGCCGGAGACACCTGGCAATCCTACTGTGTTGAATTTGCCGCGACTTCGTCGCGGCGTGTTCGCGGCCCCTTTGTGGCTCGCGTTTGCGCGGCCGCCGCTTGCTCCTTCGTCGCGTACACGGCGGCCACTCGGACGTGAGCCGGGCCGCGAACGGCGGATGCTCGGTCTCGCTTCGCTCGAAAGTCGTGGTCAGGGTGCGCTGGGCGCGTAGGTGCCGGAGCGCGGACCGGGTGTGGGCGGGTGGGGCGGCCGAGTGTCGGATCGGTCGGCAGGTGTGGTTCGACGTGGTTTTGACGGTCGTTCTGTGCGGCACGGGCGGTGATCGGCGGATGCTCGGTTCAGGACGGTATTTGTTCGGCCGCGACTTCGAGCCGTGTGTCCGCGGCCTTCGTGCGGTTGACGGCCGCTGGCGACTTCGAGGCGGTCACCGGGGCGGGAGCCGGGCCGCGAACGACGGATGCTCGGTCTCGCTTCGCTCGAAGGTCGTGGTCGAGGTGCGCCGGGGCGCTGATATCCGAGTATCCGGACCTCGGTGTGTGTAGTGCCGGGCGCATGTCGATTGGTGCTGGTGATGCGTCGTGGATGTGTTGGCTGGTGGCCGGTCGGAGTGGATTCGGTGAGTGGCTGACGGTGTGCGGGTGCCGCTGGCTGGGTTGATGTCGGTGTCCTTATATATCTGGGCCGCCGCGGCGGCCTTGGCTGCGATAACCGTTGGCGCGGCTCGGTAAGCTGCTCATTCGTGGTTGCGCCGAAGTCCAAGGACGCTGTGCTGGATAGACGTACCCGATTGCTGGCCGCCGCGGCGGTGACGCTCGGGGGGCTGTCGGATGTGCTGACGCCGCTGGGCGAGATGTTCGCGGCGCGGGGGCACGAGTTGTACCTGGTGGGTGGCAGCGTGCGGGACGCGGTGCTCGGCAGGCTGGGGACCGACCTGGATTTCACCACCGACGCGCGGCCGGACGCGGTGCAGGACATCTTGCGCGGATGGGCGGACCATCTGTGGGACACCGGCGGCCTGGCGTTCGGCACGGTCAGCGCGGCCAAGGACCGGCAGCAACTGGAGATCACCACGTTCCGCGCCGACAGCTATGACCGGGTGTCCCGCAACCCGGAGGTGACCTTCGGCGACTCGCTCGAGGAAGACCTGGTCCGCCGCGACTTCACGGTGAACGCGATGGCGGTGCGGATCGGCGCGGACGGCGCGCTGGAGTTCGTCGATCCGCTCGACGGCATGACCGCGCTGCTCGACGGCGTGCTGGACACGCCTGCCGCGCCGGAGGATTCGTTCAACGATGATCCGTTGCGGATGCTGCGCGCCGCGCGGTTCGTCTCCCAGCTGGGGTTCGAGCCGCATCCCCGCGTCCGTGCCGCGATCACCGAGATGGCCGACCAGATCGACCGCATCACCGCCGAGCGGGTGCGGGTGGAGCTGGACAAGCTGATCGGCGGGGCGCATCCGATCGACGGCATCAACGTCATGTGTGAGACCGGGCTGGCGCAGCGGGTGCTTCCCGAGGTGCCCGCGATGAAGCTGGAGATCGACGAGCACCACCAGCACAAGGACGTCTACTGGCATTCCCTCACCGTGCTCGAACAGGCCATCGATCAGGAGGAGGGCGACCCCGACCTGGTGCTGCGCTGGGCCGCGCTGCTGCACGACATCGGCAAGCCCGACACCAAGCGCAACGAGCCGGGCGGTGGCGTCAGCTTCCACCACCACGAGGTGGTCGGCGCGAAGATGGTGCGCAAACGGATGCGCGCGCTGAAGTACCCGAAGCAATTCACCGAGGACGTCGCCCGGCTGGTCTTCCTGCACCTGCGCTTCCACGGTTACGGCAAGGGCCAGTGGACCGACTCCGCGGTCCGTCGCTACGTCACCGACGCCGCCGAGCTGCTCCCCCGCCTGCACAAGCTGGTCCGGGCCGACTGCACCACTCGCAACAAGCGCAGGGCCGCCGCGCTGCGCGCCACCTACGACGAACTGGAAACGCGGATCGAGCGGTTGCGGGAGCAGGAGGATCTGGCCAAGGTACGCCCGGACCTGGATGGCAACGCGATCATGGAGCTGCTCGGCCTGCCCCCGGGCCCCGAGGTGGGCCGGGCCTGGCGCCACCTGAAGGAACTGCGCTTGGACCACGGCCCGCTCAGCCGGGACGAAGCCGAGGCGGCGCTGCTCGAATGGTGGAAGACGCAGGCCTGAGCAGGTCAGAAGACGATCAGGGTGGTGCCGGCCAGGATCGCCGAGCGCATCTGGGCGAGGTCGAAGGACCCGGCGATTTCCGGCAGTTCGACGCGGAAGCGGATCAGGTCGCCTTCCCGTTGGGCGCGTACGATTCGCGCGTTCTCGGGCAGGTGCTCCAGTGGTAGAACGGGGACGTCGATCATGCGGCGCGGAACGCGGAAGCCGAGCCAGGTCACTCGCCGTACCGCGATGTCCAGTCGGTTGTCCGTGACCGACGCGTCCACCAGGGCGGTGACCAGTCGTCTGCGGTGCCTTGCTCGGATCAGCCCGCCGGAGTGCACGTCCAAGTCCCAGTCCAGCGGCTGGGTGTTGAGCCATCCGACCAGCGCCGCCGTGGTGACGGTGCCGATGAGGTCGAGCCGGGCGGTGCGCACCTTCGTCGGCACGCCCGGAATCAGGCGGACGCCGTGCGCGATCACCGTCACGGACTCGATCGGGTGATCGTCCCAGCGCAGCCGCGACAGCACGGTCTTGGTCTGGAAGTGCGCGCCGCGACGGCGCACCTTCAGCACTTGCAGGGTGGCGTGAAGGTCGTGACCGAGCAGGGTCGCGCTGACCTCCTGTCCGCCGAAACGGCTCAGGATGCCCTCGCTGAGCATGGTCATCAGCACGTCCGGCAGCAGCGCTGTGACCGTGCCCGCGCCGAGGTCGGCGACCGGATCCATCCAGGCCGTGCTGAGCGTGACCCACTGCTCCAGCCAGGACTGATCGAACAGGCGCTTTCCGAGATCGACGGCCCGAAGCGGCGACCAGGACTTCGGATCGAAATACGTGGCCATGATTGGATCGAGCGTACTTGGCCCGGGGCCCCGGACTCGTGCGCTGTGACCCAGGTCGCGCGGATCGGCCGTCCTTGCCTGGGGGAACGCTCGAGCACGAGAATCGAAAGGCCGGTCACACACCGCTGGGAGGACGCACATGGCGCTGGATCTGAACAGTGATCTCGGCGAGGGCTTCGGGCCGTGGACGATGGGCGACGACGCCGCCATGCTCGACATCGTCACCAGCGCGAACATCGCCTGCGGATTCCACGCGGGTGACCCCGCGATCATGCGCAGGACCTGTGGGCTCGCGGTGGAGAAGGGAGTGCGGATCGGCGCCCATGTGGGTTATCGCGATCTGGCCGGTTTCGGTCGGCGCGAGATCGCCGTCGCGCCCGGTGAGCTGCGCGACGAGGTGCTGTATCAGATCGGCGGCCTCGACGCTTTCGCGAAGGCCGCAGGAGACCGGGTGCGCTACGTGAAACCGCATGGGGCCCTCTATCACTCGGCCGCGCGCGATCGGAAGCTGGCCGATGCGGTGCTGGCCGCGATGGCGGAGTACGACCCGCGGCTGGCCCTGCTCGGCCCCGCCGGAACGCAGTTGGAGTCGGCCGCGGAGGCTGCCGGGGTGCGCTTCGTCGGAGAAGGATTCGCCGACCGCGCGTACACCCCCGATGGCTCGCTGGCACCGCGCGGTACGCCGGGGGCGGTATTGGGGCCGCAGGACGCGGTGGCTCAAGCGATCTCGATCGCCAAGTCGGGAGCCACGCGCACTGCCGACGGATCCGGCGAGGTCGCGGTGCGCGCCGCGAGTATCTGCGTGCACGGCGATTCGCCCGCGGCGGTGGAGATGGCCCGGCACATCCGCACCGCGCTGGACGAAGTCGGGGTGCCGGTGGAGTCGTTCGGCTGAGGCCGCGAGATGAAGACCACGGGCGCGGTGACGCACGCGCAGCGGAAGGCGGCCGAGGAAGCGATCCGGTCGGCGGGTGATCGGGCGTTGCTGATCACTCCCCCTCGGCGAGACACGGTGGTGGAGCTCGTCACCGCGCTGCGGGAGCGTCCGATACCCGGCGTGCAGGATTTCCTTCCGGCCGCGGAAACCGTACTTCTGACGCTCGATTCACCGCGCGCCGCGGAAGCGGTCCACCGGTCGCTGACCACGCTCTTGGTCACCTTGAACGCCGAGCGGTCGGCCGCTGTTTCCCGTGGAACATCGGCCGATAAAGCTCTCCGCGTCGAACCGGTGTCGATTCCGGTGCGCTACGACGGCGCCGACCTCGACGACGTGGCCAGGATGCTGGACGTCACGACCGCGGAAGTGATCGCCGCGCACACCGGGACGGTGTGGCGGTGTGCTTTCGTCGGATTCGCGCCGGGCTTCGGCTACCTGGAATCGCCTGACGGACGGTTGTCCGTCGCGCGCAGAGCGCAGGCGCGTACATCGATTCCGGCGGGCGCCGTCGCCCTTGCCGGTGGATACAGTGCGGTGTACCCGCGGAGCACGCCCGGTGGGTGGCAGCTGATCGGGACCACCGACCTCAGGATGTGGGATGTCGAGCGCGACCCGCCCGCGTTGATCCGCGCGGGCGCCACGGTTCGATTCCTCGACGCGAGGGACGGCGGATGATCGTCGTCGAAGCGGTCGGTCCGCTGGCGACCATCCAGGATCTCGGGCGGCCGGGCTGGTTCGATTCCGGTGTCGGGCCCGCGGGGGCGGCGGATCGCGGGTCGCTGCGACTGGCCAATCGATTGGTCGGCAACCCGGAGGGGCATGCGGCGATCGAAGTGCTGCTCGGTGGCCTCGCGCTGCACGCCGAAGAGCACGTCATGCTGGCGGTGACGGGTGCTCCGGCCCCCGCTACCGTCGACGGCAGGCCCGTTGGTCACGCGAGCGTGTTGGAACTCGAACCGGGACAGGCGCTGCGGCTGGGCTACGCGTCGGTCGGGCTCCGCAGCTATGTCGCGGTGCGCGGCGGCATCGACGTGCCGGAGACGCTCGGTTCTCGTAGCCGCGACACCATGTCTGGTTTGGGGCCGGAACCGCTGCGGAAAGGTGATCGCCTCCCGGTCGGATCTTCTCCGCACACGATCCCGGTCGTGGACTTCGCCCCTGTCGCCGAGTTACCCGCGGACGTCGTCACCGTGCGCGCTGTGCTCGGTCCGCGCGACGACTGGTTCGCCGACGCCACGGCCTTGTTCGCGGGCGAGTGGGAGATCTCCCCCGACACCGACCGGATCGGCGCCCGATTGGAACGTCGCACCGGCCCGGCGCTGACCAGGAAGGTCACTCGCGAACTGCCGACCGAAGGCATGGCGCTCGGCTCGATCCAGGTGCCGCCGAGCGGACGACCGGTCGTCTTCCTGGCCGATCACCCGGTCACCGGCGGGTATCCGGTGGTCGCGGTGGTCGTCGACGCCGATGTCGACGCCATCGCGCAGACGCGGCCCGGTCAACCCGTGCGGTTCGTGCGGGCGGGCTGACCCCGGTTCGCTCCCGGCTGGAGCCGGGCGTGCATCAGGTACACGTTGTAGCTGTCCCACGCCGAGAGCATGAAGTATAGGTCCTCGCCGGTCGACCACGGATGGATGAACCCGCCGTAGGACTTCGGGTAGTCGGCGGTGGACACCAGCGGGATCGCGTCCGTCCACGCACCCTGCGGGCTCGCCGCGGTACGCAGCACGATCGCGCCCCGGGCCGAATCCAGGTACACCATCTGCCACTGCTCGGTCTTCCGGTCGTAGCGCACCGAGAGCTCGCTGGCGATGCCGAGCACCAACGGGGTGGCCTCGTTCTCGGCGGCGGGCGCCCAGGTGCCGCCCACCCAGTACTGATACGCGGACTTGTTCAGCACCTGGTGCTTCGGCACACGCGCCAGCGCGATCGTGCCGATGCGTCCGTTGGGTGTGCCGAACATGTAGACGTAATCGCCCTGCGGCACCATCGCCGCGACCTGGAACTTGCCGAGCCCGAACAGGTTCTCCCACTTGGCGTGCTGGTCTTTCTTCCAGGTGCGCCCGCGGTCGTCGGAATAGGCGAGGCCGCCGTAGTTGGTCCACCACAGACCCGGTATGCGGCTCCATCTGTTCACCGACATGTAGCTGAGGTACTGCCGATTCCCGATGGCGAACCCGGAGGTCGGGATGGTGGTGGTCTCCCAGTTCTTGATCTTGCGGCTGCCCAGGATCTCAGCGGCGTGGCAGCGGCTGTCCTGCGCGAAGGTGTCCAGCGTCAGGCCGTCGGACAGATCGCGGTCGGTGCTGAAACCGATGACGTTGCTGCGCCAGTCCTGGTCGTCGTTGCCCGCGCCGCCGACACCCCAGCCCTTGCCGAAGGTGTCGCCGAAAACGACGGCGATCTCGCCGGGCGTCGTCTCCCACATGAGGCCGAGATCGGTGCCGTCGACCTGCCAGCGCATGTCGGTGCGGTTCTCCGAGCCGTGTCCGGTCACCTGGCCGACCAGCTGGACCGACTCGACCGTCGGCGCGGCCACCGGAGCCGCGAGCGGGCCGGGTTCGGCCGGATGTACCACCTGTGGCGGGGCCGGCTGTGGATCCTCGCCGGGCCCGCCGGGAACCGGGACCGGAATCGGCTCGGTCTCCGGCTTGAATTCGATGCGCGGCAGTTTGACCGGCGACCCGGAACCGGAGGAAGAACCGGGGTCACCGTTCGAACCGGAGCCGGAACCGCTGCCCGAACCGGATCCGGATGACGAGCCGGAGGAGCCGGGCTTCTCGTCGGTGCCCGTCTCGGGCGTCGGGCTGGGATCGGGATCGGGTTCGGGATGTGCGGGGTAATCCCTGATGTCCGGGCACGGGTTTTCACACGGATTCTCCGGCAGCGGGTCCGGGAAGATCCGTGTGTTGTCGTGCGGTGGGTCGGGCACGGGGACCGGAGTGAGTTCCGGGATCGGGACGGGAATGTCGATCTGCGGCGGCAGCGGTGGCGGCGGAGGCTGCGCGGGATCGGGTTCGCGGTTGAGCGGGTCGAAACCGACTTCACCGCAACTGTTGACCGGCGGCGGCGCCCACGGAAACGGTGCGGCCTGCGCGGTGGGCGTCGGTACGGTGAGGACGCCGACGAGCAGTGCGCCGAACAAGGCGGGTACACAAGGCGATTTGCTTCCGGATGCGCGCATCAGGGTCGGCCCGGCCGCGCTCGTCAGGCGATCGGATGTCCGGTGGCGGACCGAGCCTCCCACGCGCTCAGCAGTTCTCGTACCGCGTCGGGGTCGTGCACCGGAGAACCCATGTCGTGTTGTCTCCTGTCGGTCGGCTGCTGACGAGCCAACTTACCGGAACAACCGCTGGAAACGGGGACGGCGAATCGAAAAAGACCCGCGCAATGGAACCGGCGCCGGGCCGCGTGCGTCCAAGGACATATGAACGAGATCGAGTACGTGTTCGGCACCGGTGACGGAGTCGTGCATGTCTGGACGAGCGAGGCCGACCTGGAACTCGGCGACACGGGCGCGGCCGACGCGGTGCGGCTGGACTTCGACGGAGACGGCATCGCCGATGACGCGCTGTGGGATTCGGCTGGTTCGGGCCGCGCCGATATCGCCGCGCTGGATCTGGACGACGACGGCGTGCTCGACCATTTCTTCACCGATCCCACCGGCCTCGGCACGTGGAACCATCAGATCACCGGCCTACCCGGCGATACGGCGAGCGAGCCGCTGGACTGGAGCGTGCGCACGGAGACGGAGGCGCCGGATCGTCTGCTCGGCGAAGCACGACTATCGGATTCGCGGCGGGAGGCCGATCGTTCGGAGGCCGACGCGTTGCCCGAGCACCTCGCACACCTGAACCGCGACCGGCGCGACCCGGGCGACGATCCGCTGCTCAGCTGACCGCGCGGCGGCGCGTGTTCAGCGCGATGGCCACGATCCCCGCGGCGTAGATGGCGGCGCCGGCCAGCACCACGATCGCCGATCGGCCGTCGTTCGGAATGATCAGGGCCGCGATCACGATCGCCAGCACGAACGCGACATTGAACACCGTGTCCTGCAACGCGAACACCTGGCCGCGGCGGGCGTCGTCGATGTCTATCTGCATGGTCGCGTCACCGGTCAGCTTGATCGTCTGCCCGGCGAGTCCCAGCAGGAACGCACCGATCAAGAGGAGTTCATGCGCCCGCTCCACCGCGGCGCCCGAGTCGGCGAACGCGATCGGCGTGACCAGCGTCAGTTGCACCAGCATCGCGGTGATCAGACCGGCCACCACGGTGCGCGCGCGGCCCAGCCGCGGAATGAGCAGCGGCGCGACGACGGCGGCCACCAGCATGCCCGCCGCAGTGGCGGCGATCGTGACGCCGAAACCGACCAGGCCACCACTGAGCCCGGAGCCGTCCACCGGGGTCTGGCGCAGCACCAGCACCATGATCAGCGTATTCATGCCGAAGACGATCCGATGGGTGCCGATGCCCAGCATCGCCGTCGTGACCGCTTTCGATTCCCACACCGCCGTGGCCCCGGTACGCAGACCGGTAGCGATCGCGTGCACGGTGTTGTCGCCCTTCGCCGCGCCGGGCGCCGGGCCGAGCACGCGCGGCCGGAACCCCGCCGCCAGCGCCGCGCCCAGCAGCGACCCGATACCGCTGATAGCCACCGCGACCGCCGAGGCGAAGTCTCCCGCCCCGATCAGTCCGATCACACCAACCGCGACGGCGGCACCCGCACCAGCGCACCCGGAGGCCACTGTGGCCAGCACCGAGTTCATCGGCACCAGCCACGCCTGCGGCAGCACGCGCGGCAGCGCGGCCGAGACGCCCGCGAGCACGAATCGGCTGACGCCCACCACCGCCAGAGCCAGCAACAGCAGCGGCGTCTCGCCGGCCCCGGCCAGCAGCCCTGCGCTGACCAGCGCGATCAGCACCGCGCGCAGCACGTTGGCGACCAGCAGCACGGTGCGCCGGTCCCAGCGATCCAGCAGTGCGCCCGCGTACGGCCCGATCAGCGAATACGGCAGCAGCAGCACCGCGAAGCCCGCCGCGATGGCCAGCGGATCGGTCTGCCGCTCGGGGTTGAACAGAATCGCGCCGGACAGGGCCGCCTGGAACATCCCGTCGCCGAATTGCCCTGCGAAACGCACCACGGCCAGCCGCGACACGCCCGGGCTCTGCCGAAGTGTTGCGCGCAGTCCACCCGGCCGTTGCTCTGCGGGAGTGAGGCCTTCGGCGTGACCAGTCGACACGTTCGCGAGCGTACTGTGTTCGCCGACCACGCCGCACCACGCGCGTCGGCGCCGACAGCGTCTCAGACCCGGTCGACCAGCGTGCTCACCGTCGCGCGCATGTCCGGCGCCATCGGCAGCTCGTCGAGCGTGCCCGCGTCGATCCAGGCGAACGCGTCGTGCTCGCCCGGCGCGAGGGCGACATCGCCGGGTTCCGCCTCCACGACGAAGCTGTATTTCCGCACTTTCGACTTGGTACGGGTGGCGTAATCGAATCCACCGAGGAAGTCGAGGACCGCGCGCATCCGCAGCCCTGTTTCCTCCAGCAATTCTCGTTCGACGCACTCGGCGAATGTCTCGCCGGTTTCGACGCCACCGCCGGGCAGTTCGTACATACCGCCGTGATAGTCGTCGGCGACGCGGCGCACCACCAGAAGCCTGCCTTCGCGGAACACGGCGATGCCGACCACGAAATGCGCGATGCCATCCCGGTGTGCTTCGCTGCGGAGTTGCTGTTCGATCAGGGCGAGGTCATCGGGGTCCAGCACGTCGCTACCTCCGGTTGTCGTTGTGACGCTTGGCAATCGGGACCGGGCCGGGATATCCGACGAGGTGGCCCGACGTTTCGACGTACCGGTTGGTTCTGCTCGCCTGCCGTTCACCTTCCGGTCGCTCGCGTAAAATGCCGAGTGCGGCACAATTTACTAGGAATGCGGAGTACCGCGGCGGAAGTGCTCCTACCCTGAATGGCGATCGGTGCACGGTCCCGAGAGGAGGACCATGATGTCCACACTCACGACACCACACATCGATGTCCACCGTGGCGGCGACCGCATGAAGACGCGGGTCTCCTGGCTGGATTCGAAGCATTCGTTCTCCTTCGGGGAACATTACGATCCCGACAACACCCACCACGGCTTGCTGCTGGTCAACAACGAGGACATCGTGTCCCCCGGGCAGGGATTCGACACCCACCCGCATCGGGACATGGAGATCGTCACCTGGGTGCTCGGTGGCAGCCTGGTGCATCAGGATTCCCTCGGCCACAGCGGTGTCATCTACCCGGGCCTGGCCCAGCGCATGAGCGCGGGCACCGGCATCCTGCATTCGGAGAAGAACGACTCGTGGCGTCTGGACGGCCGCATTCCCGAACACGAGCAGCCGGTGCATTTCGTGCAGATGTGGGTGGTGCCCGACGAGCCCGGGCTGACCCCGGGCTACGAGCAGCTCGAAATCGACGACGAACTCGCGGGAGGCGGTCTGGTCACGGTCGCCTCGGGTCTGCCCCGCTACCGCGATCGCACCGCGATCGCCATCAACAGCAGCCATTCGGCGCTGCACGTGGCGCGCATGACGAGCGCGGAGCCGGGCGCTGAGCAAGCGATCGACCTACCCGATGCGCCGTACTTGCACTTGTTCGTAGCGCGCGGGGAGGTGGACATGGAGGGGGTCGGCCCGTTGTATAAGGGGGACGCGGTGCGTTTGACCAGGTCAGGCGGCCAACGCGTGGTGGCGCGGCAGCCGTCGGAAGTTCTGATCTGGGAGATGCACGCGCGGCTCGGCGCCCAGTAGCCGGTTCGCATTAACATCCGTCCTCGGGAAGCGCGATCAGTAGGCGACCGCCGCGCACCCCGGACCACCTCGTCCGGACCGAGCATCGCGAGGCACCGACGGAGAGGAAGTCCATGTCGCAATATCCGCCCCCGCCGCCCGGTCAGTACCCGCCGCCGGGGCAATACCCGCAGCCGCCGGGCGGCCAGTATCCGGGCCGGCCCGACTACTGGCAGGAATCGCCGAAGGGCCGCGGCCTGGCGATCACCGCGCTGGTGCTCGGCATCCTCGCATTGCTGTTCTTCTGGACGATCATCGGCGGCTATCTCTGCGGCATCTTCGCGGTCATCCTGGGCATCGTCGCGGTGTTCAAGGCCCGCGCGGGCACCGCGGGGGGTATGGGCATGGCGATCACCGGCATCGTCCTCGGCGCGCTCGGCATCGTCGGCGCCGTGCTGCTCACCGTCGTGGGTTACAACTTCTTCATCAACTCGGGCGGCAAGGACTTCGTGGACTGCGTGAACAAAGCGAACAACGATCAGGCCAAGATCGAGCAGTGCGAGCGCGAGTGGAATCAGAAGCTGCAGGACAAGTACAGCGTCACCCTCACTCCGCCACCCGCGCCGACGCCCCGGTAGCCGAGGCGCACGCCCGGGTCGTGGCGATCACCTCGGCGAAGTCGCGGCGAAAGTCGCCGTCCGGCGCCACGACCCAGGTTCGGTAGCCGCCGTGCTCGTCGGCGGGCGAAGGCAGCACGATGTGGCTGCCCGGCAGTGCGATCGACGCGCAGATCCGGAAGAGGTCGGCGAACAGCCCGGTGTCCAGATATGAGTTGTCCGTGGGGCCGGTCAGGAAGGTCCAGCGGCACGCGCGTGGATGCGCGATGACCGGGCCGGGCCGAGGTTCGGGGCCGGCGGCGAGCCGCTCGAGCACCCGGCGGCCGAACTCCGCGGGCATCACGACCGCTCCGACCGAGCCGACTTCCAGCATGATGCGACCAAGGATCGGGTCCACGAGTCCGTACAGCCCGTGGTCGCCGCGATAGCGACGGCAGCGAGCGAACGCGTCCTGGATCGACGGGAAATCCGTGGACGCGAGATGCCTGCCCGATTCGATGCGCGATATACCCATGACGAACAACCTCGCCTCGCAGTGGTGGGACGCGTGCTCGGAAGAATCGATCGCTGTCTCGACCCTAGCCGCGGGCAAGATGCTTGACAATAGTCACCGCCCCGCGCGTCCGACTCGGCGTAGCATCCCGACACATGGCACCCGTCTCGCCTACCGTTGCCCGCTGGGAGCTGGTGCTGCGGCTGCGTGAACTGCGGGAACAGCGCGGGTTCGACTCCGCGGGTTTCGCCAGACAGGTGGGCTTCACCCCGGCCAACTGGTCGCACGTGGAGAAGGGCAGGCGGGTACTGACCACCAAGACCATCGGTCCGGTGCTCGAACTGCTCGACGTGGAAGCCGAGGAGCGCGTGGAATTGCTGGCCCTGCTGGAGGCCAGCAAGCAGCGTGGCTGGTGGGCGAAGTCCTCGGCATTGATCGGACCCGAGCTGCAACGGCTGTACGGCATGGAATCCGGCGCGCAGAGCATCCGCAGCTACGACAGCCTCGTCGTGCCGGGTCTGTTGCAGACCGAGGACTACGCTCGCGCGCTGATCAGCGCCGACGTGATGATCCGGCCGGTCCAGGTCGAGCAGCTGGTGGCGATCCGGATGCGGCGCCAGGAGCGGCTGCGCGGCGCGGACCCGGTGGAACTCACCGCGGTCTTCGGCGAGGGCACGCTGCTACAGCAGACCGGAGGTCCGGACGTGCTGCGCGGGCAGTTGGACTATCTGGCCGACTTGATCGAGGAACTCGACACCGTCGAGGTGCGCGTGATCCCGTTCGCGGCCACGGCGGGCGCGGTGCTCGGCGGATCCAGTTTCCACCTCATCGACTTCGCGGGCGAGCAGCTGCCGACCTTCGGCTGGGTGGAGAGCGCGGTGTTCGGCGGGGCTGTCGAGGACCCGGATCTGGTCCGCGATCTACGCTTCGCCTACCTGCGCGCGGTGGACCAATCCCTGTCGAGAGTGGAGTCATTGGCCCTGATCAGGCGCTATTCCCGCGTGTAAAATCCTGCCCATGGCCATCACCGCACGGCCGGTACGCACCGGCTGGTTCACATCGACCAGATCGAACAATGGCAATCAATGCGTCGAGGTCCGGTTCGATGGTGATGCGGTGCTCATCCGTGACAGCAAATATCGCCGAGACCCGGCAAACCGCCATGCCGAAGAGCCCGTCATCACCGTCACCGCAGCCGAATGGACCGCGTTCCTCGACGCGGTACGCATCCGCGGGCGATCGGATGGCGAATTGAGCGCACACCCCGCCGCCGACGGCCACACCACACTGCGCCACGGCGAAGTCACCCTCACCTACACACCGGAGGAGTGGGACGCCTTCCTGCTGGGCGCGCACGACGGCGAATTCGATCGTGTCGTCTTGCCCGCCTGACTTCACATAGAACCCGCACGCTCCGCGCGTTCCCCGCATCGACGTGGGCGAACAGACCAGGAAAGACGGTTCGAGGTCGTCGCGCACGGCCGACGCGCGCGCTTGTCGGCATACTGGACACCGTGACTTCCGAACTGACCCGTCCTTCCGGTATCGATCTGTCCTACCTCGACGAGGACGTGCGGGTGCAGGACGACTTGTTCGCGCACGTCAACGGCAAATGGCTGGCAGACCACCAGATCCCCGCCGACCGGGCCGTGGACGGCGCCTTCCGCGCGCTGTACGACCAGGCGGAGCTGGACGTCCAGGCAATCATCCAGAATGCCGCGGCGACCGACGCCGAACCGGGCAGCGAGACCCGCAAGATCGGTGACCTCTACTCCAGCTTCATGGACACCGACGCGGTGGCCGCCGCCGGGCTCGCGCCGATCGCCGCCGAACTCGCCGCGATCGCGGAGGTCGGCGACAAGGGTACTTTCGCTTCGCTGCTCGGCCGGTTGCAGCGCACCGGCGTCGGGGGCGCCGTCGCCGTTTTCGTCGACACCGACGACAAGGACTCCAACCGCTATCTGGCGCACGCCACCCAGTCCGGCATCGGCCTGCCCGACGAGTCGTACTACCGGCAGGACGAGTTCGCCGAGATCCGCGCGAAGTACATCGCGCACATCGACCGCATGTTCGCCCTGGCCGCCGCCGACCCGCAGGTCGCCGGACTGCTCCCGGAAGAACTCGACACCGTCGGCGCACGGGTCTTCGAGCTGGAGCGGAAACTGGCCGCCGGGCACTGGGATGTGGTGCGCCGCAGAGACGCCGAACTCAGGTACAACCTGACCACCTTCGACGCGCTGGCCGCGGACAACCCCGAGTTCGACTGGTCCGCGTGGACGGCCGCGCTGGCCGAGGGCGTCGACGCGGCAGGAGCCGAGCTGTTCGCCGAGGTGGTGGTCCGCCAGCCGGACTACCTGCGCGCGTTCGCGCGGCTGTGGGCCGACGAGCCGCTCGCCGACTGGCAGGCGTGGGCGGCTTGGCGGGTGCTCCGTGCGCGGGCGCCGTATTTGACCGACGCGGTGGTCGAGGAGAACTTCGACTTCTACGGCCGCACGCTCACGGGCGCGGAGGAGAACCGGGAGCGCTGGAAGCGCGGCGTCGGGCTGGTGCAAGACCTGCTCGGCGAGGCGGTCGGCAAGATCTATGTGGCCGAACATTTTCCGCCGCAGGCCAAGGCCCGCATGGTCGAGCTGGTGGCCAATCTGCGGGAGGCCTACCGCCGCAATATCGCCGAGCTGGAGTGGATGGGTCAGGGCACCCGGATCGCCGCGCTGGCGAAGCTGGAGAAGTTCACCCCGAAGATCGGCTATCCGGACAAGTGGCGGGACTACTCGGGCGTGGTGATCGATCCGGCCGATCTGGTCGGCAACTACCGCAGGGGCTACGCGGCCGAACACGATCGGGATCTGAACAAGCTCGGCGGTCCGGTCGACCGCGACGAATGGTTCATGACCCCGCAGACGGTGAACGCCTACTACAACCCGGGCATGAACGAGATCGTCTTCCCGGCCGCCATCCTCCAGCCGCCGTTCTTCGACATGAATGCCGACGACGCGGCCAACTACGGCGGCATCGGCGCGGTGATCGGTCACGAGATCGGGCACGGCTTCGACGACCAAGGCGCGAAGTACGACGGCGACGGCAACATGGTGGATTGGTGGACCGACGAGGACCGGGCCGAATTCGGTGAGCGGACGCGAGCGCTGATCGAGCAGTACGACGTGCTCTCCCCCAAGGACCTGCCGGACGAGCACACGGTGAACGGGCAGTTCACCATCGGCGAGAACATCGGCGACCTCGGCGGTCTGTCCATCGCGCTGCAGGCGTACAAGATCTCGCTGGGCGATGCCGCGGCGCCGGAGATCGACGGGCTCACCGGCCTGCAACGGGTGTTCTACGGGTGGGCGCAGGTGTGGCGCACGAAAGCACGGACGGAGGAGGCGATCCGCCGCCTCGCCACCGACCCGCACTCGCCGGCGGAGTTCCGCTGCAATGCGGTGGTGCGCAATATCGACAGCTTCCATGAGGCGTTCGATGTCAAACCCGGCGACGCGCTGTACCTGGAACCCGCTGAGCGCGTGAAAATCTGGTAGTTCCTCGAGCCGAGGCGGTCCGACTGGACCGTCTCGGCCGCGCGAGTGGTCAGCGCAGACGGTCCTCCGTCCCTGCGTCGAAGAAGAAGACGTCCTCCGGTCTGGGCCGAAGATACAACCGGTCACCGAGCCGCACCTGGAAGCGGCGGTCGACGCGCGCGACCACCTTCCCGGAGCGGCTGTTCCAGTCCTCGGCGATGCCGTGGCTGTAGACGAACGACTCCGCGCCGAGTTCTTCCAGCAGTTCGGTGTCCACCGCCAGGCCGTCGGCGGGCTCCGCGGTGACCTCCCAGGACTCGGGCCGTACCCCGACTACCACCCGGGCGCGAGATCTCGCGGCGGGCGGCAGCGGTATTCGTAGGTCGCCGAGTACCGCCGCGCCGTCGCGCACCGGCGCTTCCAGCAGGTTCATGCCCGGTGAGCCGATGAATCCCGCCACGAAGGTATTCACCGGATCGTCGTAGAGCACGCGCGGCGCGGCGATCTGCTGCAACTTGCCTTCGCGCAGCACCGCCACCCGATCACCCATGGTCATCGCCTCTACTTGGTCGTGGGTGACGTACACCGTGGTGGTGCCGAGTCGTTTCTGCAAGGCCGCGATCTGCGAGCGCGTGCTCACCCGCAGTTTCGCGTCCAGGTTCGACAGCGGCTCGTCCATGCAGAACACCTGGGGACGCCGAACGATGGCCCGCCCCATGGCGACGCGCTGCCGCTGCCCGCCGGACAGCCGGGCGGGCTTGCGGTCGAGCAGGTGCTCGAGCTCGAGCATCTTCGCCGCCTCGCGGACGCGCACCAGCGTGTCGGCCTTGTTCATGCCGGCGTTGCGCAGGGCGAAGCCCATGTTCTGCGCGACGGTCATGTTGGGATACAGCGCGTAGCTCTGGAACACCATCGCCACGTCCCGTGCGCGCGGCGGCAATCCGGTGACGTCCTTGCCGCCGATCAGGATGCGCCCTTGGGCAACGGATTCCAGGCCCGCGAGCATGCGCAGACTGGTCGACTTGCCGCATCCCGACGGACCGACGAGCACGACGAACTCACCGTCGGCGATGTCGAGTTCGAGCTGGTCGACGGCAGGCGCCTGCGCGCCGGGATACCGGTGCGTGACGCCTTCGAACTGCACGGTGGCCATGCTTGTCGGTCTCCTCGGGACGAGCGCTACTTCGGCAGCTTCGGCGTGATCTGCCGATCGATGATCGCTTGCAGCTGACTGGTGACGTTCGCGAACACGGCGGTCACGTCGGCGTTCTGCAGACCGATCTGCTCCAAGCCGGTGCCGATGATCTGGTCGCCGCCCGGTACGAACACCCGGGCGTAGTCCTGCGACTTGGTCAACGGCAGCTGATCGATCGCGACTTTCGAGTTGGGGTTCTTCGCGAGGAAGTCCTGCTCGCTCTGGTCGTTCACGGCCGACTTGCGCACCGGCATGTAGCCCGTGCCCTGCGAGAAGTACGCGGTGTTCTGCGCGTTGGTGACGAACTCGATGAACTTCAGCGCGTTCACCTTTCGCTCGTCGGAGATGCGCGCCGGAATCGCCAGGCCCGCCCCGCCGGTGGTGACGCCGGGTCCGTTCGGATGCGGGAGGAAGGCGGTGCCGAAAGTCAGCTTGCCTTCGGCGTTCTTCTGGATGCCGCGCAGGTCGCCGGTCGAGGCGATGGTGGAGGCGATCACGCCGGTGCCGAAGTCCACCGCGATCTGCGGCTTGATGCCCGCGTACCTCTTGGTGTTGATCATGTTGCGCAGGAACGTGCCCGCCGCGATGGTGCCGGGGTCGTTGAACTTCAGCGTCCACTTGTCCGAGTACGCGCCGCCGAAGGTCCAGTTCGGGCCCTGGAAGGTCCAGGCGAGATAGTTCTTGGCGTCACCCCAGCCGTGCGCGAGCTTGCCCTCGCCGACGACCTCCTGCAGCTTCGGGCCCCACTCGTCGAACTCCTGCCAGCTCTGCGGGCCGCGGTCGGGCAGGCCGGCCCTGTTCCATACGTCCTTGTTGTAGTAGAACAGCGGGGTCGAGCGGGCGTAGGGCAGTGCGTAGTGCTTGCCGTTGAACTGGTAGTCGGCGACCAGGGAGTCGACGTAGTCGTCCAGCCGTACGCCCGCGTCGGCGAAGTGGCTGTCGAGCGGTTCGATGGTGCCGTTCAGCGCGTAGTTGAACCACCAGACGTCGGAGAGCACCACGATGTCCGGCAGATCCCCGCCCGACAGCGCCGCGTTGAACTTCTGCGACACCTCTTCGTAGTTCTTGCCCGCGTCGACCAGGTTCACCGTCAGGTCGGGGTACTTCTCGTGGAAGCGACGGATGAGCTCGGTCTCTAGCTCCTTCGAAGTGCCCGGGTGGTTGGACCAGAAGGTGAGCGTCTTGGCGTCGCCGGACTGTTTGCCGCCGCCTCCGGTGCCCGCGCACGCGGTCAGCGCCGCTCCCGCCGTGAGCGCGCCGGTCAGTCCGAGGAATCCGCGCCGGGTCAGCGCCGAGAACTGTGCAGTGGACACGTGGTTTCTCCTTGATCGGTTAACCCTTGACCGCACCGGAGGTGAGGCCTTTGATCATGTGGCGTTGCAGCACCAGGAAGACCACGAGGATCGGCAGCATGGTCAGCAGGGTTCCCGCCATGACAGGTCCCCAATTGGTGACGCTCGGGTTCTCGGTGTTCTGCAACAAGGTCAGGCCGACCGGCAAGGTGGCGACCGTCGTGTCGTCGGCCATCAGGAAGGGCCAGAGGTATTCATTCCATTCGTTGACCAGCGTCACGACCGCGAAGGCGACCATGGTCGGCCCGGACATCGGCAGCACCACCCTGGTGAGCAACCGCCACCAGTTCGCGCCGTCCATCCGCGCCGCCTCGATCACTTCCGAGGGCAGCGAGAGGAAGTGATTGCGCATGAGGAAGGTGCCGAAGGCGACGCCGCAGAGCGGAACGATGATGCCCTGGAACGTGTTCCGCCAGCCGAGCTGAGCGATCAGCGCGTAGTTGGAGATCACCGTGATCTGGTTGGGCACCATCAGCGCCGCGATGATCACCAGGAATACCACCGTCTTGCCCGGAAAGCGCAGGAACACCAAGCCGTACGCGCTGAATACGCCGAGCACGAACTTCACCGCGGAGACGACGCCGGTGACGATCAGCGAATTGCGCAGGAAGGTCCAGAACGGCAGCGTCGTGGTGGCCTCCCGGTAGTTCTCCGGGTGCCAGCTGTGCGGCCAGTACACGGCGGGCTGCACGTAGATGTCGGGCCTCGCCTTGAACGAGGTGATGAAGATCCAGAACAGCGGGACCCCGACGATGATCAGCACGCATGCCATCGCCGCGTAGCCGAGTAGAGTCACCGCCCGCTGCCTGCGCCGATAGGAAAGCGTCTGCACGCCCACGTCTTTCACTGCTGTCCCCGATCCATGACCCGCACCTGAACCAGCGTCACCACGAGCAGCACCAGGAACATGACGGTGGCCACGGTCGCGCCGTAGCCGGCCCGGAAATTGCGAAAGGACTCCTGGTAGACCTGGTAGACCATGGTCGTCGTGCCGGTGCCGAGCGGGCCGCCGCGGGTCATCACGTTGATGATGTCGAAGACCTGCAACGAATTCAGCAGCACCGTGATGGACAGGAAGAAGGTGGTCGGCCGCAGCTGCGGCAGCAAGACCTTGGTGAACGTCGTCCAGGAGCTCGCGCCGTCGATCTGCGCGGCTTCCATCAGATCGGTCCGGATGCCTTGCAGCGCCGCCAGATAGATGACGAAGGTATAGCCGAGGTTCTTCCAGATGTAGGTCACCGTCACCATGAACAGCGCCCACCGCGGATTCTGGTAGAAGTCCGGCACGTCGTGCACGCCGAGCCGGTGCAGTGCGTCCTGGATCAGGCCGAAGCTCGGATCGAAGATGAACTGGAAAGCTACGCCGATGGCGGCGCCGGAGATGACGAACGGCGCGAAGATCGCCGAGCGGACCACGTTGCGGCCGAACAGCTTCCGATCCAGCAGCAGCGCCAGCGCCAGTCCGAGCACCATGCTGCCCGCCACCGCCGCGAGGGTGAACACCACGGTGTTGGTGACGATGTCCCAGGAATCCGGCCTGCTCCACCATTCGCGGTAGTTGTCGAAACCGACGAATGTGGCGACCGGATCGGAGATGTTCCAGTCGAACAGCGACAGCCGGATGTTGTCGATCAGCGGCCGGTAGACGAACAGCGCCAGGAGCGCGAGATTCGGCAGCACCAAGACCAGGAACAGGGCGTAGTCCCGCCAAGGACGGTGGCGCAGGCCGCGTCCCGGTGGCTGCGGCAGTACTCGCTCCGGCCTGGTACGCACGGCGGTGACTCTACGGACCGGAGCAAACAGCCGGTTACGATCGCCCGCCGTCGCGCTGAACTTCTCGCGCACGGGCCAAGTAGAGCAAAAGCCGAACACTACGATCGGCTACTTCGAGCAATTGATCGTAATGTTCGGCTTCGCGCCGCTGCGGGGTTACCGCAACTTAGTTCCAGTCCCCCAGGCCGTCACTCGCGCTGAGCGTGCCGCCCTGGGTGTTCTGCACGATCACCGGGTCGCCGCGGCGCGCGTTCTCGAAGAACCACTTGGCGTCCTCGGTGCTGACGTTCAGGCAGCCGTGGCTGGCGTTGGAGACGCCCTGCTGGGCGACCGACCACGGCGCGGCGTGCACGAAGATGCCGCTGTTGGAGATGCGGGTCGCGTACTCGACCTCGAGCTTGTAGCCCTCGGGGTCGGTGACCGGAACGCCGTAGGTCGACGAGTCCATGGTCATCTTGCGCAGCTGCTCGCCGACGATGTAGGTGCCGTTCGGCGTCTCGTGCTTGGGCTTGCCCATCGAGGTGGGCATCTCCTTCACCACCTCGCCGTTGCGGGTGATGGTGATGGTGTGCGTCTCGTCGTCGGCGGTGGTCACGAAGGCGTCGCCGATGCGGAACGAGCTGGTGGTGCCGCCCGCCTGCACCTGCACGTCGGTGTTGTCCGGCCAGAACTCGTCCGGCCGCCAGCGCACCTGCTTGTCGCCGCGCCAGTAGAAGTGTCCCGGCGCGGACTTCGAGGCGGTGATCTTGATGGCCTTCTCGGCGGCGGCGTGATCGGCCACCGGTTCCTTGAAGGTGATGATGATCGGCTGCGCGACGCCGACGACCTCGCCGTCGGCGATGTTGATCGAGGGCGGAGCGAAGTTCGCCTGCGGCTCGGGCTCGGTGGCGGCGGCGGCCGAGCCGGTGCCGATCCCCGGAGGAAGCGGTTCGGCCTGAGCAGGCGCGACGAGCAGAACACCGGCTGCCGCGATCGCGGCCGACAGCAGGACGCCCTCGCGCATCCGGCGGGCTAGCCGCGCTCCCTTGCGGGGAGCAGGCGACGACCCGGTGTGCAAAGCGGCATGCATAGGTTTCTCGTCCATTCCATCTCTCGCGCGCACGCGAACGCGCGCGTAGCGAGATTTCTTCATTTCAGCGCGGAGCCAGAAGAGCGCCCCACTGGTATCGACGGCCCGACCCGTCGTCCATTCCTACCGTCCGGACGCGCGTCGTATCCACCCGCGTTTCAGATTGATGCAGCACCAGTGCTTGTTGTGGCATGAGTCACAAACGCTCTGATTGGGTATCGAAGCGGGCAAATGTGCCGGTCACGACGGACCGGACAACCTCGGAGCGCAGTCGATCGATTCGCGAAAGACGGTTCACGGCAAACCGATTAGTGACGAAGCTCACTGACCACGTCGAACAAAATCGGGCGACGCGGACCGGTCGCGATATTGTGCGGCACCGAGAGCGGGACGCTTCCGCGCGCATACCGCGGGGCGAGCCACAGGCTTACCCGCGCCAGGATGGTGGCCAGCGCGATCCGCAACTCGTAGTCCGCGAGGGTCGCGCCGATGCAGCGCCGATGGCCGCCGCCGAACGGCGCGAACTCGAACGGCCGGTAGCGGCGGTCGGCGAAGCGGGACGGGTCGAAGCGCCCCGGGTCGGTCCACACCTCGGGATCGGAGTGCAGCAATGGCACCGCTATCCCCATCGTCTGGCCCGGTGCGAGCGTGACGCCGCGCAGCGCGAACGGCTCGGTCAGCCGACGCAGGACGATCGGTACCGGCGGGTGCAGCCGCAGGGTCTCCTGGCAGACGGCGTCGAGGTAGGGCAGTGCGGCCAGCTCCGCCGGACCGGCCTCCCGGCCGGCGTCGTCGAGCTCGCGCCGCAGGCGGGCCAGTGTCTCGGGTGCGCGGTGCAGCCGGAACAGTGCCCAGACCAGGGAGGTTGCGGTGGTCTCGTGCCCGGCAACCAGCATGGTCCGTATCTGCTCGCACAACTCGTCGTCGGCGTCGTCGGGATAAGCGGACAGCAACATGTCGAGCACGTCGGCGGATGGTGTCTCGGGATGCTGACGCCGGTGTGCGATGTCGGCTCGGATCAACCGATCCAGCCGCTCGCGTGCGGCGCGGAACCGGTCCCACGGCCCGTGCCCGTGCAGTCCGCGGCGCAGCGTGGGCAATAGCAGCAACGGCCCGGAGAACGCGGTGATGAAGTCCGTCACCGCGGCGGTGTACTCCGCTTGCCGCCGCGGGTCGCGTGCACCGAACACCACCGTCGTGATCACGCGGAGCGTGAGGGCTCGCGCCGCCGCCCGCGCATCGATACGCGCACCCGCCGCCCACTTCTGACCGCTCTCTCCGGCCAGCTCCCGTACGGTGGCTTCCTGGATCAAGGCGCCGTACTCCCGTATCCGGGCACTGTGAAAGGCGGGGGTGAGCAGGGCGCGGTCGCGGCGATGGCGCTGGCCCGAAGCCAGGATCAGCGACGCGGCGCCGACCATCGGTTCGATCGGATTCGGACGCGGCGGCTCGGAGAACCTCGCCGGCGAGCGGAACAACTCGCGGGCGCCGGCGGCCGTCCCGGTGAACAGCACCGCGCCGAAGCCGGGAAATCGAACGTAGAACGGGTCGCCTTCCCGCGCCCTGCGCCAGCGGAAGTACCGATCGAAATCGCTGCCCGCGGCCAGGGCGTGCAGTACGGTCGCGCGCGGCACACGCGGTCCCGCCCGGCAGGCACCCGCCTCGGTTCGTGGTGTGCTCACGTCCATACCGAGAAACACGAGGCCGCGACCGGAGCGGTTCGAAGCTAGCCCGCGGCCTGCTTGTGCTTGCGCACCGTGCCCTGCGCCGTCGCCGCCAGCCGCGCCAGCCTGGCGTCGCCGAGCGCTGTCACCATGCTGCCGAGCCCGTTGGTGACGAACGCGATCGACATGCGGAGATCCGGATCGGCGTACGCGCCGGACCCGCCGACGCCGTAATGGCCGAACGCGTGCCTCGGCTGCTGCTTGGACATCAGTACCGGGCGGTGGTAACCGAGTGTGAAATGAATCGGCACACCGAGCACGTAGTCCCGGCTCTGGGTGGGCTGCACCTGCCCGATCGTCTCGATCGTCCGCGGATCCAGGAACCGCACGGTCTGCTCGGCGCCGACCCCGGGCGGCTTCCGGTCCGCATTGGCTGCGTAGACCACGCCGCCGTTGGCCAACGCGCCGTACATACGCGCCAGTGCGCGCGCGGAGAACACGCCATTCCAGCCCGGCATCACCGCGTCGTGCACACGGGGGTCGTGGACCAGTTCGTCGAAGCTTTCCGGCATGCCCGCCTCGGCCAGGCCGCGCACCGGCCGCACCCAGGACAGTACGGAGGAGGCGGTGTTCCAGCGGATTCCCGGCGGCCCGAGGTGGCGGTAGATCTTGGCGATCCGGTGCCGTTCGGATTCCGGGACGCGGAACCAGTACTCGTCCATGCCGAGCGGCTCGGCGATCTCGGTGCGCAACACCTCGGTGAACGGTGTGCCCGTCGCCCGTTGCACGAGTTCGGCGACCAGCCAGCCGAAGGTGATCGCGTGATAGCCGGAGGTGCGGATGCGCCGGGGGTCCGCCGGACTCTCGGCCAGGGCGCGGACCACGGCGTCGTAGTGCAGGATGCCTTCGCGGCCGGGAACCAGGCCGCGCACCCGGTGCAAGCCGGCGCGGTGGCAGAGCACGTCACGGACGGTGATGTCGTCTTTTCCGTGCGCGGCGAACTCCGGCCAGTACTCGGCCATCGGAATGTCGTAGTCGATCAGACCCCGTTCGGCCAGGCGGTGGACGACCGTCGAGGCCACGCCCTTGCCCGTGGAGAAGGTCAGCGCGACGGTATCGCCGTTCCAGCGCCGCTCCTTGTCCGCCCAGCCCGCCCAGATATCGACCACCGGCTTGCCGTCGAGGTAGACCGCGAGCGCCCCGCCACCGCGCGCAGGCTGAGCGAACAGGCCGAAGAACTGATCTGCCAGCCGGATGAAACGCGGATCGACCAGCATTTCATGCGGTGCCGTCAGCTTTCCGCTCGCCGAATCGGCGGGTTCGAAGTCGTCCGCCGCCATTGCCGAAACCATGGGGTCACCTCCTGACCGCCGTTAGCCGGGCTGGTCAACCAGGGTAACCCGTTCCATGGGTGCGCCAGAGCCCAAAAGGCGTGGCGAGGCACGCGTCGCCGCTGTCGGCATTCCACGCGAAGGCCGCCGCGCCCAGACAGACGACCGTCTGTTCGGCGGTCTCCACCCCCGCTCGCGACCCTTCCAGCGCGATCGAGATCGCGAAAGTCCGCATGCCCGGTTCCGTGGTCGAGGTCATGGCGACGGCGTCCGGGCCGAGACCGAGCGCGACGGGGACCCCGCCCGCGCCCTCGCTCGCACCGACGCCTCCCGCCGCGCCGATCCCGATGGCCGTCGCGCCCGAGGTCGCGTTGGCGTAGCCCACACCGTCGATCCCGGTGGCACGGGCCTGGCCGTAGCTATCGGTCGCCGCGCGGCAGGCCGTCTCCCCATCGATGAGGGTGACATCGGTTCCGTGCTCGGATCGGCAGTGCACATCGGTGGCGGCAGCCATACCCGGAACGAAGAGGGAGCCTCCGATCGCGGCGGTCGAACACACGATTGCGCTGATCAGCTTCACCGGGGACTCCTCTCGCACCAGAAACCCACCATACCCAGAGCCGTTGGCGGCGGTTCGTTTCCGGCTCCGGCTCGACGTGCGCTCGGTCGATGGTGTATTCATGGCGTGGTATTTCAAGCGCAGCATGGCAACTTCGGATCACGGGGGCGTGAGTTCGCCGGCGTTACAGCTCGGGAGGACTGTACGTGTCTCGTCAACTGACCTGGGGTCGTCTCGCTTTCGCCGGATTGGCCGTCGCGGCCGGATTGTCGCTGGTCGGCTGCACTTCCACGGTCAGCGGTACCGCCCAGCCTGCCGTGGACGGGACGATCGACGCGGTGTCGGTGACCAACACGCCGAAGCCGTCCTCGGGCAGGCCGACGCCGAGCACCAGCAAGCCGACGCCGAGCAAGCCGAGCGGAAACACCGATTTCGACGCGAGCATCGGCGACTGCGTGAAGCTCGGCGGCACCACCACCAACGCCACCATCGAGAAGGCGTCGTGCGGCAGCCGCGAGTCGAACTACAAGGTGATCGCGAAGGCGGCGAAGAGCTCGCAGTGCAGCAGCGACGCCGACAACTACTACGCCGAGACCGTCAACGGCATCGAGCAGGGCGCGCTGTGCCTGGACATCGACTGGGTGGTCGGCGGCTGCATGGACGTCGGCGGTGACGACCCCAAGCGCATCGACTGCACCGGTTCCTCCCCGGCGAAGGGCGTCAAGGTGGTCAAGCGCGTGGACAGCGCCGATGATGTGAACGTCTGCGGCAGCGGCACCGGATACGTCTACGACAAGCGCCGTTTCGTCATCTGCGTCCAGGAACTCTGACCCGGACTTCCCAACGCTTGCCTGCCACTAGGTTGGGGTAGGTGAGCACCACCGAGCTACCGCGGCTGCGGTCGGGCACCGGTCGTTGGATCCTGCTGGCCACCATCCTCGGATCGTCGGTCGCCTCGCTCGACGCGACGGTCGTCAACATCGCGCTGCCGCGGATCGGGGAATCGCTGGACACGGACGTCGCCGGGCTGCAATGGACGTTGAACGGCTACACCCTGACCCTCGCGTCGTTCATCCTGCTCGGCGGGTCGCTCGGCGACAAGCTCGGCCGTCGCCGGGTGTTCGTCTGGGGCACCGTGGCTTTCGCGGTCGCCTCGGTGCTGTGCGGCGTCGCGACGACCATAGAGTTGCTGGTCGCGGCCCGGATCCTGCAGGGCGTCGCGGGCGCGATGCTCACACCGGGCAGTCTGGCTCTGATCTCCTCGTCCATCGATCGGCGAGATCAAGGCGCGGCGATCGGCCTGTGGTCCGGCTTCGGCGGTGTGGCGGGCGCGCTCGGCCCGTTCCTCGGCGGCTGGCTCATCGACATCGCGGGCTGGCGCTCCATCTTCTTCCTCAACGTTCCGCTGACCCTCGTGGTCGTGCTGGTCGCGTTGCGGCATGTGCCCGAGAGCCACGATCCCGACGCCGCCCCCGAACTCGACGTGCCCGGCGCATTGGTGGTGGCGCTGGCGCTCGGTGCGCTGACCCTCGGACTGATCGACAAGATGCCCGTCCTCGTCGTGGCAGGCGTCGCGCTGCTGCTGGCGTTCGTCGTGATCGAACTGCGTAGCGACCACCCGCTGGTGCCGCCCTCGCTGTTCCGCTCGCGGGTGTTCACCGCGGCGAACCTCGTGACGCTCGCGGTCTACGCCGCCCTCGGTGGCGTGTTCTTCCTGTTGGTGCTGGAACTGCAACTGGTGGCGGGGTACTCGCCGCTGATGTCCGGCGTCGCGACCGTGCCGATCACGTTGATCATGCTGGCGCTGTCGGCTCCCGCCGGGCGCTGGGCGCAGCGGCACGGACCGCGCATCCCGATGACCACGGGACCGCTGCTGGCGGCGGCGGGCCTGGTGCTGTTGCAGCGCATCGGGCCCGACACCACCTATCTCACCGATGTACTGCCCGGTGTTCTCGTCTTCGGGCTGGGGCTCGCCGCGCTGGTCGCGCCGCTCACCGGTGCGGTGCTCGGCGCGGTGCCCGCGAGCGAGGCGGGCATCGCCTCGGGCGTGAACAACGCCGTGGCGCGCACCGCGCAACTGCTCGCGGTGGCGGCGCTGCCCGGACTCGCGGGCATTTCGGGCGCGCTGGGTGACCCGGCCGCCTTCGACCAGGGCTTCGCCACCGCGATGTGGCTGAGCGCCGGGCTGTTGGTGACCGGCGCGGTGCTCGCCGCCGTATTGCTGCGTCCCGAGCGGCACGCACCCACGCTGGACAGCGTCGACTGCATGCCGCAGTGCGCGGTCGCGGGTCCGGCGGTGGCGCCCAGCGAAAAATGAGCGGCCCGAACGCGTCGCTCGCGTTCGGGCCGCTCATCGGGATTCGTCGGCGATCAGATCGGGATGTAACCCGCCCCGACACCGCCGCGCCCGTTGATGTCGGCCATGATCGCGCTCATGTTGGTCCCGACCTCAGGACCGAAGCAGGCGATGGCCAGGTAAGCGTTCACCATGCCGACCAGCGTCGTACCGACGACGACCGGCGCACCGGAGTCGCCTTCGACCACGCACATCTGGCTCCAGGTCTCGACGTTCGTCCGGAAGACGTCACCCCAGGCGAGACCACAGGTGTTGCCGGTCGTGCGCCCTTCCTTGCAGACGATCTGCGGGAAGCTGGCGGGCGCGCCGATTCCGGTGATGGTGACGTTGCCGACCCGGTTCACCGGGGTGACCTTGCCCGGATCGAACTGGATGACGGCGTAGTCGAGATCGTGGTTGGAGTAGGCGAACCGGCCGATCACGCCAGAGCCCCGATCGGATTCGGCGTAGACCTGTGCGCCAGGGTCGCCGCAGTGACCTGCGGTCAGGCCGACCAGACGGCCCGCGTTGTCGTGGCCGACCGTCGTGACCGTGCACTCGAACTGGTTGTCGATGATGATGCCGGATCCACCGCCCAACACCGGCGGGCCCGGGTCGGCGTCAGCGGCCCCTGCGCCCGTGCCGAGCAGCGCCGCGCCCAGGGCGACGGCGAAGGCGGCGTTGGCCACCTTGGCGAGTTTGCTGAACATGTCCCTCCAGACGTCGGAAGCCCGCACGATATCAATCTGTCGCACCCATCGTGTCAGTAATCGGTCTCGGGCGCGTCACCACTACGGGGTTGTCCCCACTGCTCGGGGCTTCAATCCTATTTCATACAACTGTGACCAAATGTATCTTACGAGCCCAATAGCGATTCGCTATCGCAATTGTGAAAATCGTGTGGCCGTTCGTGCCTCGGTGATAGTAAGGAGGCGTCGCGTTGGTGTCCGGAAACAAATCCGATTTTCGATGAGAATTATCCAAAGTAATTCGCCGAATGACCGGAAGCGATCGGGCATTCCCGCAGTTCGGCTGTAGCTTGTGCCAGATCTCGGCTGGTCAACTTTGGTGTCGTTCCCAATGTTCCGCGTCCTAACCATTGCTTTCCGGCGACGGTGAGGAACATCTATGACTGCGATCACAAGTGGATGGTGTGTTCTGCACTACTCCGTAGTAAGGTGCGTCAAGCAAACGAGTCGCCGGGGCTACCAACCGGCGTCGAGGAGGATTAGCCAGTGCAGTCGACCGAGAGTCCACCATCAGGGTCACGGTTCAGTGGTGCGGTCGATTGGACGAGGTCTTACTGGCAAGATCATCCCAAGCGTTCGCTGGAGACCTTCGGCAGACAGATCACGATGGGCTTCGCCGCTGTCGCCGAACTGTTCGTCTCGATTTTCCGCAGGCGCTTCCCTTTCGCTGAGTTCGTCCGGCAGTGCGCGTTCATGGCCAGCGTCTCCGCGGCGCCCACGCTGCTGGTCGCCATCCCGATCGGCGTCATCGTCTCGATTCAGGTCGGCTCGGTCGCCGGGCAGGTCGGCGCCACCTCGTTCATCGGCGCGGCCAACGGCCTCGGCATCATCCAGCAGGGCGCTCCGCTGGTCACCTCGCTGATGATCGCGGGCGCCGTCGGCTCCGCGGTCTGCGCCGATCTCGGCTCGCGCACCATCCGCGAGGAGATCGACGCCATGAAGGTGATGGGCGTCGATCCGATGCGCAGGCTGGTCGCTCCGCGTCTGGGCGCGGCGATGCTGGTGAGCGTGCTGCTGTGCGGCTTCGTCGTCTTCGTCGGCTTCTTGACCGGCTACATCTTCAATATCTTCGCGCAGAACGGTACGCCGGGTTCCTACGTCGGCACCTTCTCTTCGTTCGCGGTTACCACCGATCTGCTTGTCGCTCTGGCGAAATCGCTGATTTTCGGTCTGCTGGCGGCAATCATCGCCTGCGACACCGGATTGAACACCCGGGGCGGTCCCGGCGGTGTCGCGAACTCGGTGAATTCCGCCGTGGTGAGCTCCGCCATCATGCTGTTCGGGGTGAACCTCATCATCACCCAGGTTTACAACGCACTATTCCCGTCACAGGTGGTCTGAGCCGGTGTCATCAACCTATGTACCGCCGCTGCTGCGGCCTCTCCAGGCGTTCCGGAAATCCGCGCAGGCTCCGGTCGATCTGCTCGCCAGGCTCGGCCACCAGGTGTTCTTCCTGTTGCGTTCGATCGGCTCGATCCCGCTGGCGCTGCGGCACTACCCCAAGGAAGTGTGGCGCCTGCTTTCGGACGTCACCTGGGGCAACGGCAACCTCGTCGTCGGCGGCGGCACCATCGGCGTCGTCGTCATTCTGAGTGCGTTCGGCGGCATGACCGTCGGCATCCAGGGTTACAACTCGCTGAACCTGCTCGGCCTGAGTCCGATCACGGGTGCGATCTCGGCGTTCGCGACGACTCGCGAACTCGGCCCGCTGTTGGCCACGCTCGCCTTCGCCGCTCAGGCGGGCTGCCGGTTCACCGCGCAGCTCGGCGCCATGCGCATCTCCGAGGAGATCGACGCGCTGGAGTCCATCGCCATCCGGCCGCTGCCGTATCTGATCAGCACCAGGATGTTCGCATCGATGGTGGCCATCATCCCGCTCTACTGCCTCGGCCTCACGATGGCCTACGTCTCCTGCTCGCTGACGGTGCAGCTGATCGGCGGCACCGCCACCGGCACCTACCAGCACTACTTCTACCAGTTCCTCGTCCCGACCGACGTCATCTATTCGCTGATCAAGGCGATCCTGTTCGTCGCGATCACCACGTTCATCCAGTGCTACTACGGCTTCTTCGCCTCCGGTGGCCCCGAGGGCGTCGGCGTGGCCGCGGGCCGCGCGATCAAGATGTGCATCATCGCGGTCGTTTTCGCGAACCTGTTCATGACATTGGCGATCTGGGGCGTCAACCCCGGCATCCGGATCTCGGGGTAGACACCAGATGATCATCGATCCCAGTGGGCGCGGGCCCACGATGCGGCAGCTGCTCATCGCAGGCGTGTGCGGTCTGGTCGTGTTCGCGCTGGTGCTCGGCTTCCTGATGCTGCGCTACAAGGGCTACTTCCAGGAGAAGGTCAACGTCACCGCCAACCTGACCACCACGGGTGACGGTCTGCCCGAGCAGGCCGACGTCAAGTTCCGCGGCGTGCTCGTCGGCGCGGTGAAGACGGTCGACGTGGCGGCCAAGGGCGAGCTGCAGCAGGTGCGGATCGAGATGAAGCCGGAGTTCGCCGGCGACATCCCGTCCAACGTGACCGCTCGCGTGGTGCCGAGCAACCTGTTCGCCGTCACCTCCGTCGAACTCGTCTTCAACGGTCCGGCCGACCAGTACCTGCACGAGGGCTCGGTCATCGAGGAAGACCGCAGCAAGGGCACCATCGCGCTGCAGGACACGCTCACCACGGTCCGCAACATCCTCGACAAGATCGATCCGGTGCAGTTCGGCCGGGTGCTGGGCACCCTGTCGCAGGCTCTCGACGGCAGCGGCCGGATGCCCGGCTCCACCGTCGATCGGCTGGACCGCTGGCTGCTGGCCGTCGACGAGTCGATTCCCGATCTCGGTGTGCTGCTCGGCGACTTCTCCGCGTCGTTCCACGCGCTCAACCAGTCCGCGCCCGAGCTGGTCGACGTGCTCGGCAGCTCGGTGCAGACCGCACGCACCATCGCCGACCGGCGCAGCGAGCTGGTCTCGCTGATCACCGGCAGCAGCGGAACCATCGACACGGTGAACGACCTGTTCGCGCGTAACCCGAACGTGGGCATCGAGGTCACCGCGGGCACGAACGACATGTTCGGCGCCCTCGCCGCGGACCCCGACGCGATCACCAGGAGCTTGCTGAACCTCAGCGAGACCATGCGCCGGATGGACACCACGTTCACTTGGGGTCCGCAGAAGCAGCAGGTCTGGGACGCGGGCATCACGCTCACCCCATACCGGCCCTACACCGTGGCCGACTGCCCGCGCTACGGCGAGATGGTCGGACCGAGCTGCTACACCGCCCCCGCCGTCGCCGATGTCGGCGAGCTGCCGGAGCAGCTGAAGCCGCGCGCGCTCGCCTCGGCCGCCGGGCTTCCTCCGGTGGTGCCGATGCCCGGTCTGCCGCTGATTCCCGGCGTCACCACCCCGGATCCGAACCGCGCCACCGCGGCCGCCCCGACCGGCGGCGCTCCCGCTCCGTTCGCGGGCACCCCGCTCGAGGGTCTGTTCCCGATGCTGCCCCCGGGACTGCTCCCGCCCGCCGCGGCTCCAGCGCCCGCGCCCTCGGCTCCGGCCGCCGCGCCGGGGGGCACGCCGTCGGCGGCGCCGATCTCCTACCGGGGTGACTCGGCGATCACCGCGCTGCTCGGCCGCACGCCGACCACCGCCGAATACCTGCTGCTGAGCACGATTCTGAAGGGCGGAACCATGCAGGTGGCCGACAACGGTGCCGCACGATGAGCATTCGCAAACCGCTGATCGGATTCAGCATCTTCGCCATCGTGTCGATCCTGGTGACGGTGGTGGTGTGGAACACGCTGGCGCGCATCGTCAGCGGCGACACCTACACCTACTCCGCCACGTTCTCCGATGTGCTCGGCCTGCACGAGGGCGACGACGTCCGCATGGCGGGCGTTCGGGTCGGCAAGGTCGAGAAGATCGAGCTCGGCCGCGACGGGAAGCTGAAGAAGTCGGTCGCCAAGGTCACCTTCGTGGTGCAGCGCGACCAGACGATCTACAACGACACCAAAGCGCTGGTCCGCTACCAGAATCTGATCGGTCAGCGGTACGTGGCGCTGGCCCCCGGCAAGGGGTCGAACCCCGCGCCGCTGAAGAACAACGGTTCCATCCCGATCGACCGCACCGAGCCGTCGTTCGACGTGTCGGGTCTGCTGAACGGGTTCCAGCCGCTGTTCCAGGTGTTGCAGCCCGAACAGGTCAACCGGCTGTCGGAAACCTTCATCCAGGCATTGCAAGGTGACGGCGTCTCGCTGAGCGCGTTCATCGTCCAGGCCGCCCAGCTGGCCACCGACTTCCAGCGCAGAGACGCGATCCTGTCCGATGTGATCACCAACCTGTCGGGCGTGATGTCCGGGTTGGCGAAACGAGGTGATGAATTGGAGACCCTGGTGACCCAGACCCGGGCCTTGATCGGCGGGCTGTACGAACAGGGACAGTCGTTGCTCGCCTCGACCGAGCAGATCGCGAGCGCGACCACATCGGTGGTCGGCATGCTCGACCGGGTCCAGCCGAGTCTGCGCACGGCGCAGAACTCCACCAGCGCGGCGCTGACGCTACTGCTGGACAACGGCGCCAAGCTCGACCAAGCCGCGATCGACCTGCCGAACGTCCTGTCGGCGGCGGGCAGGCACACCTCGGAGGGCGGCTACGCCAACGCCTACCTGTGCGGCCTGGACGTGTCGCTCTACGGCGTCCTGTTCCCCCGCGGCCTGTTCTCCCAGATCGGTGGCACCTCGCACTCGGCGGTGTGCCGCCCATGATGACGAAGCTCAGGTCCAGGTTCGAGAGCAACCGGTACTTCTGGTTGGGCATCATCGGCGGCGCCCTCATCGTGGTGCTGCTGTTGGTTTCCAGCGTCTACAAGCTGATCGGCGTCGGCGAGCAGTCGATCAAGGCCGAGTTCGTGCAGGCCGCGGGCATCAGGGTCGGCGACAAGGTGAACATCGCCGGGGTGTCCTCGGGCCGGGTGGTCGGCGCCGAACTAGAGGGCAGTCACGTGCTGCTCACGCTGAGCGTCAGCGACGACGTGAAACTCGGCCCGGACGCGCGTGCCTCGATCAAGATGGCCACGCTGCTCGGCGCCAGGTACGTCGACCTCGAGCCGGGCGACGGTTCGGGGCTGAAGGGCAAGCGGATCCCGGTGTCCAACACCTCGGTTCCGTACAACCTGGCCGACGTGGTGCAGGTGGGCACTCCGAAGTTCGAGGCGCTCGACACCAAGAAGCTGGCCGATTCGCTGAACCTGATCAACGAGCAGATGAACGGCTCGCCCCAGCTCACCGCCCAGGCGCTGGACAGCGTCGGCGCGCTGGCCAAGGTCATCGACAGCCGCAAGACCGAAGTGGACGCCCTGCTCAAGGATCTGGATCGGGTCACCAGGATCCTCGCCGACAACCGCAACAGCATCCTGCTGGTGATCACCCAGGGCGAGGCCATCGCCAACCGGGTGATGGAGCGCCAGGCGCTGCTGCGCCAACTGCTGGACAACGTCGCGGCGCTGACCAAGCAGCTGGAGGCGATCGGCGCGGAGAACAACGATCAGCTCGGCCCGACCATCCAGCAGCTGAACACCATGGCCGAGGGCCTGCAGAAGAACAAGGACAACCTGGATCGGATGCTGTCGCTCATGCCGCCGACCCTGCGCTACCTGGCCAACTCCTGGGGTGGCAGCGGTCCGTACGGCGATGTCGGCCTGCCGTGGCTTTTCCCGGACAACTGGTTGTGCTTCGCCCAAGTTATCGAGGGGTGCCAGGGATGAAATTTCGCACGGGCTTTCCGCTGAGGACCGTCGCGAAGACGCTCCTGATCAGCGCCGCCGCGCTGACGGTCGGCAGTTGCTCGCTGCTGCCGAGTTCGGTGAACGACGCGTTGGGCAACACCCTGCGGATCACCGCCGACTTCGACAACATCGCGGGCATCTACGAAGGCAACCCGATCACGGTGCTCGGGCTCGACGTGGGCAAGGTCGACAAGATCGTGCCCAAGGGCACGCTGATCGAGGTGCACATGTCCCTCGACAAGGACGTGAAGATCCCGCAGGACGCGATGGCGGCGATCATCTCGCCGTCCATCGTCACCGACCGGCACATCGAACTCACCCCCGTGTACACCGGCGGCGCGACCTTGTCCGACGGTTCGCACCTGCCCAAAGCCCGCACCAAGACCCCGGTCGAGCTGGACACGATGATCAAGACCATCGATCAGTTCGCCGCCGCGTTGAAGCCGGAGCCGGGACAGGAGGGCCTCGGCCCGTTGTCGGGTCGAGTGCTGTACCCGATGCTCAACGGCAACGGCGAGAAGATCCGCGACACCCTCAACGCGCTGTCCAGCGCGCTGAAGGTCGGTGTGGACAACAAGGACGCGATCTCCAGCATCATCATCAAGCTGAACGACCTCACCACCATGCTGGCCGACAACGATCAGTCGGTGCGCGATTTCAGCAACCGGGTGACCCAGATGACCGGCCTGCTCGCCGAACAGGCTCCCGGCTTGCAGGCCACACTCGACCAGTTGCTCGCCTTCCTGCAGAACACGAGCACCACGCTGACGCAGTACCAGGACCAGTTGCAGGGCACGATGACCGGTCTGACCAACGTGACCCAGCAGCTGCGCGACAACGCTCGCGGCCTCACCGAGGTCGCCGACCTGGCGCCGATGGTCATGCAGAACGTCGACAACATCATCAACCGCGAGCATCAGTACGTCCGGTTGCACGCGGTGATCGGCACCGCGCTGTCGGGTGAGATCGTCAGCCTGTTCTGCGAACGCATCCAGATGAAGGCCGATGGCTGCCGCACCGGAAACATGCAGGACTTCGGCCCCGACTACGGGCTCACCGCCGCACTGCTCGGACTGACGAAATGACGTACCGAATGACGATCAAGGCACGCAGGGCACTGGTCGCCGTCGCCGCGGTGGCCGGTGTGGCGGTCACCTCCGGCTGCGGGCTCACCGTGGAGAAGCTGCCGCTGCCGAAACCGGGCCAGGGCGGGGAGACCTACACCATCCACGCGGTCTTCGAGAACGCGCTGAACCTGCCCGACCAAGCGAAGGTGAAGATCGGCGGTTCGGACGTCGGCGTGGTCACCGACATCAAGACCAAGAACTTCCAGGCCATCGTGGACCTGACCATCCGCAAGGACATCGAGTTGCCCAAGGGCAGCACGGCGGAACTGCGTCAGGCCACCCCGCTCGGTGACGTGTTCGTCGCGGTGTCCAAGCCCAAGACCGAGCCCGGCGCGGCAATGCTGCACGACGGCGACACGCTCACCATCGACAGCACCTCGGCGGGCGCGACCGTCGAGCAGTTGCTCATCTCGGTCTCCATGCTGTTCAACGGCGGCGGCATCGCCAGCCTCTCCAAGCTCGGCTCGGAGCTGGACTCCATCGTCGGCGGGCGTGGCGAGCAGCTCGCCCATCTGATCACCGAGATGACCGGAGTGGTTGGCAGTTTGAACGCCAACTCCGCCCGGGTGGACAGCGTGCTCGGCGAGTTCAGCACCCTCGCCAACACCATCGAGGGGCGGCGCTCGGAGCTCGGCGAGGTGGCCGACACGTTGCCGCAGATGATCGGCGCGATCGCCGAGAACAACCGGGCCCTCGGCGATCTGCTCACCAAGTTGTCCACCACCAGCGCCGCGCTGGGCGACTACGCGAACACCTCGACCGAGAACCTGAACGGGCTGCTGGACAACACCCGCCAGCTGATGGACGCCATCGCGAAGACCGGTGACGGCTTCGGCGTCCTGCTGGATCGGCTGCGGGTAATTCGGCCGAAGGTGGACGCGACCTTCCGCGGCAGCAGTTTCGCGGTGTACGCGACCGCGACCAACCTGGACATCAGCGCGCTCACCGATCCGCAGCACGGCAAGCTCCAGGATCTCAACGACTTGCAGGACTTCGCGGGCAGCCTGATCCAGGTGCTCCAACTCGTTCAGGGTCGAGTGGCGGGAGGCCAGCGATGACCTCCGTGCGCAAAGTGTTCGGAAGCAAGATCTTCCTGTCGAACCTGGGTCTGGTGCTCGTGCTGCTGGTCGGCGCCGCCTACCTGATGGTGAACGTGATGCGGGTGAACCCGCTGCGGTCCGACTACACGGTCACGGTGAATCTGGACCGTTCCGGTGGTCTGCAGCCGGGCAACGACGTGACGTTGCGCGGCTGGCGCATCGGCAAGGTGACCTCGATCCAGCTGACCGATCGCGGCCAGGCCATCGCCGCCACCGCGCAGATCGAGTCGAAGTACAAGATCCCGGTGGACACCCAGATCGCGGTGCAAGCGCTGTCCGGTGCGGGTGAGCAGTACATCGACTTCCGGCCGAACGCCGAGCAGGGGCCGTATCTGGCCAACGGCGCGGTGATCAAGTTCGATCCGGACAAGATCCACACGCCCACGCCGGTGTGGTCGGTGCTGGACAACTCCAGCGCCCTGATCGCGCAGATCGACCCGGATCACTTCCAGGTCATCCTGAACGAGCTGGACATCGCGCTGAGCGGAGGCCCGGATCAGCTGCGCGGGCTGGTCAACGGCATCAGCTTGGCGATGGCGGGCCTGGATTCGCTGCTGCCGCAGACCACGAATCTGATCACCAACCTGCGCACGATCGCGAACACCACGTCCATGGCGCAGCCCGATCTGGCCACGCTGACCAGCAACTCCGGCGTGCTGTTCGAGCAGTTCAACAAGGCGAACGCGGAACTGCAACGGGTGCTGGAGACGGCGCCGGGCCAGCTCACCAGCCTGGGCGCGGTGGTGGACAAGACGGCCGATCCGATCACCAGCCTGGCGACCAACTTCCAGGCGATCACGAAGGCGGCGCAGCTGCGACTGCCCGCGCTGCGCGCGCTGTTCCCCTCGCTCGCGCTCGGTGGCGAAGCGCTCGGCATTCCGGCGCACGACGGCGAGTTCCACGCGATGATCGACATCTGGCCGCGGCCGTTCTGCACCTACAACACTCCCAAGATCCGCAACGAGGTCGTGCAGGACGGCACGATCCCGAAGTGGAACTACTGTGAGAACCCGCCGCCGGGTCAGCAGATCCGCGGCGCCGCCAACGCGCCGCGGCCCGACGTGCCCGACAACGGCGCGCACATGCCGCCGGGCGTGGATCCCAACGAGCGGACGCTGCCTCCGGTGCGGTGAGTCGTACCCGGCCCGGCGGTCGTCCCGCCGGGCGGGCATACTCGCCGGTGGAACCCGTAAGGTTCGCTGTCGCGGGCCGCTGAAGCCAATCGGTGCGCACCGACGCGCGCCGGGAAAGTGCAGGTTTTATCGATGTCTACCGACGACGCCGAGACCGGCAAGGACGCCGAGACCACGCCCGCCTCCGACCACGACACCGACGCGGTGACCGAGAAGTCGCAGGATGCCGCCGGCGCGGCGAAGCCCGACCTGTCCAAGGCGGAGAAGGCAGACAAGGCCGGGAAATCCACCTCGCTTCCGCTGGTGGCCGCGTTCGCGGCCGGCGTGCTCGCGGTCGCCGCGATCACCGCGGTGGTCGTGTTCTTCTTGCAGGGTAAGGACCGCGGCGACAAGCTCGACGCGATCCGCGACTCGACCAACGCCGCGTGCGCGTTCGGCAAGGACGTCTCGGTCTACGACTACTCGAAGAACCTCGACGACTACTTCACCACGGTGAAGGCGGGCTCGTCGGGCGAGTTCCTCAAGGAGTTCGACGACGCGACCAAGGCGTTGAAGGACGCCATGGTGCAGGCCAAGGTCAAGTCCTGGGTCGATGACGTGCAGTGCGGCTACCAGTCCGGTGACCAGACCTCGGCCAAGGTGCTGGTGACCCTCACGCAGTACCGGACCAACTTCACCCAGGCCAACCCCGAGCGGCAGTTCGTCGTGGTGATCGCCCAGCTGCACAAGTCGGGCGACAAGTGGCTGGTCGAGAAGCTCGATTCGCCGATGTTGAAGGGCGCGGGCACCGGCCTACCGGGCGCTCCCGCGCCGGGCGGTGCTCCCGCGCCGGGCGCCCCGGGGCAGCCCGCACCATCTGGTCAGCCCGTACCGCAGCCGGGCAACTAGCCGAGCGCCTCCGGCGGTGGGCCGAGCCACCACCGCCGGAGGTCATTCGGGCAGCTCGCGGCCCTTCGGCGGGCGCATCAGAACAGCGTCAGAGCCTGTGGCGCCGACGGCGCGGCCGCCTTCCCCGCGGCCTCGTCTTTCGGCGCTTCCGGCGCCGTCGGCGTTTCCTCCACAGTCACCGCGAGCATTTCCACGGTGTTCGCCTCGGCGACAGCCGCGGTGACCGCGGCCTGCCGAGCCGCTTCTCCGGCCAGTGCGTCTGCCTGCTCGTTGAAATAGTTGCCGACGTGTCCGCGGACCCAACGGAACCGGACCGGTCCCGGCCTGCTCGCGATGGCCCGATCGATCTGCCGGACGAGTTCGACGTTCTTCACCGCCCCACCGGTCGACGTGCGCCAGCCGTTGAGCCGCCATCCCGACACCCACTCCGAGGCGCATTTGATGGCGTAGAGCGAATCGCTCTCGATGAGCAGGGGTTCGGACCCGGGGTGGGCGACGATCGCCTCCAGCACCGCGCGCAACTCCGCGACCTGGTTGGTTCCGGAAGCGGCTCCCCCGCTCGCCGAGGAGCCCTGATGATTGACCCAAGCCCAGCCGATGGCGCCGCCGGGATTGCGGAGGCAGGATCCGTCGGTGCTCACGATGATCATGGCTGGCACCCTACGCAATCCGACCGACAAGATCGGTACCGTGGAATTCCTCTATCTCCCTCCGTAACCGCGACTCCGTGCGGCGCAACGCCGTTCTCACCGCGGCGTCGAGCAGGCCGGCGCTCAGGCGTCCGAGCACTCCGCGAGGTGGACTGTACTCCGCCTCGGAGGTCAGCACCGAGCGCCCGTAACCGAGCGGGTCGAAGCGCAGCCGCAGTGTGCCGGAGAAATGTCCGCGCAGTGCGTACCCGATCACCGCGTTGCGACGGTATTCGGTGATCTCGCAGGTGGCGGTCGGCTGCCAGAGCGCGAGGCGGCTGGTGGTGGCGAAGACCGCGCCGAGTCCGCGGTCCTGGTCGCCGGTCGGTACGAAGTCCGCGATCCCGAACATCCAATCCGGTACGAATAGATGGTTGTCCGTGTAGTTGAAAGCGACCTCGACGGGCGCTCCGACGTCACTCGCGTACTTGATGTGGCCCATAGGCCCTCCCTGTTCCACGACTGGCGTTAAAAGTACTACAGCTCTCCTCTTTATTCGAGGGCTCGGCGCGATTCGATGCGACGAATCGCAAGATTGCGACCGAGTAGTTGCTTGGGAAAAGGCTCCTCCGCAGCGCGCTCAGAGTTGGTCGACGATGTATTCCGCGATCGGCATGGCCGAGGTCGCCGCAGGTGAAGGGGCGTTGAGCAGATGAACCGAGCGCTCGGTGCGCTCGATCATGAAGTCGTGCACCAAGGTTCCTTCTCGCAATACCGCTTGCGCGCGAATTCCCGCTTCCCGGGGGAGCAGATCGGCGAGCGTCAGCTCCGGGCAGTAGCGGCGGCACTGTGCCAGGTATCCCCGCTTGAACAGCGAATTGCGCAGCTCTCGCAGGCCGGTGCGCACGTTCGCCTTGGCGACGCGGTGGAAACCCGGGAACCCGAGCACTTCTCGCGCGTCCCGCAGGTCCAGACTGCCTTTGCGGTAGCCCTCCCGCGCGAGACCGAGCACCGCGTTCGGACCCACCGTGAGCGCTCCGTCGATCGTCGGGCTCAGATGCACGCCTAGGAAAGGCAATTCCGGATCGGGGATCGGATAGATCAGCGTGCTGACCAGGCCGTTGCGCTCCCGCGGCAGCTGGTAGTACTCACCACGGAAGGGAACGATGCGAAAGTCGGTGTGCAGCCCGGCGGCTCGTGCCATCCGGTCGGCTTGCAGCCCCGCGCAGACCACCAGGCGGCGAGCTGTCCACGACCCGGTCGGGCCGGCGGCGGTCACCGCGTCCGAGGTCTCGGTGAGCGTCGCGACCTCGGCGCCCAGCACGAATTCGCCACCGGCGCAGCGGACTTCCTCGGCCAGCGCCTCGGTCACCCGAGTGAAGTCGATGATGCCGGTGTCCGGGACGAAGAGAGCGCCGACACCGGTGACGCGCGGTTCTCGCCGCGCGAGCTCCGCGGCGTCGATCAGCTCGACGGCCACGCCGTTGACGACGGAACGTTCATGCAGTGCGAGCATGCGTCCGTACTCGGCATCGTCGGTGGCGACCAGCAATTTGCCGCAGACCCGGTACGGAATGTCGTGTGCCGCCGCGAAATCCTTGGTCCATCGCGCACCCCGGCGGCACAGCTCGGCCTTCAGGCTGTCCGGTGGATAGTAGATGCCGGAGTGGATGACGCCGCTGTTGTGCCCCGTCTGATGGACTGCCAGACGCTCTGCCTTCTCCAGCAGCACCAGGCTCGCACCGGGATGGCGCACCAGAATCCGGTGCGCGGTCGCCACGCCGACGATGCCGCCGCCGATGACGCAGAAGTCGTAGGCGCTCATGCCGAGCAGGGTAAACGGTGTGTCACACCACGGTGGAATCCGCTGCGCCGTGCGTGGACGCGCGTTCGTCGGTTCCTTTCGCCGCGGGAGCGGGGTGCCGATCCAGGCGCAGGTCGTGCTCGCCCAGACTCGGGTCGGAGAATGCCACTCGCACCTCGCCGCGCTGGGTATCGAGGTCGGTGCGCATGGTGGTCACGGCGCCCGGTTGCTCCGGCATGGAGCCGGAGCGGAACAGACCCGTGAGCGCCGTCAAGGCATTCGTGTCCACGGTGACCGAGACCGTGTCGGCCGCGCTCTCCGCGACTTGCGCGCCGACGTAGGCGTCACCGAATCGAACTCTCCCGCCCAGCGGCGTGCGCCCAGGCGGTGTGGCAGGCGAATCGACCTGCGGCTCGGCGATTTCCGGCTGGCGGGCACGCGGAGCGGAAACCGCTGCGGGCAAGACGAAGCTGTTGCCGGTCAGCACGGGATAGAAGCCCGTGCCTCGTCCGCGATCGGGCTCGTCCGGGGCGGCTGGGGTGACCGGCGCGGCGATCGGAGTATCGGGGCGCTGCGTATCGGCGATCTGGTGGACGATATAGGCGCCGGCCGCGACGGTCAGGCTGAGACTGGCCGCACCGGCGAGCACGACGGCGGCATGCCGTGCGACCTGGGCAGGTCGGTGTGCTGTCACGATGCGCTCCTTTCCCTGCGACGCTGCTCCCCACAGGCGATCAGCACCATGGAAAGCTGTACGCCTGACCAGATTACCTGTGCGGTGGAGGGGCATACCTCATCGAAGAGAGCGGAATCACAACAGGGCGCGGCACGGTGCGAGCCGGTGCGCCCTGGTGTGCATGGCATCGATGTTTCCGTGAACGCACGGGCGGGTAAATATTCGGGTAGCTGGCGAGCGCCATTCTCGACTGCCATCTCGAGACACCCGGCCAACGGCGTCCGGCCGTCGACATGAACACGGCGCACCCAAGTGTGGCGCTCGCCCGCTCCCGATTCCGCATGGATCGGGCCGGGTGTGGGCGGGTCAGGCGAACTGGCCCGCTGTCCTTCCTTCGCCCGTCGGTCCCGCGAAAGCTTGTGCGATAGTGAGCCATTCCGCGGCGTCGTCGCCGTGCGCCAAGATTTCCAGATCGTTCGGATGGCGGCGCTGTGTCACCAGCAGACAGAAGTCGAGTGCGGGTCCGGTCACCCGCTGTTCGGCGTCCTCGGGGCCCCACGACCAGACGGTGCGATCCGGCGCGGTGAGTTCGACCCGGAATTCCGCTGCGGGCGGGGTCTTTCCGTGCACGGTGTAGGCGAAATTCCTGGTGCGCACGCCGATATGGGCCACGGTGCGCAACCGCGCCGTGGGCGAGCGGTGCACGCCGATGGCATCGGCCACGTCCTGCCCGTGCGCCCAGGTCTCCATGATGCGGGCGGTGATCATCGACGCGGCGCTCATGGGCGGGCCGAACCACGGCAGTTTGGCGCCCGCGGGCACGGCGCGCAGTGCGGCGGTGAGCGACGCGCGCCCACGCCGCCAGCGGTCGAGCAACTCGGCGGGCGGTTCGGTCGCGGCCTTCTCGGCGGCCTCGTCGACGAACGTAAGCGCGCGAGGTCCGGCTTCGGTCAGCAACTGCTGGAAGCGGGCGGCGTCCGCGGTGGCGATCGCCGCGATCTCATCGGTCCAGGCCAGATGCCCGATCTGGTGTGCGATGGTCCACCCGGGCGCGGGTGTGGCGCGCGCCCATTCCGCGGGCGCCAGCGGGGCGACGAGTCGTTCCAGGTCCGCGCATTCGTCGGCGAAGTCGCCGAGCAACGCCTCTAGATCAGCCATCTGTGCCCCTGCCGGTTCCGGGCCCACCGCCTCGTGCGCCACCGTCGTCCAGCATCGCAGCGAGCTCAAAAAAAGGCAAGCACGCTTGTTTTATATTGGGGGAGGCAGCCCTGCTACCAGCCGAAAAGGATCAAGTGGGCGGCTCCGACGACGAGTCCGAGGACCGCACCGTGTAGATACAGCAGCCAGGCGTCCTGCTCGACGGAGGCGTAGAACATCTCCATGAACTCCCCTGGCGTGAGCCGCCGCAGCTTACGCGCGGCGAACTCGTCGATGGTCTTGGCCTGCTCCCGGGTGAATTCCTCGTCCTCGACCAGGGTCGGCGCCAAGCCGACCGCGGCGCCCGCCGCGCCCACCGTGAGGTTGTCGAACTGGCGACGCCCCAGCGCCGCCCGCACGAGTGTGGTGGTCGGCCCGAGCTGACGATGGATCTCGTCGGCGATCAAGCGCTCCAGCAACTGCCTGGTCTTGTCCCCGTTCGGGCCTTCCAGCAGTTCCTTGGACAGATTCGGCAGCGTCAGCACCTGGTAGGCCAGGATGTGCGCCAGATCGGTCGCCGCTTGCGGCTGCCGTTTGGCCAGTAGTGCTTGCTTCCACAGGTACTTGTACCTCGGTTGCGGATCACCCGGCTCGAACACCATCTTCACCGCGATGACATTCACGATCACGCCGATCGCCGCCGAGGCGAGCAGCACGATCACCCAGCCGGGGACCAAGCCCAGCACCGGAATCTGCTGGTGCACGTGCAGGTACAGAGCCAGCAGCACGCCGAAGGGCGCGCCGAGCAAGCCGATGCGCACCATGAAGCGCAGTTCGGGCGCCGCGATGGTGGTGGTCAAGTCCTTCAGAATGGCCGGGTTGTCCTGCAGGTAGCGGATCACGAAACCCTTGATGCCGATCAATTGGTCGACGTTGTCGCCCAGCGACGCGAACGCGCGGCGCGACAGTGCGGGCAGTTCCCGATCCACTCGCTGGTAGATCAGCTGCTTGGCGGCGCGCGGCACCGTACGCCACAGGTCCGGGTTCTCCCGGTGCATCAGCTCGTCCACCAGCGGGCGCACCTGCTGCCGCGCCAGCACCGCGATGTAGTCGGCGATGCCGTCGAGATCGAGTTCGTGGATGAAATCCTTGGGGCTGCCGATCCGCATCAGGGCCTTGTCCACGCAGATGCTGGCCATCTTCTCCGCCCGCGCCGGGATGAAGCCCTGGAATCCGAGGCGCCGGCCGTCGCCGGAGAAGGTCGGCAGCACTTGCACCCGGCGGGGGAAGTACGGATAGAGCACGTGCAGGCCCGGGATGCGGATGCCGCGAAAGACGATCGGCCAGAACAGCATCAGCACGCCGGTCCAGTTCGTCAGCCATCCCGCCAGCGCGCTGAAGATCGGGAACGTGATCAGGTCGACTACGAATTTCGGCTGCCCGGTCACGCTCTCCCAGTCGATGAACACGCCAGCGGCGAGCGACGACATCGATGGGACTCCCTAGGCCGATCCGGCGGTACCGCCGGTATGAGATATCAAGGCCCCAACGTTCTCATTGCCTTGGACGGGGTGTCAACGCGAAGCGGGGGCCGTACCGGTCGGCACTTCGCCGTCAGCGAACGGACCGGTCGGGGCGGAACAAACCCACACACCCCGGGGTTGAGTAGGCATCGCTCAACTTTTGGAAGGTCGAAGACGTGACTACACCTCAGAACCTGCCGGTGCTGTTCCTGACCGATCCGATCGTGCTGCCGGGCATGGTCGTGCCCATCGAACTGGACGAATCGGCGCAGGCCGCGATCGATGCCGCGCGCGCCGCAAAGACCGACGCCGTGCTGCTCGCGCCGCGGCTGAACGAGGGCTACGCCACCTACGGCGTGGTCGCCACCATCGAACAGGTCGGCCGGATGCGCGGCGGAGCCCCGGCGGCCGTCCTCAAGGCCGAACGGCGCGCCAAGATCGGACACGGTGTCACCGGGCCGGGGGCCGCGCTGTGGGTCGAGGCCGAGCCGGTCGAGACGCCTGCTCCGGACGGTCGCACGAAGGAACTGGCCGCCGAATACAAGAAGCTGGTCGTCTCGGTGCTGCAACGCCGCGAGGCCTGGCAGATCATCGACGCGGTCAATCAGCTGACCGACCCGTCGGCCATCGCCGACACCGCGGGTTACGCCCCGTACCTGACTTCCGAGCAGAAGCGTGAACTGCTCGAGACCCCCGACGCGGCCGAGCGGCTGACCACGCTGATCGAGTGGACCAAGGCGCACATCGCCGAGGCCGAGATCAGCGAGAAGATCAGCGAAGACGTGCGCGAGGGCATGGAGAAGAGCCAGCGCGAATTCCTGCTGCGCCAGCAGCTCAACGCGATCCGCAAGGAACTCGGCGAGGACGAGCCCGACGGCGCCGACGACTACCGCACCCGCGTCGAGCAGGCCGACCTGCCCGACACCGTGCGTGAGGCGGCGCTGCGCGAAGTCGGCAGGCTGGAGCGTGCCAGCGATCAGAGCCCGGAATCCGGCTGGATCCGGACCTGGCTGGACACCGTGCTCGAGCTGCCGTGGACGGTGAAGACCACCGACAGCGCCGACGTCTCGGCCGCCCGCGCGGTGCTGGACGCCGACCACCACGGCTTGGACGAGGTCAAGGACCGCATGGTCGAGTACCTGGCCGTCCGCGCTCGCCGGGCCGCCCGCGGCCTGGAGGTGGTCGGCGGACGCGGGTCCGGCGCGGTGCTGGTGCTGGTCGGTCCGCCCGGCGTGGGCAAGACCTCGCTGGGAGAGTCCGTGGCGCGAGCCCTCGGCCGCAAGTTCGTCCGCGTGGCCCTGGGCGGCGTGCGTGACGAGGCCGAGATCCGCGGTCACCGCCGCACCTACGTCGGCGCGCTGCCCGGCCGGATCGTGCGGGCCATGAAGGAAGCCGGTTCGATGAACCCGGTCGTCCTGCTGGACGAGATCGACAAGGTCGGCTCGGACTTCCGCGGCGACCCGGCGGCCGCGTTGCTCGAGGTGCTGGACCCGGCGCAGAACCACACGTTCCGCGATCACTACCTGGATCTGGACCTGGACCTGTCCGACGTGCTGTTCATCGCGACCGCGAACGTCATGGAGACCATCCCCGGCCCGCTGCTGGACCGGATGGAACTGATCACCGTCGACGGCTACACCGAGGACGACAAGGTGGCCATCGCGCGCGACTTCCTGGTGCCGCGGCAGCTGGAGCGCAACGCGCTGACCGCCGAGGAGGTGTCGATCAGCGAGGAAGCGCTGCGCGAGATCGCCGCCGACTACACCAGGGAGGCCGGGGTCAGGCAGATGGAGCGGCTGATCGCCAAGGCGCTGCGCAAAGCGGCCACGCGGCTGTCGGAGCGCGAAACCGGATCGGGTTACGACCCCGAACTGGGTTACGACGTCGAGCGTGACGCCGGAGCCCTGACGATCGGTCTGGACGACCTGAAGGACTACTTGGGTCGTCCGCGCTTCACTCCCGACTCGGTGGAACGCACGGCCGTCCCAGGTGTGGCCACCGGCCTCGCCGTGACCGGCGCGGGCGGCGACGTCCTCTACATCGAGGCGAACGCCGCCGAGGGCGAGCGCTCGCTGACCCTCACCGGCCAGCTCGGCGACGTCATGAAGGAGTCGGCACAGATCGCGCTGACCTACGTGCGCTCGCACTTGGAGGAGATCGGCATCGAGCCGTCGGTGCTGGATCGCAATATCCACATCCACTTCCCGGCGGGTGCGGTGCCGAAGGACGGGCCGTCCGCGGGCGTCACGATGGTCACCGCCCTGGTGTCGCTGGCGCTGGGTCGTCAGGTGCGATCGGACGTCGGCATGACCGGTGAGGTCACGCTGAACGGCCGGGTGCTGCCGATCGGCGGCGTGAAGCAGAAGCTGCTCGCCGCCCAGCGGGCCGGATTGAAGACGGTGTTCATCCCGGCGCGCAACGAGCCGGATCTGGACGACGTTCCGGCGGAAGTGCTGGCCGCGCTCGACGTCCGGCCGGTCGCCGACGTGGCCGACATCCTGGCCTACGCGATCGAGCCGGTCGCCGAGCCTGCCTTGGGGCCTGCCTTCGCGGCGACCGCCTGATGGGTGCGATCGGACGCAGTCCGTCCTCAGCCCACGCATGGCCGGAGCGAAGGCGGAGGCACGCCTGACCTTGGGCGGAACGGGCCGGGCACGGAGCTATCCGGGCCCGGCCTTTCGCATGCCGCGATCGGCGGAGGGACGTTGGTGAAGCACCGGAGCGGCTCATCGCTCGCCGTGCCCGGTGTGGCCACCATCGACGGACCTCGCCACACCGGGTCGGCGGCTGACCCTCGCCGAATGTGCTGTGTCGCAACGCACTTGCCGAGCTGCGGCACAGGCGGTCGGCGGATCTCGTTCCTGAGTACGCCCGCGCGCCGACACCCCGGCCAGTGCCGCCGTCACCCGATAGCGCGGGCGACGTGCGAACGGACGTCGTGAGGTCAGGGACTGGTGTTCGTGCCGGCCAGATCCGTTTCCGCGAGCCGGGTGGTGCCTTGGCCCACCGCGCACAGGACCGCTTCGCGCCCGGAGCTTTCCGCGTAGATCGCGCAGTGGGCAACCGCCTGGCGGCGCGTCGCCCCGGTGACGGATGCCTCGATGCGCAACCGGTCGCCGGCGGCGGGCCGCAGGTAGGTGATGGTGACACCTCCCGTGAGTACGTTCGCGCCGAGAACCGTTCCCGCGGCGAAGGTGAGGGCGTTGTCGGCGGCATAGGCGAGCACGCCGCCGTGCACGTAGCCGAATTGCTGGGTCAGTTCGTGGCGCAGCGGGATGATCAGGGTCGCGGCGCCGTCGCCGAAGGCGGTGATCTCGGTGCCGATCAGCGTGGCGAAGGGCTGGGCGGCGAGTACCTTCTTGGCGCTGTCCAGGTCGAGGGTGTTGGTGGCGGTCACTCGGACAGCTGCCCTGCGGCCGCGGTGCGATCGGCGGCGAGCGCCAGCCAGGCGGCGTCGGCCAGCTCGCCCGCGACTTCGGCAGGGGCGACGCGCATGTCACCGCCCAGCCACTGCCGGGTGTATTCCTGCGCCGGACCCAGCCACAGCGCGTAGACCAGATCGATGGGCACATCGCGCACCACCCCATACCCCGCGTGGGTGCGCCACCACCGCGTCACGTCGGACATGAAGCGGCGATTGCTCTCGCTCTCGCGCACTCCCGGCGGCCGCGCGGAGGTGAGTACCGTTGCGCGATATTGATTTTCGCTCACCCACCGCAAGTGTTCGCGCACACCGGCGGTGATGCCTTCCCGCGCGTCGGCGCTGTCGCCGACCACCGCCCAGAAATGCTTCTGATAGTCCGCCAGCGCGTTGGCCCACACCTGCCGGTACAGGTCGGCCTTGTCCGGGAAGTGGTGGTAGAGCGCACCGACGCTGGCGCCCGCCGCGCCCCGGATCTGGGTCAGCGTCGCGTCGAGCGCCCCGTGCTCGGCGAACTGGCGCTCGGCTGCCAGTAGCAACCGATCTCGAATCTTCATATCCAGAATTTAGTTCTGTTCTGCGGGCCGCGCAATGTCAGGGCCTCCGTGTGAGTGGGATCAGGCAGTGGGACTCATCGCGGTGCTGCGGACGATGGCACGACCGGCGGCGGGTGCGGCGATGCCGGTCGGCGGGCGCTCGCGCCGGAATTGCGGCCGGGTGTCGCACCCCTGCGGTAAGAACGGCATGTGGCCAGATGGCTGTTGCATGTCGATCTCGATCAGTTCCAGGCGGCGGTGGAGTTCCGCCGTCATCCAGAACTGCGGGGCCTGCCGGTCATCGTCGGCGGCCACGGCGATCCCGCCGAACCGCGCAAGGTGGTGACCTGCGCGTCCTATCCGGCGCGCGGGTTCGGTGTGCGGGCCGGAATGCCGCTGCGCAGCGCTCAGCGCAAGTGCCCCGACGGAGTGTTCCTTCCTTTGGACATGGCCGCCTACGAGGACGCCTCCGACGAGGTCATGGCCCTGCTGCGGACGTTTCCGGGGCGGGTCGAGGTGTGGGGTTGGGACGAGGCATTCCTCGCCGCCGACACCGACGACCCGGAAGCCCTCGCGCAGCAGGTGCGCGACGCGATCGCCGGACTAGAACTGACCTGCTCGATCGGCATCGGGGACAACAAGCTCACCGCCAAGCTCGCGACCGGCTTCGCCAAGTCGGCGGGCAAGTCGTCGGCCGAGCCCGCCGCCGATGCGGGCGCCGCCGCGGGCGTCTTCCGGCTCACCGCCGCGAACTGGACCGAGGTGATGGCCCATCGCCCGACCAACGCGCTCTGGGGCATCGGCAACCGCATCGCCGCCCGGCTCGCCGAGCTCGGTATCGGGACCGTAGGCGAGCTGATGACGGCGGACCGGCATCGACTCGCCGCCGAATTCGGGCCGAACACCGGTCCGTATCTCTGGGTGCTCGGCCACGGCAAGGGCGATACGGACGTCACCACCGAACCGCGAATCCCGATCGGCCGCAGCAAATCCGAGACCTTCCCGCACGATCTGACCGATCCCGGCGAAATCCGCGCCCAGGTCGCGCGGCTGGCCACCGAGGTCGCCGAGGAGATGGCCGCGGCGGGCCGGATCGGCACCCGCGTTTCGGTGACGGTGCGCACGAACACCTTCTACACACGCAGCAAACAGGAAAAACTGCCCGAACCGACCATCGACGTCGCGCGAATCGCCGAGACGGCGCTGCGCATCATCGAACGGTTCGACCTCGACCGCCCGGTTCGCCTGCTCGGCGTGCGGCTGGAACTCCTGCCGCGGTAACTCCCGGACCCGTCCGGACGCTCGTATGCTCGTCCGCATGGAGTTCTGGGCGATGGTGGCACACGAATCGGATAGCGGGATCGTCCTGACCCGGCAGCAGGCCGGCGAGGATTTCCTCGGGCCGGGTGACGTGACGATCAAAGTGCACTACTCGAGCGCGAACTACAAGGACGGGCTGGCGATCACCAAGGGCGGCGGTGTGGTGCGCAACTACCCGATCGTCCCCGGGATCGACATCGTCGGCGAGGTGGTCGAGTCCGCCGACGACGATTTCGCCCCGGGTGACCAGGTGATCGCGCACGGATACGACATCGGTGTCGCGCACAACGGCGGCTTTGCCGAATACGCCAGGGTGCCCGCCGAATGGGTGGTCAAGCTGGAGGGCCTGAGCCTGCGCGACGCGGCCGCGCTCGGCACCGCCGGGTTCACCGCGGCCCTGAGCGTGCAGGCCCTGCTCGATCGCGGCCTCATGCCGGACGCGGGCCCGGTGCTGGTCACCGGCGCGACCGGCGGGGTCGGCAGCGTGAGCATCGACATTCTCTCCGGGCTCGGCTTCGAAGTCATCGCTTCCACCGGCAAGACCGACGCGAACGATCTGCTCAGCGAGATCGGTGCGAACGAGGTGATCGGCAGGCTGCCGGAGGACCCGAACGCCAAGCCGCGGCCATTGACCAAAGCGCGGTGGGCCGCGGCCGTGGACAGCGTCGGCGGCGCGTCGCTGGCCTACGTGCTGAGCGCCATCGGCTACGGCGGCGCGGTCGCGGCCAGCGGGCTCACCGGCGGAGCGGAACTGCCCACCACGGTGATGCCGTTCATTCTGCGCGGCGTCACCCTGGAAGGCATCGATTCGGTCAACCTTCCGATCGAGCGCCGCAGGGAGGTGTGGGCCCAGCTCGGCAAAGAACTACGACCGCAGCATCTTTCGACCCTGGAGAACTACGCTCCGATCACCGATGTGGAGCGGGTGCTGCACTCCATCCGCAACGGCAGCCACCGGGGGCGCACCGTTCTCGGCGTCAAGGGCGAATTCTGACCGCAAGTACTCGGTAGCGCTCGGACGACATCCACGCCGGATGCGTTCCGGACCTACCGAGACCGCAGGGCATGAGACCGATCAGCGAAGCCCGGCTCGATTCGTTCGAGCCGGGCTTCGCCGGTTCGCCCGAGCGTGCTCCCCTTCCGCGGACGGCCTCGATCGGAGCTCGCCGCGCGGGGGAAGCCGTTGCCACCGTCGCGAGCACCGATCCGATACGGTTCTTCCGCATCCACCTACGTACTCGCTCCGGTCGAGAGGCGAATTTCGTTGTCCACGAATCCGTTCTGGCGTTCGATGTCGATAGTGGCGGTGTCCGCACTGCTGGCCGCGCCCGCGTACGGCCGGGCCGAGCCGGTGGCCGACTCGCACCCGAGCGGCGCGGACCGCTTCTACCGCCAGACGCTCGAGTGGAAGCCGTGCGGCGTCGAGAACTTGGACAAAGCCGGTGGCGAGTGCGCGAATGTCCTCGTGCCGCTCGACTACGGGCGTCCCGACGGTCGCACGATCACCTTGGCGATATCCCGGGTGAAGGCGAGCGATCCGGCGCGGCGGCGGGGCATCCTGGTGTCGAATCCGGGCGGTCCCGGCGGCCCGGGCCTGGACAGTGTGGATCTGCTCGGTGACGTGCTGTCGACCGACGTGCTGGCGAGTTACGACCTGATCGGGATGGACCCGCGCGGAGTCGGCGAATCGACCTCGAGTCCGCGGTGCGGGTGGCCGGTCGGCGAGATGGTCCGGTCGGCGGGCCTGGATCCGCTGGGTTTCGCGCACGACACCGTTCAGTCCGCAGGCATGGCCGCGAGCTGCGTCGTTCGTGATCCGGAGTTGGTGCGGCAGTTCACCACTCGCAATACGGCGCGGGACATGGACGTCGTCCGGGCGGCCCTGGGCGAGGAGAAGATCAATTTCTACGGCTTGTCCTACGGCACGTATCTCGGGGCGGTGTTCACCCAGATGTTCCCCGAGCGCAGCGATCGGGTCGTGCTCGACAGCGCGATCGACCCGGATCGGTATTGGACGGGCTTGGTACAGGATTGGGGACCCGCCGACGAGATCGCGCTGGACGATTGGGCGGTGTGGGCCGCCGCCCACGACGAAGAGTTCCGGCTCGGCGCGACACCGCAGCAAGTGCGCGCGAAGATCGAGGAGCTGGTCCGCATCGTCCACCGCCAGCCGATCGTCATCGACGGATTCGCGATCGACGACCATTGGTTGCCGTTCATCCTGCACGCCTTGCTGTGGAACTTCCGGCTGAACGAACCGCTGGCCGCGACGGTGCGCGAACTCGCCGACGCCGCGGGCGGTCCGCCCACGACCTCGCAGACGCCGCGGTTGCGCGCCATCGTGGCGGCGCTGCGGGACAACGAGAACTCCGTCCTGGCGGAGGTCGCCTGCGGCGATGTCAGCGCGCCCATCGATCCCCTCTGGTACTGGCGCAACATCGAGGAGAGCCGGGCCACGCAACCGGTGTTCGGCGCGCTGGCGGGCAACATCCAGCCGTGCGCCTTCTGGCCTCGACCGGTCGAACCCGCGACCGTAGTGCGGAACGCGGCGCCCGCGCTCATCGTGCAGGCGACGGGAGATCCGCGCACGCCCTATGCGCACGGCGTCCGGCTGCACCAGTATCTGTCGCAGTCGCGGATGGTCACCTTGCAAGACGTCCGTATCCACATGACGTTCCGGCCGGAGCTGAGCAGTTGCGTGAACAACGCGATCAACACCTATTTCGGCGCGGGAACCCTGCCGGACGCCGACACGACCTGTACCGCGGACCAGACGGCGAGCTGACCGGACGACGGATCACGCCGCGGCCGTGACGGGTTCCTCGGCGAACTGCGTGCGGTACAGCTCCGCGTAGCGGCCATCGGCGTTCAGCAGCTCGGGGTGCGTGCCGCGTTCCACGATCCGGCCGTCTTCCAGAACCAGGATCTGGTCGGCGGCGCGGATGGTGGACAGCCGGTGTGCGATCACCAGCGCGGTCCGGCCCTCCAGCGCTTCGGACAGCGCCTCCTGCACGGCGGCTTCCGAGGTCGAGTCCAGCGAAGCGGTCGCCTCGTCCAGGATCACCACGCGCGGCTGCTTGAGCAGCAGGCGCGCGATGGTCAGGCGCTGGCGCTCACCGCCGGAGAGCCGGTAGCCGCGCTCGCCGACCACGGTCTCCAGCCCGTCCGGTAGCGACGCGACCAAGTCGCGCAGCCGGGCGCGCTGGAGTGCGTCCCAGAGTTCGTCCTCGGTGGCTTCCGGCCGCGCGAGCAGCAGATTGGCGCGAATGGTGTCGTGGAACAGGTGTCCGTCCTGGGTGACGAGCCCGACCGTGTCGCGGATCGATCCGGTGGTCAGCTCGCGCACGTCCACGCCGTTCAACCGGACCGCGCCCGCGTCTACGTCGTAGAGGCGGGAGACCAGCTGCGCGATGGTCGACTTGCCCGCGCCCGACGAGCCGACCAGCGCGATCAGCTGACCGGGCTCGGCGCGCAGCGACACGTCGTGCAGGACCTCCACCCCGCCGCGGGTGTCCAGATTCGCCACGTCCTCCAGCGAGGCCAGCGACACCTTGTCGGCCGACGGGTAGCCGAAGCGCACCGCGTCCAGCTCCACCGCGATCGGGCCCGCGGGCACCGTTTTCGCATCCGGCGCGTCCTCGATCAGCGGCTTCAGGTCGAGTACTTCGAAGACGCGCTCGAAGCTCACCAGCGCGGCCATGATCTCCATCCGCGCGCTGGCCAGCGCGGTGAGCGGCGTGTAGAGCCTGGTCAGCAGCAGCGACAGCGACACCACCGCGCCCGCGTCCAATTGCCCGCGCAGCGCGTACCAGCCGCCGAGCCCGTACACCAAGGCGATCGCCAGCGCGGACACCAGCGTGAGCGAGGTGACGAAGACCGTTTGCAACATCGCGGTGCGCACGCCGATGTTCCGCACCCGGCGGGCCCGCAGCGCGAACTCGTCGGACTCCTGTTCCGGACGGCCGAACAGCTTGACCAGCGTCGCGCCCGGCGCGGAGAACCGCTCGGTCATCTGGGTGCTCATCGCCGCGTTCAGCCGGGCCGCTTCCCGCTGCAAATCGGCTAGGCGGTTGCCCATCCGGCGCGCAGGCAGCACGAATACCGGAAGCAACACCAGCGCCAGCAACGTGATCTGCCACGAGATGCTGATCATCACCCCGAGGGTCAACGCGAGGGTCACCAGATTGGCCACCACGCCGGACAGGGTGTCGCTGAACGCGCGCTGGGCGCCGATGACGTCGTTGTTCAACCGGCTGACCAGCGCGCCGGTCCTGGTTCGGGTGAAGAAGGCGACGGGCATCTTCTGCACGTGGTCGAACACGGCGGTGCGCAGGTCGAGGATGAGCCCTTCCCCGATTCGCGCCGACATCCACCGGGTCGCCACCCCGAGTCCGGCGTCGAACACCGCGAGCACGCCGATCACCACCGCGAGGACGACCACCACCCGCGGCGCAGCGCCGCCGACTATGTGGTCGACGACCCGGCCGGCCAGCACCGGCGTGGCCACGGCGAGTACCGCCGATATCACGCTGAACAGCAGGAACGCGCCGATCCGCCGCCGGTGCGGCGCGGCGAACCGGACGATGCGCCCTGCGATGGCGCGGCGGAACGGGCGCTGTTCCTGTGGCGCGTTCGCCCGCCGGTACATCTGGCTCCACGCCACGGATTCGATGCTCACGTTGTTCTCCCTCTCGCTCCCCGCCCCATCCAAGACCTGGCCACCGACACTAAGACCTCAACAATGGTTGAGTTCAAGTCGATTCCGGGCAGGCGGTGTTTCCGCCCACGGCGAAACCGACCGCCGCCCGAGCCTCTGACCGACCCCTGGCTGGGCTGAGGTTCGCGCAACTGACGCATCGGGCACACAAACGCAGCAGTTCCGCACGGGCGGATAGGCCCAGCCGGAACACGGAGGCACCGGTTCCTCGAGTGCGCCGTCCGGATCTCGATACGGCGAAACAGCGACTACGACCGCACGGACTTCGAGCTGCTGAAGTCGAACTCGAGAAGGATTCTTGTCGGGCCCACAAGTGATCTCGTGGCGACCACATCGCCGTTATTGCGAGCGGTCGGTCCAGAGGACTACCCCGTCCCCGGCGAGCCACGCCTGCCGACAACCTGCCAATGGCCGCCCCGACCCCGCGCGCGCTGGATCCGGGGCTTACATACAAACGCGCTCAGCGCACCGCAGCCACGTCTTTCGAGCGAAGCGAGACCGAGCATCCGCGTTCGCGGCCCGGCTCGCGTCCGAGCGGCCGCCGCGTCCGCGACGAAGTCGCCAGCGGCGGTCGATCGGACGCGAGCCACAAAGGGGCCGCGAACACCCAGCGCCGCAGGCGCTGGAAAATAAACACCGTGAACCGTATGGCGGCGCTGCGCGGCAGGATCGCGGGTGAGGTCGACGCCTCCGAGCGGCGGCGGGCGGAGTACTCCTCGGACGCGTCGAACTATCGGGTTCTCCCGGCGGCGGTCGTCTTTCCGCGGACCGACGAGGACGTCGCGGTCACCTTGGAGTTCGCCGGAGCCGAGGGGCTGCCGGTGACCGCGCGCGGCGCGGGGACGTCGGTGGCGGGCAACGCGATCGGTCCCGGGCTGGTGCTCGATTTCAGCAGGCATATGAACCGGATCGTGGCGATCGATGCGGCCGCGCGCGTGGCTACCGTGCAGCCGGGCGTGGTGCTGTCGGAGTTGCAGCGCGCGGCCCGTCCGCACGGCCTGCGCTTCGGACCGGACCCTTCGACACAGAATCGCTGCACGCTCGGCGGCATGATCGGCAACAACGCGTGCGGACCGCGCGCCGTCGCGTGGGGCCGCACCTCCGACACGGTGCGCGAACTGCGCATCCTGGACGGCACCCGCACCGAACGCACACTGGCCGCCGACCTGTCCGCGGTGCCGGGTCTCGCGGAATTCAGCCGGGCAAATCTCGCGGTGTTGCGCACCGATCTCGGGCGCTTCGACCGCCAGGCGTCCGGATACGGTTTGGAACATCTGCTGCCCGAGCGCGGCGCGTCGGCGGCGAAGGCGTTCGTCGGCAGCGAGGGCACCTGCGGTCTGTTGCTGGACGCGACCGTCGAGCTGGTCGAGCTGCCCGCGGCCACCGTGCTCACGGTGCTCGGCTACCCGGACATCGCCACCGCGGCCGACGATGTCGCCGCCGTGCTGGCCTGCGCGCCGATCGCGGTGGAGGGCATCGACGCGCGGCTGGTCGACGTGGTCCGGGCGCATCGGGGAACGGTGCCCGACCTGCCGCGCGGTGGCGGTTGGCTGTTCGTGGAGACCGCGGGCGCGACGCAGGCCGACGCGCTGGCCGTCGCACAGCGACTGTGCCGGACGGCGGGCGCGATGGACAGCAGGATCGTCACCGATCCCGGTACCGCCGCGCAGCTGTGGCGGATCAGGGCCGACGGCGCGGGGCTGGCCGGTCGCACGCCGGACGGGCGGCCGGCCTGGCCGGGCTGGGAGGACGCGGCCGTCCCACCGGAACGGCTCGGCTCCTACCTCCGCGATTTCGCCGCGCTGACGCGCGAGCACGGTGTCGACGGGCTGCTCTACGGGCACATCGGCGACGGCTGCATCCACGTCCGCCTCGATCTTCCGATCGCCGACGCGCCGCACCGCTTCCGCGCCTTCCTGTTCGACGCGGCGGAGCTGGTCGTCCGGCACGGCGGTTCGCTGTCCGGCGAGCACGGCGACGGCCGGGCTCGCTCCGAGTTGCTCTCGGCGATGTACTCCCCCGCGGTGCTCGATGTCTTCGCCGGGTACAAGGCCTTGTTCGACCCCGGCGACATCTTGAATCCGGGCGTGCTCGTCGCGCCGCGTCCGATCGATGCCGACCTGCGGCTGGCCGGACTCGGTGACGTCGGCACATCGAACGGTTACCCGCTCGGAGAAGACGACGGCGATATCAGCGTCGCGGTGCACCGCTGCGTCGGCGTCGGTAAATGCCGGGCCGACGGCGGTTTCATGTGCCCGTCCTACCAGGCCACCCGGGACGAGAAGGACAGCACACGCGGGCGGGCGAGGGTGCTGCAAGAGGTGGTGCGCGGCGCGCTGCCCTGGTCGTCGGAGGCCGTCGCCGAGTCGCTCGATCTGTGCCTGTCCTGCCGGGCGTGCCGGTCGGACTGCCCGGCGGGCGTGGACATGGCCACCTACAAGTCGGAGACGCTGTATCGCCGCTACCGCCACCGGCTCCGGCCGATCGATCACTATTCGCTGGGCTGGTTGCCTCGATGGCTGTCCGCCGCGAGCCGGCTGCCGCGGGTCGTCAACGCGCTGGCGGCCCGGACCGCGCTGCGCCGAGCCGGGCTGCGGGCGGCAGGCATCGACCCGCGTCGTGAGGTGCCGCGCCTGGCCGCGCGTACGTTCCGCCGCATCTGGCGCGATCTGGACGAAGGCGCGCGCATGGCCGAGTCCGCCTACGCGCCCGAGGTGCGGGCCGAAAGCGGTGCCTCCGGCGAGGTGATGCTGTGGATCGATACCTTCACCGACGCGTTCGACCCGGAGATCGCCTTGGCCGCGGCGCGGCTGCTTGCCACCTTGGGCTACCGCGTTCGCATCCCCGAGCAACGCGTCTGCTGCGGACTCACCTGGATCAGCACCGGTCAGCTCGACGGCGCCCGCGCGCGGTTGCGGGCCACGTTGACCGCGTTGCAGGAGCATGTGGAGGCGGGTGGCGTGGTTGTGGGACTGGAACCGTCCTGCACCGCGGTTCTGCGCGCGGACCTCACGGAATTGTTGCCGGACGATCCCAGATCCGCCCCGACCGCCGCCGCGGTGCGCACCTTGGCCGAATTCCTCGCCGATCAGCCCAGCTGGCGCCCGCCGCAGCGCACCGGCCGATCGGTGGTGGTTCAACCGCATTGTCACCAGCACGCGATTCTCGGATTCGATGCCGATCGCCATTTATTAGCCAGTATGGGCGTGACGGTGACGGAAATCACCGGGTGCTGCGGTCTGGCGGGAAATTTCGGAATGCAGTCGGGCCATTACGACATTTCGGTCGCGGTGGCCGAGAACGGCATGCTCCCCGCGCTGCGCGCCGCGGGAGACGACGCGATCCTCCTCGCCGATGGCTTTTCCTGCCGCACTCAGGCCGCGTCCCTCGCTGGACGCCGGGCGCGGCATATCGCGCAATTCCTACTGGGCGAGTGACCTTTTCGGGCGCGCCCGCCGGACAGGCCGGGCGGGCGCCGCGCGGTTCAGCTGCCGAACGGCAGGGTGCCCGGCGGAATCTGGTAGCCCGAGCTGCCCGCGAAGACTCCACCCCAGGCGTTGAGCAGCCAGTTGAGCAGATTGGTAATCATCGAAGAACCTCCGTCATTGCTACTGCCAGATATTTGCCGAACGAAAACAATATCGCCGTGAATCTCATGCCGTTACATCTGATTGCGAAACCATAATCATGTGCGATAGGCATGAAAGGCTTTAGGTGTGGCTCAGATAATAATCCGCGTGTCCCGGTGGAGGGGGACGCGGCGCCGCGCGCCGCACCGGGCAGAATGTCTCGGGTGCGCAGCATGACGGTCGAGCCGGGAGCCAGCCGGACCGTGACCACGGATCGGCCGATCGACCTGGCGTGCACGCTCGCTCCCCTCGGTCGCGGCACCGGCGATCCGTGTCATCGGGTGACCGGCGACGGCGCGTACTGGCACGCCTCCCGTCTGCCGACCGGGCCGGTCACCTACCGCCTGGCCCAGTCCGATCCGCGCACTGTGCAGGCCCGCGCCTGGGGGCCGGGCGCGGCGGAATTCCTCGCGGGTCTCGAGCACATGCTGTGTCTGGACGAGGACGTCTCGGCGTTCCTCCCGGATCATCCGAAACTCGTGGACGCCCATCGTCGTTTTCCCGGGCTCCGCATGCTGCGCACGGGCTTGGTCTTCGAAGCCCTTGTGCCGTCGGTGCTGGAGCAGAAGGTGCACACCGTCTCCGCGCGGGCGTCGTGGCGGAAACTGGTGCGGCAGTACGGCGAACCGGCGCCCGGCCCCGCACCGGAGGGAATGCGGCTGCCGCCGGACGCGGACACTTGGCGGCGAATTCCCTCCTGGGTGTACCACCGGGCCAATGTCGGACCGCAACGCGCGCAGACCATCGTGCGCGCGGCTCGGATCGCCGAATCGCTGGAGCGCGCGGCCCGGGTCGATCCGGTCGAGGCGGCACGAAGGTTGTGCAGTGTCCCCGGTATCGGGGTGTGGACGGCCGCGGAGATCGCGCAGCGGGCTTTCGGCGACGCGGACGCGCTGTCGGTCGGCGATTACCACCTGTCCGCCGCGGTCGGCTGGACTCTGCTCGGCCGTCCCATGGATGACGATGCGATGGTCGAATACCTTGAGCCGCTGCGCCCGCACCGTTATCGGGCGATCCGCCTGCTGGAAATCAGCGGCCACTTCTACAAGCCGAAGTTCGGCCCCCGCACCCCGCTGACCGATCACACCTGGCACTGAGTTCACAGCGGCCCCTCGGCGCGTTCACTTTTCCGCAGTTTTGCCCATTCTTTATCAGTCGGTTCCGGCCGGAGAAAAGCAAAACTAGAGGTAGTCGCGCCACACTCGGCCATCGCCGCATTCTCATCGGTCCGCGAGCGGTAGCCGGAGGGGTTCCGTATGGCGCGCACTCATCGTCGAACCACACAACTGCAGGGGTTGTCAGTGGAGCAGAGGCCACTCGGGGATACGCCACGATCCAGATGCCTGTTCTACCGGCGGGAATGCGATCTGCCCGCCGTTGTGGATCCGCCCGAGCTCGGCCGGATCGTGATGCGCGCGGGGTCGGTGTGGGCGTTGACCATGCCGAGCAGCCTGGGTCAGGCGGTCAAGGCGCACATGCAGAGCAAGAGCGTGCGGCTGGGCCCGATCCTGGCGCACCCGCGATCGAATCGCTGGACCTTCCTGATCGCGCCGGACCTGCCGGAAAACGATACGCGTCTGTTCGCGGAGTTGTTCCGGCTCAACGTCTCGGTCTGCCGCACGGGGTCGACGATCGCGTTGCCGTCCCCGACGGCGTCGGTCGGCGCGATTCGTTCTTGGATAGTGCCGCCGCGGAACAGGTTTCGCCCGTCCGGCCGGGTGGTCGTCGCGGCCATTCGTGCGTGGGCGGAGCCCGCACCACGCCGCCGCTGAGCGCAGGCGGCGAATCACGTGGCCGGTCGGAGTACCGGGCCGTTCTTCGTCGGTTGTTCGCCCGACAGCGCCGGTCGGCGGCGGTACTATCGGGCGCGCGTGCGTGCGCCCAGCGGTGGTGCTGGGTTCTCGGTCCGTACACACGTCTCCCACGGCAGATAGCGAAGGAGTCCGTCTCGTGAGCATTCAAGGCAACACGAACATCGACCTGTCCGGCGCCACGTGGCGGAGGGCCGGGGAAGGGGCGGGCAACGACAGCGTCGAAGTGGCGCTGCTCGCCGACGGACACGTGGGGATGCGCAACGGGAACGATCCCGAGGGGCCGGTGCTGATCTTCACGCCCGCGGAGTGGGCCGCCTTCACTGCCGGTGTGCAGGACGGAGAGTTCGACCGGCCGCGATAAGACACGGCCGCCTTCGTAGATCACGGAATGACACATTTTCGGCAACGAAAAGACGTTTACCGAGGCTGAATTCGGGTAGTCCATCATCTGTGGACCGAGGGCTCAAGAGTTCCCATCCCCGGTACCGGAAATTGCGGCCGGACGATTGGGTGGAATGGCTGATCGTCGCGCTGTTGTTCGCGGTGTCGGCGGTCGGAGTCTTCGTCCTCACCAGCTCGCTGCTGTCGGCGCTGTTCGTCGGCCTGCTGGTGTGGGTCGTGGCCCTCGGCGTCGTGGCCATGTTGTAAGGGTGCGCCGACCGGCCGGGGATTGCCCCGGCCGGTTGTCCGGCGTCCTATCGGCGGAACAGCTTGTTGCCCAGCCAGACCAGCGGGTCGTACTTGCGGTCGGCCACCCGTTCCTTCATCGGGATCAACGCGTTGTCGGTGATCTTGATGTGCTCGGGGCAGACCTCGGTACAGCATTTGGTGATGTTGCACAGACCGAGCCCTTGCTCGTCCTGGGCGAGTTCGGTGCGGTCGCCCGCATCCAGCGGGTGCATCTCCAATTCACTGATCCGCATCAAATAGCGCGGCCCGGCGAACGCTTTCTTGTTCTCTTCGTGGTCACGCACCACGTGACAGGTGTTCTGGCACAGGAAGCACTCGATGCACTTGCGGAATTCCTGCGAACGTTCGACGTCGACCTGCTTCATCCGGTACTCGCCCGGTTTGAGATCGGCGGGTGGCGTGAAAGACGGTATCTCCCGCGCCTTTTCGTAATTGAACGACACGTCCGTCACGAGGTCCTTGATCACGGGGAAGGTGCGCATCGGCGTCACCGTGATCACTTCGTCCTGGGTGAAGGTGGACATCCGGGTCATGCACAACAGGCGCGGCCGCCCGTTCACTTCGGCCGAACAGGAACCGCACTTGCCCGCCTTGCAGTTCCAGCGCACGGCCAAATCGGGCGCCTGGGTGGCCTGTAGCCGGTGGATGATGTCGAGTACGACCTCGCCCTCGTTCACCAGCACGGTGAAATCCTGCAGTTCTCCGCCGTCGAGATCGCCGCGCCATACGCGGAATTTGGCGTCGTAACCCATCGTTACGCCTCTCGCTCCGTCGATTGCCCGGCCGCGGCCGGGTGCCCGGCGAGTTCATCCGGGGTGTAGTACTTCTCGAGCTCGCCGAGATCGAAGAGGGCGAGCAGGTCCGATCGCATCGGGATCTGATCCTTGCGCGTCACGGTGACGCCGGGGATCGGGTCGCCGGCCGTGCCCGGATCCACCGCGCAGACCAGCAGTTTGTTCCGCCAGTCGGGGTCCATGGACGGGTGGTCGTCCCGGGTGTGCCCGCCGCGGCTCTCGGTCCGCAGCAGCGCCGCGTGCGCCACGCATTCGCTGACCAGCAGCATGTTCTGCAGGTCGAGCGCGAGATGCCAGCCGGGGTTGAACTGGCGGTGGCCCTCGACGGTCACCTGGCGGAACCGGGCACGCAACTCGGCGAGTCTGTCGATCGCCTCGCGCACCTCGTGTTCCTTGCGGATGATGCCGACCAGGTCGTTCATCGTCTGCTGCAAATCGGTGTGCAAGGTGTAGGGGTTCTCCCCTTTGCCGTCGGCGGGCGGATCGAACGGCGCCACGGCGGCCTTCGCGGCGTTCGTGACATCGTCGTCCGCGACTGCGGGCCGCTCGCCGAGCTGTTCCACATAGGCCGCGGCCCCGAGCCCGGCCCGGCGGCCGAACACCAGCAGGTCGGACAGCGAGTTTCCGCCGAGGCGGTTGGATCCGTGCATTCCGCCGGAACACTCACCCGCGGCGAACAGACCGGGCACCGTGGCCGCGCCGGTGTCCGGATCGACCTCGACTCCGCCCATCACGTAGTGACAGGTGGGCCCGACCTCCATCGGTTCCTTCGTGATGTCGACGTCCGCCAGCTCTTTGAACTGATGGTGCATCGAAGGCAGTCGTCGCACGATCTCCTCGGCGGGCATCCGGGAAGCGATGTCGAGGTAGACGCCGCCGTGCTCGGTGCCGCGCCCGGCCTTGACCTCCTCGTTGATGGCGCGGGCGACCTCGTCACGCGGCAGCAGGTCCGGTGTGCGGCGAGCGGAGTCGTTGTCGCGCAGCCACTGGTCGGCCTCTTCCTCGGTCTCGGCGTACTGCCCCTTGAAGACCGGCGGAATGTAGTCGAACATGAACCGCTTGCCCTCGGTGTTCTTCAGCACCCCGCCGTCGCCGCGTACGCCCTCGGTGACCAGGATGCCCTTCACGCTGGGCGGCCAGACCATGCCGGTGGGGTGGAACTGCAGGAACTCCATGTTGATCAGCGTCGCGCCCGCGCGCAGCGCCAGCGCGTGCCCGTCGCCGGTGTACTCCCAGGAGTTCGAGGTCACCTTGTACGACTTGCCGATGCCGCCGGTCGCCAGGACCACCGCGGGGGTCTCGAACAGGATGAAGCGGCCGGATTCGCGCCAGTAACCGAACGCGCCGGAGATGCGGTCACCGTCCTTGAGCAATTCGGTGATGGTGCATTCGGCGAAGACTTTGATGCGCTTCTCGTAGTCACCGGTCTCGGCGAAATCCTCTTGTTGCAGCGACACGATCTTCTGCTGCATGGTGCGGATGATCTCGAGGCCGGTCCGGTCGCCGACATGCGCGAGCCGCGGGTAGGTGTGGCCGCCGAAATTGCGCTGACTGATGCGGCCGTCCGCCGTCCGGTCGAACAGCGCCCCGTAGGTCTCCAGTTCCCACACTCGATCGGGCGCTTCCTGAGCATGCAATTCGGCCATGCGCCAGTTGTTCAGGAACTTGCCGCCGCGCATCGTGTCCCGGAAATGAACCTGCCAATTGTCCTTCTCGTTCGCGTTGCCCATCGACGCCGCGCAGCCGCCTTCGGCCATCACGGTGTGCGCTTTGCCGAACAGCGACTTGCACACCACCGCGACGGACAGGCCGTGCTCCCTGGCTTCGATGACCGCCCGCAATCCGGCGCCGCCCGCTCCGATCACGACGACGTCGTACTTGTGCCGTTCCACTTCTGCCATGCAGAGAAACTCCTCGATGAGGCGGTCAGTCGATGAACCGCAGGTCCGAAATCGTTTGGCTGGCAACCAACATGACGTAGAAGTCGGTCAGCACGAGCGTGCCGAGAGTGGTCCAGGCCAGCGCCATGTGCCGGGTGTTCAGCTTGGAGACCTGAGTCCAGAACCAGTAGCGCACCGGATGCGCGGAGAAGTTCTTGAGCCGTCCACCCGCGATGTGCCTGCACGAGTGGCACGACAGCGTGTAGGCCCACAGCAGGATCACGTTGACCAGCAGCACGATATTGCCGAGGCCGAAACCGAAGCCACCGGTCTTGCCGTGGAAGGCGACGATGGCGTCGTAGGTGTTGATCACCGAAACCACCAGGGCCACATAGAAGAAGTAGCGATGCGCGTTCTGGACGATCAGCGGCAGCCTGGTCTCACCGGTGTACTTGGCGTGCGGCTCGGCCACGGCGCAGGCGGGCGGGGAGAACCACACCGCCCGGTAGTAGGCCTTGCGGTAGTAGTAGCAGGTCAGGCGGAAACCGAGCAGGAAGGGCAGCACCACGAAGCCCAGTGGCAGGATCGCGGGCAGATCGCCGAAAGGGGTGCCGAAATGGCTGGAGCCCTCGACGCAGGAAGTGCTCAGGCACGGTGAATAGAACGGGGTCAGATAGTGATAGTCCGGGACCCAATATGCCGTGCGCACATACGATCTGATCGTCGCGTAGATGACGAACGCGGCTAGCCCGAGCACCGTGACGAGTGGGGGGATCCACCATCGGTCGGTGCGCAACGTGCGATCCGAGATTCGGGCCCTTGTTCTGCTGAATACGCCGGTGCCCGCTTCGGGGGCGGCGGTCGGTGCGGCACTCACAGGCGGATGCCTCGCTGATCTTGTGTGCGGGTGGTCATCGTTACCTCCGCAATCGAATGTGATGCTGAGCACCATACGACACGTGCGCTATTGATCGAACGGGGTCTCGACAAACATGCCCCGCCGTCAACCGTATGATTTGCGCCACATCAGGCACGCCGCATGCTTGTCTACGCGGGTTCCGGGCCAACCGGACTTTTCGAAGTCACCTTCCGCGAAACAAGATTCGAGCAGGCAAAAACGGGATGCCGGAATTGTCTCTTCAACCGCCGTGTGAAGACATTGATCCTCGGCCATATCCGACCGGAATCAACGTGTTGACCTGCTCGGATGCACCCGGCAACGGGAGGGTGCGACCGGAGCGCCTGTGCAGGCAGCTGCACGCGCCGCGCGGCCTCGCCGGAGGTCGGCCTCGATGGTGTGCCCGCCGCGGTGACCGAACGCTCGGTGCGGGAGCCGACACGGGTGGCGGTCTCGGCGCCGGTGCGCGGGAGAACGACTCGATCGTCGCGCCGGGCAAGGTGAACATCTTCATCGCGCTCGGTGTCCGGCGGGGGTGAGCGGCTTGCGCGCCATGGCGGGTCGCTGCACGAACTGTGTCGTGCGGAGGACCGATACGGCTCAGACGTCGTCCATCGCGCGCTGTGCGATCACGGCGGCGCCGTGCGCCAGGCCGCCGGGACCGCGCGCGGCCCGGTGGCACGGGTGCGGCCGCCACGGCAGGCATCGGGCAGGGAGTACCGCGATGGGCGGCTCGCGCCGCCCACCCCGGAACTACTTCGTCCGCGGACGGGAGTGGAAGCCGAGCCCCTCGTCCTGTGCGCCCATCCAAGCGGCCTCGTCGGACTTGCTGTCCGGCACGTAGATGACGTCTTGGGCGGTCTGCCGCACCTCCGGCGGCGGTGACTGCTCGAGTTCGTCGGCGTCGATGGCGAGGCGTTCGAGGTCGTTCTCCAACCGCCGCACCGTGCTGGCGTCGCCGTACTGGGTGCGGAGTACGCCGATGGATTGCCGGAGTTGGCCGACCGCGTAGCGTAGTTCCGCGAATTCGCTGCGAGTCATCGATACCTCCTGAATTCCCTGGCGGACATGCGAACTCGGTGCCGTGACGCGCGGTTGCCCGTTTGCCTTGGGCCGCGCTGTACCGAGCCGTGTGACCCACCACACAACGTGATCTACAACACAGTACCGAAAGAATTCGATCCTGGCTCGCGTGCGGTCGAAATCCGATGGTTGCCGCTCGATTGCCGAGCTCAGCCCGCTGCGGCGTATCCGGCACCCGACGGCGCCGCGGCGAACGCGCGCTCGGCGAGTCCGGCGATGGACAGCGCGACTTCTTCGGCCCGCTCGAGCAGCACGCTGTGCCCGGCGCCTTCGAGCCGGACCAGTTCGGAACCGGCCAGCTGGGAGGCCAGTGCCACCGAGTGCGCGAACGGGAAGATGAGGTCCGCCGAGCCCGCCAGCACCAGCGTGGGAATCGCGCCGAGCCGGTGCAGAGTCGCCGTCTCGTCGAAGGTGATCAGCGAGTGCAGGAATCCGGCCATGGTCAGCAGCGGCGTGTCGTTCAGCATGGCCGTGGCCAGCGCAGCGATCCGGGGGTTCACCTTCCTGGTGCCGAATTCGGCCTCGCGCAGGATCGGCGTGAACAGGCGGCGGGTCAGGTGTCTGGACGCCCGCATCACCCTCGGGGCGTGCGTGACGGCGGCTTGCAGCGAGTTCACTGCCCGCCGGTTCAACAAGCGCGCCAGCCCCACCTCGGTGATCCCGGCGGCAGCGGCCGCGAGCAACCCGACGCCTGCGATCCGCGTGCCGATGGCCTGCGGGTAGAGCCGGGCGTAAGAGAGCACGACCATCGCGCCCATCGAGTGGCCGACCAGGATCACCGGACCGGTCGGCGCGACCGTCCGCAACACGGTGTCCAGGTCGTGCCCGAGCTGTTCGATGGTGTAGGTCGACGGATGCGCCACCCCGGATTCGCCGTGGCCGCGGTGATCGTAGAACACCATCCTGGTGTCGTCTCCCCACTGTCGCAGGAGGTGCTCGCGCAGGTAGGTCCAGGATTCGGTGCGCAGGCAGTGGCCGTGCACGAAGACGACGGTCGCGAGGGCGTCGTCGCCGCCGAAGACGCGGACCGCGAGGGGAACGCCGTCTTCGGCAGACACTGTGACGTGGTGGCCGTCGTGATCGACGGCGCGGCGGGTGATGGTCGTGGACATGGCACCCTCCTGTGGGCGCGGCGCATGTTCGGCGCCTCTTGCCCAGATGTCGCACTGGATTTCCGCTCCGTTAACCCCCTACACCTGCCGTTACGTACACGTTGTCCAACCGAGGCTGCCGGTCGATCGAGCAGCTGGCTTCAATCGCACAGGAAAATCTACGAAACACTAGTCGGAAAACTAGATAGCTTTAGATTGCCCTGATCGCTATGCGCGGCACGCTCGCGAGAAATATCTGCGGTTCTCTAGGAGAATTCCGATATTGGCGAATAGTTCGCGAGCGACCGCCCGCCGCACGCTCGGGTGGGCGTGCGGCGGGTCCGCTACCGCTCAGGCTTCCGCGCGGGGACGCGTGGACGGCAGGAATGGATGCAGGAGGTTCTCCTCGGTGGATGGGCCCATCTGCCACTCCGCGATCCACGGGCCGGTCCCCTCGCTCGGGTCGAGCACGCCGCCCTCCAGCCATTCGTAGCGGCCGTCGAGCACGCCGCGGGTGAGGGTGCGGTCGTCGTCGTCGGTGTTCTCCCACAGCGCGTCGAACAACTCGCGCACGCGCAGCCGTGACTGCCTGCAGAAGGTGTCCGCCAGTTCTTCGGCCGCCTTGCCCTCCGGCGCGTCGGCGGCGCGCAACGCGTGGGCTCGCACGCAGGCCGCCGACATCGCGAACAGCTCGGCGCCGATGTCGACGATCCGGCCGAGGAAGTTCTGCCGGTACTCCAGGCCCGCCTGCCACCGGCCCATCGCGTACATCAGGGACCTGGCCTGCTTGCGCGCACTGCGCTCGACGAAGCGCAAATGCCGGGCCAGCACGCCGAATTCGGTGTACGCCGCGGGTACCGTCCCCGCGCCGACCGCGAGCTGCGGGAACCACTTGGCGTAGAAACCCGTCGCGCCGACCGCGGCCTTCGCCTTGTCCTTGAACTCGGCCTTGCGGTCGACCAGCGCGCCGGCGGCCGCCATGTGCGCGTCCGCCATCTCCCTGGCGATCAGCAACCGCATGATCTCGCTGGAGCCTTCGAAGATGCGGTTGATCCGCAGATCGCGCACCAGCTGCTCGGCGGGGACGGCCCGCTCGCCCCGCGCGGCGAGCGAGGCCGCCGTCTCGTAGCCGCGGCCGCCGCGGATCTGCACGAGTTCGTCGGCGATCCGACAGCTCATCTCACTGGCCCACAGCTTGGCCAGCGCCGCTTCGATCCGTATGTCGTTGCGGCCCTCGTCGGACATGGTGGCCGACAGATCGAGCGCCGCCTCCAGCGCGAACGTCGTCGCCGCGATGAACGCGATCTTCTGACCGACGGCCGCGTGCTCGCCGACCGGCCTGCCCCACTGCACCCGCTGGGTGCTCCACTCCCGCGCGATCTTCAGCGACCACTTTGCGGCGGCGGTGCACAACGCGGGGATGGCGAGCCTGCCCGCGTTCAGGGTGGTGAGCGCGATCTTGAGGCCGTCGCCCTCCCGGCCGATCAGGTTGCGCTTGGGCACCCGGACGTCGTGCATCCGGGTCAGGCCGTTCTCGATGCCGCGCAAGCCCATGAACGAGTTGCGCCGCTCGACGGTGATGCCCGGTGAGTCGGCTTCGACCACGAACGCCGAGATGCCACCGCGGTGCCCCTCGCTCTTGGGCACGCGTGCCATCACCACCAGCAACTCGGCGACCACGCCGTTGGTCGTCCACAGCTTCACGCCGTTGAGCAGGTAGGCCTCGCCGTCCTCGGTCGGCGTCGCGGTACTGGCCATCCTGGCCGGATCGGAGCCGACGTCGGGCTCGGTGAGCAGGAACGCGCTGACCGCCCCGGCCGCGCAGCGGGGCAGGAACTCGGCCTTCTGCTCGTCGGTGCCCGCCAGTTTCAGCGGTTCGGGCACCCCGATCGACTGATGTGCGGACAGCAGCACGCCGAGGCTCGGGTGCGCCGAGCCGACCAGCATCAACGCTCGGTTGTAGCCGAACTGGGAAAGTCCCTGGCCGCCGAACGATTGTGGGATCTTCAGGCCGAAGCAACCGAGTTCGGCCAGGCCCTTGACGTACTCGTCCGGGATCCGGCTCTCCGCTTCGATCACCGATCCGTCGATGGACTCGCACAGCGTCCGCAGCCGGGACAGGAACGCCTCGGTCCGCTCGGCGTCCTCGGGGCCGGGCTCCGGATACGGGTGGATCAGGTCGAGCCGGAACCGCCCCAGGAACATTTCCTTGGCGAAGGACGGCTTGGCCCAGCTCGTTTCGCGGGATTCCTCGACCAGTGCGCGGGCCTGTTCTTCGGTGGCGTCGACTTTCGCGGCTGTCGCCATGATGTCCTCCCTCGGACGTGATCAGGATCACATCCGAGTGTAGGAGGGTTTGTTACTCATCGGTAGGCCTGCTGGTCGAGATAAATCTACGAATATCTACTGATCTTGAAAGACGGGCGAATAGTTGGCAATCAATCGCCGCGCGCGTGGCCTGCGGGCGCTCAGACCGAGCGCAGATAGCGGCCGAAGTGCGGCACCGTGAATCCGATGGTGCCGCGCTCGGCGGAGTAGATGAGGCCTTTCTTGATCAGGCCGTCCCGGGCGGGCGAGAGGGAAGCCGGTTTGCGGCCGAGTTCGTTGGCCACCGCCGCGGTTGCCACCGGGCCGTCGTCGCCGGACAGGTCGGCCATGGCGCGCATGTATTCCCGCTCAGCGGGGGTGGCCCGCTCATAACGGGAACCGAAGAATCCGACCGCCAACTCTTCCTCGGCGGCGGGCGAGGCCACCTCCACATCCTCGGCCGTGATCGGACTCTCCGGCGCCTGATCCCATGCGGCCTTGCCGTACGCCTGCACGAAATACGGGTAACCATCGGCCTTGCTGTACAACGAGTCCAATGCCTCGTCGGTGAACTTCACATCCTCGCGCTGGGCGGGCGCGATCAGCGCTTGGTCGGCGGACTCCCGATCCAGGCGGTCGATGCGGTGATAGCTGAATAGTCGTTCCGAGTAGCTCTTCGAGGCGGACAGCACCGCGGGCAGGTGCGGCAGGCCCGCGCCCACCACGATCAGCGGTGCGGCGTCCTGGCTCAGTTCGTGGCACGCGCCGCAGATCGCGGAGATGTCGGCGGGCCCCAGATCCTGCATCTCGTCGATGAAGATCGCGATGCCGACGCCGATGTCACCGGCCAGCGCCGCCGCCTCGACCAGCAGCTCCACCAGATCGATCTCGATGTCGCCGGAATCGGCCCGGCCGCTCACCGCGGGCACGTCGATGCCGGGCTGCCAGCGTTCCCGCATGCCCTTGTCCGCGGTGGACCGCAGCGCGAAAGCCTTGAGGATGCCGAGGAAGTCGTCCACCCGCTCCGGATTGCGGTGCGCCGTCGCGATCGCCCGCGCCGCCATGTGCAGCGCCGAGGACAGCGGGCGGCGCAATTCCTGGTCCGGGCGCGCCTCGATCTTGCCGGTGCCCCAGCCGCGCGAGATGGCGGCCGAGCGAAGCTGGTTGAGCAACACCGTCTTTCCGACGCCGCGCAAGCCGGTGAGCATGACGCTGCGTTCCGGCCTGCCGCGCGCGACGCGTTCGAGCACGATGTCGAAAGCCGTGAGTTGCTTGTCGCGCCCAGCCAATTCGGGCGGGCGCTGTCCTGCACCAGGGGCATACGGATTCCGCACGGGGTCCATGCCCCGACACCGTAGCGCGTTTCGTCCGGATAATCTGGGCACATCTATGGCGTGTTCTAGAAAGCCTTAGCGTTTCGTATTGCACTATTGCTCTCGCCGCCGGCTCTCTAGGCTGGTTGCGGTTCGCCAGAACGGTCGCGCGGCACGGCAGCGCGGGAACGGAGGGGCATGTCCGACGAACCACCTCTCGCCGGCCTCGCCGAGGTAGTCGGGTCCTGGAACGTACCGGCGGGCGCCACGGTGGCCCAGCGCATCCGGTCCAACATCCTCGTCGCGATCGAGCGGGGCTACGACGATCCACAGCTGGTCGCCGATCTCGCGGTCGGCCCGCTGGTCATGGCGCTCGGCAAGCTCGAGGTCGAGCTGGCCGAGGCGCGCCGCAGGATCGACGAACTCGAGCGCGCGGTGCACGGAACGCGCCCCTGAACCCGAGTGGTCGGACGGGTCGGCGATGTCCTTCGGTGACCTCGCGCCGCCCGGCGAGATCAGTCCGTGACCTTCGCTTGGGCGGCCATTTTCCGCCGATCCAAGCGGGCTCCGGTCGTGATGGAAAAGACGCAGCTCTGTGGGGTGGACAACATCGCGTCGGCACCGTAATCTCTTCGTGACTTAGTGGAACCAGTCGCTTCGTAAGAGAAACGGCGCCACTAGTTACCGCCTTAACGGCTGTCGGGGCCAACCGGTCTCGGCTGTCGTACCGGGGACCCACAGGTTCGTCTGGGGTGAATCCTCGAGGCCGATTTCGGTCGCGAGGTAGGGCCGCTCTCCCGGCCCGAGCCCGTCAGCTAACCCGGTCGGCGGGAGAGCAGCAAGATCGGAGACGTAGCTCGGTGGGTAAACACAGCTTGCAACGGGATTCTCGGGTTCCGAATTCCGTCAAGGGTGCGATTGTCATGGGTGCGGTGGCCGCGACCGGCGCCATGCCCGCGATTCCGGCCATGGCCGCGACCATCAACGTTCCCGGTGTCGGCAATTTCGATGTTCCGCAGGAATGGGAACAGCCGGTCCAGCAGCTCAATCAGCAGATCCAGCAGGCGCTCGCGGCCGTTCCCGCCGCCCCTGCCCAGGCGCCGCAAGAGGTCGCTCCTCAGGCTCCCAATTTCGCGCCCATGCTGCCGGGCCTGTTCGGCCAGCAGCAGAGCAACTCCCCGGGTGACATCGCCCTCGACGCCGCCAGGACCAAGGTCGGCGCCCAGTACTCCTGGGGCGCGGCGGGTCCCCGCTCCTTCGACTGCTCCGGTCTCGTCCAGTGGGCATTCCGTCAGGCGGGCATCGAGCTTCCCCGCACCAGCTTCGAGCAGTCGCACGTCGGCGCTCCGGTCGCTTACAACGAGCTGAAGCCGGGTGACATCGTCATCACCAACGGCGGCGGTCACGTCGGCATCTACGCGGGCGACAACAAGCTCCTGAACGCGGTGCAGACGGGTACGCCGGTTTCCTACACGCCGCTGCGCCCCGACATGGTGGTCACCGCACGCCGTATCGTCTAACGAGTGGCCCGCGCCGAATCCGGCATCCAGAACACCGCCACCCAGGCCCGCGTTGATTCGTGGACCTGGGCGGTGCGTCTGTTCAAGACCAGATCCGCCGCTGCGGAGGCATGTCGTGGCGGGCACGTCCGGGTGAACGGCGCGACAGTCAAGCCCGCACAGCCCGTGCGTCCCGGTGACGAGGTCCGCGTCCGCGCGGGCGGTATCGAACGCATCGTCATCGTGGAGCGGATCGTCACCAAGCGCGTCGGCGCTCCGATCGCCGCGCAGTGCTTGATCGATCGCAGTCCGCCTCCTCCCCCGCGCGAAATCCTGGCGAGCATGCCCCGCCGTGACCGCGGCGCAGGGCGGCCCACCAAGCGTGAGCGTCGCGAGACCGACCGTCTCATGGGCCGAGACGAGCACTGAACGAAAGCCGGCGACCGCTGGTCAGATCATGGCCACCGGGCTGAGTCGGCCCGCCAGATAGCGTGCCCTGCACTCGCCGCGGCGGAGCTTTCCGCTGCTGGTCTTGGGGATTCGCCCCGGCTCGAGGAGCAGTACCGCACCGGGCATCACCTCGTGGGTGGACGCGACCGCGGTGCGGATGCGCCGGGCCAACGCGAACAGTTCGATCGGCTCGCGTCCGTCGACCGTGCCGAGTTCGGCGGCGACGACCAGGTCTTCGCGCAGCCCGTCGTCGTGCCCGAACGCCGTCACGTGACCCGGCCTGACCTCGGGCGCGCATGCCTGCACCGTCGCCTCGATGTCGGCGGGATAGTGATTGCGTCCGTCGACCACGATGACGTCCTTGCGGCGGCCCGCGATGTAGAACTGGCCCTCGTGCTGGAAGCCGAGATCGCCGGTGCGCAGCCACCGGGCAGTGCTTCCCGGCAGCGTGGCGCCGAATATCTCCGCCGTGGCATCCGGTCTCCCGAAATATCCGTCGCACACATTGTCTCCGGCCACCCAGATCTCGCCGACGCGTCCAGCGGGCAGCGCGGTTCCGAGCACCGGATCGACGATCCGCAGCTGTTGTCCAGCGGGTGCGCCGCACCCGACCAGCGGCACACCGTCCACGGATCCCGCCGCGTCCTCGGACAGCGCGACCGCGCGGCCTTCGGACAGTGCGGCGCGGTCGAAACGGTGCCATACCGGGTTCTCGCGCTGGTCGCAGACGGTGACCGTCAGGGTGGCCTCGGCCAAGCCGAAGCCGGGAGTGTGCGCGTGATGGCGAAAACCGTAAGGGGCGAAGGTCTCGGTGAACTCCTGCAAGGCGTCGGCGCGGACCGGCTCCGAGCCGTTGAGCACGATGTCCAGTCCGGACAGGTCCAGCCCGGCCCGCTCGGCGGGGGTGGTGCCGGACACCGCGAGTTTCAGGCCGAAATTGGGACACCCCGTGGTACCGGCGCGGTAGTCGGCGATCGCGCGCAGCCAGCGGACGGGGCGCTTCACGAACTCGGCGGGCGCCAGCGTGATGCCGTGCACGCCCAGGAAGAGTGGCAGCGAAAGGCCGAGGATCAGACCCATGTCGTGGAAGAACGGCAGCCAGGTCACGACGGGCTGATCGTCCGCGACCGACACGGCGTGCCCGAGCTGCGTCAACGCCGTGGCGAGGTTGTCGTGCGTGACCCGGACGCCCGCGGGAGACCTCGTCGATCCGGAGGTGTACTGCAAATAGGCCAGCTCGTCGCACACCGGATCGATCACCGGTGCGGCCGACGGCGTGGCGGGACGAATGCCGGGTGCGACGAAGCGTGTCTCGAGTGACCCCGCGCGGCGTGCCGTCGGGTCGGCCACGCTCGCCGACGCCATCGCGGTAGGCGCGCCGGACCTGATTCCCTCGGCTGAACCCCAGTCCGGCACACCGGGATTCGCGGGCAAGGCGAGAGCTCGTCCCAGTGCGGTGCCCAGGATCGGCGCGGTGATCTCGTCGTGAGCGGAGAGCAGGCTGAGCGAGGGCCTGGCATCGGCCAGGACGGCGTGCAGGCGTTCGCGGTTGCGTGCGCCCGCGGCCGGGAACAGCGGCACCGCGACTCGATTGCTGTACAGGCAGGCGAGAAACGCCACCGCATAGTCGATGCCGTGGGCGCAGAGGATGCCCACGCGGTCGCCGGGGGCGCTTTCCTGCCGCAATCGTGCTGCCAGCGCGCCCGACGCGGCATGCAGGCGCGCGTAGGTCAGCGTGACGGGCTTGCGTTCCTGGACGCGGAACCGCAGCTCGGTGAAGGCGGGCTCGTCCGGGCGGGTGGCGGCCCACGCGGCCACCGAAGTCGCGAGACCATTCCCCGCCGGGTGGTCGCCGCGGCTCACGAGGTCTCTCCGGTGTTCGCGGCGACCCGGTCCAGTAGGGCGGCGCCGAGGGCGGTGATGGTGGGGTGCTTGAACAACTCCGCCGTCGCGATCCGGACGCGCAGCCGCGCTTCCAGGTTTCGGCGCATCTCGATCGCGAGCAACGAACTGAGTCCGAGGTCGTTGAAGTCGGCCCCGGCGTCGATGTGCTCGGCGGGCAGATCGAGCGTGCTCGCAAGAACGCGGCGGATGGTCGTGGTCAGCGGTTCGGCGGGCTCGGGCGTGCGCTCACTCGTCTCGGCGCGGGCGGGCGCGGGGTCGGGACGGCCGACGGGCACGAGCAGATTCGTCAAACGGATCGCGATCGGGGAAGTGTCGGTCGTCGGCATGTGCTCCAGCGCCAGGAGGTATGGGCCGTCGTAGCGCAGGACTTGGGACAGTACGGCGCTTCCGCCCGGCAAGTCGAACGCGCCGATGCCCGCTCGACGCAGATGGCTCGCGCCGCCTGCCGCCGCGGCGAGGCCGGAATCCCACAGCCCCCAGCCGATGCTCAGGATCCGTCTGCCCGGATCACGCTGCGCGAGTGCGTCCATCGCGGCGTTGGCGGCAGCGTACGCGGCCTGCCCCGGCGCACCGAGAGCGCCGGTGGCCGAGGAGAACAGCAATACGAAGTCGGTGGCGTCGGTGGCGGTGAGCTCGATCAGATTGCCCGCCGCAGTGGATTTGGGCAGGAACGTCCTGGTCAGCTGGCCCGCGGTAATCGCGTCGAACCCGGCGTCCTCCAGCACGCCCGCCGCGTGCACGACACCGCGGATCATCGAGTCGGAGGCCCGGATGTCGCTGAGCGCGTTGGCCAGGTCGTCCCGGTCGGCGGCGTCGCAGCGCACCACGACGATGCGGTCCTCCAAGCCGTCGAGCAGCGCGGGCACCGGGCGAGGCGCCCTGGTCAGCACCACCACGTCGCGCGCGCCCGCGTCGAGCAACCAGCGCACGGCGACCGAGCCGAGCGTGCCCAGTCCGCCGGTGACGACGTATGTTCCGTTCGCGTCGACGCCGACGGCAGGCACGGCGCGTGGTCGCGCGGGCGTGAAGCGACGCACCGCGGTCTCACCCGCCGACAGGCGCAGCTCGTCGGGAACGGCGCTGTCGGTGGTCGCCACCAGGCGGGTGAGCAGCGGCAGGTTCCTGGGGTCGGAATCGGCCCAGACCAGGCGCACCGTACGACCCGTCTCCAGTTGCAGCGAACGCACCAGCCCGGCGATCGCCGCGGGGACGACCGAGGCCGCCACGGCGGGCTCATCGGGCCGCGAGAGCGGGCGGGCCGGATCCTCGTGCGGCAGTACCACCGTCACGGACGCGGTGGCGTCCTGAGCGGAGATCAATTGCAGCAGTTCGAGGACACGACCGGCCGCCGCGGCGCTCTTGCCCGCACTCACGCCGAAACCGGTGGGCCAGACGGCCACTACGGCGTGGTCACCGCTGCGCCCGGCCAGTACCGCGCTGACGAGCGAGCTCGCGTCGTCCGGTTCCCGCGCGATCCGTTCGGTGGGCAGCTCGGCGTCCAGTGCGCGGGCGAGCCGGACGGCGAGGTCGGAGGCGCCGACCACCACCGCGCGCCGCACGAGGGTCGCGGGTGCGTCACCGAGCCCGAGTGAACCGGGATCGCGCGACTCCCAGGACTCCTGACGGAAGGGCGCGTTTCGCGTTTCGTATTCGGCGGGCGCCGTGCGAAGCGTGCCGAGCCCCTCCTCGTCGGTGGGGTCGGCATAGCGAATGTGCACACCGGAGAAGGCGAGACAGGGCACCCCGTGCTGGTCGGTCGCGATGACGTCGCCGATCAATCCGGTGTCGGCGCGCTCGCGGACCAGCGCGTGCACCTCGAGCACGTGGCGATTCGGTTCATGTGACAGCCAGGCCGAGTCGATGCCGATCGGCAGCGGAATCGACGTGCCGGGCAATTCGTCGAACACCGCCGCGGCGAGCACGTGCAGGCAGCCGTCCAGCGTTGCGGTGCGATGCAATTCGGCGGCGTCGAACAGGCCCAGCGCCCGTCCGGTGCCCGCGGCGATGCCGCGCAGCGTGCGGAATCGCGGACCGTACTCCAGCCGTCTGCGGCGCAATTCCTGGTAGAAGACGCCGGTGGTGATGACGCGCATGTGATGTCTTGCGGCCCGGTTTGCGTCGACCACCCGCATCCATGCGACGATATCCGCGGGTGTGGGGTCACCGGCGGGCCGGGCCGAAGCCAGCGTTCCGGTGCCCGTGACCTCCGCCCGTACGCTTTCCTCCGCTCCCGGCCCGCGATAGACGACCTCGGGCAGGGCGCTGGGATCGGTCCTCTCATGTACGGCGAAATCGGTCAGTGCGGCCGCCCCCGCCGTGTCCTTGGCGAGCCGCAGCAGCCGCCGCAGCCAGAAGACGGCGGGCACGATGTTGTCGCCCTGTACCACGTGATGGGTCAGATCCTCGGCGGCGAAGGCGGATTCGGGGACGTGCGCGCTCGCGGGTCCGGCCACCAGCAGCGGGAATTTCCGCTTGCGCCACTGCCGCGGTACGGGTGTGCCGAAGGGGCCGAGCGCGGACCAGTCGACCGGCCGCCCCTCCAGGTACAGCCCGGCCACGCCGGTGAGAAAGCCGTTCGCCTCGTCATCGCGCAGCGCCACGGCATGCGTGCCGTCGCGGAAGTCCGGGTACTCCCGCACCGCCGCGAGCAACACCGGCTGCGGGCCGATCTCCACCACGGTGGCGATGCCGTCTTCGGCCGCGCGCTCGAGCGCGGCCGCCAATTCCACCGTGCCCGCGGCATTCTCCGTCCAGTAGTCGCGGTCCATGGCGGCGGTGGTGATTTTCGCGCCGCGCCGCGCCGTCGAATACACCGGCAGGCGCGGCGTCAGGGGCGTGATCTCGGTCAACGCCGCGACGAAAGGCGCGAGCACGGTGGTGACCTGCGGGCTGTGCGCGGCGAAGTCGACCGCGAGCCTGCGCGCGAACATGTTGCGGCGGGTGGCTCGCCGCACCAGCGTGTCGATATAGCGCGGGGTGCCGGACACGACTACCGACCTCGGGCCGTTGATCGCGGCGACGGCCACTTCCGATCGCATCGGCTCCACGAGTTTGGCCGCCTCGCCCGGGGCCGCCTCCAGCACTGCCATCGCGCCGCGCCCGTCCAGATGCGCCAGCGTCGCGCTGCGCAGCACCACCACGCGCGCCGCGTCCGCGAGGGTCAGCGCGCCGCTCACCGCCGCCGCCGCGATCTCGCCGAGACTGTGGCCGGCCACCGCATCAGGGCGGATCCCCCATGCCGCCAGCAATTTCACCAGCGCCACCTGGAAGGCGAACAACGCGGGCTGCACCAGATCGGTGGCTTGCGCCGCACCCGCGGAGGTGAATCCGTCACGCGGCGTCCAGACCCGCGGCCCGCCCGCCGTCACGATCGCGTCGGTCGCCTCGGTGAGTGCGGCGGCGAAGACCGGATATCGCGCCGCCAGCGCACGGCCCATCTTCGGATGCTGGCCGCCTTGCCCGGAGAACAGGAACAACAGCCCGCCGCGGCGGCAATTCGCCACGGGGCCCAGCGCCGCGTCGGCGTCGCCGTGGCCGAGCGTGCGCAACCGGTGCACCGCGTCGGCGTGATCGTGCGCGAGGATCGCGGCCCGGGTCGGCTCCGGCACCGCTCGCACCGCCGCTGCGACCGATTCGGGCAAGGAGGGCCCTGTTCGGTCGAATTCATCGGCCAGCCGCAGTGCGCGGTCGCGCAGTTCCTCCTCGTCACGTGCGGTGAGCGGCAGCAGTATCGGGAAGTGCGCATCGTGTTCGGGCCGCGCTCGCGTGGCGCCGCGGAGCACGAGATGCGCGATCGTGCCGCCGAATCCGAACGAGCTGATGCCCGCCACGCGTTCCGTCGCGTCCACCCGGCTCCAGTCCACCGGCTCGGTGGGCACGCGCAGGCCGCGCTCGGCCAAGTGCAGCAGCGGATGCTCGGTGTGCACGTTGATCGTCGGGGCGATCACCCCGTGGTGGATGGACAGCGCGGTCTTCACCATCCCGGTGACTCCGGCGGCGGCCTCCAGATGACCGATGTTGGACTTCACCGAACCGATCCAGATCGGGTCGTCCGAGCCGGGCCCGAGCGCGGCGGCGAGCGCGCCGACCTCCACCGCGTCACCCAAAGGCGTTCCGGTGCCGTGGCATTCGATGTACCCCGCGCTGCTGGGCGGGCGCCCGGCTCGCGACCACGCGGCCCGCAACGTCTCCTGCTGTGCGCGGCCGTTCGGCGCGTACAGGCCGTTGGAGCGGCCGTCCGATCCGACGGCGGTTCCGACGATCTCCGCGTACACCCGGTTGCCCTCGCGTACCGCGTCCGCGCTGCGCTGCAGAATCACCACGGCGCAGCCGTCGCCGCGGGTGTAACCGTCCGCGGCCACGTCGAACGGCGTCGAGCGTCCGCCGGGCGACAGGAAGCCGCCCTCGGCCAGGTAGTTCGAGGTGTGTTCCAGCAAGACGAGATTGACGCCGCCCACGATGGCGAACGGGACGGCGCCGTCGGCGAGCAGCCGGACCGCGAGGTCGACCGCGGCGAGCGAGGACGAGCACGCGCTGTCGAGTACCAGACTCGGCCCGTGCAGGTCGAGCACGTACGACAACCGGTTGGCGATGATGCTGAGCGCCGACCCGGTCACCGCGTAGGGCGCGTCGTGACCCGCGCGGCCGAGCACCGCGATGCCGTGGTCGTACCCCGACGCGCCGAAGACGACGGCCGCGCCGGAACCCCGCGTGCGATAGCCGATCCCGGCGTCGTCGAGCGCCTCGACCGCGACTTCCAGCGCGAGCCGCTGCTGCGGATCCATCAGCGCGGCCTCGCGGTCGGAGATGGCGAACCAGTCGTTGTCGAAGGACTCGACATCCGCGAGGTACCCGCCGCGCCGCGAGCCCAGCCGCCCGGCGGGCGGGGCGGACGTGGCGTCCCGGCCCTCGAGCAACAGCTGCCAGAACTCGGCGACGCTCGCCGCCCCGGGCAGTCGGCAGCCGATGCCGATGATGGAGACGGGTGGATGCGAGCCGACGGAATCAGTAGCCGCGCTGCTCATCGCATCGCGAGATACTCGACAAGCTGTTCGATGTCCGGATGGTCGTAGAGCGCGGTAAGCGGAACTTCGACTCCCATGGCGTCCTCGAGATAGGCGGTCAGCCTCGCGAGCTGAGTGGAACCGAGGCCGAGATCGGTGAATGGCGAGCTGGTCGACACCGAGGCGGCGTCGACACCTAGTAGATCCGCTACGGCAAGGACGGCGGCACAAGTGAGTGCGGTGCGTCGGCTATTGCCGAGCGAACCGTCGTGTTCCGGTGCACCACTGTGCCCGTCCGGAAGACCGGGCCGCATCGCGTCCTCCCTCCCCGTCTCCCCGGCTGCTGTCACCGCTCGAGAACGGTACCCCCGCGATTATGCCGCAGAAACCGCCCGGAGCAACGTCGCATATCCGCTGCCTGCCCGGCTCTTTCGCGAACCGGCGTGATCACATACCGTGGCACCGTGACCGAACCGGACAGCGGTGCCGCCACCCGTGCCGAGCGCACGCCGACTCTGCCCACCCTGCTGCGCTGCTGCGCCGCGCTGGCGGCCACGCCGGGCCGGTTGTTGCGGCCGCGCCGCCCCGACACCGCCCTCCTGGCGAACCTCGAAGCGCTGCCGCCGCCCGCCGCGAGCGCAACGGTCCGGCTGACCGTGCTCACCCAGGCCACCATGTCGGCGCCGACCACGATCGTGGCAGAGGGCGTGCGCAGCCTGCGGGAGATGCGGCTGTCGATGGCGGCGTTCCTGGTCGAGCATCCGAAGGCGCGGTTCCTGGTCGACCCGGCCCTCTGTGCGGGCGTGCACGAGCGCGTGCTGCCCGAACTGCCGTTCCCGGTGCCGCTGCTCGTCGCACCGGACAAGCCGGTGCTCGGGCTGTCCGACGCGCTCGCCGCGCACGATGTCGCGGGCGAGGACATCGATTTCGTGGTGCCGACCCATCTGCACTGGGATCACGTCTCCGGCCTGCTGGAGCTGCCCGCCTCGGTCGAGATCCGATTGCCCGGAGTCGAGTACGACTGGGCGATGGGCGGCCCGCACGCACCGGCCGGTGTTGCGCGCGGACCGCTGCGTGGGCGCAGTTTCGACCGCTTCGAACTGGACGGACCGCCCGTGCTGACCTTCCCGCGCAGCAAGGACCTGTTCGGCGACGGCTCCGTGCTGCTGGTCGATCTCGCGGGCCACACGCCGGGCAGCATCGGCGTATTGCTCGCGGTGGACGACGGCAGCCGCGTGCTGTTCGCCGGCGACGCCGTCTGGAGCAAGTTGCAGGTCGATCTGCTGCGGGAGAAGGCGCCCATGCCGGGCAAGCTGTTCGACGCCGACCGGGACGCCGCCTTCACCACGATCCATCGCCTGCACGCGCTGCCCGACGGCATCGAACTCGTCGCGAGCCACGACTACGCGGCCGTCACCGCCCGCGCGGCCAAGTAGACGCGGTCAGCCGACCACCACGGTTTCGGCCAGACGCGCCGTGATCAGCTCCTCGGCCTCGTTGACCATCCGGCCGATCAGCTCGGCGCAGGTCGGGATGTCGTGGATCAGGCCCTGGCACAGGCCGACCGACCAGATGCCCGCGTCCAGGTCGCCCTCCTCGAACACCCGGCGGCCGCGCGCTCCCGCCACCAGGTCCCGCACGTCGTCGAAGGTGCCGCCGGACTTCTCGATCTCGACGACCTTGCGGCTGATCTCGTTGTCCGCCACCCGCGCCGTGTTGCGCATGGTGCGGAAGATGAGCTGGGTGTCGCGCTCGGAGTTCGCGACGATCTTCTCCTTGACCTTCTGATCGATCGAGGACTCCTGCGTGCACAGGAACCGGGTGCCCATGTTGACGCCGTCCGCGCCGAGGGCGAGCGCGGCGACCAGGCCGCGGGCGTCGGCGATGCCGCCGGAGGCGATCATCGGGATGCTCAGCTCCCGTGCGGCGGCCGGGATGAGCACCAGGCCGGGGACGTCGTCCTCACCGGGGTGGCCCGCGCATTCGAAGCCATCGATGCTCACGCCGTCCACGCCGATCCGCTCGGCCTTCAGCGCGTGCCGCACGCTGGTGCACTTGTGCAGCACCTTGATGCCCGCGTCCTTGTAGTACGGCAGGAACGGTTCGGGGTTGCTGCCTGCCGTTTCGACGATCCCGACGCCGCTGTCGATGATCGCCCGCACGTATTCCGCGTACGGCGGCGGATTGATCGACGGCAGGATGGTGACGTTCACGCCGAACGGCTTGTCGGTGAGTTCCCTGGTGCGCTCGATCTCGCGGCGCAGGTCGTCCGGGGTCGGCTGGGTCAGCGCCGTGATGAAGCCGAGCCCGCCCGCGTTGGCGACGGCCGCGACGAGTTCGGCCCGCCCGACCCACATCATGCCGCCCTGCACGATCGGGTGTTCCACCCCGAACTTCTCGGTGAACCTGGTCCGCAGCATTGCGCTTCTCCTATGTCTCGCGCGGGCGTGCCGGTTCGCCCGTTCGGGTCGATGGTGACACGAGAATCGGCCCGTCTTCAACTCACAAGTGAGCCGTGGTTCGCATATCTGAGGATCTTCATCGCTGCCGTTTCCGCTTCGCCACCGTTCGGTGGTAGGTCAAATGGCCTGCTAGAAGAGTTCAACCCGAACCGGGCCCCAGTTCCGGGCTGATTAACCCGGATTCATTCCGCAATCTCTTGTGGGGCGTTTAAGTTAGTTGCTATTCTGCACGCGATTCAGCCCGTCGCCGCCGTCGGACAACCCGGCGGGCCGATGACGGTCCGAGAGGAGTTCGTGGCAATGACCACCGGGGCAGCAGCGCTCGACGAGCCGATCAGGTCGCGGCGTAATCACTGGAACAACCAGATCGCCGTGCACGCGCAGATGCGCCCGGACGCGGTCGCGATCCGGTTCCGTGGCGTGGACACGACCTGGCGGCAGTTGCACGAGCGGTCGCTGAAGTTCGCCGACGGACTGGCGCGCCGGGGCATCGGGTTCGGCGACCGGGTGCTGATCCTGGCGCTGAATTACCCGGAATACCTCGAGGCCGTGTTCGGCATCAACGCGCTGGGCGCGATCGCGGTCCCGGTCAACTTCCGGCTCACGCCGCCGGAGGTCGCCTATATCGTCGGCGACAGCGGGGCCGAGGCGGTCGTCACCGATACCGTGCTGCTGCCGCTGGCCGCCGCCGTGCGAGCGCAGGCGCCCGCCCTGGAGACCCTCGTGGTGATCGGCGGCGCGTCCGAGGACGGCGTGATCGGCTACGACGACCTGATCGCCGAATCGGGTGAGCCGCACACCCCGCTGGACATCCCCGAGGACACCCCCAGCCTCATCATGTACACCTCGGGCACCACCGGCAGCCCGAAGGGCGCGGTACTGACCCACGCGAATATGAACGCGCAGGCGCTGACCTGCATCCGAGCGCTGGCGCTGGAACCGGACTCGATCGGGCTGTGCACCTCGCCGCTGTTCCACATCGCCGGTCTCGGTAGCCTCGCGCCCGCCTTCCTGCTGGGCTCGAAGACGGTGCTGCATCCGCTCGGCGCCTTCGACGCCGGTGAGTTCCTGGACGCGCTGGAGCGCGAGCAGGCCACCTCCGCGTTCTGCGTGCCCGCGCAGTGGCAGCTGGTCTGCGACCATCCGACGGTGAAGGATCGCAAGCTCGCGCTCGAGGTGCTCAGCTGGGGCGCCGCGCCCGCCTCCGACACCGTGCTGCGCGCGATGGCCGAGTGCTTCCCGAACTCGTTCAACGTCGCGGTGTTCGGCCAGACGGAGATGTCGCCGATCACCTGCGTGCTGGAGGGCAAGGACGCCATCCGCAAGCTCGGCTCGGTCGGCAAGGTGATCCCCACCATCCAGGCGCGCATCGTCGACGACGAGATGAACGACGTCGCGCCCGGCGAAGTGGGCGAGATCGTCTATCGCGGTCCCACGCTCATGCAGGGCTACTGGAACAAGCCGGAAGCCACCGCCGAGGCCTTCGCGGGCGGCTGGTTCCACTCCGGCGACCTGGTCCGCCAGGACGAAGAGGGCTTCGTCTACGTGGTGGACCGCAAGAAGGACATGATCATCTCCGGCGGCGAGAACATCTACTGCGCCGAGGTGGAGAACGTCCTGTTCGCGCACCCGAAGATCCGGGAGGCCGCGGTGGTGGGCCGCACGCACGAGAAGTGGGGTGAGGTGCCGGTCGCGGTGGTCGCCCTGCACAACCCGGACGACGAGCTGACCTTGGCCGAGTTGGAGCCGTTCCTCAACGAGAACCTCGCGCGCTACAAGCACCCCAAGGAGCTGGTGCTGCTTGCCGAGCTCCCGCGCAATGCGAGCGGCAAGGTGGTCAAAGTCCAGTTGCGCAAGGACTATTCGTCCTGAGCGTGCGGTGCGTTCGGTTTCACGTGAATCGGACGATGCACGCGGGCGCGGATGCGTAAGGTCGTCACATGGCGATCCGACGCATTCGCGCCGCCGTGCTGGCGCTGCACTGGCAGGTGAATGTCATTCGGCCGGAGGGGTTCTTCGGTCCCATGCTGGCCGCGCCGGTGGCGGCTTCTGGCGTCGTGGCGCGGGCGACGGACTTCCACGCCGCGGCGCTCGCGGCGCGGCTGCCGGTGGTCTTCACCCGGTTCACCATTCCGATCGGCGAAGGCGAACTGGTGCGCAACACCGGATTCATGCGCTCGGTCGGCGCGGCGCAGACCGAGTTCCGGCCGGAATCACCGGGCGCCGCGATCATTTCGGAGATGGCGGCGCAGCCGACGGAAGTCTTCGACAACCAGAAACTTTCCGGCCTGGCGGGCAGCAAACTGCCGGAATGGTTGGCCGATCAAGGGATCGAGACGCTCTTCGTCACTGGCGTCGCCACCAACCTGACCGTCGAGCAGACCACACGGCACGGCACCGATCTCGGCTTCACCGTGCACCCGGTAGCCGACTGCGTGGCCGCCGCCACCCCGGAAGCGCACGAAGCCGCGCTGGCCAACCTCGAACTCGTCACGGCGGGCAGCGTGCGCGCCGCGGACGCGCTGGAACTGATCAGCGGCTGAGCATCGCTCTCCTCGCGGAGGAAATGGCTTCTCGGCCCACACGGAAATCGACCACATCGGAACCCCCGCACGAAGATCGGATAGCTCGGCTCTCGAGGAGCGGCCGATGGCGCACACCGACAAGCTGGTCGGCGGGGAAGGCCGGTCACCCACTCCGTCCGGCCAACCCTGGACCGATGAGGCGGACCACCTGCTGGTACGCCTCCTCGGCCGAGAGCGGTGGGTGTCCTTCCGCGATCGCGCCGAGCAGGCCGACCACACCCCAGGACAGGAACGTCACGGTGGTCGCGAACTCGTCTTCCGGCATCGTCAGCCGGTCGCGCAGCCGCTCGGCGAGGATCTGCGCGACCATCACCCGCGTGGTGCGCAGTAGCACGGTGCCGCTCTTGCGGCCGAGCAGCGCCCGGTAGATCTCCGGGTGACCGGCGGCCAGCTCGAACAGCGTGCGCACCGGCGCGAGCGGTTCGGGAGCGTCCGCGTCGGTCTCCGCCGCGGTCATGGACGCGCGCAGGTAGTCGGTGCTGCTGCGCAGCAGCAGATCGTCTTTGTCCCGGTAGTGGGTGTAGAACGTCGACCGCCCGACGTCCGCGCGCTCGAGGATGTCGCGGACGGTGATCCGGTCGTAGGCGCCTTCGACCATGAGTTCGATCAGCGCCCGGTGCAGCGAGGCCCTGGTGCGCCGGACCCGGCGATCGGCGCTGTCCTGTTCTTCCGGCACGGTGCCTCCCGGACAAATGTCTCGTACGCGTCCGGTTACGGACGGTTTCCGTGGCATTGATCCTGTTCGGCACCGCCATATCGGCAGATCCTGAACTCATGTCCGGAAACGAACACCAGTCTGCCACCGATAGCCGCCCCGACGTCGGAGTGCTGCTCACCCAACCGCGCCGCTACCGTGCCCTCAAAGCCGCGCTTCTACTCGGCCGGGCGAACCGCCTCAACGCCCGGCTCACCGAGTTGGCTCGTCCCGCCGTCGGCGCCGAGGTCGTCGATGTCGGTTGCGGTCCGGGCGACCTCGCTCGCGTGCTCGCTCGCCGCGTCGGCCGGGTCACCGGCGTCGATCCGTCGCCGCAGATGATCGACTACGCGACCGCGCGCTCACACGGCCTGGCCAATTGCCGGTTCGAAGTCGGGACGGCACAGGATCTTCCGCTGCCCGACGCGTCCGCCGATCTCGTGACCTCGACCTTCGCGATGCATCACATCCCCGCGTCGCACCGTGCCGACGCCATCGCGCAGATGTTCCGGGTATTGCGCCCGGGCGGTCGGCTGCTGCTCGCCGACACGCTGCCGACCGATCCGTTGCTCTCCACCGTGGTGCGCGTCATGGCGAGATTCGCGGCGCACCGCACCCACGATGCCGATCACGACCACGGTGATCCACTGGCGGGCATCGATATCCGCCGGTATCGAGACGACTTGCGCGCGAACGGTTTCGAAAGTGTCGAATTCGTCGTCGTTCGCCCCGCGACCGCCGTGCTGCTGGCGAACAAACCAGGCGAGACCGCCGCTTAGATCAGGTCCTTCTTCGCCAGCCAGCGCATCGCGCCCCAGCCGCAGAACACCGGAAGCCAGCAGGTGAGCACCCGGTAGAGCAGCACCGAGGGCACCGCGATGTTCGCGGGCAGGCCGAAGGCGGCCAGACCACCGATCAGCGCCGCCTCGACCGCGCCGACACCGCCCGGGGTCGGCGCGGCCGCGGCCAGCGTGCCGCCGATCATGGTGACGATCGTGACGGTGATGAAGGTGGTGCCGCCGCCGAACGCCTGCACGCTGGCCCACAGCGCGCCCGCCATACCGACGGTGAGCGCCGCGCATCCGCCGATGATCACCGCGGAACGTTTGGGATCGCGGGCCAGGTCGGCGAGTTCGCCGATGACCTCCTGCAACTGCGGCCGCACCGCGTCGTTCAGCCAGCGGCGCAGTTTCGGCACGAACATGAACGCGCCGACGATCCCGACGCCCACGCCGGCGAGCAGATACAGCACCGTGGCGTGCGGGACGAAATGCGACAGGTCCGTCGAGGTGCCCGCCAGGATGCTGAACGCGAGCAGCAGGCCGACATGCGTGATCACCTGCACCGCCTGTTGCAGCGCGACCGCGGCGGTGGCGCGCACCGTGCCGATACCTGACTTCTGCAGAAATCGCACGCTCAACGCGAGTCCGCCGACGCCTGCGGGGGTGGTGGTCGCGGCGAAAGTATTGGCGACCTGCATGATGAGCAGATTCCGGATGTTCACCGCGCCGAACGCACAGGCCCACAGCGCCGCCGCCGCGCCGACGTAGGTCAGGGCGGAGACGAGCAGCCCGAGCAGCGCCCACCACCAGTTCGCCGTGCGCAGCTGGGTGAAGAAGGTCGGCACGGCGCTGATGAACGGGTAGGCGACGTACACCAGCCCGATCAGCAGGACCAACTGGATGATCTGGTTGCGGGAGAACCGGGTGATCTGCTCGGCTTCGATCCGGTCCTGACCGGTCTGTTTGCGCACCTCGTCGCGGGCGTCGGACAGCGCGGTCTTCCATTCCGGGACCGCTTTGCGGATGCCGGTCGGTATGGCCGACTTGGTCAACCGGCCCGCCGCGGCGAGTACCCGCGCCTCGCCCAGGGTTTCGATCGCCGCGCGCACGGCGGGCTCCTTGCCGAACGTCGCGGTGGTCGTCACCAGCAACTGGGCGATGTCGGATTGCAGTTGCGCGTCCGACGCTCCGTATTCGGCGTTGCCGAAGCCGCCGAACAGCGTGACGCCGTCGGCCACGCGGATGTCGACCGGCCGCAGGTCGCCGTGTGAGATCTGCTTCTGTTGCAGAGCGTCCAGCGCTCGCCACACTCCGGGCAGCACTTCGGCGGACTGTTCGGTGATCGCCGTGCCGCACGGCTGCGTGTGCGCGTACAACATCCAGCCACGCGACAGCGCGGCGACTGCGACGGGGGTGCCGCTGCCGAGCCCCAGGTCGGCGACGGCGATCGCCATGAGCGCGCGATGCTCGACCGCACGGTGCATGGAACCGTGGATGGCCGCGGTTTCGCTGGAGCGGAAGGTCAGCCAGCGCCACAGCTGGCGCAGCGCGCCGAAACTGCGCTGGTTCTTGCCGAACATCTCGACGAGCAGCTCGCGTTCCGGCCCTTCGATGGCGGCGGCGAGCACCAACGGACCGCGGCCCGCCGGATGCACCACGGTGAACCCGGTGACCGTGTGGCCGCGTTTGGCGAGCACCCGCACGGCCGCGTCGAGCGGGACCTCCAGCGCGGGCGTGCCCACCACGAGCACGATCACCGCGCCGACCAGCCAGCCGACCGCGAGCCCGAACATCGCCCGGGCGGGCACCACGGTGCTGACCACGAGGTGGATCGGCGCGAACGCCAGCAGCAGGAACCACAACCAGCGCCGCGGGCGGGTGGGCAGCCACGGACTGGCGACGGTGAGCATGGCGGCGATCATCGCGATCCAGCGCGGATCGTCGAGGAACTGGGACAGGAAGGTGTCCAACCGGTCCGGCACCTGCAGATGCCATTTCGGCGCGGAGAGGCCGGTGCCGGTGATGGACAACAGCAATCCCGCTACCGCCCCGGCAGCGGCGTAGCCGGCGAGCAGCTTCCACTGCCTGCCGATGATCAGCTCGATCAGGATCGCGAACGGCAGCGCGAGAATCGCCATGCCGTAGACCAGGTACACCAGGTTCGACTGGTCCGGGTTGAGGAAACCGACGATGGTGGAGACCGAGCGTTCCAGGGCCAGCCATTCCGGGCGGGTGATCAGTGAGGCCGCGATCACGACCGCCACCCACAGTGTTGCGAGGACGACCCGGATGATGTCGCTCGTGCGCCGGATCAGCGGCTGTAGCAGGCTCCCCGTGACCGGGATCTCCCGCCCGTCCACTCGCATGCTCGCCCGCCTCTCCGGGTATTCAGGCCGTACTGGTTGGAGCCGCGAGACCCGCGTTCAGGTCCTGCGTCGAGTGCCGCTCCCCTTTTCTGGGCGTACCCGGTGAGTTACCCATGTGCGTACGAAGTCTGTTGTTACGTTCGCTGCACGATACCGGCTGGTGTGGACGATCCGGCTCGCGGAACCCGCCGCTGTCTCCGCTCGGTTGTGCAGTGTGCCGGACATCACTCACGCTCGAGGTTGATCTTCACATCAGTGTCAAGTTTCAGCATGAGGGCATGGACAACGAACTCTTCGAGTACAGCCCGATCATCGATCGTCCGCCGTTGCGGTGGCCCGGCGGCGCCAGGGTCGCGTTCTATGTCGGGCTCAATGTCGAGCACTATCGGGTGGACCGGCCGTCCACGAGCATCTTTCCCGGTACCGCCGGGCTCGCGCCGGATCCGCTGAACTACGGCTGGCGTGATTACGGACCGCGGGTGGGCATCTGGCGGGTGATCGAGGTGCTCGACCGGCACGGTATCCGGGCCAGCGCGTTGCTCAATTCCGATGTCGCCGAGCGGTATCCGCAGATCATCGCGGCGGGTGTACGGCGGGACTGGGCGTGGCTCGCGCACGGGAAGAACAACTCGATCTTCCAGCCGGACGTTCCGGCGGAGGAGGAGGGCGCCTACCTCGCCGATGTGGTCGCGACCATCGAGCGCGCGACCGGACGGAGGCCGCGCGGCTGGATGGGGCCCGCGCTCACCGAGTCCTTCCGCACCCCGTCGCTGCTGGCCGAACTCGGCCTCGGCTACGTCCTCGACTGGACCAACGACGACCAGCCCTATCCCCTGTCGGTACCCGGCGTGCTCAGTGTCCCTTACTCGGTGGAACTCAACGACAACACACTGTTCCTCGGCAAAGCCACCAGCGGACCGGATTTCGTGCGCATGGTCCGCGATCAGTTCGACCAGCTCTACGCCGAGTCGGCCGACAGCGGGCGGGTCATGGCGCTGGCCCTGCACCCCTTCGTGATCGGGCAGGCTTTCCGGATCAAATACCTGGACGAAGCACTCGCATACGTGTCGGGCCACCCGGGAGTGTGGCTGACCACCAGCGACGAGATCGCCGCCCACTACTCCAGCGCGTCGGTGCTTGCCGAACCCGCGCGAGCCGATGACGATCGGGTCAGGTAAACCCGATGTGCGAGAGGCAGCGATGGCAGCGCAGGAACAGACACAGGACCAGGACCTCACCGGAAAGACGGTGGTGGTGACCGGCGCGAGCTCGGGCATCGGCGCCGCAGCGGCGCAGCGGCTCGCGGCTCGCGGCGCCACCGTCGCCGTCGTCGGCCGATCACCGGAGCGCACCGCCGAGGTGGCGGCGAAGGCGGGCGCGCAGCCGTTCGTCGCCGATTTCGCCCGGCTCGACGACGTGCGCAAGCTGGCCGACCAACTGCTCGACCGGTACCCGACGATCGACGTGCTGGCCAACAACGCGGGCGGCGCGTGGCCCAAGCGGACGGTCACCGACGACGGCAACGAACTCACCTTCCAGGTCAATCACCTGTCCCCGTTCCTGCTGACCAACCTGCTGCTGGAGCGTTTGACCCGTTCGCGGGCCCGGGTGGTGAACACCGCGAGCACGACCTACCGGATGGCGAAGCTGGACTTGGACACGGCCAACGCGCCGACCGGCTCGTTCAACCAGCTCGGCGCGTACGGCGCGTCCAAACTGGCGAACATCTTGTTCACCAGGGAACTGGCCCGCCGCACCGAGGGCACCGGCATCACCACCGCGGCCTTCCACCCCGGTGTGGTCGCGACCCATGTCTACGACAACGCGCCGCTCGGCTTCGGCTGGTTCGTCCGGTCTCCGCTGGCGCGCCCGTTCTTCATCCAGCCGGACAAGGGCGCCGAGCCGCTGGTGCATTTGGCCACGACCGCCGACGGTGCGGCGATCAACGGCCAGTACTTCCATCGTTTCCGACTGGAGCCGCCGCGCAACAAGCAGGCGGTCGACGCCGATCTCGCGGGACGGCTCTGGACGTTGTCCGAGCGGGCCACCGGGCTCACGTCGACCGAATAGATAGTCAGGCGGTCACGGTTCTGCGAGCCGGAGCGAGGAGCCCGCTGCCCGCTCCGGCTCGACACCGACCCCGTACACCCCACCGGACACCGCGCTCGCATCCAGCTCGACGATCGCCCGCGCGACCTGCTCGGTGGGGACCAGGGCCGGAAAAGTGGTCGGGGCGATCGCGTTCGCGCGCACGCCGAACTCGGCGAACTCGGCGGCGATATTGCGGGTCAGCTGGTTGAGCGCGGCTTTCGACGCGGAGTACAGCGTCTGTGCCGGGTAGACCTCCGAGCCGGAGATGCTCGAGACATTGACGATGTTGCGGTTGCGCGCGCGATTCTCGGGGCCCGCGTGCAACCAGCATCGTTGTGCCAGCCGCGCCGAAAGACGCAGGGGTACGGCTACGTTCAGCGCGAAGTGCGGCTCGAAGTCGTCCAGCGCCGCGTCGCCGTCGACGATGCCGCCCGGATGCAGCCGGACGTGCGCCGCGTTGTTCACCAGCAGGTCGACTCCGCCGAACCGGGCCAGCGCCAGATCGACCACCCGTTCCACTTCACCCGGCTCGGTCAGATCCGACCGCACCACGAACACACGGGAATCGTTCTCGGGCACGGTCGCGTCCGGCGCCAGCGGATCGATGTACCACTCCAGCTGCGACGGCACCGCGGGTGTGCGCGTGCGGCACACGGCGACGATGTCGTAGTCGCGGTAGTAGGCCTGGCAGAACGCGTCGCCCAGTGTGCCGCTCGCACCGGTGAGCAGGCAGACGCGGCGTTCACCAGTGGACAATCTTGTCTCCTCCCCAGCGCCGTTCGGCGTCCGCCTTGGTGCGGTGCACCCACATCACCACGCTGTTGCGGTCGTTGACGTTGTTGCCCGCGAACGTGTGCCAGGTGCGCGGGGTGACCTCGAACAGCAGCAGCGAATTGTCCAGCGGCGGGACGAGGGACACCGACGGCAGCGCGGCTCCCTGGGCGACGTGGTCGTACAGCGCGGTCTCGCCGCCGTCGCCCGGCTGCCATCCTGGATTGCCCAGATAGAACAGCACCGCGACGCCGCGCACGGTCTCGCGCGCGACGACACCGGGCGGGCGTGCCCCGGTCTTGGTGTGCACGGTGGCGTCGGGCAGGCGTACTTCGCCGGGACCGGGCGGCGGGCCGGGGAACCAGGCCGGGTTGAGATCGTTGTGCGGCCAGCCGAACGGGCTGCCCGGCCCGTGGTGGTGCACCGATCCTTCGACGTCGCCGGTCGGTTCGACACCCCCGAGCCGGGCGACCAGGTCGTGCCACTCGCGTGAGGTGAACACCGCGAGCGGGCCGTCGCGTAGGTCCCCCAGCCGAATTCCGTCGGCGCTGTAGCCGTCGGCGACCGGGGCGACCAGGTCGGGGCGCTCGCCGCGAACCCGCTCCAGTTGCTCGGTCAACCGCTGATAGAACTCGGGAACGAAGACATCGCGGGCGTACACGTGCGGAAAGGGCCTGCTGCGGCGGATCCAGCGCCGGTGGGCGAACAACTCTGCGAACCACTGCGGAACCGGCGGTGTCGCGAGCTCCGGCTCGGTTGTCACCATTACTCCCTCCCGGTCGAACCTCCGTGATCATATTGCCCGTACCCGGAACACGCGGACCGGTCTCGGCCCTGCGAGGATCACGCGGGTGAGCCGGGATCTGCGTGTGTGTTTCGTCGGGGATTCGTTCGTCGCCGGTGTCGGCGACCCGGATTTTCGGGGGTGGGTGGGCAGGCTCGCGTCCGCGGCACATGCGGAAGGGATTCCGCTGACGGCCTACAACCTCGGGGTGCGCAGACAGACCTCGGCCGAGATCGTGCGGCGCTTCCGCGCCGAATGCGCGCCCCGCCTGCCGGACGGCGTAGACGCGCGGGTCGTGCTCTCCTTCGGCGTGAACGACGCCATGCACGAGAACGGCGGTTCGCGGGTCGCGCCCGAGGAGTCGGCGGCCAACCTCGGCGAGTTGCTCGCGCAGGCGGGCGAGCGAGGGTGGCAGGTGCTGATGGTCGCTCCGCCGCCGATCGCCGACGACGAGCACAATGCCCGCACCGCCGCGCTGGACGAGCGATTCGCGCGGGTCTGCGCCGCGGCGGAGGTGCCGTACGTGCGCGTGCACCAGCTACTGCGCGACAGCGCGGTGTGGGCCGCCGACGTGCGCGCGGGTGACGGGGCGCACCCAGGGGCCGCGGGTTACGAGGAGATCGCCGCGCTCATCGCTCCGCAGTGGCGCGCGTGGCTGTCGCGGTGACACGTCGATTACGGAGCGAATAGTCCTAATCTGTCTCAGACAGAACGGGCTACTATTTCGAATTCGGCGTCACCGACCCGGCGTTGCACCGAAATCCAGTGCGCCCCATAGTGACCGGAATTACCCGATCGACATTCCCCGCTTGGCCGCCTCTGCCCGCCGTCTCCGCGCGGGCTCCAGATCCAGCGTCGGCGAACCGGCCTTCGGCCCCTCGTCCGAGACGAACGCTTCGCTCAATTCCGGTACCCAACGGACGATCTCGTCGCGATAAGGACCTTCGGTCTCCAGCTGACCGAGCACGCCCACGAGCGTGAGGAACGAGCGGGCGAACGGCGTGAAGTAGGCGGGCATGGTCAGCTGCCGGACCACATTGGTCAATCGAGGATTGGTGGTGCGCACCACTTGTCGCCGCAACCAGCGGGTGGTCAGCCGGTAGGTCTCGTGCCGGAAGGGTTCACCGCAAGGAGTGATGGCGGCGTAGAGCGCGTCGCTGTCGAGAGCGAGTCCGTTCGCCACGAAGCCGTGTCGGCGCGTGGCGTCCGCCAGATCTCCTGGCCCGCCTCGGAATATCGCTTTACAGCAGTCGAGCGTCAGTTCGCCGAAACCCGCAGGAGGCCACGGGCTGCACGCGCCGAAGTCCATGACGCCGAGCCGGCCGTCCGGCAGCACGCGGAAGTTGCCCGGATGCGGATCGGCGTACAGCAGGCCGTGGCGAGCCCAGCCGGAGGTCACGAAGCGGACCATGAGCATGCCCACCCGGTCACGCTCGGCCTGCGTGCCCGCGGCGAGGACGCGCGGTACGGGTGTGCCATCGATCCATTCGCTGATCAGCACGTCACCATGCTGCGCAACCACATTCGGCACATAGAAGTCGGGATCATCCGCGTAGGCCGCGGCGAAGGCGCGCTGATGCTCGGCTTCCGCCGCATAGTCGAGTTCCCCGGCGACCGACGCGCAGATCGCTTCGGTCACCGCCTTCACGTCCGCGCCCGGAAGGAAAACGGTGGCGAGATAGGAGATCCGGCGCAGGTGGTCCAAATCGCGGGCCACCGCCTGCCTGCCGCCGGGATACATCACCTTGACCGCGACCGGTCTGCCGTCGTGCCAGATCGCGCGGTGCACCTGCCCTAGCGAGGCCGCGGCGGCGCGTCGATCATCGAATTCGCGGAAGTGCGAATCCCATTCCGTCCCCATGCTTTCGGCTATGGCAGCGCGGACGGTGTGCGGCAGCATCGCGGGCGCGGCGTCCTGCAACCTGCTGAGCGCGATCCGGTACGGCTCGGCCACCTCCCGCGGCAGCGCCAACTCGTAGATGGCCAGCAGTTGCCCCAGCTTCGCGGCGCAGCCTTTCAGCTCGCCGAGCACCTCGAAGATGTGCTGCGCGGTGCGGAGCTGAATGTCCCGATTGACTTCTTCGGCCGATCTGCCGAGCGCCCGCTTGCCGATGCCCGCGGCCTGCCGTCCCGCGAAGGCCATCGGCAGCGCGGCCAGTTTCGCGCCGCGAACAGCGCGGTGAACAGGCGGTTTATCGTGGGAACGCGACGCGAACAGCCGGGATCGTTTGCCCGCGGCCCCCGGCTCGGGGCGCTCTCCGATGGGCCGGATGGTCATGACTCACCTCACAGTCGCGGGCACAAGTGTGACACAGGTGCAGTACCCGACAGTAGGGCTTAGACTGTCTGGGACGTGTTCGAAAGTAGTCGAAAGGTGACTTCGATGGGATCCCAGACGGTGGTCGCCGACGTTGCCGACGAGCTGGCGCGCCGGGTTGCCGCGGGGGAATATCAGCCGGGGGATCTCATGCCGTCGGTGCGTCAGGTCGCCGAGGAATTCGATATGAACCGCGCGACCGCGCAGCTGACGCTGGGCAGGCTGGAGTCGTACGGTTTCGTCGAAGCCCGGCGCGGCAAGGGATTCACGATCCGTGACGTCCGAGAGGCGGGCGGGGTGGACGTGTACCGCCAGCTGTTCCGCTTCTCGATTCCCATGCCGGACATCGCGATGGAGATGTTCCGCGACATCGTGGACGTCGAGCGCAATCTCGTGCTCGAGACGCTGCTCGCCTACACCGGTGGCGAACAGCGGATCGATTCGGCCGAATTGAAATCCACCATCGACGAGCTCGAATCGCTGGCGCGTCAGCAGGTTCCGGATCTGCGGCAGATGCTGGCGCTCGAGGTCGCGCTGGTGCGCAGACTGCTGACCACGCTCGGGCTCCCCATGCAGCGGGCGATCTTGAACTCGATCGGCGAGACGGTGCTCGAGGTGCCGGAGGCGGTCGAAGCGTATTTCGCGGGCGCGCCGGATCTGCACGTTCTGGTCTGGCGGGCGCTGGCCGCGGTGTGGGATTCCGGCTCGGGGCCGAGCGAGGCTCAGCTGGCGCTGTTCGAGGATCTGTTCGGCATGTACCACGAGAAGGTGATCGCGCGCTTCGGGGAATTGGTGGTAGGCGTCGAGGAAAGCGCCGGCGTGAACCAGGCCGCCACCGCCTAGTCGTTTCGTACGCTGCACAGTGCGTCTGGGACGATTTGTGCCGACCATCCGCTCGTTGTGCCGAAGTCGGCTGGGCCACCGCGTTCCCTGAGGGAATCTGTCCCAGACGCTAATGGGTCGAATGGGATGAATCGGCCGCCGGCTCGCGTGGGTGTTCGGGCAGCTGTGCACCGCGACGGCCGCGACGAAATCGTCTCCGGCACAGGGTCTCAGCGGCGCGACCGAGTGCTTCTGGGCAGCGGGGTCGAGTTCGGCCCGAAGCCGTGAACCGGGGATCGCACCGGCGTAGGGGTGGCCGCCGCTACGCCGGTGCGATCGTCCCGGACTTTCGACCGGACAGATGCCGCGCGGCCATACCGCACGGCATTGCCGTCCCGGAATCGACGCCCGGACTCAGGCCCCGCCGTTGAGCTTGTTGAGGCGCTCGCACGCCTCGACGTACTCCTGGATCAGGCGGTTGACCACATCCGCGGAACGCTCCACCCGATTCATCATGCCGACGATCTGGCCGACCGGATTGAAGTTGACGTCCTTGGCGGCCTCCGGATAACGGTGCCCGCGCTTCACGCCTTCCAACGCGACCATCATCTGCAGCGGCATCGGCAGCGGGTCAGGGGTATCGGCCCGCTCCCACGCCTCGGTCCAGTCGTTGCGCAGCATGCGGGCGGGCTTGCCGGTCCATGCGCGCGAACGCACGGTGTCGTGGCTGGTCGCGTCGATGTAGGTCTGCATCTGGGCGGGCGGCACGTTGGCTTCCTCGACGGTGAGCCACACCGAGCCGGTCCACGCGCCCGCCGCGCCCATCGCCATCGCGGCGGCCACCTGGCGGCCGTTGCCGATGCCGCCCGCGGCCAGCACGGGCAGATCGCCGACGGCATCGATGACCTGCGGCCACAGCACCATCGAGGAGACCTCGCCGCAGTGGCCGCCGCCCTCGGTGCCCTGGCAGACCACGAAGTCGAGGCCGGCACGCTTGTGGTTGAGCGCGTGCTTGACCGAACCGCACAGCGCGCCGATCAACCGGCCGGAATCCTGCACCTGCTTGATCACGTCCTCGGGCGGGGTGCCGAGGGCGTTGGCGACCAGCTTCGCCTTCGGGTGCCGCAGAATCACCTCCACCTGCGGGCCCGCTGTGGTGGCGGTCCAGCCGAGCAGTTGGTTGTGGTGCTCGCCTTCGGGCAGCTTGGGCACGCCGTGGTCGGCGAGGATCTTCTCGGCGAAGTCGCGGTGACCCTGCGGGACCAGTTCTGCCAGCTTGGCTTCGAGTTCCTCCGGGCTCAGTCCATCGATGCCCTTGCCCTCGTACTTGGAGGGAATCACCAGATCGACGCCGTATACGCCCTGTACGTGCTCATCCAGCCAAGCCAACTCGACCTCGAGCTGCTCGGCGGTGAAGCCGACGGCGCCGAGCACGCCGAGTCCGCCCGCGTTGCTGACCGCGGCCGCCACGTCGCGGCAGTGAGTGAAGGCGAAGATAGGGAATTCGATCCCGAGCCGTTCGCAGATTTCGGTACGCATGGCGTGCTGGTCTCCCTAACTGCTCCGCCGCGAACGGCGCGGCGCAGATGTACTAGAACGAGTTGCATAAGTGGCGTTCGGTTCGGCCTGGTCGCCGCACGTCGAGTCCACCGCGAGCCGCTGATATCGCCATGAAGCGGCTGCGGCATCCTCGACTGGCCTTCGCACCATGTCTCGACAGTAACACGTTCTAGTTTTCTGCGGAATGTGATGCCGGATCAGGCGGTGGCGCGCTCCAGTTCGGCGAGCGACTCCTCCAGGTGGTCGAGCAGACGCGGCAGCTGCGGCACACTGCGACGGCAGCCGACCAGGCCGAAGTCGAGATTGCCCGCGTTGGAGGTGAGCGTGATGTTCACCGCCTGACCGTCGAACGGGATCGACAGCGGGTAACTCGCGTCGAGACGCGCGCCGTTCCAGTACATCGGCTCTCGCGGCCCAGGCACGTTCGAGATGACGATGTTGAAGGTCGGACTGGTCCACGGGATCAGCGCGGGCACGAGGTTGAGGGCGAGCGGGCTGAGCATCAGTGCCGACAACGCCATCGTCTGATTGCACGACAGCGTGCGGTAGACGTCCTTGCCGTCGCGCATCGACGCGGCGACCACCTGCAGGCGCTCCAGCGCATCGGCGATGTCGGTGCCGAGGTTGCACAGCACCGCGCCGACCTTGACCCCGTTGGTCTCGTCGTCGTCCTCGGCGCGCAGCGACATCGGCACCATCGCGACCAACGGCTTGTCCGGCAGAGCGTCTCGTTCCAGCAGGTAGCGCCGCAGCGCGCCCGCCGACATGGTGAGCACCACGTCGTTGAGCGTCGAGCCGGTCGCCTTCTTCACTTGCTGCAACCGTTCCAACGGCCAGGACCGCACCACCGCACGGCGCGCGCCGCCGATCGGGACGTTGAACATGGTGCGCGGCGCCGCGAACGGCAGGGTCAGCTGCTGCCGCGTCAGCGCGGTGCGCGCGGCACGCAGCACCGATGCGCCGGATGTCGCGGCGGAGAACAGGTTTCGCGCCACACCATCCGTACCGGACGGCGTCCTACGCCTGCCCCGAGGCAGGTGCCACGGCACGCGCGTGACACTCGAGGACGGATCGCCGGTCAGCGTGCGCCGGAGCAGACGCTGGGCGGAAACGCCGTCGATCAACGCGTGATGCATCTTCGAATACAGTGCGAACCTGCCGTCGGCGAGGCCCTCGATAAGGTGGAACTCCCACAGCGGGCGGTGCCGGTCGAGCAGACTGCCGTGCAGGCCGGAGACCAGCTCAACGAGCTGGTCCATGCGTCCCGGCCCGGGCACGGCCAGCCGCCGCACGTGATAGTCGAGTTCCACGTCCTCGGCGCGCGTCCACGCCATCTGCGGAGACCCGAAGATCGTCGCGGGATGCTTGCGAAAGGCCGGATCGATGTCGGTGCTGCGTAATAGCTTGTCGTGCACTTGTGCGGCGAAGTCCGTTCCGGCGTCCTCCGGCGGCTCGAACAGCTGCAACGCTCCCACGTGCATCGGCTGTTCGCGGGATTCGGCGAGCAAGAAGACGGCATCGACCGGCGCGATGAATTCCATGATGGGTCGCCCCCTGACGACATGGTGAGGATGTTCGGAGTTCGAATCGACCACGTTGTCGGCGGGCCCGCGCAGCCATGAAACCGCCGCGACACGACAAACTTACCCGGGCGCGACGGACCGCGTTCGGTGAATCACCGAACCTTCGAGGCCAGCAGGTAGGCCTGCCCGAACCGCTCGTCGGGACCGGGCTCGCGCACCATGCGAGCGATCATGGCGAACCCGGCGTCACCGAGCAGACGCGCGAGACGCTTCGGCGCCCACCGGTAGGCGCGAGTCACCTTGTGGTCGAAGGCTTCCACCGCGTCGGGCTGGTCGGCCGTCTGGAAAGCCAGCAACACGTGCCCTTTGCTTGCGAGTACCCGATGGAACTCGCTCAACACGTCCGGCACGCGATCCGGTGGGAGGTGAATCAACGAATACCACGCGACTATGCCGCCGAGCGCTTTGTTGCTTATCGGTAGCTGCTCTACGGAACCTTGCGCGAAAAGTAGCTGCGGATGTTCCACGCGGGCCAGCTCCACCATTCGCGGCGAGAGATCGATCCCGAATACCCGCGCACCCAGCGCAGCGAGGTGTCCGGTGATCCGTCCCGGGCCGCAGCCGACATCGGCGATCGGGCCGGAGCCGTTGCCCGCCACCGATTCCACGAAGGCGCCGAGCATCGCCCGATCGAGCACCGCACCGGCGAGGTGGTGGCGGAATAGCTCGGTGTAGAGCTCGGCGACGTCGTCGTAGGCGGCTCGGGTGACGGCCACGTCAGGGTGTTCGTCTGCGAAGTCTTCGGTCGAATCCAGCACCCGGAGCAGCGTATTACGTGCTCACTCCCCCGAATCGAATGCCAGGGCGACGGCGAGGCCGTCCTCGTAGACGCGGTGCCGGGTGATCAGGCGCCGTGGCGATCACCTCTCGGGTAATTGGGCGGCAGCCTCCGGCGCGGCGGGCGCGTCCGCTCGTGCCGCTGTGTCGCGACCGCGCGCGGTTCCCAGCACGGAACCGAGGATGACCAGCGGGAAGCCGATCGCCATGCCCGCGGTCAGCGGCTCGCCGAGCGCCGTGACGCCGAGCAGGATCGCCACCGCGGGATTGATGTAGGTGATCACCGTCGCACGGGCCGGGCCGACCTCGGCGATCAGCGCGAAGAAGAACAGGAACGCTACGGCCGTGCAGATCACCGCGAGGCCGAGCACCGACCAGGCCGCGTCGGCGGTGATGCGCGACGGGCGCAGCCACCCCGCGAACGGCGCGTAGATCACCGCCGCCAGCAGCAGCGATGCGGTCACCACACCGAGCGGGGGCAGATCGGCCAGTGCGCGATTGATGACGATCGGACCGATCGCGTAGCCGACCGTGGTGAGCCCGATCGCCGCGATCGCCGCCGGATTCCCCGAATCGACATCCAAGCCGACGAGCGCGGCGACGCCCGCGAACCCGACGAGCAGGCCGACCACCCGGCGCGCGTCGAACCGGTCGTGGCCGAGCACGGTCACGATCACCACGGCGATCAACGGCACCGCCGCGATCAGCAAGCCGACCGTCGAACTGTGCAGCGTGGTCTCGGCGTACCCGATCAGGAACCACGGCCCGGTGATCTCCACCAGGGTGTAGAGCAGCAGAGGCCGCCATCGCCGGAACACCGGCGCCAGCGCGTCGGCGTAGAGCGCGACCGGCAGGAGCAGCAAGCCACCGATCAGCGTGCGGCCGAACGCGACCACGATCGGGTCGAGATCCTCCACCGCGATGCGGATCATCGCGTACGGCACGCCCCAGATCACGCCCATCGCCAGGAAGAGGGCCCACCCGCGGCGGGTCATCGCACGACCACGGCGCGGTGCGGACGGACGGCGACCGATTCGGTGCCGGGGGTTGACAACATGCTCCGCTCGCTTTCGACCACTGGGAGCTTATCCAGGTGATCCGATCATCCGACAGATCCACTTCCCCGCTCCGGCAAGGCCGGTTCGCTCCGGTTCCATGTCCCGTTCGTCCTATTTGAGCGAATGATGCCCGATTGCAACGTTGTTCGGGCTAGTCTTCGCCCGGAGCGAAGGGAAGGCATCATCGTGGTCGACGTCATCCGCCGACTGGCCCCGAGCGAGGAGATGTTCGCCGCGGGCGAGGTCTTCATCGGTTATGCGGCACGGGTATCCGGTCGGTTGGACCTGCCCGCGTTGACAGCCGCCTTCGAGGCAGTCGCCCTGGCGCATCCCATTCTGCGGGCCCGCATCGAGTCGTCCGCCGACGGCGGTCGAGTCTTCACCGTGACGGACGCGGCGCCCCAGGTCTTCGTCGCCGACGGCGATACCGAATTCGCATTCACCGGCGCGAAATTCGACCAGCGCACCGGCGTCTGTGGGCTGTGCGTGGTACGCGACGGCGACACCGCGAGCGTCACCCTCGTGATCCATCACAGCATCGCGGACGCGTTCCACGCGTTCGCCATCGTCACCGAGTTCTGGGCCGGGTATCGAGACGCGGTCGGCGGAAAGATCCCCGAGTCGCCGGTGCACGCGTTCCCCGAATCGGTCGAGCATCTGCTCGCGGCGCGAGGCATCGAGAAGATGGCGCTGCCCGGAGCCGGGGCCGCTGCTACCGCGCCGCAGATACCGCAGCCGCGCGACGACGACTATCCGACGCTGCACACCACCCGGTGCCGGCTCTCCCGAGAGGAGACCGCGGCGCTGGTCGCCCTCGGACATCGCGAGAACGTCACGGTGCACGGTCTGGTGTCGGCGGCGCTGTTGCGGACCGAAGCCGAGATCCGCGAGCTACCGCTCACCGGGCTGCTCTACCTGTACTCCGTCGACCTGCGGACCAGGGTGAGCCCCGAAATCTCCGCCACCGAAGGGACGAACGTCCTCGGTTTCGCCAATTACCTCTCCCCCGAATCCGCCGTCACGCTGGTGGAATCGGCCCGCGGCATCAGCGCGGCGCTGCAGGCGGGCCTGGCCGCGGGCATCGTGCAACGCACGCCGTTGAGCATCCCCGACATGGCGGCGGCGCCGCGACCGGCTTTGCCCGGCGTGGTCATCGCGACCAACTGGGGCACTATCCCGCCGCTGCCCGAGCAGGACGAGCTGCGCATCGACGACTTCCACTCCACCATGCTCGCGAAGCCGGACCTGACCGGCCGCCGTCCGCAGCAACCGGGCGGCGGCACCTGCGTCATCAGCACTTTCGCCGGACGGCTGAGTGTGGAGATCCATCATCCTGAGGAATTCACCCAGCTCCAACGCCATCGCGTCGAAATGCTGGCCCGCAACCTTCGCGCCGTGCACGACTGATTCCGCCCGACACCGAGCGCACCCGGTTACACGTCACCACTCGCGCGTTGGCGAGCGAATACGCCGCGGGCCGCGATCACGCCGACCGGCTGTGATCGCGGCCCGCGGGTCGATCAGTTCGACGCCTTCGCGGTCGCGGTGGTGGTCGGCGCCGCGGAGTGCGTTGTCGTCGTGGTCGATTCGGTGGTGGTGGTCGGCTTCGTCGTCTCGACCGGCGCCGCGACCGGAGCAGGCGCGGGCGTGGTGGTGGTGACCACCGGCGCCGAGGTGGTGGTCGAGGTCGGCGCCGTCGTCGTCGGCCGGTCCGTGGTGCCGGTCGTCGTAGGGGCGGCGCTGGTCGGCTTCGGTGCCGTGGTCGAGCTCTTGGCGGGTTCGGTCGTCGGAGCCGCCGAGGTGGTCTCCGCCGCCTTGTACACGGCGGCCAGGTCCGCCTCCTGCGGCTTGGACGTCGGGTCGACCTGCTTACCGGCCTGCGCCTGCTTCGCCAGATGGGTGAGCCACGCGGCCGCGTACTCCGCCGAGGTCAGCGGCTTGCCCGCGGCGGGGTCCGCGTCGTCCCAGTAGTCGAAGTGGTGACCGGTGTGATTCGGGCCCAGCGTGAGGTTGTACGGGTCGCTGAGGATGACCGGGATCGTGTTCTGGTTCGTCACGATGAGCCCGACGATCTCGTTGAGCACCTTCTGCGGCAGGTAGGCCAGCGGCGACATGTCGTTCGTGGCAATGGAGTCCGCCTGCACCGGCGCCTTCTTCTCACCCGGCTTGTACGCCGGGTCCGACACCCGCAGCAGCACCTGCAGGAAGGTCTCGTCGCTCTGCATCCAGTTCGGCTGCGACTGGATGTCCGCGAACGCCGCCATCGCGATCCGGCCGAGGACCACGGCGACGTCCTGCCCGGTCGCGGGCGTGAGTCCGTCGCGCTCGAGCGCGTCCACGTTCAACTGCCTGCCGACATTGACCACCAATTGCAGCAGGGAGATGTTCTGCGGCGCCGAGCAGGTGAGATCGCCGTCGGAGCAGAACGACGCGATCTTGCCGTTCAGCGCGCCGAAGTCACCGCTGCTGCCGCGCACCGCGCCCTGCCCGGGAACCGCGTTCGTGCCGTTCTGATATTGCTGGTCGAAGCCGTCCGGGTTGCTGAACGGGTCCTTCGATCCGGGGAACGGCCCGTCGCCCGCCGAGCGCCCCGAGTCGGCGAGGATGACGACGCCGACGACGTCGTCCGGATCCACGATCCCGTACGCGCCGTCCTGGCCGGGTTCCTGATGGCCGATCTGCATCGCGACGCGGCGGACGACGTCGGCGCCCTCGCTGTAGCCGACGATCGAGAACTTGGTGTCGGGGCACGCCTGGGCGATCTCCCGCATCACCCGCTCGGTGTTCGCGACACCGGCGTTGACAGCGTCCTCGTAGGTGGACATATTCGCCGGATAGGCGATGTAGACCGCGGCGTACGCGTCCGGATCGACGTCGTCGGCCGGTGCGTTGACGACCGGATCGACCCACTCACTGCTGTGGTCACCCGACAGCGCGGCGGGCAACGGGTTGCCGTTGGCATCCACCAGCATCCTGGTGGTCCCCTCCACCGGAGTGTCGTTGCGACCGGCCACCGAGATGGTGACCATGTCGCGGCATTCCGTGACGGAGGTCGTCAGCTGGGTTTCCCTGGTTTCCGGCGTCGACGTCAACGCCAACGAGGTGGCGACCACCGCCGCCACGCCCAGCACCGCCGGGGCGGCAACCGCCGAAGCGATGCGATGCCGCGCGAAGAACTCGCGAAGAGCCATGTCCTGATTTCCATTCCATACACCGACAAAGTGGACGGACAAGCCCCCCGACGGGCCATACGTCACCGAGGACGTCGTGGTAGGGGCCGTGAGCGTTACTTAGTGCCGGATGGAAGGGTTCGAACCGCGAAGCGTCCCCTTGCGCCTGGTTGCTGCTTGACCTTTACGTATACGTCAATCCTTAGCGTCGGGGCATGACGACTGTGACGCGAACCTCCCGAGCGATCCAGCTGGCCGCGCGACCGAACGGATTGCCGGCATTGCCGGACTTCCGGCTGATCGAAGAGGCGGTGCCCGATCCCGCACCGGGTCAAGTGCTGATCCGCAACCTGTACATGTCGCTCGATCCGGGAATGCTGATGCAAATCGGCGCGTATCCCGAAATCCCGATGCCCGCCTTCGCCGTCGGCGAAGTGATATCCGGTGGCGCGATCGGTGAGGTCGTCGTGTCCGCTGACCAGCATGTGCCGGAGGGAGCATTGGTGCTGCACCAACACGGCTGGCGGGAGTACGCCATCGTGGACGCCGACAGTGTTCGGGTCGTCGACGCACAGGCGTATCCGTCCCCGTCGACGTACCTCGGTTTCGGATTGGTCGCGTATGTGGGGCTGACAGTGGTCGCGGGGTTACGCGAGGGTGAGACCGTTCTGGTGTCCAGTGCCGCCGGAGCTACCGGTAGCCTGGCCGGCCAGCTCGCGCGACTGCTCGGCGCCGGGCGAGTCGTCGGGAGCGTGGGATCACCGCGGAAGGCGCGCTACGTCATCGACGAACTCGGCTTCGACACGGCGTTCGACTATCACGATCAGCCGCTGGCCGACCGGTTCCGGGCGGCCGCGCCGGAAGGGATCGACGTCTATTTCGACAATGTCGGCGGCGCGCAACTGCGTGCCGCGATCGAGGCGATGAACGTCGGCGGACGAATCGCCCTGTGCGGCGCGCTCGCCCGGCAGCGGGCAGGCGGGGCGCCCGATGACGGGCCCGGGGACCTGCTGCCGGTGATCGGTAAGCGAATCACACTGCGCGGATTCACCGCCCTCGACCATCTGGATCTCGCGCCGGAATTCGGACGGCGGTTACGCCAGTGGCTCGCCGAGGGTTCGTTGCGGCACACCGAGAATGTCGTCGATGGGCTGGAAAACGCTCCACAAGCACTGCTCGACCTGGTGCGAGGTCGCTACACCGGGAAGGTAGTTGTGCGGCTCACGCGTTGAACAGTCACCACGGGAAGGACACGACAATGCTGATCGGTGAACTGGCGGAGCGGACCGGAACGACCACGCGCGCCCTGCGCTTCTACGAAGAACGGGGATTGCTCACCTGTGAGCGCACCGGTTCGGGTTACCGCCGCTACGACGAAGAGGCGGTCAAGCGGGTACAGAACATCCGGGAACTGCTCGATGCCGGCTTCACCGTCGACGATGTCCGCGCGTTCGTGCCGTACCTCGACCGTGATCTGCCCCAGACATTCCCGTTCGAGCCGCGGTGCCCCAACGGGTACGCATCCGTAGCGCCACCACGGTTCGCCGAACTCAATCGGCGCATCGCGAATCTGGTCGAACTCCGTGATCGCCTGATCGACCGGATGCCGTGGCTGGCACAGGACACCCTGAGTGAGCCGACTGGCGAAGACCCACAGCCGTACGGTACTTGAGCCCAGCCTCCTCCGGACTCAGCCGCGCGCCATATCCACGAACCGCGACAAATGCAATTGGTGGGCGACGGTGATCGTCGCGGTGGGGCCGTTACGGTGTTTACCGAGAATCAGGTCGGCCTCACCGCCGCGCGGGTCGTCGCGCTCGAAAGCGTCGGGACGGTGCAGCAGGATGACCATATCCGCGTCTTGTTCCAAAGATCCCGACTCGCGGAGATCGGACACCATGGGGCGCTTGTCGGTTCGTTGTTCGGGACCGCGGTTGAGCTGGCTGATCGCGACCACCGGCACTTCGAGTTCCTTGGCCAGCAGTTTCAGATTACGGGAGAAGTCCGAGACTTCCTGCTGACGGGATTCGACCTTTTTGCCGGACGTCATCAGCTGGAGGTAATCCACGACCACGAGTTTCAAATCGTGGCGCTGCTTGAGCCGCCGCGCTTTGGCGCGGATCTCCATCATCGTCAGGTTCGGCGAATCGTCCACGAACAGCGGCGCCTCGCTGATCTCACTCATCCGCCGCGCCAACTTGGTCCAGTCGTCGTCGCTCATCCGCCCGGACCGCATATCCCCGAGCTTGATCTTCGCCTCCGCCGACAACAACCGCATGACGATCTCGGTACGACTCATCTCCAAGGAGAAGATGACGCTCGCCAAGCCATGCTTGATCGAGCAACTGCGCATGAAATCCATTCCCAAAGTTGAGTTGTGCGTGGGAATCATCGAGCGTCCGGCCAGATACAGATGATCGGCGTTGTCCACTTCGACACAGCGCACCGGCACGCTGTCGATCCGGCGCACATCGACGACGAATCGCGAGTTCGATCGCACCGTGCTGCGGCTGGCGCGCCGTTCCTTGTGCAGCAAGGCCTTCCGATACAGACCGAACACCTCGTCGTCGGTAGCGAAGGTGAGGGTGTAAGCGGTAGAGGATTCCAAGGAACGACCTCGGACTCGCTTGGTGGAGAGATGGCAGCGGTAACCGAGGCCGACGATCAGCTCGTGCACGTCTGCGACGAGCCGGGCGTTCGTGACACCGAACTGTACGGAGCCGCCGTTGGTCACGGTGCCGTCGGTGTCCAGCAAACCGGCCAGTAGGGACCGTCGCTGTTGCTCGGACGCTCGCAGGTAGTCGATGGGAATGTGCTTGTCACCGAGGACACCGAGCGTCCGCAGGCGCGCCTGCACGCTCCCGACGGTGTTCCGGCACTTCTGGCACAGGCGCAGACCGATCGACCGCTCGCCGCAATTCGGGCAGCGCGATGCAGGCGACGGAGCCGAAAGGAACCGAGCCTTTCCGCCGCAGGACCGCCCACAGGTGCGGACCTCGGTGGTGAAAGGAACGAATTCCTTGCCGCAGACCAGGCACTCGCGTGCGGGGATCGGCTCGTCGGCAGGCAATGTCAGCTGATAACGCAGCCGAGCCGACCGCGAGGGCACCGCGACGATCCCCTCGGCCTCGATTCGCGCGATGATCTCTGGATCGGCGCAGGTGAGCTGTGCGGCGGCGGACGTTCCGTCGCCGAGCCAGGCGCCCAGCGTGTAGGGCGGCACCGTCAGGGCGCGCGCAGGCAGTTGTAGCGGGCCGGAATTGCTGACCGAGTGGTTCAGTCTGCGATCCGCGGTGTCGCACCGCAGCGTTCTCGCGATCTCGGCGGTCGTACGCACCTCGGCAGCTGCCCGTTTCGACCGTCTGGATGCCCTGGTCTCCGTGAGCCATTGATGTTGTTCATCCGCGACGAGCACGGAGCCGTCGGAGAACTCCACCTCGTAGCAGGGACGCCCAGACAAAACCTCGGTCGCCGCTACGACGCGGGTGGGACGACCCTTCGCGTCCAACAATTCGTCGCCGACGTGGACCTCACCCATGGTGGTCCATCCGGTGGGTGTCGGAAGGGGGGTATCCAGGGCCAGCGCCTTGCCCACGCCAGGCCTGGCCGCGACGATGATCATCTGACCGGGGTGCAGGCCATTGGTGATTTCGTCGAGTTCGGTGAAACCGGTGGGGACGCCGAGGGAGATGCCGCCGCGGCTGGCGATGGAGTCGATTTCGTCCATCGTCGGCTGGAGCAGTTCTTCGAGGGGGAGGAAGTCCTCGCTGGTGCGGCGTTCGGTGACCTCGTAGACCTCGGCTTGGGCGCGGTCGACGACCTCGGCGACGTCCTGGCCGTCGGCGCCCGCGTAGCCGTACTGGACGATGCGGGTGCCCGCCTCGACCAGGCGGCGCAAAATGGCCTTCTCGGCGACGATTTCGGCGTAGTAGCCCGCGTTGGCCGCGGTCGGTACGGTCTGGGTGAGCGTGACCAGATAGGGCGCGCCGCCGATGCGCTTGAGCTCGCCACGGCGGTCCAGGCCCGCGGCGACGGTCACCGGGTCGGCGGGTTCGCCGCGCCCGTAGAGATCCAGGATCGTGTCGTAGATGGCCTGATGGGCGGGACGGTAGAAATCGCCGGGCCGAATCGCCTCGACGACGTCGGCGATGGCGTCCTTGCTCAACAGCATGCCGCCGAGCACCGACTGCTCGGCCGCCATGTCGTGCGGAGGCTGGCGGCCGAAGTCCTCGCCGGGAGGTTCGGGCGGGAAGTCCGTGTGCCCGCGGTCATCGGTGGTTGTCACCAGACTCGACCGTCCTCTCTACCCCACGACCGGGATGCACCCTGTCGACTCGTTTTACTCCCGGGCACCGACACGTTCGAAAAAGCCTTTGACCAGGGCTCCAGCTATCGCCGCGGCACCGGCCCGTGCGCGCGCTCGGGAGCGGCCCGCGCGCAGCGATGCGACGAACCTAGGCGACCCGCTGGCTGTGCACCAAACCGCACTGTGCACACAGCTGTGGATAACTTGGGGAGAGTTCACCCAACCGTGTGCACCCCCTGTGTACAACTTGGGGAAAACCCAGGTCGTCGGGGTCAAATACGCAGATAGATGTGGACTTCCGCGTTCTTCCAGGTGTGGATTAACGAAGTACCGGCGTGTCGGCCAAGTTGAACAGCCGGGCGTGTTGGGTTAACAGCACGTGAGCTGCATATGGCCTGAATCACATTGCGGACGGTCGGTTCGACCAGTAATCCACAGGCTGGGTAGACCAGGCGTCATTGCGGTGTGCGGTGCGGCCCAGATTGTCCCTGAAGACGCGCTCGGTCATCCAGCAAATAATTAGCTACAAAGCGGCTCGCGGCAGCGGGAGCACGACCGAGGACCACTCCCGTGAACGGACGGGAGTGGTCCTCGACGCGATGCCTGGAATCAGGCGGCGGTGACCGTGAGGTCGAACTTCGCCGACACGTCCGGGTGCAGGTGCACCAGGATGGCGTGCTTGCCGGTCGACTTGATGTGCGCCTTCGGCAGCTCGATGCTGCGCTTGTCGACGACGGGGCCACCCGCCGCCTTGACGGCCGCAGCGACGTCCGACTGGGTCACCGAGCCGAACAGCTTGCCGGTGCCCGCGGTCTTCACCGCCAGCGAGACCGACTCCAGGTTCTCGATGGCCTGCTTCAGCTCGTTGGCGTGGTCCAGGTCGCGGACCCGGCGGGCTTCCTGCGCCCGGCGAATGCCCTCGACCTGCTTCTGCGCGCCACGGCTGGCCGCGATCGCCAGGCCGCGCGGCAGCAGGTAGTTGCGGCCGTAGCCGTCCTTGACCTCAACGGTGTCGCCGGGGGCACCGAGGTTGTCCACATCAGCGGTAAGAATCAACTTCATTGGCGTGCCTCCCTTTCTCAGCGAGCCGTCGACACGTAAGGCAGCAGCGCGACCTCACGCGAGTTCTTGACCGCAACCGCGACATCACGCTGGTGCTGCACGCAGTTGCCGGTGACGCGGCGGGCGCGGATCTTGCCGCGGTCGCTGACGTACTTGCGCAGCAACGCCGTGTCCTTGTAATCGATCGTGACGGTTCCGGTCTTGCTCTCCTTGCAGAACGAGCAAGCCTTCTTCTTCAGCACCTTTTCGCGCGCGGGCGCTTTAGGCATGGTCTTGTACTCCGTAATCAGTGATGGCCCGAATTCGTGCGGGCCGTTGTGGCCGTTCTCAGAACGGCGGTTCGTCATCCATGCGGCTGTTGCCCCCGAAGGAGCCTGCCGCGGGCGCACTGCCCCAAGGGTCGTCCTCGGCACCGCCGGAACGCCCACCGCCACCACCGGAGGAGGCGTAGCCGCCACCGCCGCCGGACCCGCCGGACCCGAAGCCGCCGCCACCGCTGCCGCGGCTGGTCTTGTTGACCTTCGCGGTGGCGTAGCGCAGCGAGGGACCGACCTCGTCGACCTCGAGCTCGACGACCGTGCGCTTCTCACCCTCGCGGGTTTCGTAGGAGCGCTGCTTGAGCCGTCCGCTCACGATGACACGGGAACCCCTGGTCAGGCTTTCGGCGACATTCTCCGCGGCCTCACGCCAGATATTGCAGCGCAGGAACAGCGCTTCGCCGTCTTTCCATTCGTTCGAATTACGGTCGAACACACGGGGAGTCGACGCGACGGTGAAATTCGCCACCGCCTGTCCCGCCGGTGTGAATCGAAGCTCCGGGTCGGCCGTCAGATTTCCGATGACGGTGATGACCGTGTCGCCTGCCATGTGGTTCCTCCTGCTCGGTGTGCAGTCCGCGTCTCGCTGTTGCGCTAGAGCCTAGGCACAGGCTCCGACGCAAACGAGGGTTGCCGGACTACTTGTCGTGGCGCAGAACCTTGGTGCGCAGCACCGACTCGTTGAGACCGAGCTGGCGGTCGAGCTCGCTCACGGTGGCGGGCTCGGCGGTCAGGTCGACCACGGCGTAGATGCCCTCGGCGTGCTTGGCGATCTCGTAGGCGAGCCTGCGGCGGCCCCAGATGTCGACCTTGTCGATCTTGCCGCCCTCGGTGCGAACGACACTGAGCAGGTTGTCCAGCGACGGACCAACAGTGCGCTCGTCCAGGCTCGGATCGAGGATGACCATCACTTCGTAATGACGCACGGACCAATCACCTCCTGTGGACTAGGAAACGGCCACGGACGGTCCGTGGCAGGAGGGTCGTTGCGTCAGCAACCCGAACAGGCTACATGAGCGGCACCTGAGCAGTGAAATCGCCCCGCGAGCCGCCCCGGCTCGCACGTGTTCGGCTCGCGCGTTCGCGTCGCTAGGAAGGGGAATGGCGGCACGGCCCCGACCGTCCGCTTAGGGTGGATCCATGCCGACCGGACTCGCCGCCAGCGACCTGCCCGCGGGTGGCGTGCGACGCCGCGCGGCGTTCGCCGTGGTGGTGGTGCTGCTCTGCGGTCTCGTCCTCGCGCTGGCGTACGCGAACAAGGCGCGTTGCGCGGGTGCGCCGTTCGACCGGGACGGGCGCAGCACGGTTTTCGATGTGATCAAGGATTCGGACGTCTGCTATTCCGATATCCAATTCCTCTGGCTCGGCCGAGACATCAACGAGCATGTCTTTCCCTATGTGACCGGCGGCATCACCGACGACGGGGCGTTGGTCGGCGGCGCGGTGGAATATCCGGTGCTCAGCGGCGTGCTGATGTGGTTCGGCGCGGTGGGCGCGCACGATGACGCCGATTTCCTGCGGTACTCGGCGCTGTTGCTGGCGCCCTTCGCGTTGCTGACCGCGTGGATGCTGGCTCGCCTGGCCGGGGGCGCGGCCCTGCTGTGGGCGGCCGGACCGCCGCTGGTGCTCTATGCCTTCCACAACTGGGAGCTTCCGGTGGTGTGCACGGCGGTGGCGGCCGTCTACGTGATGACCGCGTTGACGCGCTACTCGGTGCGTACCAGGGGCATCGTGGCCGCGGTACTGCTCGGGCTCGGATTCTGCCTCAAGCTGTACCCGGGGATCTTCGTGTTGCCCTTGCTGGCGTACGTGCTCACCGGCGGTGGCGAGCGCGACGCGGAAGCCGGCGATCGGGGACCGGACGTCCGTGGCGCTCTGCTCACCGCGGGCGCGGCGATCGGCACCGTGGTAGTGGTGAACCTGCCGTTCGCGCTGATGGGTTACGAAGGCTGGCGCGCGTCCATCACCTTCCAGCAGTTGCGTCAGGCCGATATCACCACGAATTCCATCTGGTACTGGGGACTTCGGCCGATGTTCGGTCCCGATCCGCGCAGCGAGGCGGCGTTCCAGCAACTGGTCTCGGTCGCTTCCCCGTTGCTGGTGCTCGCGGCGTTCGCGCTGGCCATGTGGCTCGGCTGGCGGCGCTACCTGGCGACCGGCGTGTTCCCGTGGGTCGGTGTGAGCGGCGCGATGCTGTGTGGGTTCCTGTTGTTCCACAAGGTGCATTCCCCGCAGTACACCCTCTGGCTGGTGCCGTTCCTGGTGCTGCTCGAGATCCCCTGGTGGTTGGTCGGCAGCTATCTCGTCGCCGACGCGGCCATCGGGATCGGGGTGTTCCGCTACTTCTACTCGATGGGTACGGGCAAGTCGGTCGAGTTGATGGAGCGCATCGTCCAATTCGGTGTGTGGGGGCGCGCGAGTCTGCTGATCGTGTTCTTCTTCGTCTTCCTGTGCGCGGCGCCGCGTGGAAATCGTTCGATGAAGCCCCGGGTCGCGCGGTCCGACCCCCGCGATCTGGTCCCGGTGGTCTAAGGCCCACCGTGCCGGGCCCGGAAGGCCGCGCTTTTGGCGCGGTTGCCGCACAGGGTCATGTCGCACCACCGGCGCGAGCCGCCGCGGGAAGTGTCCACATACAGCCGCGTGCACACGGGGCGACCGCACTCCTTGACGAGCGCCCGGCTGCCCAGTAACTCGATCGCGGAACGTGCGACGGCGGCCAAGGCCGCGTCCGCGTCGCCGGAGCGGACGACCGTGCCGTCGGCGCGCAGGCTGATCGAGGGCGGGACGCCCTCGGCGAATTCGTTGACGGTCCGGCGATCGCCGTCGTCGAAGGCGGTTTCGCGGGCAGCGGCCAGCGCCATGCGATAGGCCGCCTCACGCAAGCGCACCGCCCGCGCGAGGGTGTCCGCGTCGCCGGTTGGCGGGCTATCGAGCAGGCCCGCGGCGACGATCCAGTCGGCCAGCGCCGCGGGTGTGGAGAGGACATCCTCGAACCTGGTCGAGCGCCCCATGACGGTACCGGCGAAGTCCAGGGCGAGGTTGCCGCTCACGAAGGTGAACACCTCCTTATAGTAACCGCCTTGACAGGTTATTGAACCGGATGCCACTGTGATAACCACCCAAGCTGGTTACTCGAGGAGGGTCCGTGCAGAGCCGATTCGCGATGGTGGCCGCGCAGCCGCTGTTCGTCTTGTTGTGGAGCAGTGCGTTCATCGCGGGGGTGATCGGGGTCGGCGCCGCGCCGCCGCTATTGGTGCTGTTCGTGCGCTTCGCCGTCGCGGGAGCGCTGCTCACGGCCTACGCCCTCCTCGCGCGGGTCACGTGGCCGCAGGGAAGCCAATTGCGTCACGTGCTCGTCGCCGGGCTGCTGATGCAGATGGTCCAGTTCGGCGCGTTCTACACGGCGATGGCCGAACATGTTTCGGCGGCGGTGATCGCGCTGGTGCAGGGCTTGAATCCGGTGGTCATCGCTCTGTGCGCCGGACTGATCGGCGAAGTCGTCACGATGCGGCAGTGGTTCGGCTTCGGCATCGGCGGCATCGGAGTCGCACTCGCCGTGTTCGACCAGTCCCACTTCTCCCTGACCGGACTGCTGCTGTGCGTGGCAGGGCTGCTCGGGTTGAGCATCGGCACCGTGTACCAGAAGCGATTCACGCCCACCGTGGATCCCAGGGCGGCCACGGCGCTGCACGTGGCGATCAGCGCGCCGATCGCCGGGGTGCTGACCTGGCTGTCCGGCCAAGTGCACGTGTCGGACGTGGGCCGGTTCGCCGGGTCGCTCATCTGGATGGTGCTGGTCAACTCCATGGCCGCGTTCCTGCTGCTCAACGCCATGCTGCGCCGGTGGGACGCGACCAGGGTGGGCAAGCTGTTCTTCGCGACGCCCGCCGTGACCGCGATCCTGGCCTGGTTGCTGATCGATCAGCCGCTGCGACCGTTGACCGTCGCCGGACTCGCCATCGGCCTGGTGGGCTTGGTGTTCGCGGCTCGCAAGCCGGCGGCGTCGGCGGTCGTCACGCGGCAGCCGGTGCCAGTGCCGCGGTGACCTACTTGCGCCCGGCCTGCCACTGCATGCCCCACTGGTATGCCTGGTCGAGTTCGCGCTGGGCGCCGTTGACGTAGTGCACTTCCCGGTGCACGATGATCCCGGCCCCCTGGTTCTGCAGCAGGGCGATGGCGCACGAGCGAGCGCCGTCCACCGGAGAATCCAGGCGGACCTCGACCTGCGGACCGGATGTGGGGTAGAGCGTCACCACGCCGTCGGCGGCGGCCCAGTTCGGCACGCCCTCGTAGATGAAGGCGAAGATCAGGATGCGCCGGAACAGCTCGGGCCGCGCGAGGTCGATGTGCAGGTTCTCGCCCGACGCGGCCGCGCCGCTGCGATCGTCGCCGTCGAGCCGGATGTAGGGCTCGGCCTCCAGCGTGCCGAAATTGCCGCCGATCGCCTGGACGACGCCCTTGGCGCCGTTGGACAGTTCGTAGAGACAGCCGAGGTCGAGATCGATCGGCTTGGCGCGGCGGAAGAATCCCCTCGGTCCGCTCGACCAGTTCAGGTTGACCCGCATGGTGCCCTGCTGCTCACCCGGCTTGGTCAGGTTGATGCTCGGTGTCGCCTTCGACAGGGTCACCTTGGACAGGTTGACGCCGCCGGGGTTGTCGTCGATCGCCATGGCGCGATCCCCCCTCTGTGGAAACGAGAGCGGCAGCGGCCATCCCTCGGGACGGGGCCGCTGCCGCAACGGGTCTTCGGGCTGCTTGCCGGGAATCAGCCTACCGGCGTCGGTTCCCGTTCGCTGTCCAGTTCCTCTTCGTCCGCTCGGCCGTTGCGGACGATGCTGGTGATGAACGCCGCGCCGATGAACGCGACGCCGACCAGGCCGGTGACGATCTCGTTGATGTGCACGCCGATCGAGACCAGCAGGATCGCGGCGAGCGCGCCGATCGCCCAGTGCGCGCCGTGCTCCAGGTAGACGTACTCCGACAGCGTGCCCTTGCGAACCAGGTACACCGTGATCGACCGGACGAACATGGCGCCGATCAGGCCGAGGCCGAGGGCGATGATGATCGGGTCGGAGGTGATGGCGAACGCGCCGATCACGCCGTCGAAGGAGAACGACGCGTCGAGCACCTCCAGGTAGAGGAACAGGAAGAAGCCCGCCTTACCGGTGGCCTTGACCAGCTCCGACGGCCCTTCGCTCTGCTCCTCGGTGTGGAACATGGAGCCGAGCCCGTCCACCGCGATGTAGGTGATCATGCCGAGCAGGCCCGCGACCAGCACGGTCGAGCGGTGCGCCTCGTCGGCGATGAACTCCGCGGTGAGGATGAGGCCCGCACCGGCGACCACCACGGAGAGCATGTCCAGCTTGCCCGCCTTCGCAAGCGGCCGCTCCAGCCAGCTCAGCCAGGTGATCTCGCGTTCCTCGAAGATGAAGTTGAGGAACAGCAGGGCCAGGAACATACCGCCGAACGCCGCGATCTGCGGATGCGCGTCGGTGAGCAGTTTCTCGTAGCTCGGGCTGCCGTCCGGGAAGGTCAGGGCGCCGTCCGGGGGCGGGTTGAGGGCCAGGTCGAAGGCCCGCACCGGATCCAGCCCCGCGGTGATCCACACGATCGCCAGCGGGAAGACCAGCCGCATGCCGAACACGGCGATCAGCACGCCGACGGTGAGGAAGATCCGCTGCCAGAACGCGCTCATCCGTTCCAGGACGGTGGCGTTGATCACGGCGTTGTCGAACGAGAGCGACACCTCGAGGATGCCGAGGATCGCGGCGAGCGCGAGGGCGGTCGGTCCGCCGTACACGACCGCGACGACGAGCGAGAGCACCGTGACGACGAGGGACATGCCGAATATGCGCAGGACCACGCTGGGACCTTTCCTGAGTGAAAAACGAGGCGGCGACGGTTGCTACCAGCGTGGCTGCTGGATCGCCGGTTGTCCAACGTTGCTCCCAGGACGCCGGCATGCCTGGGTGGCACGACGAGGGGGCCCGTCGCCGGGCCCCCTGTGAACAGCGAAGTGTTCCCTAGACGTTCACGCCGTAATCACGGGCGATGCCCGCCAGACCGGAGGCGTAGCCCTGACCGATCGCGCGGAACTTCCACTCTGCGCCGTTGCGGTACAGCTCGCCGAAGACCATGGCGGTCTCGGTCGAGGCGTCCTCGGTGAGGTCGTAGCGGGCGAGCTCCTCGCCGTTGCTGCGATCCACGACACGGATGTAGGCGTTGCGGACCTGGCCGAAGGACTGCGACCGGGAGTCGGCGTCGTAGATCGAGACCGGGAAGAAGATGCTCTCGATCGTGGGCGGGGTGTTCGCCAGGTCGACGTTGATGACCTCGTCGTCGCCCTCGCCTTCACCGGTCCGGTTGTCGCCCGCGTGCTCGATCGAGCCCTCGGGCGAACGCAGGTTGTTGAAGAAGACGAAGTGCTGGTCGGACAGGACCTTCTTGTCCCCGCCGGTCGCGATGGCGCTGGCGTCGAGGTCGAAGTCGGTGCCGGTGGTGGTCCGCACATCCCACCCAAGGCCGACCGAGACAGCAGTGAGGTTAGGCGCCGCCTTGGTCAGCGAGACATTGCCGCCCTTGGACAAACTGACACCCATGCGGGATTCCCTTTCAATAGTCCGTCATTGGTTCCCAGCATGTCCGGATCGCCGGGGACGCCATCGACAGTAGTAGGTTTCCGCGAACTTTCGTAGGAACCCGCGTAACCCCCGGCGAACAGGAAGATCTCCTACCATCGGGGCGTGGCAGGCCGGAGGCGTGGATGGTTTCGTTCGTCGGAGAACGACGAGTGGATCGAGCATGCCCGCACGACGCTGGCGACGGCTTTCCTCGACATGGATCGGCGCCAGAGCGCGGCCGAGGCCGCGGTGCACGCCGCCGATCAGATCTTCCCCGAGCGGCGCACGGGCGCGCGCTGGGAACCGTTGCGGCACAGATGCTATGGCGCCGCGGAGGTGTATCTGACGCTGAGCGCCGAGCTGGAGGCCGCGCAGCAGGGCGGCCCGCCGGTGCCGCAGGGCCGGCAGCGCGTCGACGCCGCGGTACGGCAACTGGCCGACGCGGCGCGCGCGGTCGACGAGTTCTATCGCGGCGACCAGGGCAAGCTGGAGGAGGCGGTGGCGGTGCTCGGCGCGGTGCCGCAGTTGGCCCAGCAGGTGAAGGTCGCCGCGGCCGGTGTGCGCGGGCGGGCCGCCGAATCGGAGTTCGCGGACTATCCGTCGGTGCGCAGGCACACCGCGGCGGTCGATGAGGCGCTGGTCACACTGGAGGCGGCGGGTTCCGGCGGGTCCGCGGGCACCGTGCGGGAGGCCGCGAACCATCTGCAGGCGGTCACCAACGAGCTGGCGGATGCGTTGGCGCAAGCACCATCTCGGGCGGCGGCCGCGAACAACGCGATATCGTCCGTGACAACCCGACTTGCCGCCGTCCGGACCAGGGCCGAAGGCGTTCCGCAGGCGTTCTCGGCGCTGCTGCGCGAGTTCAATGCTGCGAGTTCGGCCGATCTGGCTAACAATGAGCGGGAAAGTCAGCGAGCCATCGAGGCCGCGGACGCGGCCCTCGGCAGGGCGCGTGCGGCGGCGGTAGAGAACAATCCGGAGTTTGCACTTGATCTGACCACATCCGCGCGCGGGTTCCTCGCCGAGGCCGAGCAGCGAGTCGACGCCGTCACCAAGCGGCTCAGCCTGCTGCGTGCGATTCGGTCCGACCCGCACGAACAGGCCAAGGCCGTACGATTCCGGCTGCGGGACGCGCAGATGCTCGCGGTGAGTCGCGGGCTGGTCGCCGAATGGGGCTCGGTCCTCGACGCGCAAGCGGCACGAATCGACCGAATCAGCGAAACACTGTCGGGGCGTCACCCCGACTACTGGGCCTATGTGGCGGAACTGGATGCCGTCACCGAATTCATAGCCGGGGTAGTGGATCGAATGAGAAGACAAGCAGGACCACGACGAGAATGAGAATGGGGCAACGATGACCGCAGGCATCGCCGTCCAGCAGGAGGTTTCCCTGCGGAAGCGAATGCCGCTGCGCCACTTCCGGCAGTTGCACGGCCCGGAGGCGAGGCGTCTTTTCCACCGGCAGCCCGAACCGTTCGGCGACGACAACACCGACCGCGAGCTGCTCGCGATCGGTCTCGGCGCGACGCTGTACGCGCCCGCGACCAGGCCCGATCTCGCGCTGACGATCGGCAGGCGGGCCGGGCACGGCGTGTGTTCGATGGTGATCGACCTCGAGGACGCGGTGGCCGATCACGAGGTGGAGTACGCCAAGCGGCAGACCGTCGAAGCGCTGGATCTGCTCGCGGGCAGCCACGACGCCAACCCGCTGTTGTTCGTTCGGGTGCGCGACGCGGACACGATCACCGAGCTCATCGAGCAACTCGGACCTGGCGCCAAGGTGCTGACCGGGTTCGTGTTCCCGAAGTTCGACAGCGTCACCGGGCCGAAGTACCTCAACGCGCTGAACGTGGCGGCCCAGCGGCTGGACCGGCCGCTGTACGGGATGCCGGTGCTGGAGTCGGCGGGGCTGGTGCATCGGGAGACCCGCGATTACGAACTCACCCAGATCGCGGCGCTGCTGGCCGCGCACCGGGACCGGGTGCTCGCGGTGCGGGTCGGCGCGACCGACATGTGCTCGACCTTCGGCATCCGGCGCGACCGCGACCTGACCATCTACGACGTGCGCGTGGTCGCCGACGTCATCGCCGACATCGTGAACTACCTGGGGCGCGCGGACGGAACCGGTTTCGTCATCACGGGGCCGGTGTGGGAGTACTTCGCCGATCACGAACGGATGTTCCGGCCGCTGCTGCGGACGGCGCCGTTCGAGGAGTCCGACGCGGTGCCGTTCCGGCAGTACCTGGTCAGCCGGGATCTGGACGGTTTGCTGCGGGAGATCACGTTGGACCGGGCCAACGGCATCCAGGGCAAGACGGTGATCCACCCGTCCCACGTGGCGGCCGTGCACGCGTTGTCGGTGGTGACACACGAGGAGTACTCGGACGCGCTGGACATCCTGCGCGACGACGTCGGCGGCGTGGCGGCCTCCGGCTACCGGAACAAGATGAACGAGATGCGGCCGCATCGCAGTTGGGCGCGACAGACCTTGTTGCGCGCGCGGGTGTTCGGCGTGGCGAACAAGGGAGTGTCGTTCGTGGATCTGCTGACGGCGTTGGTCACCGTATGAGCCGAACCGCGACCGGTTTCGGCGACAACGAAACATCTTGGGCGACAAAGGTTCTCGGTATAGACCTGCATCACGATCCGGTGCGCGAACTCGGCTCGGACCGGCTGCGCACGGCGCGTTTGCCGATCACGGCCCTGGTGCAGCCGGGTGTGCGCCACAACAATCGGCGCCGGGCGCACCTGCTGGTTTCCACCGTGCTGGGCAAGCACCTGCCGACCGATCCGCGGGTGGTGCTCGGTGCGGGCGATCAGCTGGGCGATCTGGTCCGCGCGGTGCTCGGTGAGCGCGATGCCGTCGTGCTCGGATTCGCCGAGACCGCAACGGGTCTCGGTCATTGTGTGGCCGCGCGAATCGGCGCGAGCTGCTACCTGCATTCGACCCGGCGTGCGGTGCCGCACGCGTCGACGCTCGCCGGTTTCGAGGAAGGGCACTCGCACGCCACTTCCCACCTGCTGCAACCGGCGCCTGCCGACATCTTCGTCAACGATCTGCCGCTGGTACTGGTCGATGACGAGATATCCACCGGCGCGACGGCGATCGATGCGGTGCGCGCGCTGCACGCCTTCGCGCCCCGTGCGCACTACGTGCTCGCGTCACTGGTCGATCTGCGCACCGACGCCGATCGCGCCCAATTCGACGCGGCAGCGGCCGAACTCGGTGCCCGGATCGACACGGTCTGTCTCGCCATCGGTCGCGCGTCGCTGCCCGACGGGCTGGTCGACGCGGTCGGCGCCCTTCCCGAACCGCGGCTCAACCCGACCGCCGCGCATCTCGGTTCGTTCGAACGCGTCGAACTCCCCTGGCCGACCGCGGTTCCAGAGGGTGGCAGGCACGGCGTACTCGCTTCCGACATCGGCGCGTTCGAGGCGGCGTTGCTGGAAGCAGGTCAGGCTTTGACCGCCCGGCTCGACGCGGACTTCGCGGGCAGGCCCGTCATCGTGCTCGGACACGAGGAGCTGATGTACCTGCCCCTGCGGTTGGCGGCGCTGCTCGCCGAGTCGGGTACGCCCACTCGCTTTCAGACCACCACGCGATCGCCCGCGTACGTGCTGGACGAGCCGGGATATCCGTTGCGACGAGGGTTTCGCTTCACCGCACCCGAGCCGGGCGATGCCGCGCCGCGCTATCTGTACAACGCGCAGTGGCCCGCGACCTCGCTCGACCTGTTCGAGGCCGACTTGGCAGGGCTGGTCGCCGCCCCGTCGGAGCGCGATGCCGCCGTGACGATCACCGACGACGGTGTGGACAGCGGCGCGGAGGGCGACGGCCCGGCCGCCGATCCGGTGCTCGTCGTCGTGGTCGACTCGCCGGCCGACACCGCGGAGCTGACGGCCGAACACGGGCTGATCGATGTACTGACCGCTTCCGGGGCCGACGTGCTGCTCGCGGTGCTGCCGGAGGCGGATCCGCGGCGGCTGTACGCCGAACGCGTGGAGTCGAACGGGAGCCGGATATGAGCGGTACCAGGGTGGGCGCGCTACCCATCCCGCTGCACGGACCGGAATTCGGCTCCTACGCGGCCGAGGAAGTTTCCTGGCTGCTGAAGGATCTGTCGGAAGTCGACCTGGAGGCCGACATCGCCGAGCGGGAACGGCGGATCCAGGCCGGGAAGGCGCACTACGCGGAGTCGCTGCCGATCGAATATCAGCCCGACGCGTCGTACCGGGCGCTGTTCGACGAGGTGCTCGCGGCCAGCGCCGAACGGCTCGCGCTGGCCGTGGCGACCGTGTCGGAGCTGGTCGTCGCCGAACGTGGCGAGGACGTCGTCCTGGTGTCGCTGGCCCGCGCGGGCACGCCGGTCGGCATTCTCATGCGCCGGTGGCTGCGTTCGCGGCGTCCGAGCCTGGAGGTGCCGCACTACGCGGTGTCGATCGTGCGGGATCGCGGCATCGACGCGGTGGCGCTGGACTATCTGGCCGAGCAGCACGATCCGTCCTCGGTCGTGTTCGTGGACGGATGGACCGGCAAAGGCGCGATCACCCGCGAACTGACCGAAGCGCTGGACGCCTACCACGCCGCCGGCGGCCCGCGGTTCGACGACGAATTGGCGGTGCTGGCCGATCCAGGGCACTGCGTGCGCACCTACGGCACCCGCGACGACTTCCTGATCGCCTCGGCCTGCCTGAATTCGACTGTATCCGGCCTGGTTTCGCGCACGGTTCTGAACGACACGCTGATCGGGCCCGGCGATTTCCACGGCGCGAAGTTCTACCGCGAACTGGCCGGTGACGACGTGTCCGGCCGCCTGCTGGACACCGTGAGCGGCGCCTTCGACGCGATCCGCGATCGGGTGCCCGCCGAGGTGGCCGCGATCCGCGCGAGCGACCGGACGCCCACCTGGACCGGCTGGGCATCGGTGGAGCAGGTGCGGGAGCGGTACGGCATCACCAGCGTGAACTTCGTGAAGCCCGGTGTCGGCGAGACCACGCGGGTGCTGCTGCGGCGGGTGCCGTGGCGGGTGCTGGTGCGCGAGGCGGACGCGCCGGAGCACGCGCACATCCGGATGCTCGCCTCGGCCCGGGGTGTCCCGGTCGAAATCGTCGCCGACCTGGCATATTCGTGTATGGGATTGATCAAGGACGTGCAGCAGTGAACCTATCCCCGGCAACCCATCGAAGACGGGCGCTGATCGCGACCGACCTGGACCGGACGATGATCTACTCGCGTAACGCCTTCAGCACCACCGCCGACGTGCCGACAGTCTGTGTGGAGCATCTGGAAGGGGCGCCGCTGTCGTTCATGACCACCACCGCGGCGCTGCGGATGCAGACCCTGACCGAACCCGCCGCCGTCGTTCCCACCACCACCCGCACCATCAAACAGTTCGACCGCATCCGGCTGCCCGGAGCGCCGTGGCGCTACGCGATCACGAGCAACGGCGGGAACATCCTGGTGGATGGCGTGCCCGATTTGAGCTGGCGCATCGACATCGACGCCAAGGTCCGTGCGGGTGGCGCCACCCTGTCCGAGGTGAGCAAGGAATTGCACACCCGCATCGACGACTCCTGGGTCACCAAGTTCCGCGTGGCCGACCACCTGTTCTGCTATCTGGTGGTCAAGCCCAAAGCCGTCCCCGAGGGATTCCTCGCCGAGTGGGACGACTGGTGCCGTCCGCGCGGCTGGTCGGCCTCCCAGCAGGGCCGCAAGATCTACACCATGCCGCTCGCGGTCTGCAAGAGCCGCGCGGTCGCCGAGGTGCGCAAGCGCCTCTGGGAAAACCGGGAACTCGCCGACGAGGCGCGCACCCTCGCCGCGGGCGACGGGGCCCTCGACGCCGAAATGCTGCGCGCCGCCGACTCCGCCATCCGCCCCCGCCACGGCGAACTCGAACAACTCAACTGGACCCACCCCAACCTCACCGTCACCCGAGCCACCGGCATCCTCGCTGGCGAGGAGATCATCAACTGGTTCATCAAGGCAGCTCCGACGCCTTCCGAATAGCCAGCACGGCATCGGTGTACTGCTCGGTGGTGAGATCGCCGTCCGCGACTCCGAGTTGATGAAGCGTGGTCCGAACGATCTCCAGCGCTTCCGCCAGCTCCGCTTCGGGCACGATGGTTTCCAGCTCGATGAACGTGCCGTCCAATTCGGGGACGGTCACCAGCGTGGCCAGCAACTCGCGCCCTCCGGATGCGAATCGATAATTGATGCAGTGCTTTTCGAAGCAGACCAGGTCTTTCAGGCCGAGACCGCGTAGCACAGAGTCGATCACCGAGGGGTCGGCCACCTCGGTTTCGAATTCCGGCTTCGATCCACTCGCCGTGTCGACCGCGGGTTCCTTGTAGGTCAGCAAAGATCGCCGTCCGTTGTCCGTAGTGATCGTCCGCAGCCGCAGCTCGCGGCCCTCCGAAGACAATCGCTCGTCCGCGAGGTCATAGTAGGTGTCCTTGTACTTCGAGCGTTGACCTGCGCTCCGTGCCGCCAACGCAGCATGCACGGACTCGACGTCACGGACCCGAGCCTTGAGTTCCGCCTCGATCATGTGATCGATCCTCTCGCGATCGGACGGGCTTGCAGCCACATCTGCTCGAACTGCCGTAGGAATCCGGCATGCAGGACTCCGTTGGCAGCCGCCGTGAGCTTGTACATCCCTGAGCGATGTCCTTCGGCGGACGCGCCGAAAGCAGACAGATACAAAGTCTGGTCGAAAACCAGCATCCGCCAGGTCGGCAGCGAGTCGTAGACAGCGACTTGCAGTTCGACAAAGGGATGCTCGTGAAACTCGGTTATCCGTGCCAGGGCGAGCTTGATGCCCGCAGCGAAGGACTGACTCGATTCGCCGATTTCCGCTGCGCGGATACCTGTGGCCTTCGAATCCGGATCCAAGAGGAGAGCTCGAACAGCGACGCTGTCGGTCCGTTGCAGCAGTGTGCCACGCAGCAACGACTCGTTGAGTGCGAGCAGCCCCAGACCGCGTACAGCCAACAGGTCGATTCGCTCTGCGATCAGCGCTTGTCGGCGTAGCTCGGCATCGGCCTCCGACTGCACGGTGAATGCTTGCGCAATCTCGGCGTGGCCGGTGAGCGTATGCGCGTGACGCGGAGCGAGGCCGAACAAGACACGTGCGTGGTCCGGCATCGAGATGCCATCCGCGATCCGCTCGAACACGTCGAAGCGGGTGACAGTTCTTCTGCTGTTGATGATCTCGTTGACTCGGCCCTGGCCCAGCCCTACTGCCGCTGCGATGCGTGCTTGGCTTGCTCCGGTGTACCGCTGAACTGAGCGGAGTAGCGCCGACACATCGCGTCGCCGCAGGAGCGCGCCCACTTCGGGCTTGTGCCAGACCGCCGCAGGGACCTCGATTCCCCCGTACTTGGTCTCCATTGCGCCGAGCTTATATCTCACAATGAGATACCCGTTGCGTTATCGAGCGAAGGGCATCGCCAAAGCCAGAATCTCTCCGTAATCGCCGCTCTGGCTGCAGTTATGGCGAGTTGGCGGCAACTATCGAGTCTGTCGAGAGGTTGTGTGTATGCCCGCCGATATCATTACTACGAGTGTCGTTGTCGTCGCAGTCCTGTTCGGGCTGTGGATTGTTTGGTTCGTGCTGCCGTGGCTCATCGATCGCGAGAACGAAACCGATGAATCGGTCGATGCGTACGACATCATCCACCGCGTCGAGCAGGAGACGGATCGATGAGCATCTCGCTCGCCGACACCGAGCAGTGGCGCAGGATGCACCGAAACTGCGCGGTCGATGGTTCCTTCCGATCCTTGGAGCAAGCGCGCTTCGTTGCGAATGTCCACTGCGGCCACGGCCCCGGCTGTAAGCAATACCTGTCCGCCTCGGCCTACATCTTCGGATCGTCGGAGGATTAGCGGTGGGCAGGCAGGGAAGTGACGAACAAGGCGGTCCCGCCGCCTGGATGGAGCACGCCGATGGGACGTGGTCGGTCGTGGATGAGTACGGATTCGCCAGCGAAACTTTCGTAGTCATCGACGGGAAGGCATTCCCGATCGACTCGACCAGCGAATAGGCGTGCCCGCCCATCGGCCGATCGGGATGGATCTGTTTAGTTACACAGCGCTGGAGGTCGGCTCGAAGGTGGATTTGAAGTCCGGGCATTCGACCAGGGGGTCGTGGGTGCAGGTGGCGGCGTGGCGGAGGCTGTCGCGCATGCGGATGAGGCGGGTTATGTCGTCGTCGAGTTGCCGGGCTTTTTCGGCCATGCGCGCGCGCAGTTCGGCGTCGGAGGGGGAGGCGCGGAGGAAGCGGGCGATTTCGGTGAGGGTGAAACCGGCGCCGCGTGCGCAGATGATGAGGGCCAGGCGGCTCAGGACGTCGGGGTGGTAGGTGCGGCGTAGGCCGTTGCGGCCGGTCGGGGCGATGAGTCCGCGTTTCTCGTAGAAACGCAGAGCGGAGGGGGCGAGGCCGGTTTGTTCGCCGACCTCGGCGATATCGAGCAGATCGGTCATCTCGTCTCCTTGACTTGAACCGCGCTTCAAGTCACAGACTAGCTCACATGACAATCCATCACCTCAATTGCGGATCGGTTCGGCAGATCGAAGCCACCTACGACGGACCCGCGCCCGCGCATGCCGTGAACCACTGCCTGCTGGTCGAGACCGCGTTCGACGGCCTGGTCCTGATCGAGACGGGCATCGGACTGGACGACGTGCGCGACCCGGCGGGCACCCTCGGCGCGGACTGGGTGGCGATGGCCCAGCCCATCCTTTCCGAAGACGAGACCGCGATCCGGCAGGTCGAACGGCTCGGCTACGAGCCCGCCGACGTCCGGCACATCATCCTCACCCACCTCGACGTGGACCACTGCGGCGGATTGCCCGACTTCCCGCACGCACAGGTCCACGTCCTCGCCGCCGAACTGGCAGCGGCGCAGGCCGAAGCGCCGAGCTTCCGCTATCGCTCCGCGCACTGGGCGCACGATCCGAACTGGGTGGCCTACCCGTCGGAACCGACCGGACAATGGTTCGGTTTCAACGCGATCCAACCGAAGGACCTGCCCGACGACTTCCAGCTGATACCGCTGGGCGGGCACACCGCGGGCCACACCGGGGTCGCCGTTCGCCACGGCGACAGTTGGTTGCTGCACTGCGGCGACGCGTACTACTACCACCGCGAACTCGATCCGGCTCCGCAGCCGCACCCGGTGCTCGACGTCGTGCAGACCGGTTCCGAGGTCCACCACGACCTTCGGCTGGGCACCCAGGCTCGGCTGCGCGAGCTACACCGCGATCACGGCGACGAGGTCACCCTGATCAGCGCGCACGACCCGTGGGAGTTCCAGCGCGCGAGCTGACCCCTACCGGCGCTGCCAGCACTGTGCCCGGTCGCCGAGATTCCACCACGAGATATAGCCCGGGTCCTGGTCGAGCAAGGTCCATCCGGCTTCGAGCAGGTCGAAGAACGCGCTGTCGGCCGTCCGCCCGCCGCGTGCTTCGCCGATGTAGATCAGCGACGAGCCGCCCGCCTCCTGGTAGGCGGCGAGGGTGCTGGAGGCCATCGGGTTCTCCCAGCCGGGCGGCCAGCAGAGGAACAGCGCGTGGTCGGCGTGCCCGGCCACCAGATCGGCCGTGGAAGACGGCGGCGTGGCGGTGGGATGCCAGGTCGCGGCCTGCCCCGGCGCGGCGGGGAAGGCCGTGTTGGTCGCCCGGTCCGGCGGGTGGGAGTCGAAAGCGCTGATGGGCACGCCGATTCGGGTGAGCTGATGCGCCCAGTAACCGCGCCCGGAGCCGACTTCCAGCAGCGGCCTGCCCTGCGCGACGTCCGCTACCCAGCGCAGTGTGGCAGGTGCGGGGATCGCGTACGCGTACGCGGCCTGCAGCACGATCTGCGCATACGCCAGCCGCGCGCTGCCTTTCGGGTTGCCGCCGTTCACCTCGGCGCGGTTCGCGCGCTCCCTCGGTCCGGGCGATACCGCGGCGGCGACGATGTCCCAGTACGGATTCGTGCTGGCACCGCCGGTCATGTAGTGCAGTAGGTGTAGGTCGAACGTGGCGTCGGTGATGTCGTCACCGGTGCCGGGCAACCGGCCCGCGGTGGACCAGTAGTCCGCGACCCGCGGATACGCTGTCGCGAAGGTGGATTCGTCTTGGACGAGGTTCGTCAGCGCCGTGCGACGCTGCGGCGAAAGCGCCAAGTCAGCCATCTTTCGATTCTCCGCCGACCGTCACCGGCCCTGGGGAACATCGAGACGAGTTCACCGACCTGTCGCGAATCCTTCGCTCTCCGTAGGTGTTACGCCCACAAGCCTGTTCGCGCCCCGACTCACCCGCTGTCGCGCATCGACACCAGTCCGCCGAGTGTGCCGAGGTAGGCCGCTCCGTCGGGGCCGAGGGCGATTCCGGCGTAATTGTTGTTGAAGCCGAGGCCGGTGCCGGACAGCTGTTTCCACACGGTCGCTCCGGTGCGGTAGTCGAGGGCCGTCCAGTACCAGGGATCGCTCGGATCGGTGCCCTTCGTGTAGGTGTAGATCAACCCGGTGGCCAGGGACAGCTTCGGTACCACCGACGGCGCGGCTTCGACCGCGTTGGTCCAGGTCAGATGGCAGCCGTTGCCGTCGGCGTCGATGTCGACCCGGGCGAAGCCCGCGGCGGTGGTCTTGCCGGAGGCGACCGCGTCGGGGTGTCCGTAGCCGTAGTTGTTCTCGACGATGAGTGAGCGTCCCGCGCCGATCAGCGAGTTCTCGGTGGCGCTGTGGCCCGGCTCGAACACCGGCACCGCGCAGACCTGCCGTTCGGCGACCGAGGGCGCGGTGCGGTAGACGACGACGTTCATCGGATCGGCATTGTCGGTGATGGCGACATAGCCGTCGGGCAGGACGGTCGGCGTGGTGCCGGTTCCGTCGTCCACTTGGCCCGGCTTGCGCTGGTTGCTGTTGGCGTAGGTGGTTTGCCAGGCGATCCGGGGCGCGCCGTCGGGACCGGCGTCGAAACGCAGGAGCTGCCGGTTGGTGGCGATGTAGACCTCACCGGCCGCACCGACCGCGAACGAGTTCTCGATCTGGTTCTCCGTACCGTCTCCGAGCCGAACCACCTGCGCTGCTCCGGTATCCGGATCCAGTGTGCCGACCACGCCGTTCGTCTTGGCCACGAACCAGATCAGGCCGTTCGAGTCCGGCAGTGCGGAGTTCAGCGTCTCCTCCGGGTGCAGCACGCCGGTCAGGTCGTAGTCGCGTACCAGCGAGAACCCGTCGGCGGCGGGGTTCTCGGCGAACACTTGAATGTGTCCGGTGCTGGTGCCCACCACGGCGCGGTCTTCGTCATCGAGGTAGAAGTACCCGCCGCCGCCGAAATTGTCGAAAGCGCCGGGCCGCAGCGTATCGAGGGGATTCTTGCCCGGCAGTGGATGTTTGCCGAGGACGCTCATCGTCGTCGGGTCGATGAGGTAAAGGCCCGGTTGCAGCCCCAGGCAGGTGCTGACGATGCGTCCGGCGCGGTCGAACGTCACCGAACCGCACTCGCTGCCGAGCAACAGGGAATCGGTCCGCGGTGACCGGCCGAGCGGACCGGGGCGGCGGTAGGTATCGCTCATCCACCCGTCGTTGTGGACTCCCGAGTTTCCGTTCGGCGCGAGATGTGGGTTCTGCGGGACCGGTGGGATGCCGGTGACCGGTTCGCCGCTCGCTGCGGCACCGACGAATCGCGTCGGCTCCGGCACGGCGGGCACCGAAGGAATCGGCGTCGCGGCGGCGGGCACCGCGACTACCGCGGCAAGGATTGCCGCAGGCAGAGTCGCGCGCAGAACCTGGGAGGGGAGGATGTGAAACACGAATGAACGGTATCCGGGTCCGGCGGGCCGCGAATCCCCCACGCGAGTGATTACGCGGGCACGGCCGCGACCGTCGGTACCCGATTCGCGTCGCCGCCGCGTTTCAGTACTGCTGGTGCCCGGCCAGTTGCTGGGCGATGAGTCCTTGCAGTCGTTGCAGGCCGCCGACGGTGATGCCGCTCTGGATCTGTCCCTCGATGGTGCGCACCAGCACGGAGTCGCTGAGCACCTTCTCGCTGGACTGGATCAGCACGGTCCCCGCGCCGGTGAAATCGAACTGGCGCTCCTCACCGGAGTTCACGCCGAATCGTGCCGCACCGGCGGCCAGGAAACCCGAGATCCAGCGTTCGTCGTAGTGGTGGCTCGGGGAGGGGCAATCCGCCCAGCCGACCAGCGACTCGGGGTCGACGCGCAGCGGTGGCTCGGCGAACATCACCGGCCCGTTGGACGAGGCGAGGAACTTGCCGGTGCCGATCAACGTGAGGAACCCGGGCACGATGGACTGGTTGAGCGACAGGCCCGGCTCGAAGGCCAGCAGGTTCGCCGCCCGGATAGTCAGGTTGCCGTTGTCCTCGAGATCGTAGGAGTTGATGTCGTAGCCACGGTCGCCGATGATCAGCTTGCCGTGCCCCTCCGCGACGACGTAGTCGCCGGTGAACAGCGGCGCCGAGAACTGCTGCGACACCATGTGCAGCAGTCCGCCCTGCAACCCGTGGCTGAGCGCCTGGAACCGGATGTCGCCGTAGTAGGCGATCATCGCGCCCTTGCGCATGAACCACGGCTTGTTCAGGTCGATGCAGTAGGCGTAGCTGTTTCCCGGGATGTTGTCGCTCTCACCGAGGTTCATGGGGTTGAGGATCTGGGACATGCTCACAACTTCTCTTCGGAGGCCTGCACGTAGACGACGCCCTGCCCGACGCAATGCAGCTGCATCGCCTCGCCGGAACCGCGCCCGACGGCGTCTCGCCAGCTCAGCGCCGCTTTGAGCTCGGTCTGCACATTGCCGTAGGCGGCGACGAAGGCTTGCGGATCGACCACGACCGGATTCGGGCCGCCTACTTGCAATTCCAGGAATCCACCGTGCGCGAGCAGCACCGCGGCGCCCTGCCCGGACAACTGGGTGGTGAACAGGCCCTGTCCGGTCAATGCCCCCGAGGCGGCGCCACGCAGCGCGCCCATCAGGCCGCCACCGCCTCCGCCACCCGAACTCATCACGGAGACCACCGAACTCTGCAATCCGGCGGTGTTGGCGAGCAGCCGCGAAGCCTCGACGCGCAACGTCGCACCCGGCTGCATGTGCACCACGTGCACCTCCAGGCCGGCGAATCCGTAATGGACATCGCCATTGCCCTGCGCGAGCATGGTGCGCTCGTGCTCACCCGCCATCGCGCGGCCCGCGAGCCCCATCAGCCCGCCCATGCCGCCCATCCCTTGCGCCCCCGGAATCTGGTGGGGGGCAAAGGAAACATCGCCGGTGTAGAACAGCATCGCGCCGTTGCGGGCGACCACGCCTCCCGCCATTCCGACGTTGACCTTGACGACTTTGCCGTTGATCTTCTCGAACATCCGTCTCTACCGTTCCGCCGGTTGGATCAACACCACGCCGTGGCCGTCCCAGCGCAGCGAGAACGCCTCGCCCGCGTCCTGACCGACGAAACTGCGCCAGGACACGTCGGTGACGAAGGACTGGTTGAGGTTTCCGCGCGCCGCGACGAACGCGTCCGGATCGACGATCAGCGGGTACTGCGGCGAGACCTCCAGGTGGATGAGCGGACCGCCGGCCGAGAGCAGCGCGACCTGGCCCTGGCCGGAGACGGTCGTGGTGAACAGGCCCTGTCCGGTCGACGCACCGCGCAAACCGGCGAAACGCACGTCGGTGCGGAGATTCCCGGCGAACGCGAGCAGCTGTTGCGACTCCACTTGCAGCGTCTCGTTGTTCAAGTCGACGACGGTGACGTGCTGGCCGTTGACCGCGAAGAACACTCGTCCGTGACCGGCGCACTCCATCAGCGAGAGCTTCTCACCGGTGGCTCGGCGCTTCAGCCCGGCGAGCACGCCGTCGCCGCCGCCGAAGCCGGCCGCCTTGAACTGCACGTTTCCCTCGTAGGCGATCATCGAACCGGAGATCGCGCGGAGACTGGTGCCGGCCAGATGGGCCTCGATCACCTTCTTCGACTGCTCGAACAGTTGCGCCATGGAATGTTTGCCTGCTGTCTCGATCGGGAACACGGTGGGATCGCCGTATTCCATCTACGTGCCGTCACCCTAACCGATGCTTCCGTGGGTGTCGGGGCAGCACGGCCGTTCGATTCCAGCGCCGCGCAGCGCGTTTCTCGTAGAGTGTCAGGCGAACGCACCGACAAGCGAAGGGTCGAACTTGTCCGCAACTCTCGCCAAGGGCCAGAACGGTCCGCTGGCCACCAACGACGTGGTGATATCCGTCCAGCTCACGGCGCCGGCGGATTTGTCGGCGCTACTGGTCACCGAGCGGGGCAAGGTCCGTTCCGATGCGGATTTCGTCTTCTTCAACCAGCCGAGCGGCCCCGGGGTCAATCTGCAGCCCGCGCCCGCGGGCCAGCCCGCGTCGCTGGCGGTGTCGCTGAACGCGGTGCCCGCCGACATCGATCAGATTCGCGCTGTGATCACGCTCGACGACGCGAACAGCAATTTCGGTAGGTTCCCCGCCCCGACCGCGATCGTGTCGGACGCGGCCGGAAATCAGTTGTACGCCTATCGGATCGACGGGCTGAACACCGAGTCGATCGTGATCGCGCTCGAGCTGTACCGCCGCCAGGGTGCGTGGAAGGTGCGTGCGGTCGGACAGGGCTACGCGGGCGGTTTCGCCGCGCTGGTCACCGATCACGGTGTGACGGTCGACGATGCTCCCGCCCAGCCCGCTCAGGCTCCCCAGGCCCCGCCGCCGCCTCCGCAGCAGCCGGTTCAGCAGCCGCCCGTCCAGCAGCAGCCGAACTACCCGCCGCCGACCACCCCGGCGTACCCCACCCAGCAGCAGGCGCCGCAGTACGCGCCGACCGGTGGTTATCCGCCGCCCGGACCTGGCTACCCGCCGCCCGGCCCCGGCCAGCCACCGCAGGGTGCCCCTGGTTATCCGCCGCCCGGTCCGGGTTACCCGCCGCCGCCCGGCCCCGGGCCCGGCTACCCGCCGCCCGGCCAGCCGCCGCAGCCGCAGCAGCCCGCCGAGGTCAGCCTCAGCAAGGACCGCCCGGTCAGCCTGGTCAAGGGGCAGCGCGTCACGCTGCGCAAGGAAGGCACCGCGCTGACCTTCGTGAAGATGGGTCTCGGCTGGGATCCGGTGCGCAGCCGCGGCATGTTCGGCAACCGCACGGTCGACATCGACCTCGACGCGTCGGTCATCATGTTCGCCGACATGAACCCGGTGGACGTCGCGTACTACGGACAGTTGACTTCCAAAGACGGCTCCATCCGCCACCAGGGCGACAACCTCACCGGTGAGGGCGAGGGCGACGACGAGGTGATCCTGGTCGACCTGACCCGCGTCCCCGCGCACGTCAACACGCTGCTGTTCATCGTGACCTCCTACAAGGGCCACACCTTCGAGCAGGTACAGAACGCGTTCTGCCGCTTGGTCGACGGGACGAACAACGGCGAGCTGGCCAGATACACCCTCGCGGGCGGCATGCCGTTCACCGCGATGGCGATGGCCAAGCTGTACCGGGTGGGCAACGACTGGAAACTGCAGGCGCTCGGCGAAGGCTTCCAGGCCAAGCATCCGGGTGAGGCGGTGCCGCAGCTCGGCCGCTTCCTCGTCAACGGTTGATCGGCGGCGGGACAGCAGGGCGGACAAGGTGATTCAACTGCGGGCCGGTCAGAACATCCCGTTGACCGGTGAGGTCGTTCGTTTCAGTGCGAAAGCCGAGGCTGCCCTCGACGTTTCCGCGCTGGTGGTGGCGGAGAACCTGAAGGTGTTCTCCAGCGACGATTTCGTCTTCTACAACCAGCCCGGCACGGCAGGGGTCGCCTTGGCGGCCGACGGGGTCACGATCACGCTCACCGAGGTGCGCGCGGACGCGAAGGCCGTACTACTGGTGGTCAGCGCCGATCCGGCCGCCCCCGCGCGGGCGGGCGGGCTCGGGCCGGTCACCGCCACCCTGTCCGAGAACGACAGCGCGACCGCCGAATTCGCGATCACCCCGTCGTCCGGTGAGACGGCGCTGATCTGCCTGGAGGTGTACCGGCGCGGTCCGGCCTGGAAACTGCGGGCGGTGGGCCAGGGTTACGCGGGCGGCCTCGCCGTGCTGCTCACCGCGCACGGCGTCGAGGTCGACGGTGCGGCCCCGGAGCAGGCCGACCAACCCGGTACGCACACCATGTCCGGTCCACTGGCGGGTGACGCGCAGATCGCCGCCGCCGGTGCGCCGCTGGAAGTCGGTCACGGCCTGGAACGGCTGTGGATGGTGTTCGAGGACGCGGCGCGGTCGGCCGCCGCGCTGGTATCGGCGCGTGAGTACGCGGTTAAGCGGTTGGATCACGAGCTGTCGCTCGCCGTCTCCGATCCCGCGACCAGGAACACTCCGGCGGCCGAGCAGGCGCGCAGCGCCGCGCAGCAACGGCACGACGAACTAGTCGACACCGCCGAGCGCAACCACCAGCGGGATGCCGAACAGCTGATGGGCGAACTCGCCGCGGCCGACCAGGTGCTGCCGCCCGCCCTCGCGTCCTGGGACTCACCCGCTTGGGACAAGCCGTCCGCGCCGAGCGACGGTATCCGGCTCGGTGAGTTGTACGCGCTCGACCGGGGGTCGCTGCGTATTCCGTACTGTGTTCCGGTGCCGCTGAATCGGCCGCTGTGGATCGATGCCGAGTCGACCCGTGCGGTCGCGCCGGTCGTGGGCGCACTGCTGGCGCGGTTGCTCGCCACGGCGCCGCAACGGCGAACGCTGGTCGACATCATCGACCTCACCGATGCGTTCGGCGGCTTCACCGGCCTGCTCGCTCCCGTGCTGAACGGACCGCCGATCACCGACCACGCCGACATCTCGGCGCGGCTGCAAGCGCTGGTGGACGCGGCCGAACTGGCGGAATTGGCTTATACGAGCGGTGCTTTCACGCCGCCCAGCGAGCACCGGGTCCTGCTGGCCGCGGACTTTCCACACGGCTACCAGAGTTCGGACGCGCAGCGCATCGGCGCGTTGATCACGCGCGGCGAGCTGATCGGACTGTCCATCGTGATCGTGGGCGCGAACGAATCCGATTCGGCCGACACCACCGTGGCGATGCTGTCGCAGTCGTGCCGCCACCTGCCGACGATCGGCGGCACGCCGCTGTTCGATCCATGGACCGGCAGCGCGTGGCAACTCGATCTGGACCTGTTGCCGCACGAGCCGGAACGGCAGGCGCGCTTCCTGCGTACGAGGTGAGCGCCTGAACCGGCGACCGGGTCAGCCGCCCGCGACCGCCGTACGCGGCCGCAGCGGCTCAGGCAGCCAGGGCAGCGGCGGATCCGGCATGCGGTCGACGACACCGCCGACCGGGTCGTCGACGAAGTCGCGCCGCACCAGGTCCTCCTCCGGGCGGTAGATCTGGCGCACGATCAGGGCGCACAGCCCCACCACCGCCAAGTCGCGCAGGGCGACGGTGCCGGTGAACCACTGCTCTGGCAAACCTTTGCGGTCCAAACCGAGGTAGTAGAACATTCGCGGCACCCAGACCAGCGCGTCGACGGTCATCCAAGTCAGCAGGATGCGCCGGTGCGGCAGCGCCAGGACGGCCAGCGGCACCAGCCACAACGAGTACTGCGGACTCCACACCTTGTTCGTCAGCAGGAACGCCGCGACCACGAGGAAGCACAGTTGCGCCAGCCGCGGCCGTCGAGGCGCGGTGAAACCGATGTAGGCGATCACCGCGCAGGCCGCGACGAACGCCAGCAGTGAGACGGCGTTCAGGATCGCGGGCTGCTCCCCGTAGGTCAGCGCGCCGTCGAAGCCGCGCCAGCCGGTGAACGAGGAGATCACGTTGTAGATCGAGTCCGGGTCGGCGTGCCGGGTGGTGTTGAGCCGGAAGAATTCCTGCCAGCCGTTCGGGAACAACGCGGCGATCGGAAGGTTCACCACCAGCCAGGTCGCCAGCGCGGCGCACATCGCGACGGACGCGGCGCCGATCGGTCGGGCGCTGAGGAATTGGATGCGGTAGGGCGTCTCCCGCACCCACGCCAGGAAGGTCGGCCAGCCGTCGATGTCGCGTATCCGCAGGCCGAGGTGCGTGCGCAGCGTGCGTTGCCTCGTCTCGGTACGCAGGCACAGCACGAGGATCGGCCCGAGCAGCAGCAGCGGATACAGTTTGGCGGCGCCGCCCAGACCGAGCAGCACGCCCGCCAGCACGGGTTTGCGCCGGGCCCAGGCGAGCAGGCCGGTCGCGGCGAAGGCCGTCGCGAGCGCGTCGAAATTGGTGAAGGCGTGCACGATCACCAACGGCGAACAGGCGATCAGCGCCGCGTCCCAGATCCGGCGGCCGGACAGCAACGCCGACGCCCAGACGGTGATCAGCCAGGCGATGGCGAGACCGACCGCGACGACGTTGAAGTAGATCACCACTTGGAGCGCGCCGGGCAGCGGCGAAGCGTCCCAGCTCTTCGCGATCCGCATCGAAAGGTACTGGTACAGGCCCGAGAGCACGGGATATTCCATGTACCGCGTCTCCCGTCCACCGTCGGGAGTCTGTTCGGTCCACTGCTTCTTGTACGGGAAGGCGCCTTCGTTCAGGCGCTCGGCCCCGTAGAGCGGCACGGTGTCCGAATAGCACATCGCCACGTACTGGCGGCCGTTGTTCCAGTCGAGCGTGGGACCGTCCGCGCCGGTGGTCTGCTGGATGCATCCCGCCTTGCCGAACCAGCCGAGCGCCAGGAACACCAGGGCGAACGCCATCAGCACCCGCATGGGCGTCCAGAACCGCACCCGCCCGATCAGCGCATGATCACCGACCGGCCCACCGATCACCGTCGACAATTGCGCGGCGAGCGAATCGTTGCGACTCGGCCGGTCCCGCGCGTCCGCCGATCGCAGATCAGAGGCGAGCGGAGCAGGGGCGGCGTAGTACGCCCCACCGGGCGCCTTCTGGTCCGACAGCGGTGCCCTCCCATTCCTCCGTGGCTCCACCAGCTGCTGATCGGTCACGGAAACCGAGGCTACCCGGAGTACGGCCCATGGTCCGGACCGAGTCGGCTTCGGTCTTCCGCGCGTTGCCATCTGCGCACGGCCTCCGAGCATCGCGAGCGTAATCCGCTTCCGCGGCAATAACGTAGCTGTTATGCCGGGCGGGAGTGGATGGCCCGCATGATCGGCGCATTCTGGTCTGGATATCCTTGGCAAGTTCGGTTATCCGCCTGTTGACCAATAATGTCTGCCTAGAGGGGGCGTTTTTTCACGGTGGTCCTGTTCCACCGAAGTTCGGATATGTACCCGCATCCGAGGCGCCGGGCATGGAATTCGCCGACCGGACCGATCGATCACGGCTTCCCGGAATTACCAGCCCAAGGAGCAAGCCGTCTCTCGGTAATCCGGCGCAAATACGACGAAGGCCGGGACCGAACCTGATGCGGTCGGCCCCGGCCTGTGCGCCGGCGAACTATCGGCCCCGTGTCGGAGCGGTTCCGTTCGTGCCTTCGTTGTTACCCGAATTGCCGTTGTTGCCAGGTCTCGGTGAGCCGGTGGCCGTCGGTGCGGAACCGTCGGACGGTGCGACCGGTTGGCCGGGCAGCGGTCCGGAGTCCGGTTCACGCTGCTGCTGCGGGCGCTGCTGCTGGGGTGCGGGCTGGACGCCGGGGACCGGGATCGTGATGCCGGGCAGAATCTCCACCTGGGTCGGCGCGACCACCACGGGTGGCAGAAGCGGAGAGTCGACAGTGGACGGCGGGGTGTAGGGCGCCGACCATTCGGGGACACCGGCCTGGCCCTTGATGGGGGCGGGCTTCGGGAACGTCTCGTTGCGAGTCCCCGAGAGCGCGCCGTCCATGGTCGCCTTCCAGATGTCGGAGGGCAGACCGGAGCCGTAGATCATGCCGCCGCTGTAGTTGCGCAGCGGCGAGTTGTCGACGCTGCCGACCCACACCGCCGTCGACAGCGACGGGGTGTAGCCCACCATCCAGGCGTCCTTGTTCTCGCCGGTATCCAGCAGCTGCGCGGTACCGGTCTTGGTCGCCGATTCGCGCCCGTTGGCCAGCCCGTGGTTACGGGAGTAGGCCGCGATCGGCTTCATCGCGGCGGTGACGTTGTCGGCGACAGCGGCCGAAACGCGCTGCTCACCGGCTACCTCACCACGGTCGAGCAGGACCTGACCGTCGGCGGTCACGACCTTCGATACGAAATGCGGCGCGTGGTAGACGCCGGAGGCGGCCAGCGTCGCATACATGGAGGCCATGTCGAGCGGCCGCGCCTGGTACTGGCCGAGCACGATGCCGTTGTTGGGCCCGGAGCCGTCCGACTCGGTGAGCGTCTTGCCGACTCCCGCGATGGTGTCCGGCATGCCGAGCTTGTACGCCATGTCGGCGATCTTGCGCGGGCCGTTCTGCATGTCCAGCTCCATCCGGTAGAAGCTGGTGTTCAGTGACCGTTTCAGCGCCTCGGCGATGGTGCACGTGCCGCAACCCTCGCCTTCGACGTTGGAGATCTTGATGCCGTTCACGGTCAGCGGCGAGCTGTCGTACATCTGCGACAGCGGGATGCCCAGCTCCAGGTTGGCCGCGAGGCCGATGACCTTGAACGACGAACCGGTCTGCAAACCGGCGTTGGCGTAGTCGTAACCTTGGCCGTTGTCGCCGCCGTAGTAGGCGCGCACGGCACCGGTGTGCGGATCGATCGAGACCACGGCGGTACGCAACTGCTCCGGCTCACCCTTCATCTTCGAGGTGGCCGCGTCGACCGCGGCCTGCTGGGCCTTCGGGTCGATCGTGGTCGTGATCTGCAAGCCCGCGGTGTTCAGTTGCTGCTCGCTGATGCCCGCCGCGCCGAGTTCCTTGAGCACCTGGGTCTTGATCAGGCCCTCGGGGCCGGAGTCCTGCGCCTTGTCCCGAGTCGAGGAGAGCGGGACGACCTGCGGGTACTGCAGGCCCTGTCGCTCGGTCGCGCTCAGGTTGCCGCCGGAGACCATGCCGTCGAGCACGTAGTTCCAGCGGGTCTTCGCGCCCTCGGGATTCTTCTCCGGGTCCAGGCTGGACGGCAGCTGGATGGTGGCCGCGAGCACCGCGCCCTCGGCGACGGTGAGTTCCGACACCGGCTTGCCGAAGTACGCCTTGGCCGCCGCGTCGATGCCGTACGCGCCGCGACCGAAATAGATGGTGTTCAGGTACGCGGCGAGGATCTCGTCCTTGCTCCACTGCCGCGCCATCTTGGCCGAGATGACCAGCTCGTGCATCTTTCGGGTCAGCGAGTGCTCGTCACCGACCAGCGCGTTCTTCACGTACTGCTGGGTGATGGTCGAGCCACCGCCCGCACTCTCCCGGCCGAGAACGTTGTCCCTGGCCGCGCGCGCGAAGCCGGAGATCGAGAAGCCGGGGTTGGTGTAGAAGTCGCGGTCCTCGGCGGCCATCACCGCGTTGCGTACGTGCGGCGGGATCTGGTCGATGGTGACGTCGGTCCGGTTGCCTTCCGGCGGAACCACTTTGCTGATCACCGAGGTGCCGTCGGAGGCGAAGATGGTCGCCACCTGGTTCGACTTCAGGTCGCCCGGCTGCGGCACCGACACCGTGGTGTACGCGGCCAGGAAGATGCCGCTGGGCAGCAGAATGGCCAACGCGATCAGCACGTAGAGGGTGCGGCGCACGATCCGCCATGGGAATTTCTTCTGCTGCCCGGGCTGCCGCCTTCCCGGCCCGTCGGAGCCGCCGCTGCCGCCACGGCGCGGCGGCGGGCCCGACGGCGGACCGCCCGCGGCCTGCCTGCGTTCGCCGGTCGTGGGGCCGCTACCGGGGACGCGACGTCCGTCACGGTCCACCGCCGGACGCGCGCCGGTGGCCGGACGCGGTCCGGTGGCGGGGCCGCGCCTGTCGCGTTCGTTCACCGCCTCGGTCAGGGAACCCGGCCGCTGCGTCCGCTGGGCAGGCTGGGGGCCGGGAGCGCCACCATTGGGCGCGCCGCGGTTGGGCTGTGGCGGCCGGCTCGGCTGGGGCGGACGGCCGCCCTGCGGCGGGCGACCGTTCGGCGGAGGGCCGGGACGGCGCGGCGGCTGGGGGCCGCGCGGCTCACCGGGGAGGGGACGCGCACCGGGCGGCGGGACCGGACGGGCGCCGGGAGGTGGTCCGGGACGGGGATTCTGATACGGGTTGGGACTTGGACGTGAACTCTGCGGAGGACGACCGCCATGTGGCTCATCGCCGTAGGGCTCGTAGGGCGAATTCACTGACAAGATCTCCATAACTCGTAGCGGTCCAGGTGGCAATCAGCGGTAGTCGTCACCGCGGCGGACGCATGCCGGCTCCGCGAGTCACCCGCCGGGGACGACCCAGGCACTTCATTCGGCGGCGGTGCGCCGGTTCGCGCGTGTCCCGGAGCGGCGTCGCGGCGGTGCCGGCGCGGAACCGAGTACATAGGACTGCACCAGATGATTCCAGCTGCAGGTCCGGCATACCTCGACGACATGAACCGAGAATTCTTCGCGCGTCTCGGCGAGTCGCGCAAGCTCCTCGGGTGTGCGAGCCGATCCGGCGACCGGCCCCAGGCCGTCGCCGAAGACCCAGGATACGAGGGTCAGCTGTTCCTTCCGGCAGATGGGGCATGTGACCTCGCTCCCGCGGCCATGGAACTTCGCCGCACGCAAGAGATAAGGATTCGCATCACACACCTCGGCGACATCGACCCGGCCCGCATAGACGTCAGCCAGCAGCGACCGGCGCCGCAGGGCGTAGTCGACAACTTGCCGCTGAATTCGCACGAGAACCAGAGTAGCGGGGATGGAATCGGGCCGCCCCGGGCTGCTGCGGATTGACCGTTCCCGACCGGGCCGATCCAGCGCGTCGCGCCGCTACCCGGACTACGATCCGTCTGTGTCCACCGCAGCATCCGGGCGCATGCGAGCGCGTGATCTCGACCGCGCCGACGCATCCGGTCTTCTGGATGCCGCCTACGCCGAGGGGCAGCTCGGCGCCGACGAGTACCACGACCGGATCGCGCAGGCCGCGGCGGCGAAGACGCTCGGCGAATTGGCCGCGCTCACCGCCGACCTGCAAACCCCGGCCGCTGCGCGCGGGTTCGCCGCGCGGCGCCCGTCGGTCGCGCGAAAAGTATTGCGCCGCTCCGGTTCCGGCGGCAGTTATCCCGGTCACACCAGGGCGCGCGATGCCGATCGCGCCACTACGCGCGAACTGCTCGACCGCGCCCGTGCCGATGGCCAGCTGTCCGAAGACGAGCACGACGCCCTCACCGAACTCGCCGCGGAAGCGCGCACCCTGGGAGATCTGGACGATCTGGTCGCGGACTTCCAGCGGCCCCGTGACGTCGCCCCCGCCCCGCGACCGCCGCGTTCGCATCGGCGTCAGTGGTATCGGGCCGCGGTGGCCGTGGCCGCGGCGCTGGCCGCCTGCGCCGGTTTTCTCGCGGTGACCAGGGAAGCGGAACCGCGATCCGCGGCCCAAGCACCGACGGTGGCGGAACTCGGGTCGGTGCAGCCCGTGGTGGTCGCGACGCCGAGTCTGGTCACCGCCGAGGGAATCGCCCTCTTCCTGCGCAACTACCAGCGGAAATTCGGCGATCTGCAGGTGGACGAGCTGTATCTGCACGACGATTTGGCCACGCTCACCCGGGCCGTGCCCGGCCAGCCGAACCGGAAGGTCCAGTACGACTACCGCGGTGGTTTCGCCCAGTCCCATGAGATCGAGACGCGCAAGACCGATACCCCGTCGGTGGACTTGGCCGCGCTGAATGTGGACACGATCGGCCGGGCTCTCGCCGACGCGCCCGCGACGACCCGGGTGCCCGGCGGCGTCGTCACGCTTTTGAGGGTGGGCGTGAACGGCCTGTCCCCCGGTTACGGCGTTGCCACCGGGCAACCTGTCGTCGAAATTCACGTGGGCAACTCCGTCAAGGAGAGCGGCCACTTCGTGCTGACCCCGGCGGGCGAGGTGCGCCGCGTCTGGCCCTTCGGAGGATGAGAGCGATGGCGACCACCCGATACAGCGACGTCCGTGCCCGCGACACCGATCGCGCCGACGTGTGCGGCCTGCTGGACGCCGCGTTGGCCGACGGCCAGCTCACCGCCGCCGAGCACGCCGCGCGCACCGCCCGAGCCATGCGCGCGAAGTCCTTCGGCGAGCTCGACGAGTTGATCGATGATCTCCAGGTGCCGGACGGGCTGGCGAACGCCCCGGCGGTCCGGGTGGACCGGCGGCGTCCACGCCGCTGGCTGGCGCCGGTATCGGCGCTGGTCGCGGCCTTCGTGGCAGGTGCGATGATCGGCGGGATCAGCCGATGTGGCGTCGACCTGCCCGGGTCCTCCGAGGACGTTCCCGACCTGACCACGGGTGCGGGGTTGGGTTATTTCCTCGCGGAATACCGGGCCGAGTTCGGCGACCTGGTCGCCGACAAGGTCACGTTGTTTCCGAAGTACGTGGTCGTGGACCGGCAGCAGCCCGGCAGTGCGTCGGAGACCGGAGACTACTACTACAACGGCGACTTCCGCAGCTCACGGACCTCGGAGCGGGAACGCGGGACTCGCACCTTCGACCTCTCGACCATCGATGTGCCCGCCGTCGCCGGTCTGCTGGCCGGAGCGCCGCAATCCGTGCGTACACCGAATGGTGTGGTCACCCACGTAATGCTGAGTTTCGGCTCCACAGGTCCGGTCGATCTCGGCCCGGTGCTACAGATCTATGTCAAGGACCAAGGCGGTTCGTCCGGCTCCCTGACGGCCACTTTCGCGGGCGAGCCGCTCGCGGTCTTCCCGCCCACTCGCTGACTGCGCCCGACACCCCCACCGGGCCTACGGCTGTGCACAGATGTATCGCTCCGATATAGTGGAAAGTCGCATCCATCGGTTAGGTTCTGTACACAGTCAGGGGGTGAAGCCCGGTGCTCGAACTGGCAATCCTCGGGCTGCTCCTGGAAGCGCCCATGCACGGGTACGAGCTGCGCAAGCGGTTGACGGGCCTGCTCGGGGCCTTCCGTGCCTTCTCCTACGGATCGCTCTACCCGACACTGCGCCGCATGCAGGCGGACGGGTTGATCGCCGAGGAGATCCCCGCGGGCGCGACGACGCGCCGCGCGCGACGGGTCTATCAATTGACCCCGGCCGGGCGGGAACGGTTCAGCGAGTTGCTCGCCGACACCGGGCCGCAGAACTACACCGACGACGGCTTCGGCGTTCATCTGGCTTTCTTCAGCCGCACTCCCGCGGAAGCGCGGATGCGGATCCTGGAGGGCAGGCGGCGTCAGGTCGAGGAGCGCCGAGAGGGGCTCCGGGAGGCGATCAAGAAGGCCAGCGGGTCGCTGGATCGCTACACCCGGCAGCTTCATCAACTCGGACTCGAATCAAGCGAGCGCGAAGTGCGCTGGCTCAACGAGTTGATTGCGGCGGAGCAATCGACGAAGGCGGCACCACAGAAAGAGGGAAATATCGGCCATGAGTGACGTCAAGAAGGCTGACAACGCCACAGAGGTTCGCGTCGCCATCGTGGGTGTGGGCAACTGCGCCTCCTCGCTGGTCCAGGGCGTGCAGTACTACAAGGACGCGGACGAATCCGCGACCGTCCCCGGCCTGATGCACGTGCGGTTCGGGCCGTACCACGTCCGCGACGTCAAGTTCGTCGCCGCGTTCGACGTGGACGCCAAGAAGGTCGGCTTCGACCTGGCCGAGGCGATCTTCGCCAGCGAGAACAACACGATCAAGATCTCCGACGTGCCGCCGAGCGACGTCGTCGTGCAGCGCGGGCCGACCCTCGACGGCATCGGCAAGTACTACGCGCAGACCATCGAGCTGTCCGAGGCCGAGCCGGTCGACGTGGTGCGGGTGCTGAAGGACAACAACGTCGACGTGCTGGTGTCCTACCTGCCGGTTGGCTCCGAGGAGGCCGACAAGTTCTACGCGCAGTGCGCGATCGACGCGGGTGTCGCGTTCGTCAACGCGTTGCCGGTGTTCATCGCCTCCGACCCGGTCTGGGCGGCGAAGTTCACCGAAGCCGGTGTCCCCATCGTCGGTGACGACATCAAGAGCCAGGTCGGCGCGACCATCACCCACCGCGTGATGGCCAAGCTGTTCGAGGATCGCGGTGTGCAGCTCGACCGCACCATGCAGCTGAACGTCGGCGGCAACATGGACTTCAAGAACATGCTCGAGCGCGAGCGCCTGGAGTCGAAGAAGATCTCCAAGACCCAAGCCGTCACCAGCAACCTCAAGAAGGAACTCGGCGCCAACGACGTGCACATCGGCCCGTCCGACCACGTGGGCTGGCTCGACGACCGCAAGTGGGCCTACGTCCGCCTGGAAGGCCGCGCCTTCGGTGACGTGCCGCTGAACCTGGAGTACAAGCTCGAGGTGTGGGACTCGCCGAACTCCGCGGGCATCATCATCGACGCGGTACGCGCGGCGAAGATCGCCAAGGACCGCGGCATCGGCGGACCGGTCATCCCCGCCTCGGCCTACCTGATGAAGTCCCCGCCGCAGCAGCTCGCCGACGACATCGCGCGCGCCCAGCTGGAAGCCTTCATCATCGGCGCCGAGTGATTCGGTGACACCGACGCAAGCCGGCCGGAGGCAGAAGCCTCCGGCCGGCTGCGTTGTGCGGCGTCCGCGCTAGTCCAGCGAGACGTAGACCTCCACCGACGCCGGGCCGGTGTAGCGCTCCACCTCGGCGGTGTGGGAGCGGGTGATGGTTCCCGCGTTCTCCGCCTTCGCCACCTGTGCCCAGGCGGTGCGCAGCAGGTCGTAGGGCTTGTCGGAGACGACGAACTTGGCGTAGCGGCCCTGCGGGATGATGGTGAGCACATCGCCGGAGTCCAGCTCGTCCATCGCGCCGATCTCGTAGCCGAGTACGGCGACGGCGTGGTCGTTCTGACCGATGTAGGCCGCCACCCGCGGCACGTTCTTCTCCCGCGCCAGATAGCGATCCCAGGTGAAGTTCACCAGGTCGAGGTCACGCGCGGTCACCTCCCGGCCGGCCAGCGGCACGGTCAGGCCCGCGACCATGCTCTGCGGCAATGTGACGATCTCGAAGTCCACTGTCTGTTCCTACCCGTTGCCCTGATCGTCTGCCACTGCCACGAAAACTTCCACCGTCCGTGCGTCCGGATAGTGTTCCCAGTCGCCGGTATAAGCGCGAATGAGCCGCCCCGCGGTCTCCGCGTCCCACACTGCTCGCCAGATGCTCACGATGGTGTCGCCGAGATTGTCTCCACTGGCGACGAACCGGGCGAAGCGCCCGGCGGGCACCCGGGCGAGCACGTCTCCGGGCTGCAGGTCGGCCAAGCCGTGACAGCGGTAGCCGACGATATGGGTCAGGTACGAATTGATCTCCGGCGCGTGGTCGACGTACGCGGTGGTCGGCGGTCCGGGCAGCTTGCGGGCCAGGTTGCGCTTCCACGCCTCTTCGACTTTCGCGCGGCGCGGCCCCTCGACCGCGAGCGCGGGGCTGCGAAGCACTGTTCCCGCCACCAGCGTCTCGGGTTGGTCAACGACATTGAAATCCACCGGCGTAGCCCCTATGTCTCGTCTGTCCTCAATTGGCGTCGGTCCCGGTGCCCTCCGTGGTGACGCAGGCTACCGCCTCCGGGCCCGTCGCTCGCGCCGCGCTGTCGTCGCTCGGGCGCATATCCTTCCGCATTGTTTTCGCGGTTTCGGCGTCGGCCCGTTCCGACGCACTCGCTGTTCGCTCTCACTCTGGCAAACGATGCTGCCATGTCATGCGTTCCGCCGGGCCACGGAAGGTCACAGCATCATCGCTATCCAGGAACCGGAATGCTCAGTCCCGGGAAAATCTCGACCTCGCTGGGCGGTTGCGGGCTGGGCGGGATGATGACGACGGGCTCGCGCTGCGATGACGGCTGCGGTGGGTTCAGGACGTCGTAGGGACCGCCGGAGGGCGGCTTGCTCGGATTCGGCCGGGCCGGGGCTTGCGCGCCCGGAGCCTGCGCACCAGGGAACTGTTCGATCGGAGCGCCGTCGAGCGCGTCGTCCATGACCTGCTTCCAGATGTCGGCGGGCAGGCCGGAGCCGTAGATGTCGGCTCCGCGTGCGGTGCGGATCGGTTGTGGCTGATCGGTTCCGACCCACACCGCCGTGGACAGCGACGGGGTGAAGCCGATCATCCACGCGTCTTTGTTCGACTCGCTCGCGCCGAACTGCGTGGTACCCGTCTTGGCGGCCGATGGGCGGTTGTTCTTCAGCGCGTGCCCGTTGGAGTAGGCCGCGATCGGGAGCATCGCCTCGACGGTGTTCTCCGCGATCGTCTTGGAGATGCGCTGTTGACCCGCGGGCGGCTGGTCGCCGACCTTTTGCTCGCCGCGATCCAGCAGCACCCGCCCGTCACCGGTCACCACTCGCTGCACGAAGTACGGCCGGTGGTAGACGCCCGACGCGCCGATCGTGGCATACGCCGAGGCCATATCGATCGGCCGGACCGAATACTGCCCGAGGACGATTCCGTTCAGCGGTTTCCCGCCGTCCTCGGTAAGGGTCTTGCCCGCGACGCCGGGCAGTTCCTCCGGAATCCCCGCCGCGTGCGCCGCGTCCGCGATGGACTGAGGACCGTCGAACATCGTCATGGTCAGCCGGTAGAAGCTGGTGTTCAGCGAGCGTTTGAGCGCCTCGGCCATGGTGCACTTGCCGCACGATTCGCCGTCCACGTTGGTGATCCGGGTACCGCGGTCGGTCACGGGGGAGCTGTCCAGCACGCGGGAGAGCGGAATGCTCTGCTGTTGCGCGGCGATCGCCGCGAAGACCTTGAACGCCGAGCCGGTCTGCAACGGCGCCTGGGCGAAGTCGAAGCCGATGCCGTCGTAGCCGCCGAAGTACGCGCGCACCGCGCCGGAACGCGGATCGATCGACACCACGGCGGCGCGCAGTTCCGGTGGCTGCGCACCGAGCCGGTCGCGCACCGCGCCCAGTACCGCGTGCTGCGCTCTGGCGTCGATGGTGGTGGTGATCTGCAGCGCGCCCTTGTTCAAGTCGCGCTCGCTGATGCCGGAGTCGCGCAGCTCGCGCACGACCTGGTTGCGGATCAGGCCCTCGGGGCCGCGAGCCACGTTCTCGTCCGGGATCTGGCTGAGCGGGATGATCGGCGGGAAGGTGGTCGCGTCCCGATCGCCCGGCGCGAGCGCGCCCATCTCGACCATTCCGTCGATCACGTACCGCCAGCGCGCCTTCAGGTCCGCGAGGTGGGTTTCCGGGTCCAGGATCGAGGGCGTGCGGATCAGCGCCGCGAGCACCGCGCCCTCCGCGAGGGTCAGCTGGTCGACCTGCTTGTCGAAGTAGACCTTGGCCGCCGCGCCGATGCCGTACGACCCGCGGCCGTAGTAGATGGTGTTGAGGTAGGCGGCGAGGATGTCGTCTTTGCTCCACTGCCGTGCCATCTTCGCCGCGATGATCAGTTCGCGCATCTTGCGGGTGACCGTGCGCTCGGAGCCGAGAAAGGCGTTCTTCACGTACTGCTGGGTGATCGTGGAGCCGCCGCCCGCGTTGTCCTTGCCGAGCAGATTGTCTCGCGCGGCGCGCAGGAAGCCGGAAGTCGAATAGCCGGGATTGGTATAGAAATTGCGGTCCTCCGCCGACAGCACCGCGTCGCGCACCGGACGCGGCACATCGGACAACGGCACCGGCGTCCGATTCCCGTCCGGCGGGACGATTTTCGCGAGCACGGTGCTGCCGTCGGCGGCGAAGACGGTCGCGATCTGATTCGTCTGCACCGCATTCGGATCCGGGATCTCGGCGCTCCAGTACGCCAGGACCGACAGCAGCGCGGGCACCACGCCGAAGATGATGAACAAGGCCAGCAGCAGGCGGCGGATGCGTTCGGCCCGGCTGCGCGGCGGACGATCCGGCTCCGTGGGGCGCGGCGCGGTCGGTCGCGATTTCCGGCGAGCCGCCGCGCGCTCGCGCCGCTCCCGCGCGTTCCGGTTCGGCGTATCGGGCCGCTGCGTCCAGCCCGCGATCGAGGCATACGGTGCGGTCGGAGGACCCCCCTTGGCGCCACGCCTGCGTTCACGCGGTTTGCGGAACGAGCTCACGATCATCTCCTCCCGGAGCGTCGGACGAACTCACCTGCACGAACGGACGGAAAAGAGCATCGAAAGGCCGAGTTTACCGCGTACGTTCACAACCGGGTTTCCACTTCTCGGGCCGTTGACACAGCGGTGCACGCAGACCATAAGCGTGCTGCGCGAAGCGGCGAACTATCTGTCCCTAGCGATCCCGCCAACGCCACCACACCAGCTCAACCACGGGTTTCGAGCGAAGCGAGACCGAGCATGCGCCGTTCGCGGCCCGGCTCGTGTTCGAGCGGCCGCCGCGTCCGCGACGAAGTCGCCAGCGGC
>NZ_JBHWFB010000001.1:179216-375283 GCF_042733915.1 Nocardia sp. NPDC059691 | reverse complement strand
TGGTGGGGGGGGGGTGGGGGCGGGTGTCGGGCGCGCGGCCCCCGCGCCCGCCCCCGCCCGCCCCGGGGGGGCCCCACCCAACCCCCCCCAACCCGGGGGCCGCGAACACCCAGCGCCGCAGGCGCTGGCAAAAGACTCAGCTCTTCACGCCGCCCGCGGTGAGGCCGGAGATGATCCGGCGCTGGAAGATCAGGACCATGACGACCAGCGGGATGGTGACGATCGTGCCTGCCGCCATGATCGCCGCGTACGGCTGCACCAGCGGGTTGTTGCCGGAGAAGCGGGCGATGGCGACGGTGACCGGCTCGGTCTTGTCGCTGGAAAGCAAACGGGCGAGCAGGTATTCGTTGACCGCCGCGATGAACGCGAGGATCGCGGTGGTGAACACGGCGGGAGCGGCCAGGGGCAGCATCACCAAGCGGAAGGCCTGCAGTTTGGTGGCGCCGTCGATCCGCGCGGCTTCTTCGAGTTCCCACGGCAGTTCGGCGAAGAAGGACGCGAGGATGTAGACCGTCATCGGCAGCACGAACGAGATGTTCGGAATGATCATCGCCTGGTATTCGCCGATCCAGCCGAGGTTGGTGAAGAGCTGGAACAGCGGGGTCACCAGGACGACCACCGGGAACATCGAGGCGCTGAGAATCAGTCCGGACACCACGTACTTGCCGTGGAAGGTGAGCCGGGCCAGCGCGTACGCGGCCAGCACGCCGATCCCGAGCGCGATCACCGTCGTGATGGAGCCGATGACGAGGCTGTTGACCAGCGCCTTGCCGAAGTCGTTGCCGCGGCTGGTGTCGAACGCGTTGCGGAAGTTCTCCAGCGTCACGTGGGTCGGCCACGGAGTGTTGTCGAAGGTGTAGTCGGGATCGCGGAACGCGGTGACCGCCATCCAGTAGAACGGCGCGAGCCCCCACACCAGCACGATCAGCGCGCCCAGGTACAGCCGTACCGAGCCGATGCGTTTGGTCCACGGCACCGGCGCCGCGGCGGATTCGCTCGTCACGGCCTGCTCCGCCGTCTGCACGGACATCAGTGCGCCTCCCGCTGTTCTTCCTGGGTACGAACCGCGTTGGCGCCCAGGATCTTCACCAGCACGAACGCCACGGCGAAGATCAAAAGGAAGGTGATCGTGGACAACGCGGCCGCGCTGTTGGGGCCTTGCCGGACCTGATCGACCACCAGGATGGACACCGTGCGGGTGGCGGGGTTGCCCAGCGTCATGATCGCGGGCAGGTCGTACATCCGCAGCGCGTCCATGGTCCGGAACAGCACCGCGACCAGCAGGGCCGGCTTCAGCAGCGGCAGCGTGATCTGGGTGAACCGCTGCCAGGCCGACGCGCCGTCGACGCGAGCCGCCTCGTAGACGTCGGCCGGAATGACTTGCAGGCCTGCCAGCAGCAGCAGCGCCATGAACGGCGTGGTCTTCCAGACGTCGGCCGCGATCACCGCGATCCGGGCGGGCCACGGGTCCGAAGTCCACAGGATGTGCGTGCCGAGCACGCGGTTCACCACGCCGTCGTACTGGAACATGAATTCCCACAACCGCGCGGTGACGGCGGTCGGGATCGCCCACGGGATCAGCACGGCCGCGCGCAGCAGCGCCCGGCCACGGAAGGTCTTGCCCATCACCATGGCCATGCCGAGGCCGAGCGTGGCCTCCAGCGCGACGGTGACGACCGTGAAGAACAGCGTGACCCCGATGGCCAGCCAGAATTGCGAGCCGAGATTGCCGGTCGGGCACGGCACCGTCTCGCCGGTCGCGATCTGGCACTGTTGCAGCAGCCAGTGCGTGTAATTGTCGAACCCGGCGTTGCCGCCTTCGACGAACATGCCGGTCGCCGGGTCGAGTCCCGAGTCCTTCTGGAAGGACATCCACAGCGCCCGGAACACGGGATAACCGATGACGACCGCGAGCGCGATCAGGACGGGGGTGACGAACAGCCAGGCTTTCCCGGAGCGACGCAGCTCCGAGGCCAGCCTGGCGGCGAAGCCGCGCCTGGCCGGAACGAATTCGTCTTTCGGCACGCTAGTCGCCGTTCCCGAAGGATCCGACACCGTTTCTCTCCTGCGGGTTCGTCGGGTCCGTTGCGTTCAACCGCTCACGATCCAGCGGTTTCGATGCCCTTTTGCATACCGGTGATCGCGTCGTCGACGGACTTGGTTCCGTTCAACGCAGCATAGGCGTTGTCCTGGATGGCCTTGCTCACGGCGGGGTAGAACGGCGTCACCGGGCGCGGCACGGCGCTGGCGATGGAGTCCTTGAGCGCGGGCAGGTACGGCATCTTCGCGATCAGCGCCGGGTCGTCGTACATGGACGCGCGCACCGAGGGCAGCGCGCCCGCGGCGACGATGTGCTGCGCGTCCTCGCTGATCAGGAAGCGCAGGAAGTCCAGCGCGGTCGCCTTGTTCTTGGAGTACGCGCTGATCGCCGCGTTGTAGCCGCCGAGGGTGGAGGCGCCGACGCCGTTCTCCCCCGGCAGGGGGGCGACCGCGAACTTGTCCTTCACGGCGGAGGCCTCGCCGCCGACGTCACCGAAGGTGGACGGCCACGAGCGCAGGAACATCAGCTTGCCCGTCGCGAAGGCGTTGCTGGACTCGGGCTCCTTGAAGGTGATGGCCTCTTTGGGGATGTCGCCGTTGTTGTAGGCGTCGACCAGGACCTTCAGTCCGGCGCGGGACTGCGGGCTGTTCACCGTGGGGGTCTTGCCGTCGGCGCCGACGAAGCTGCCGCCGTAGGCGTTGATCACCTCGGCCGCGTTCACGGTCAGACCCTCGTAGGGCGCGAACTGACCCGCGTAGCAACCGATGTTCTGCTGGCGCGCGATGGGGCACTGGGCCAGCAGCTCGTTCCAGGTCTTGGGCGGGTTCGGCACCAAATCCTTGCGGTAGAACAGCAGGCCGCCGTTGGTGTTGCGCGGCGCGGCGTACAGCGTGTTGTTGTAGGTGGCGCTGGCGACCGGCGGGGACAGCAGCGCGCTGGTGTCGATGGCGAAGGAATCCTTCAGCGGCTGGATCCAGCCCTTGGCGGCGAACTCGGCGGTCCACGGCACGTCCAAGGCGACCACGTCGTAGTTGGACTGCTTGGAACGCATGTGCTCGACCAGGTCGTCGTACTGCTGCGAGGCGTCGTTCGACTGCTCCTTGAACGTCACCTGCTCGTCCGGGTGCGCGGCGTTCCAGCGCTCGATCAGCTGCTTCACCGCGCCGGTCTCGGTGGTGTCCTTGCCCTCGACGTAGGTGATCGGGCCGCGACCGGTGAGATTCTGGCTGATCGGGCTCCCGCTGCTGTCGCTGGAGCAGGCGCTGGTGAACGTCGCGGTCAGCAGCCCGACCGACGCGAGGGCCACCGCGGCCCGCGGTACGAGCAACGAACGTAGGGACGTCACCTTCTTCACAGCCATCGCAAACACTCCAGGATCGTTCGTGAGCGGCAGCACACCCTGCCGGTGCACAAGGCAAGATACATGGTGCCGATCCGGCGTGCGGGACAGTGGCGGAACTCGCCCACTAGGCTGGGGCGCGATGTCTTCGCCCAACGCGGTTCCCGATCGGATGCTCACGCGCATCGGTGGGCTGTTGCGCAAGGCCGAGTGCACGGACAACGAACACGAGGCCGAGGCGTTTCTCGCCGCTGCTCAGCGGCTGGCCACGAAGTCGTCCATCGACCTCGCCGTGGCGCGGGCGCACATCGCGGGACGCGAGCGCAGGCCCACACCGGTGCAGCGGATCATTCCGATCGGCGAGCCCGGCAAACGCGGGTTGCGCACCTATGTCCAGCTGTTCGTCGCGATCGCGGCCGCGAACGACGTGCGCTGTGACGTCGCCCGGACTTCGACGCAGGTCTACGCCTACGGGTTCGACTCCGACATCGACACCTGCGAGGCGCTCTACGCCAGCCTGCTCGTGCAGATGGTGCGCGCGTCCGACCAGTACATCAAGTCGGGGGCCTACCGATCGGCCACAGTCGAGAAGATCGTGGTGGAGAAGCGGTGGGGTCGCCAGGTGCGGCGCCGGGTGCAGGCGCCGGTCGCCGGTGTGACGGCGCGGCTGAATTTCCAGATGGCGTTCGCCGCGCGGATCGGGCGGCGGCTGTCGGAGGTCAAGGCCGAGGTGGAAGCCGAAGTGTTGCCGCGCGACGCCGAGGTGTCCGGGACGGCGCTGGCCCTGCGGAACAAGGAGATCGAGCTCACAGACTTCTACGCGAAGACGTCGGAGGCGCGCGGCACCTGGCGCGGGCCGCAGGAGTCGGCGGGACATTCGGCGGCGGCGCGGGCGGCGGGGGACCGGGCGGGGCGGGCCGCACGGATCGGTAACTCGCCCGAACTGCCCGCCGCGCGTAAGAAGTTGAACTCTTCCGAGGGCGGTTGACCGGCGTGGACGTCACGGGCCGAACCGGGCGAGCGGCTGCCGCGCTTCGGTCTGCGCAACTCGGCGACCGGCCGATGCCGCCCGTGGGATCGGCCGCGCGGCGATGACCGTCCGTGACAACCAGCGTGCCAAGGTCTACGACGCCGAGCAGTTGGTACGGGGAGTGTTCGATCGCGCGGACGAGCACGGTGTGCGCACCGTCGAACTCTATGGTTCGCAGCTCACGTTGCCGATCGAGCGCCGCTTCGCCTCGGTGGAATCCGTACAGAGTTATACGGACAAGGTGCTGGCGCTCAATTGGGTGCGGGCGCGCTGGGAGCGGGCCGCCGTGGCGGTGCGCGTCCGTTCTCGCGCCGGAACAACGGCCGCGCACTACGAGGCGGCCGGGAACGTTCTGGCGGTTCCGCTGCACACCGGCGGCACCGCGTGGGCGCTGCGGGAACTGGTGATCCTGCACGAACTGGCGCATCACCTGGAATCCGACCACGGGTCGGTGGCCGCGCACGGCCCGGAATTCTGCGACCGCTACGTGGAACTGGTCGACGGCGTCGTGGGCCCGGAAGCGGCGCTGCTACTGCGTACCACCATGCTGGGTTGCGGCGTGCGGATCGGGTGAGCCCGCCGCTCACCGTGCGAACAGCGAGCGAAGTGCCGTCGGCTGGGTGCCGTCGCGCTCTGCGTGCGGCGATGGTGTCCGCCGCGGTGCGCGATCGGATCCACGACGCTCATCGTGCTGGGTAGAAGTGCTGACAGGAGCAAATTCCGGGCGCCCGAGTGCCGCAACAGCGTGTACGGATCACTGGGAACGGCGCTCACCCGCCTGCGGTCGTGAGGACATTGCGCATGGTGTGGGCTGTCGGGTGCCCACTCGGTCGCGGAACGCAACGGTTCTCACGCTATTGCGCGGGCGAGACCAGGGCAGCGACCCGCGCGAATCGATCCTGCCACCACGCGGTGCGATCGGCATCCGGCTGCCGATGGCTTTCCAGTAGTTCCGGTTCCGGCTCGGGTGGGGTGCGCAGAACCGGGAGGTAGCCGTCGACCGCACGCAGGGATCCGCGCGTCACGTCCCCGGTGAGCAGGCTCAGCGTGCCCAGGCCGCAGGCGAAGTCGAGTTCGGGCAGCGCGCCGGCCAGCGCCAGCTGTGCGGCTAGGCCGACGCTGGTCTCCAAGGCGGAGGAGACCACGCAGGGCAGCCCGGCTGCCTCGGCCACCTGCAAGGCGCGGCGGACTCCGCCGAGCGGCGTGCATTTGAGGACGGCGATGTCGGCGGCCCCGGCGACCGCGACCCGCATCGGGTCCTCGGCGCGGCGGATGGATTCGTCGGCGGCGATGCGCACGTCCACGCGGCGGCGCACCGCGGCGAGTTCCTCGATGGTGCGGCAGGGCTGTTCCACGTACTCCAGCCCGCCCGCGGCCTTATCGATCAGCTCGATGTGGCGCACCGCGGTGTCGATATCCCAGACCGCGTTGGCGTCGACACGGATCGCGCCGTTGGGGCCGAGCGCGTCGCGGACCGCTTCCACCCTGGCCAGATCCTCGGCGAGCGATTCCGGGTGGTCGGCGACTTTCACCTTGGCGGTGCGGCAGCCGGAGCGGGCCACGATCGCGTGTGCCTGCTGCGGGTCGACCGCGGGCACGGTGCAATTGATCGGAATGCGGTCCCGCACCGGTTCGGGCCAGCCGGTGGTCACCTGCTCCACGGCGGTGGCCAGCCACGCGGCGGCCTCCCGGTCGTCGTATTCGGGAAACGGACAGAACTCGCCCCAGCCGAGCGGCCCGTGGATCAGCATGCCCTCGCGCACCGTGATGCCACGGAAGCGGGTGCGCATCGGAATGGCGTAGACGACGTTCTGCGCTGCGGAGTCGCTCATCGCCGATCAGCTTATGCGGCTGCGGCGGCCGATCGCGGGATTGCGCATGCGGACTCGAGTAGTTTCCCCGAGTCGGCCCGGCGCGCGAGACGGGATCGTTGGCGTCATGGTCCACACCGGCACCCCGCAGCCTTGGCCGTACGGCACGCCGCCCGTTGGGCAGCGGCCGGTGCGGACCTGGGATGTCGTACTCGCCGTCGTGCTGTACTCCGTTGCCGTAGTTCTGGGTGCGGCCGCCGCCTATTTCACCGTCTTCTTCGCCTTCGCCTCAGATCCGTGCGGTCAGGACAACTGCCGCACCGAATACCTCGGCTGGGCGTTCGCGGTGTCGTGGGGCGGGACGGCGACCGCGATCGTCGGGGTTACCGCGATCCTTGTTCTGGCCGCGATCAAGCGTTGGTACATGTGGTACTGGCCGGTGCTGGCGATGGCGCTCATCGTCCTGTCGTTCGCCGGCGGCGTCGCGCTGGCTTCCCAGGTCTACATAGGCGCATGAGATGCCCTGCGGCCGTTGACCGGTCATGCTGAAGCAATGGCGTGGCACATCCGGCGACGAACGGCCGATGCCTTGCGCGTGGCGCTGGGGTCGGTGATCGTCCTCGGATTCGGCTGGGTGATGGCCGCTTTCGTCCCGCTCTACGAAGTGCTCCTGCGCGACGGACACGAGGGCCGAGGCGTCGGGTACCTGCCGTGGGCGCAGGTCATCGCCTGGGCGGGCATCGTGGCGTCGGTGCTCGCAGCGGTCGTCTCGGCCCTGGAGAAGGTGCGCGACCGGAGGCCGATCGCTTGGACTCCGCTGATCGCGGTCCCACTGATCCTCGAATCCTGGCTGGTCGGCTTCCTGATCGCGGTCGTGCTGGTCTCGTATTGATCTGCCGCTGCTCCGAGTTCGATCTGCCCAGGTGTGGGCAGTTTTCGAGCGGAGGGTGCCGGTCGATCTTCTTCATACTGACCGGGTGGGTCTGGAAATAGAACTTTGTGTGGTGGGACTCGGTCCGACGGGTCGCGCGCTGGCGCATCGGGCGATGCGCGCAGGGCTCTATGTCACGGCGATCGATTCGCGGCCGGAGCGCTTGTGGACGCCTACTTATGCCTGCTGGGTCGACGAATTGCCGCAGTGGTTGCCGTCGAGCGTGATCTCCGCACGTGTCGAAGCCATGACGGCGTGGGCCGGCACCGAGCACCGCATCGAACGGCCCTACTGCGTGCTCTCGAACCAGGGACTGCGGGATGCGTTGCCGCTCGACGACGCTACGGTGCTGGCCGGCCGGGCGACTCGAGTGGACGCGCACGAGGTGGAACTCGCGGACGGCAGGATCGTTCGCGCGGCGGTGGTCGTCGACGCCCGCGGGCTTCATCGGGTCGAACAGCGCCGTGCGGTGAGCGCGCACGGAATTTTCGTGTCCGCCGAAACCGCGGCGCCGATGCTCGCCGAGGGCGAGGGATTGCTCCTGGATTGGCGCCGCGACAATGGTGCGGGCCCGGACGAGCCGCCGTCGTTCCTGTACGCGGTGCCGGTGGGCGATGGCACAGTGATTTTCGAGGAGACCAGTCTCGGCCTTCGTGGCGGTATGCCCCAGCACGAACTGCGCAAGCGTTTGCGGAATCGGCTCGCCGCGCATGGCGTCCAGGTGACCGGTGCGGAGCCGTCCGAGGCCCCGCACTACCCGCTGGATCAGCCGCCACCGAAGAAGGGGGCGGGCGCGGTGATTCCTTTCGGCTCGCGCGGCGGCATGATGCACCCGACTACCAGTTACAGCGTGGCCGACTCGCTGGCCCTGGTGGACACCGCGGTCAGTGCGGTGTGCGATGAACGCGATCCGGTTGCCGAATTGTGGCCATGGCAGGCTCGGCTGGTCTACTGGATGCGGATGCGCGGGCTGTGGGGTCTGGGCCGGCTCACCACCGACCAGTCGATCGCGATGTTCGAGTCCTTCTTGCAAGCCTCGCCGCGCGGACAGCGGGCGTTGCTGTCCGCGCACGACGACTACGCCGCGCTGGCAGCCGTGCTGTTCGACACGGTCGCACGCGTGCGTCCGTTCCGGTGGCGCTACGACCTGGTCGGCTGGACCAACCGGAACCGCTGGGCGGGATACGCCTTCGAACGGCAGGCACACCGGAGGAGCGGTCGTCCTCGCGGCGGGCCGGCCGAACTCCTCGACGTATCCACTGTGCCCGGGCGGAATCCGTAGACGGCGTTCGAGCATCAGCGTGTGCCCGATCATTTCTTCTGCGCCAACGGCAGATTCGGCCGTGGACTCGGATGGGACAGAAGCGGATCAGCCCAGCCGCTCCACGATGGTGGCGTTCGCCAGACCGCCTGCCTCGCACATGGTTTGCAGGCCGTAGCGGGCGCCGCGGTCCTGCATGGCGTGGACCAGCGTGGTCATCAGGCGTGCGCCGGACGCGCCGAGGGGGTGCCCGATCGCGATCGCGCCGCCGTTGACGTTGACCTTCGCCAGGTCCGCACCGGTGTCGTGCGCCCAGGCCAGGACCACCGGCGAGAACGCTTCGTTGATCTCGATCAGGTCGATGTCCGACAGCTGCAAACCGGCCCGCTGCAAGACTTTTCTGGTCGCCGGGATCACCGCGGTGAGCATCAGCAGCGGGTCGTCGCCGGCCACCGCGAAGCTGTGCAGCCGGGCGAGCGGCTTCAGCCCGAGTTCCTTCGCGCGCTCGCCGGTCATGATGAGCACCGCCGCGCTGCCGTCGCTGACCTGGCTCGCGCTCGCGGCCGTGATCGCCCAGCCGATCTGCGGGAAGCGGGCGGCCATGGCCGGGTCGTAGTAGGCGGGACGGAGTGCGCCCAGCGTCTCCAGCGTGCTACCGACCCGGATGCCCTCATCGGTGGCGAGTCCGTTGATCGGCGCTAGTTCCCGCGCGAACAGGCCGTTCTTGGTGGCGAGCGCGGCCTTCTCGTGGCTGGCGAGCGCGAACTCGTCCAGCTGGGTACGGCTGAGTCCCCATTTCGCCGCGATCAGCTCCGCGCTGATGCCCTGCGACACCAGGCCTTCCGGGTAGCGCTCGGCGAAGCCGACGCCGGAGATGTCGTCCGATCCGACCAGATTGGCGCCCATGGGAATCCGGCCCATCGACTCCACGCCCGCGGCGACCACGATGTCGTAGGCGCCCGCGATCACGCCTTGCGCGGCGAAGTGGATCGCCTGCTGGCTGCTGCCGCACTGCCGGTCGACGGTGGTGGCCGGGACCGATTCGGGATATCCGGCGGCCAGCGCGGCCCGCCGTGTCATATTCGCCCCCTGCTCGCCGAACTGGGTGACGACGCCGCCGATCACGTCATCGATGAGGGCGGGATCGATGCCGCTGCGGTTCACCACCTCGCGCAGGCTGTGGGCCAGCAGATCAACCGCATTGACGTCGTGCAGTGCTCCGTTCGGCTTGCCTTTGCCGATCGGCGTGCGTACCGCTTCGACGATCACCGCGTCCCTCATGGTGCTTCCTTCCGGACCGAGAGCCGGGCCGCCATGCCTGGCTCTATCAACACATAGTCAGATTACACCTGGCAATAGTCGACACAAGTCAGCGCCGGTATGATGTTCGTCATGGCAGCAGTGATGGAAGGACCGTTGGCCGATCTCAGCGCGTGGAAGGCCGAGGAATGCTCGATCGCCAAGGCGATGGACATCGTCGGTACGCGCTCGGCGGTGCTCATCCTGCGCGAGGCGTACTACGGGACCCGGCGGTTCGACGGGTTCGCCAGCCGGGTCGGCATCACCGACGCGGCGGCCGCGGCCCAGTTGCGCAAGCTCACCGAGGCGGGCTTGCTGGCGAAACGGCCGTACCAAGAGGAAGGCAAGCGCACCAGGCACGAATACGTGCTCACCCGGATGGGACGAGATCTACTGCCCGCCGTGCTGGCGCTCATGCAGTGGGGCGACGCCTACTTGCAGCCGGGGCCTGCCCCACTGCTCTTGGTCGAGGAGTCGACCGGCGCCCCGGTGCGGGTGCAGGTGCGCAGCGAGTCCGGCCGCGAGATCGAACTCGAGGAACTGGGCGTACGGCTCAACGAGGAGTACGCCCAGCAGCGGCGCGAGCGCCGTCGGGTGGACGCGACAGACTGATGCCTGCTCGCGGCGCTGTGCCGAGCGCGCCGTCAACCTGCGATGCCGCGACCACACCTGAGCTGCCGAGCCGCCGTCGGGACCGCCTCGCGCTGGATCGAGCCGAGAGCCGAAGCCGTGCGGCCCACCCGGCGGCGTGCTCAGTTGAGCCTGCGTCCTTCGGTGTCGAAGAAGTAGACGTGCTCCGGCGCGGTGGCCAGCCGCAGCCGGGCGCCCTTCGCAGGCGGATTGCGCCAATCCGCGCGCGAGACGATGGTTTCCCCGGCGCCGTCGGTCCCGCCTTCGGCGACGGTGCGGCCGTAGATGTAGGCGTCGGAACCGAGTTCCTCCACCACGTCGACCTCCATCTCGATGCCGGAGCCATTACCCAGTTCGAAATGCTCCGGGCGGATACCGACCGTCACGGTGTTCCCCGCCTCGTCCGCGACCGTGCGCGGCAGCGCGATCGCGTGCCCGCCCAGCTCCACCCGGCTATCGGTGACCGGAAGCGTGAACAGGTTCATGGCAGGCGAACCCATGAACCCCGCGACGAACACGTTGGCCGGCTCGCGGTAGAGGTCGCGCGGAGTGGCGCACTGCTGCAACAGGCCGTCCTTCAGCACGGCGACCCGATCGCCCATGGTCATCGCCTCGACCTGGTCGTGGGTGACGTACACCGTGGTGGTGCCGAGCCTGCGCTGCAACTGCGCGATCTGGGTGCGGGTCTGCACGCGCAGCTTGGCGTCCAGGTTGGACAGCGGCTCGTCCATCAGGAACACCTGCGGCTGCCGCACGATCGCGCGGCCCATCGCCACCCGCTGACGCTGGCCGCCGGACAGCGCCTTCGGCTTGCGATCCAGGAAGGGCTCCAGGTCCAGCAGCTTGGCCGCCTCCAGGACCCGCTTCTCCTTCTCCGCCTTGGCCACCTTGGCCAGCTTCAGCGCGAAGCCCATGTTCTCCGCGACGGTCATGTGCGGGTAGAGCGCGTAGTTCTGGAACACCATGGCGATATCGCGTTCCTTCGGCTCGGCGTGGGTGACGTCGTTCTCGCCGATCAGGATGCGTCCGCCGTTGACCTCCTCCAGCCCGGCGAGCATGCGCAACGAGGTCGATTTCCCGCAGCCGGAGGGACCGACCAGGACGAGGAACTCGCCGTCCTCGATCTCCAGGTTCAGCCGATCCACCGCGGGTTTGGCGGAACCGGGGTAGAGCCGCGTCGCGTTGTCGAAGGTCACAGTGGCCATGACGAATTCACATCCCATCCCGGCAGGAACGTGCCGGACGATCCGAGTAAGGGTGCGGCGATCCTATCGGGCGGGCCGGCGACGAGCCACGTCAGCGGGTGTGCGCCTCGAAGAACGCGCGCGGGACGTCGACGAGCATGGTGTCGATCTGCTCCTCGGTGACGCCGCGTTCGAGCACGTAGGGGAACACGTCGTCGAACAGGTGGGTGTAGTGCCACTGCGGCAGGGCGGCCATGGCGGCGGGCTCGATCCAGTCGATGTAGCAGCTCGCGTCCTGGGACAGCACCATCCGGTCGGTGTAGCCGCGGCGGACCATCTCGATCAGGGTGTCGGCGCGGGCTTCGAAGGTGGTGTCGAGGTTGATGCCGAAGCGGTCCATGCCGAGCACGAAGCCGGCGTCGGCGAGTTCGGCGAGGTGATCGCAGTCGGTGGTGTCGCCGCTGTGCCCGAGCACGATGCGACCCGGGTCGACGCCTTCCTCGTCGCACATCACGCGCTTCACGTCGAGCCCGGCGCGCGACTCCGGATGGGTGTGCACCGTGATCGGCACGCCGGTCTCGAGATGGGCCTTGGCGACCGCGCGCATGACCCGTTCGACGCCCGCGGTCAGCCCTTGCTTGTCGATCGCGCACTTGAGCATGCCCGCCTTGACTCCGGTGCCCGCGATGCCGTCGCGGATGTCGCCGACGAACATGTCGACCATCGGGTCGGGGACCTGCGCGCCGACGATCTCGTTCAACGCAGGGCCGCGGTAGTGGAAGAAGAACGGGACATCCCCGTAGGTGTAGATGCCGGTGGCGACCACCAGGTTCAGCGGCACCTGCTCGGCGATCCGCTGGATCCGTGGGATGTAGCGGCCCAGCCCGACCACCGTCGGGTCGACGATCGTCCGCACCCCGGCGTCGTAGGCGACCCGCAACCGTCGCACGGCATCGGCGATGCGTTCGTCCTCGGAGCCCCATTCGGCCGGGTAGTTCTGCTGGACGTCCCCGGTGAGCACGAAGACGTGCTCGTGCATAAGTGTCACTCCGAGCTCGGCGGAATCGATCGGCCCGCGCACGGTTTCCAGCGTTGACACAGCGATTTCTCCTCATTTGAGCTGCGCATTCGCAGGAATCGTACGAACCGGTATGTGAGGTGGGCCATATTCTCCGGCGCTGAATCTTCGTACAACTTTCGTGCCCAGCGCACAGAAGGACGCGGCTCAGGCCGCCGGGCACGGTTGCAGCACCGCCGGCCCGTACCAGCGGGCGGCTTGCAACGCCAGATGCAGGTGCAGCGTGCGATCGTGATCGTCGAAGTCGTGGCCGGTCAGGTCGAGTGCCTGCCGCACCCGGTACTGGACGGTGTTGCGGTGCACGGCCAACTCCTGCGCGGCCGCGGCGTAGCTGCGGTTGTTCGCCAGGAAGACGCGCAGGGTTTCGCGCAGCCAGAGATTGCGCTGGTTGCCGGTCGCGAGTTCACCCAGGCAGTCGGCCACGTACTGGCGCAGTTCCTCGATGTCGCCGCCCAGCAGCGCGACGGCCGCCACCTGGTCGTGCGACACCGCGCGGGGCGCGTCGGGACCGGCCAGCAGCACGAGTTCGCGCACTCGATCGGCTTGCCGCAGGCTGCGGCGGAATCCCGTGACGCCGGAGCCGCGCCCGCCCACCGCAACGCGCACCGGCAACGCCAGCGCCGACAGGGCACGCTCGATGGCCTCGGCATCGATGGTCGTGTCCCGAGCGATCGAGAACCACAGCCGCACTTCGCGTTCGTCGGTCGGCACCAGCAGCGCCCGGCGGGGGTGGCCGAGCAGCGGAACCAGCGCCGCGCGCACGGCGTCCAGGACATCCACCGCGGCCCGTGCGGACAGCTGCGGCTCGGTCCAGGCGTTCACCGCGACGTGCCGGCCGGACAAGGGATAGCCGAGCACTTGCTCGGCCTGGCCGATGTCGTCGGCCGAGCCGTCGAGCACCCGCGCCACCCATTCCTGACGCAGGCCGCCGCGACTGCCCACCCACCGGTCGCGCTCCTGCTCGTAGGCGATGCCGACGTGCTCGCACACCCGGTCGATGTACACCGCGGAGCGATGGACGATCCGGATGATCGCCGCCGCGCTGTCGGAGCCACCCAGTTCCGCCGCGTAGCGCATCGCGATGTCGAGGAACCCGGCATGTCCCACCCGATACGCCCGCATCAGCGCCGACAGCGGGACGTCGCGCTGCGCGAGCGTGCGCGCGTACACCAGCGCCCGCGCCGGGGCGTGCACGTCGTGCTCGGCGGCGTCGTTCTGCACGAAGTCGAGGACGGACATCAGATTGTCGGTGGTGCCCGCCTCGAACAGGCCCCGCAGCCGGGTATCCAGGTCGAGCGCCGCGACTTGCGCGCGCATCACCGCCGACAGCTCGGCGATCAGCTGATCGCGACCGCGCAGCATCGTCGAGACGACCGCGCGAACCACTTCGTTCTCGCCGTCGGCCACTGGCGACACCTCCCTTCGCCGGGCTCGGCATCGGGTCTCAACCTAGCCCCCGCCGGACGCGCCGGAAGCATCGTGCGGCGACCTGCGGGAACCCCACCGCGCCGGTAGCCTCGGGGCGGGGGCGGTCCGCGCGACGAGGAGTAATGCCATGAGTCGTCCAGTTCGTATCGGAGTTCAGCTACAACCGCAGCACGCGCCGGAGTACCGGCTCATCCGTGACGCGGTGTTGCGGTGCGAGGACGCGGGCGTCGACATCGTGTTCAACTGGGACCACTTCTACCCGCTCACCGGCGATCCCGACGGCGCGCACTTCGAGTGCTGGACGATGCTGGGCGCGTTCGCCGAACAGACCGAACGGGTGGAGATCGGCGCGCTGGTCACCGGCGGCGGCTACCGCAATCCGGATCTGCTGGCCGACATGGCGCGCACCGTCGACCACATCAGCGGCGGGCGGCTCATCCTCGGCATCGGCGCGGGCTGGTTCGAGAAGGACTACGACGAGTACGGCTACGAATTCGGCACCCCGGGCAGCAGGCTCGAGTTGCTGAAGGAGACGCTTGCCCGGATCAGCGCCCGGCTGCCGAAGCTCAATCCGCGCCCGACTCGCGACCTGCCGATCCTGATCGGCGGCGGTGGCGAGAAGAAGACCTTGCGGCTGGTCGCGCAGTACGCCGACATGTGGCACACCTTCGCCGACCTGGACGTGCTCGCGCACAAGAACAAGGTGCTCGCCGAGCACTGCGCCGCCGTCGGCACCGACCAGGCGCGCATCGAGCGCTCGGTGCAGTGGCCGGGACTGGAGAAGGCGCCCGCTTTCGTCGAGGCGGGAGTCACCACCTTCACCATCGGGGCCAGCGGACCGGATTACGACCTGAGCGAGGTCGCGAAGGCCGTGCGGTGGCGTGACGAGGTCAACCCGGAACCGGTGAGCGGGCTGGCCTGATCCGGATCGCCCGGGCGACTGTTGCGCGAGGGCGGTGTGGAGTTCGAATCACCGTGATCGCAACTCTGGACCGCCGCGGCGGCATGGATTCCGGCAATTCCGGCCCTGGGGTAGCCGTGGGTTAGCAGAATTCCGCCGCTAGGGTTGTCCGTCATGGCTGTTCTGCCCGCTGTTCGGTCTCGTGCGTTGATCGCCGTGATATTGCTTGCTGTCGGTCTCAGCGCGACGGCGTGCGGTTCCGGCTCCGACGACGCGAGCACCGAGCGCAACCTCTGCGCACCGCCAGGCCCGGCCGCCGCCTCCGCCGCGCCGACCAACCTGGCTTCGTCGGCCGCCGCGGGCAGCGACCGCTACACCACCGCGACCACCGCGCCGCTGACCTCGATCGACGTCTCGAAGCTCGGCTTGATCACGCCCGGCAAGCTCAGCGTCGGCACGCTCTCGGACGCGCCGCCGAGCATCTGCGTCGACCGGCAGGGCACGTTCACCGGCTTCGACAACGAGCTGCTGAAGGCGATCGGCGCGAAGCTCGGCCTCCAGGTGGAGTTCTCCGGCACCGAGTTCGCCGGGCTGCTCGCCCAGGTGTCCGGCGGTCGCTTCGACGTGGGCTCGTCCAACATCACCACCACCGACGCGCGCCGCCAGCTGGTCGGCTTCACCAACGGCTACGACTTCGGCTATTTCTCCCTGGTGGTGCCGAGCGGCAGCGCCATCAAGGGGTTCGCCGACCTGAACCGGAGCACACGGATCGCGGTGGTGCAGGGCACCGTGCAGGACGAGTTCGTCGTGAACCAGCTGCATCTGGACCCGGTGAAGTTCCCCGACTACAACACCGCCTACGCCAACTTGAAGTCCGGCCAGGTGGACGCCTGGGTGGCCCCGTCCGCCCAAGCGGAAGGCGCGATCAAGCCGGGCGACGGAACATCGGTGTCGCAGAACACCTTCAGCCTGGACAACTTCGTCGGCTACGCGGTCGCCAAGAACAACCAGCCGCTGATCGACGCGCTCAACAGCGGCCTGGACGCGGTGATCGCGGACGGCACCTACGCCAAGCTCTACACCGACTGGGTGCCACGGGAGCTGCCGCCGGGCTGGAAGCCGGGCTCGCGGGCCGCGCCCGCGCCGCAGCTGCCGGACTTCGCGGCGCTCGCGGCGGGCAAGAAAAAGGACGAGACGGAGCAGAACGCGCCGAAATCCACGGTGCAGCAGTTGCGGGAGACGTTCTTCGACTGGTCGCTGTACCGCAAGGCATTTCCCGATCTGCTGAAGACCGGCCTGCCCAATACCTTGATCCTCGCGGTGGTCTCGGGTGCGCTCGGCACCGTGATCGGCATGCTGCTCGCGGTCGCCGGTATTTCGCGGACTCGCTGGTTGCGCTGGCCCGCGCGGGTTTACACCGACATCTTCCGCGGTTTGCCCGCCGTAGTGATCATCCTGCTGATCGGTCTCGGCGTCGGGCCGGTGGTGCGCAACCTCACCGGCAACAACCCGTACTGGCTCGGTGCGGTCGCGCTGGCGTTGCTCGCCTCGGCCTACATCGGTGAGATCTTCCGCTCCGGCATCCAATCGGTCGAGGCCGGGCAGTTGGAGGCGGCGCGCGCCATCGGTTTCGGTTACCGCCAGGCTATGACGCTGGTGGTGATCCCGCAGGGCGTGCGCCGGGTGCTCCCAGCTTTGGTCAACCAGTTCATAGCGCTAATCAAGGATTCCTCGCTGATCTACTTCCTCGGCCTGCTCGCCACCCAGCGCGAGCTGTTCGCCGTCGGCCGCGATCTCAACGCGCAGACCGGCAATCTCTCGCCGCTGGTCGCCGCCGGTCTGGCCTATCTGCTGCTCACCATCCCGCTCACCCACCTGGTGAACTACATCGACCGCCGGATGCGGACCGGCCGACCCGACCGGCCGATCGACCAGGTGGAGGCGGCCACGATCACGGAAGGGCGCGGATAGATGAGTGCCTCCCTCACCGGTACCGGACTGCATCTGACGCTCGGACACAACCACGTGCTGCGCGGGATCGACATCCACGTCGACGCGGGCAAGACCGTCACCGTCATCGGGCCGTCCGGGTCGGGCAAGTCGACCCTGCTGCGGGTGCTGAACCGGTTGTACGAGCCCGATCAGGGCGACGTGCTGTTGGACGGCAAGTCCGTGCTCACCGAGAATCCGGACCGGCTGCGGCAGCGTATCGGCATGGTGTTCCAGCATTTCAATCTGTTCCCGCACAAGACCGTCGCGGAGAACGTCGCGCTGGGCCCGCGCAAGCTGCGCGGCCTGTCCAAGGACCGAGCACGGGCGCTGGCCGTCGAGCAATTGGAGATCGTCGGTCTGGCCGACAAGGCCGATTCCCGTCCCGGGAACCTGTCCGGCGGGCAGCAGCAGCGCGTGGCCATCGCACGGGCGCTGGCGATGCAGCCGGAACTCATGTTCTTCGACGAGGCCACCTCGGCGCTGGATCCCGAGCTGGTGAAGGGCGTGCTCGGTTTGATGACCGACCTCGCCTCCGGCGGCATGTCGATGGTCGTGGTCACCCACGAGATGGGCTTCGCCCGCACGGTGTCCGACAGCGTGGTGTTCATGGATCAGGGGCAGGTCGTGGAGACCGGCACGCCCGACGCTTTGTTCGACGACGCGCGGACCCCGCGTTTGCAGAGGTTCCTAGCCCAGGTGCTCTGAGCTGGCAGCACATTCGGGGCAACTTTCATTGATGCGCATCTGCTAATGTATTTGTCATCACGATTCCAGCTATCCGCGCGAGGAAAGAGGGAAATTCGATGACCACAGCACACGCCCAGCACACCGGCCACGACCATGTGCACGGCCCGGACTGCGGGCACACGGCGTTCCAGCACGGCGATCACATCGACTACGCCCACGATGGTCATCTGCATCGCGAACACGCGGGTCACTATGACGAATGCGAGCGGTCCGAGCACTGCGAGTGCCGCGATCACCCGCACCGGCACGGTCCGAACTGCGGCCACGAGGCCGTCCAGCACGGCGACCACGTCGATTACCTGCACGACGGCCACCGTCACGCCGCCCACGACGGTCACTTCGACGAGCACTGATTCGCGTCGGTCTCCGGTTCTAGAGTCGGGCGGGTGATCGACGAACTCGAGATTCGTACCGGAGCGGGAACCTTCGACGTACTGGCCGCCGGCGCTCCCGGCGGACGGGAAGTGCTGTTGCTGCACGAGTTCCCCCAATGCGCACGGGAGTGGGAGTTCCAGCTCCGCGTGCTCGGCGGCGGCGGGTGCCGCGTCGTCGCGCCCGACCAGCGCGGGTACTCGCCGGGAGTGCGGCCGGAGCGAGCCGCCGACTATCGGCTCGCGGAACTGGTCGGCGACGTGGTCGCGATAGCCGACGCGCTGGGGTGGGAGCGCTTCGACCTGATCGGCCACGGCTGCGGCGCGCGGGTCGGATGGGCAGTGGCGGCGGAGCTGCCGGAGCGCGTCCGCACGTTCAGCGCGGTGTCGCATCCGCATCCTTCCGCGCTCCAGCAGGCGATAGCCGAGGACGAGGATCAAGCGTTGCGGTCCCACCATGTGATCGCCCTTCGGCAGCCGCGCACCGCGGAGCGGGCTCTGCTCGCCGACGACGCCGCCGCGCTGCGCCGGATCTTCGAGTGGAAGATCCCGGAGGAACGCGTCGAGGATTACGTGGGCCGGTTGTCGCGGCCCGGCGCGCTCACCGCCGCGTTGAACTGGTATCGCGCCATGGACCTCGCCGGTCCGACCGGCCCGGTGTGCGTTCCCACCTTGTACGTATGGGGCACCGAGGACGCGACCTTCGGCTCCACCGCGGCGCTGGCGACCGGAAAATACGTCTCCGGCCCGTACCGATTCGAGATGCTCGAGGACGTCTCGCACTGGGTTCCGGAAGAGGCGCCCGAGGCGCTGACCCGCCTGCTGATCCAGCACCTGCTCGCCCATCGCGGGTGAATGCCTCGGCGGCGCTGTTCATCCCGCCGTTCCCCGCACACGGTGCGCGGACGGGGGGAAAGCTGAGTCTCGTCCACCGACAGGCAAGGGAGGTGAACCGTGGAGGTCAAGGAAGTCAATCGGCGAACCATCGCCCAGTTCCGAGCGGGCGGCGAGATCGAGGGCATGCAACGCGACCGTCTGATCTTGCTGACCACGATCGGCCGCAGAACCGGCGCCCCGTACACCACCCCGCTGATGTTCCACCACGACGGCGACCGCCTGCTCGTCGTCGCTTCCAACATCGGTGCGCCGAAACATCCCGACTGGTACGCGAACCTGCGGGAGAACCCGCGCGTCACCGTCGAAGTGGGCGAGGAGAGCTATCCGGCGCTGGCCGCCCCGTTGACCGGCGACGACCGTGCCCGCACCTGGGCGATGCTGAAGAACGCCTACCCGTTCTTCGCCGAACACGAGATGCAGACGTCCCGGGTCATCCCGGTGGTCGCCCTCACGCGGGCGTGACGAGCACCGGACTAGCGGTGGGCGCGCGTGTCGGCCGCGTCGACTCGCCGGTCGGCGACCAGGTCGAGCAGGGCGGTCAGATTGTCGGGGTCGGTGGGGTCAACGGCCCCTTCCGGTAGAGCCAGTTCGGTGAGCCGTTGGCCACGGTGGAAGGCGGCGGGGCGCAGCGGCGGCGCGTCGTCGGGTTGCCCGAGGATGGTGGCGAGGTTTCCGTCGTTGTCGTAGACGGCGTAGTAGCGCATTGGTGGGCTCCTCAGAGGCCGGTCGAGGCGGTCATCCAACTGGTGTTGCTGGTTCTCCTGGTCGCGAATCGTGATGGGTGACGGCGTTCGAGCTTATCCACACGTTCGAAGCTGAGTGTCGGTTTGCGCACTAGTTGCGTTACCCATTCTCGCGCGTTTTCCGCGGCATCGCTGCACGTAGACCGGTATATGGAGACCGCGCGGGATGGTTTGCCCGAGTTAGGCGCACACGGTGGCGAAGGCCGCCCAGAGCACCGGGGAATGCTCGATCCGGCCGGTGTCGCGCCATGCGCTGAGACGGTCGCGCTGCCACTCGGCGATGGCGGTCACGGGGTCGGGTCGCTCGTGCGCCTCGTCGATGGCGCAGATCGTCTCCTGGAGCGGGTGGGCCTGCGCCGGTGCGCCCGCGATGCGCTGAAAGGCGAAATCCGTGGGCAGCGGCCACCGACTGGCGGTGACCAGTTCCGCGCCGCCGGTGATCATCGCGGCGGTCAAGCCGAGCGCTTCGCTGAACCGCAGGTCGCCGCCGCTCTCACAGGCGATCAGCGCGACCCGGCTCGGCATCGGCCACAGTCGTTGTCCGGCCACAGGTTCCGATTCGATGGTGTGCGTTCCGAGCAGGAGGTCTTTGGCCGAGAGCGGCCGGTGGGTGCGGGACGGTTCCGCGAAGCCGACGGCATCGGCGGTGCAGGCGAGATGCAGTTCGGCGTCCTCACTGCGACCCGATTCGGGCGCGGCGGCGGTGACGTGTCCGACGTAGAGCAAGCGGCTCGCGCCCGCGCGCAGGACGGAGCCGAGCCAGTCGCGATCGACATCCGTGCGCCGGAAGGCCTCGACCGGGTTCGCTACCGCGGGACGCAAGCGGTCGTTCGCGGTGTACATCGCCATTCGTTGTGCGAGCGGGGCTTCAGCGGTCATCCGGCCCAGCACCGAGCCGAGCGTCGAATCGGCGCGGAAGCCGGGAACGCGCGGATCCAGCACCGCGACGACCGGCCGCGCGGCGGTCTCGGTCCAGGTGCGGGCGACCCGTTCGGGCGCTTGCGCGACGCCGGCAGGCGCGAGCAGGCTGACGTCGGCGATGTCGATCAGCCGGACGTCGCGATCCGGCGCGATGAGTTCCCACGGCACCTGGGCGACACGCGGTGACGGTTGCAGCCGGATATGCGGGCGCACGCCGCGCTGCCACAGCTCGTAGAGCTGTGCGGCCAGGCCATAAGGCAAAAGCGCTCGCGAAAGCGCCTGTGCGACGGCATATTCCCGTTCGTAGTCGGCGAACGCGCCGGTGGTGAGCGCCTGCTCGAGACCGCCGGGCTCGGCGGGGCGCGGCAGCGCGTCGGTGAGCAGTCCGACCGCCCGCATCGCCGCGTCCTCCGGGAGCACTCCCGCGCCGCGAGGCGCGCTGTCGTCGACCCATCGCCACGACACGTAGATGTCTCCCGCGTCCGCCATGCGGACCAGCACCGTCGGTCGCGTCATACCGTCAGCACCCGATCGTCGCGGATCACTCGGCCGTAGCGCTGTTCGGCGGCGGCGATGAACGGCGCGAGCGCGATTCGGCCTTCCGCGGCAAGTGCCAGGCGCGGTGGCGGAGCGACCGGCAGACCCGCTCCGGCCGCGACCTCTGCCAAGGCGGCGCCCAGTTGCAGGGCGGCGTTGCCGGGATGATCGGTGAAGTCCTCCGGCGGGTCCAGCAGATCGAGCGGAAGCCGTGTGGGAGTCGCCCGTTCGGTGCGATCGAGCGCCAAAGCTGTCCCAGCGCATTGTGTTTCGACCAAGTCGGCGACGAGGGCACCGTTGCCGGAAAGGTAGGCGAAGCGGAACGCAAGCCGCATCGCGGGGTCGGCGATCTGCCGGTTCCACTGCTCGCGCTGCGTACCGTTCGGCAAGGTGTGGCGCACGGCGTCGATGGCCAGGGCGGCGGGAACGGCGATCCCCACAGCGCGCCCGAGCAACTCCGCGGGCGGCGACTCGGACGCGTCGATCGCGCCTTCCAGCAGCGTCGCGTGCCAGAAATCGAGCTGGGCGCAGTGCAGGCCTAGGCCACGCTCGGCATAGACCGCGAACGCGGCGGCGAGCAGTTCCTCGCACGCTGCGACCCGCCCGGACTTGAACGCCACGGTGGCGGAACGAATGCGCAGGTCGGCGGCATCCAGTACGGCGCAAGACGTGACGAAATACGAGAGGCTCCGCCCGTAGAGATCCTGGGCGTCCGCCAGATCGCCGCGGCCCTCGGCGAGAAATCCCATGGTCTTGAGTCCGACCCCGGCCCTATACCCCAGCCCGGCCTGCTCGAAATAGGCCTGACTGGATCGCAGCGGCGCCTCGGCCTCGTCGTACCGCTCGAGGCGGACGAGCATGGTGGCGAGATTCTGTTCGGTCTCGGCGACCGCGTTGCGGTCGCCCGCGGACTCGAACGCGGCGAGCGCTTGCCGCGTGAAATCGACGGCCAGGTCGCGGCGTCCGGTCTCGAAGTAGGTGGCGGCGAGATTCATCAGCGGATGGCCCGCCAGTTGCGGCGCGAAACGCCGTGCCGCGTCGAGTGATTCGGTGGCGATCTCGGCGGCGTAGGCCCAGTTCTGCCGGTGCAGTGCGACGGCGGTCAGGGAGAGCAGGCAGGCCACGCGCAGCACACCGAGATCGGTGTCGGTGTTGTCGGCGAGCAAGGCGCGTGCTTGTTCCAGCGCCGCCTGCGCCGCGTCGAGATCGCCAAGATGCTGGAGCGCTTGCGACATGTTGACCAGGGCATTCGGGCGCAATCGCGGTGCGTGTTCGGGCATCTCGGCCAACGCCGAGCGGTAGAGGGCGAGCGAGGCGGCGTGGTCGCCGAGTTCGTCGGCCATGCTCGCGGCGTTGATGATCGCGCCGAGCCGGATATCGCCGGTTGTTCGTTCAGCGGCGTCCTCGAACAGGCGTTTCGCCTCGGCGGGGTCGCCGCGGGTGTATGCGGCGGCGCCAGCGGCGAGCAGTTCCCGGCCGTCGTCCGGAGTCGCCTCGGCCATATCAGAAGTCCGAATCCGATGCGGCAGCCGCGATTTCCGCCAGCAGGAGCGAGTCGGCGGGGTTGCCGGATGCTTCGTCCGCGCGGTGCAGCCGCGTCGTGACCAGGTCGCGAATCCGAGCTCGGCGCGTCGCCGCGTCCGGCTCCTGTTCGTCCACGCCGACGCCCGGGACGTAGATGTGCACGGTCACGCCCGCTTCCGCTCCGGCCGGGGCCGTGCTCTCGGCCCGCCAGAGCTCGCCGTCGCGGATCAGCGGCACGTCGGCGGCGTCTGACTGAGTGCGAATTACGGCCCTAGGGTGCAGGTGCGGCGGTATGTCCGTTGGCGAAAGTGGGGCGGCGACCGCGCTCACCCGCACTATCGTGGTCCCCGCCGCGCGCACCACTTCCCAGGACACGGCGCGCTCCGAGGCGTCGAGCAGGCCCGGCGGGCAGCGATGCCAGTCCCAGCCCGCGCTGCCCCTGGCCAGGACGAGAGCGCCGGGCGCGACGATGGTGGCCGGTCCGGCGGCGAGCGCGTAATCCTCCGCGCGGCCGAGTGCCGGTGCGGCCGTGCGTTCTTCGGGAGTCGCGTCGGCGCCGTCGACGATCAGATCGCATTCCTCGCTCAGCGTGGCTATCTCGTCTTCCAGCAGGTCTTCGTCCAGCGGGGCGATGCCGTCCAGAGTCGACGCGGGCCACCAGCGTGCCGCCCAGCGGGCGTAGCCGAGCCGCCAGGCGCGCGCGGCGAGGTCGGGCAGTGCGGGCTCGGCCGTGCATTCCCCTTCACTGCCGCTCGTTTCGTCGAGAGCGATGGCCACCTCTGGGCCGTATACCGCCCAGATCCACTCCTGTGCGAGGTCGAGGTCGTCGAGTACCGCCGCCGGGGTCGTCTGCCCGCTGAGCAGGCTCCACGTCAGATGCCCGCCCGCCACCTCGAGCACGAGCACGTCCACCCCGGCCGCGCCGTCCACGACGGTCGGGGCGTCGTCCGGCGCGATGATCCACAGGTCGTCGCGGCGGCGGATGCGTACGGTCGTCATCAGCTCGCCTTCGTTTCCGCCGCGTCCGGCTCACCCGCGTTCGCCCGCACGCTCAGCGCCCGCTTGACCCGCGTGCGATGGTCCAGGATCACCGAACGCGCCACACCGTCGAGCAGATCCCAGAGTTCGTCCGGATCGTAAACGGCGAACTCTCGGACATCTCTGCCGTGCAAGCGAACCCACAAGCGCCGCAGGTACGGCTGCCACGGCGTGATCAGCTCGGCGGCGATGGCGGCCAGCGGACCGGTGGGCCGCTCGGCGGACACCACCAGCCGCCGCGCCTGCAACACGTATGCTTCCCGCTGCCAGCGGCTGTTCACCACCTGATGCGCCGTGGATTGCGTTGTTTCCGTGGCTATTTCGGCTAGACGTAGCCGCGGTCGGCCCGTCGACTGTTCACGACGGTGCTCGATGGGCGCCAAACCGGTCGCCAGCGCGGTCCCCGCCGTCGCTGTTACGCGCAGCGACTCGTCCAGCAGCGCCCACGGTGCACAACTCCGCGCGATCTCGGCGTCGACCAGCTCGGGGATCGGCGGCAGCTCCGCGCGCTCGGTGGATGCCTGGAGCACGGTGAACACCCGCTCGTACACGGTGCGATCGAACGGGAGCCCGAGGGTCGATTTCGAGGCCGAAGAACCGATCGCGGGGCGCGGCGGCACCGGATGCGTGGTCAACCCGAGTTCCTGAGCGGACGCGTCCTGCCACAGCCGGATCCCCGCGTGCGTACCCGCATGGGCGGCGATCAGCCGGTCCAGGGTCTCCTGTCCGTCGGCGTCCTCACCGAGTCGTGCGGCCGCACAGGCTTCCAGCAGCTCGTCCACCTCCGCGTCGTGGTCACCGCCCGGCGGGCCGGTGAGCGGACGCCGCCGCCAGGCCAGCTCGAGCAGACCGGCCAGCTCCCGTTCCCGCTCGCGGTCGGTGAGGTATTCCTTCAGCGCTTGCGTGGTGCGTCCGGCGGTGTACTCGTGGATCTCGCGCAGTGCGTCCTCCGCGACTCCGCGCGCCCGCGCCGGATCTGGCATACCCGAGGTGGTCGCCAGCTCGAAACAGCGCTGGAAATACAGATCCTGCGGGTGCCCCTCGGTGATCCGCAGCGTCCGCCGCACCTGCTTGAGCACCGTGAACCAGGCCGCCGTCGCACGCAGTACATCGGCCGCCGCCTGAATGCGCGCCTCCAACAACACCGCGCCATCCGCCGTCAGGATCGGCCCCGCGCACAACGGATGCTGCACGGGCCGGATCACCAACGGGTCGAGCACGAGCTTCACCGTCCGGCGCAGCGGACCCCCGTGCGGGCCGCTGAGCGGTTCGACACCCTCGAGCCTGCGCCACACCTCATCGAGCACCATGGCGCGCGGTCGTCGCATGCGTGCAGTGTATTGCCGCGACTCTCGTCCCGGCGGGTTCGCGGCAACCTCACGATGGATTCCTCGGCGTCGGTCGAACACGAACCGGCGCCGCAAGCAGTCGCGCTGCTACCTGTGCGGAGTACTTATCTATTCAAGGGCTCCGAGGTAAGCCGTCACCACCAGGAACGGACGTTTCGTATCGGAAGCCGAATTGTCCGCACTCACTGTCGGTTTCAGATCTGCCAGTCGTAACATTCAGCCGCTGACGGCCGAAGAGAACCCTGAACAGGAGGAGATTCTATGAAGAAAGTGTTGACTACCGCTGTACGCGTCGCGGCGGCCGGTGTTTCGGGTTTGGCATTCGTCGCAATTGTCGGTTCCGGGACCGCCCAAGCGGCGCCGCAGGATTGCGTCGTCGAGCGAGACCTTTTCGGTGCGTCGGCGACTTGCCAACCCGACGGAGGAAGCAACTACGTCTTGCACGTCGACTGCTTCGGCCTCTACGCCAGCGGGCCGTTCCCGCAGTATGGTGTCGGCTCCTACCAAGCGCTCAGCTACCCCTTCACGCCGAGCGGTCAGCGCGTCACCACGGGATGCACGGGAATGGGTCCCGGTGTGGTGGCGGTGGCGACCAACGCTTACGTCGAGATTTATCGCGGTTAGGTTCTGTCTCGAAGTGGTGTGACTTCGAACTGGGTGTGGCTTACCACACACCATGGAATCCGGGGCCTAAGGTCTGACTCGGTCCGCCCATCGGGGGCAGCTGAGTGGAGGGATTCGAAGATGAAGTTCGAGAAGATCACCGCTGCCGTTTTCCTGGCCGTCTCGGCCGTGGGTATCACCGCGGCGACCGCCCATGCGGAACCGGCCATAACGGAGCAGCCGACTGCGGGGTACACAACTTCCGGTGTGGATCAGGGAATCCCCTACCGGATAACTGTTTCGCCAGTCGACGGCGTCGTTACCACTACCGTCGAGAACGGCAGGTTCGAGATCGCGCAGAACGGTGCGGTGGTGCTCGAGTCCGGCGACGGAGCGGCCCTGACCGAGGTGCCGCAACAGTACGCCGTCGACGGGCATTCGATCGCGATCGCGCAGCGCATCGGCGCGGACGGCCGCACCCTGACCTCGACACCGACCGCAGAAGATACCGCGCAGCTGAAGGACATCAGCTCCTACGACCGGCTCAAGGAGCAGATCAACAAGAACCTGCCCGGCGTCGTCGCCGGTGCCATCGTGGGCGGGCTCCTCGGGGCGTGCGTGATCCTGGTATGGGGAGTCAGCATCCCCATCGGTGCGCTGATCGGTGGAACCATCGGCGGATACGCCATGGGCGGCCCGGAGTTCCTCGATGCCGTACAGGGGTTCGTCGCCAACCAGGGCAGGTGAGAGAGCGGCCGACTCGACACAGCCGGTCGCCCGCGGACCCGGCCGCACGGTACGAGCCCTCCCGCTGTGCACGACCGCGACGAGGACATCACTGGAAGGTTCGCAGTCTGCGACGCCCATGTTGTGCCGATGACACCAGATCTAGTGACACTAGATTGTCAAGCGATGCTATAGTCGCGCTATGGGGATCCAGACGCGACGAGAGCGTGAGCGCGCCGAGCGGCACCGGCTGATCATCGACACCGCTCGGGAGTTGGCCGAGTCGCAGGGGTGGGACGCGGTGACTGTGCGCAGGTTGGCGGAACGGATCGAATACAGCCAGCCTGTGCTGTATTCGCATTTCGCGGGTAAGGACGAGATCGTGTCGGCGGTCGCCGAGGAGGGTATCGCGGAGATGGCCGCGTGGAGCCGCGCGGCGTTGGAGTCCGCGGGCGGTGAGCCGCGCGCGGCGTTGGCGGCGGTGGCGCGGTCCTACCTCGAGTTCGCGACCGCGCGGCCCGCGCTCTACGACGCGATGTTCCTGATGAAGGTGAACCTCGCGTTCGGCGAGAATGCCTCGCAGCCGCTGCGGGACGCGTTCGCCGTCATGTTCGCCGCTTTCTCACCGTTCGCGGGCGAGCACGATCCGGAGACTTTCACCGAGGTCGGTTGGAGCGCCCTGCACGGCCTGGCGACCCTGGACCGCGGCGGACGTCTGCGACCGGCTCAGCGGGACGCCCGTGTGGCGGTGTTGATCGACCAGTGGACCCGGTAGAGCTCTGCCGTGGTGAGCGGGCCGATCCGGGAGTCGTCGTTCCTGGCCCGGCCCGCGCGTATTCGAACCGAGTCATGCCCAGAACTATTGTCCCTCGAAGACTCTGACATCCCTGATTTCGTCGCGTAGTTCCGCACACGGGTGATGACCCGATTCGCGGTTTCGGCGAGCCGCGGTTTCCGTCTCCGGTGCGCCGAATTCAGGTCGGGCCGGAAACGACCATTTTTGCTCCATCGCATCGCGCGGTATGCGGCATAGGAGTGCTCTCTGCGGGTGGCCTCGGTGTGCGGCCGTGATGCCGCCGCCTGAGCTGCGGCGGCGTCGCCGGGCAGCAGGTCGGCTCACCGGCGTCGGGGTGGGGGCGCGTCGGGTGCCGTCGATCGCCGACCCCGACGCGGTCGGGCTGGCCGCAACCCGGTCGACGAGGAGCGGGACCGTCAGGAGCCCCCAGTGGATCCCGCAGGCCGAAGACCTACCGACGTTCGGTGACCGGCTTGCCGGGCGACGGTGTCCGCTCGGTCGCAACGCGCATGTGCGGCTTGCTGATCCGAGCGGGACCCTGCGGTAGCGATCTGAAATCTAGCAAAGCTAGACAAGATAGCGAGCGAATGTTACCGTTGCTCCAGTTCCTAACAATGCTAGAATTTGGAAAGGGAGCCGAGAATGCTCATCGTCACCGGCCAGATCATCGCCGCCGCCGCCGTTGTCTCCAATGCCATCGTCTATGGCACCGATGTCTCCGTGGCCATGATCACCCGATCGGTCTACCGCAAGCTCGACGACGCGACCGTGACCATGAGCGCGGGATGGGGTCACTACTACGGCGACAGACGCATGCCGGTCGTCGGCGTGGTCGGTGTGGTCAGCGCGGTACTCACGCTGCTGATCGCGCTGTGGGCCGGGCAGATCGGCGCCGCTGTCGCGGCGGGGATCACGGTGGCGGCACTGCTCACCTGGCTGGCCTTCTACGTCCGCATCGCCAAGCCGATCAATTCCCAGCAGACCGCCGCCGCGCGAAGCGGCATCATCCCGGCCAATGCCCGTGCCCTGCAGGACAAGTGGGACAGCATTCTGAAATACCGGGTCACCCTGCAGTTCGTCGCCATTGCCGGACTGTGCGCCGCGCTGATCCTGTTCTGACCTCAGAGCACGCGGCAGGCAACAGCTTGCGCTTCCCGCGCCCGACAACTCACAGCTGATCGCCGGGCGCACATCTGATATCGAATCCACCAAGGAGTAACCGACATGACCTTCACCATCAACGAACAGCAATTCCTCGCCGAGGCCGGGATCGGTCGGCTGGCCACGGTGTCGCCCGACGGCGTCGTGCAGAACAACCCGACCAGCTATCGGGTGAATGCCGACGGCACGATCGACATCGGCGGCATGCGGATGCGCGCCAGTCGAAAGTACCGCAATGTCGAGGCGGGCAGCCGGGTCTCGTTCGTCGTCGACCAACAGGTTTCCTTGGAGCCATATGTGATTCGCGGCATCGAGGTACGCGGCACCGCCGAGGCGCTCGATGACGAGGAGCCACCGTTCCCTCCCCAGGAACGCGCGATCATCCGAATTCACCCCGAACAGGTCATCTCCTGGGGCATCGACGGCGGACCCTTCGACTTCACCAGTCGCCGCGCCGAGTAGCCAGGAGTGCCGATCGGCGTAGCGGGTGTGCGAGTGGGGCGATCGTCGCAACCTCCCGAATCGGGAGTGTTGCGACGATCGCGTGGGTCCGCCATATCCGGGCCGTAGAGCCTCGTTCCCCACTGGTCGGGCGCGCCCTCGCCGTCGGCGGCGCACCAACCGAGTGTTGTCCGAGGCAATCGCGGTGGCGGCGCCGCCTGACGGCTTGACCCTCACGCAGCGTGAGGCCGGAGGGTGGGGTGCATGAGTGATTACTACAACGCGTTCGAGATCAGTCCAGTGCCCGCTCCCGGCCCGGACGCGGTCCCGCCGGGGCCGTTTCGTGGCATTTATGGAATGCCCGCGTTCGTGACTATCCCCACGAGCGATTTGGCGGCGTCGGTGGATTTCTGGATTCGTGGGCTCGGGTTCTTCGAGCTGTTCAGCATTCCCGGCAGAGTTGTGCATCTGCGCCGGTAGGCCTTTCAGGACGTACTCCTCGTCCCGGCGGGGAGCGTTCCGGGGCAGGCGCCGGTGGTGAGCTTCAGTTTCGCGTGCGTGCTCAGCCAGATCGATTCCCTTGTTGAGAACTGTCGTGCGTTGCGCCCGAACTCGGTCGAAGGTCCACGGGATACCCCGTGGAACACCCGGGACGTGGAGGTGATCACCCCCGAGAACGCGCGGATCGTTTTCACCGCGGCGAAGCCATTCGATCCGGCCAGTCAGGAGGCGCGGAATCTCGAGGCCGTCGGGATCACCCCACCGGGTGTCGGTCGCGGCGACAATGTTGAGCATGCCTGATGCCACTGACGCCGATGGCTTGACTGTCGGTCAGGTCTCGACGCGTCTGGGCGTGACGGTCCGCGCGCTACACCACTGGGATGAGATCGGTCTGGCGCGCCCGTCGCTGCGCACCGTTGCCGGATATCGGCTCTACACCGCAGGTGATCTGGAACGCCTGCACCGCATCGTCGTCTACCGTGAGCTCGGTCTCGGCCTGGACAGGATTCGGGCCATCTTGGACGATTCGGCCGCAGACGTGCCCGGCGCATTGCGCGCGCAGCGCACCCAGATCGCCGAACGGATCGACCGCCTCCAGCAACTCGGCGCCGGACTGGATCGGATGATCGGCGCCCACGAGCGCGGCCTGCTGCTGACCGTGGAGCAGCAGGTCGCGATCTTCGGCCCCCAGTGGCAGCCGGACTGGCCCGCCCAAGCCCGTCAGCGCTACGGAGACACGACGCAATGGCAGCAGTACGCCGAACGCGCAGCCTCTCGCGGTCCGGAGGAATGGCAGGCCATCGCCGACGCCATGGCCGATATCGAGCGCGCCCTCGGGGATGCGATGGACGCCGGTGTCACGCCTGGGAGCCCGGAAGCGAATCAACTCGTCGAGCGGCACCGCCAAGTGTTCGCTTCGTACTTTCCCCTCACCAGGCAGATGCAAGTCTGTCTCGGCCGCAGGTACGAGGCCGAACCGGGATTCGCCGCCCACTACGACGGCATCCGCGCGGGCCTTGCCACCTGGTTCCGTCGAATCATCGACGCCAGCGCGCGCGCCCACAACATTGATCCCGACACCGCGACTTGGGAGTAGAGCGGGGCGGAGTCCTCCGAAACGGATGAACGATCGCACGGGTTGTCAGAGGCCGCGCAGACCCTTGCCGAGGACGACGGTGCCCATGATGAGCAGCACGATGGCCAACATGAGGTGGCTGTTGGCCTGGAGCCGATTGCGGAGGCGTTCGAGTGGGGTGCGTAGCCGGTCGGCGGCGAGGATGTAGCCGAGAATCACGGCCAGCACGCTGGAGGCGGCGAGCAGAGTGAAGACGGCGACGGCGACGATCTGGCCGCCGACGCTGGTGTTGCTGGAGCCGATGATCACGCCTGCCGACAGGCACAGCAGCAGATTCTTCGGGTTCACGGCCGACAACAAGATCCCCAGCCCGGTGGCCCTGGCGACGGTGAGTCGGTCGACCGCGCGCATCCACCCGGGTACCTCGTTATCGGTGCGCGACCGCCACTGTGCCACGGCCAGCGCGAGGAGCAGTATCCCGAGCACGATCTTGACCCATGCGCCCGCCGTCGAGGGTTGCCGATCAGCCGAACCACCCAGCGACCCGGACAGCAACGCCACAAGCGTTGTCGCCGCGAGGATGCCCACGACCCAGCCGAGCGCGAACCCGCGACCGGCTCCGCCTGCGTGGGCCGACAGGATCATCAAGATCGCCGCGATGATAGGGATCGGTGAGATCGCGACCCCTACCGCGAGAGGCAACAGATCACCCAGGACAGCGCCCATCTTCGGAACCCTAGAGCAGCCACCGCGCCGTTCAGGGGATGCGGACCTTTGTCGGCGGCCTTCGTAACCACCCTGTGCCCCTGGGCGAGGCTCCGCCGTGGCGATATCACCCCGGAGGGAGGAGGACAGATGACCCGCCTATTTCGACCGCCAGAAGGTCGGTGCCGGTGCTCCCGCCACGCAGTCGGCCCGGCAGTTCCAAGGTCGGGCCGCAAGACCGAGGGTGACCTTTCGGCCAGCTTCTGTCGAGTACCCGTTCTCGTCTGAACTCGTGCAGTCCTCGTCCGACACCGGCGATGCCGAGGCAGCATTTGTTCGGTACCAAGCGGCGGCGCCGAACCGGCACGGCCGCTATCCGGGCGTTTTCGCCCTGGTCAACGGTTTGGCGTGGTCAGGATGCCGCACCGTCGAGCAGGAGGCGTTCCGGCGACGCGAAAATGGTTGGTATCAGGAACATCTCATCGATCCCGGGCAACTCGATCTCTCGCCCTACGACCGAACCCGCCACCCTCGGGCAGAAGCATGGTTCAAGTCCTCATCCACTCGGTTCATCGCCCGTGTGGGCGGCTACCTCGCGATACTGGATACCCACGGCGTCGCATGGACTCGTCTGGAATCGGATGACCCAGGCCATGTTCTCTACGACGATCCCTACCAGGTCATCGTCACCCCTCGCTGATTCCGCCTCGGACGTATGTGGTTCGCATGGTGGGAAGACAACGAGTGGCACATGGTTGCGGCAAAGCCCGAGAAGCCCCTCCAGCATGTGCCACTCGCGGGACCTCTTCCTGTTGGCGTTGAGCGTTCATGGTCCGTCGTAGAGGCGCTCGTTCGGCAGCCGACGTAGGCCGGTCGTGTCGCCGGGGAGCACCTCGACGGAGTCGACGAACTGTCGTCGGTGCTGCTCCTGGAGGAACCATAGTGCTGATGTGAGGCAGGCGGCGAAGTCCAGGCGGTGACCGTCGATCACCACCGCCAAGCGCACGTCCGGCTGCTCCGGGTGCGGCGATACCTGCTCTCGGGTGTGGTCGAGGGCGGGTTGGCGTTTGCGCCGTACGGCAGATTCCGTGCGGGCGGCTTGCATGAACACTCCCTGACGGTGGACTTCGGGAGGAGCGACGGGCGTACCGTCACCCTCCGATTTCCTGATTCTGTACAGCGCCGCTATGTAGGTGGCGCAGGTCATGGGCGGGCAATCTTGGTGATGGTGGTAGGCCGTGCGCGCGGCCTCGTAGCTTTGCATCGGCCAGTGCGGGTTGTTGTGGTCCAACCACGAAAGCGTCCGCGCGAGGACGTTGGTGTCGTAGCACGGTCCGCTCGGGTCGGCCTCGGCATCGCCGTTGGCTGCCATCCTGTTTCGAACACCTCCCGCGAAACGGCGGCACGGAGCCGCCACGGAATTTCGGAGTTAAGTGCGTATGGCCGCCGCCCTTTAGATGGACGGGCAGCGGTTACGCCGGAATCAGCTCCGCGTGCACCCACGGCTCGCGGCGCGGCTCGGTGAGGTCACACATGTGCTGGACATCGGCGTCGGATGGGAGTGTTCGGCTCGCGGCCAGGTCCAGATAGAGCTTTTCGGCGCAGGTGACGCGGTACTCCAGGATGGCGGCGCTCACGAAGAAACAGATCGCGAGCCACGAGACGACGCCGAAGGCGATGAGCGCGGGCATCATCGCGTTACCGGCCATAGCGCGGAGCCGTAGCAGTCTGCGACCCCACGTCGGACCATGCCCGCACGGCATCGACGACAGCAAGGCCGGACGGTAGGAAGGCGTTCCGAGCCGGGACAATCCATTGCCGGATGGAGCCGTTCGGGCTAGGGGAGGGGAGTGCGATAACGGCTCCCTCTCGCGCGATGCTCACGTCCCTGCGGAACATCTCGGCGAACAGTTTGACGTCGTCGTCTTCGATGTCGGGACTGATGAGGAACGTCCAGCGACCCGAACGCGGGTGTCCGACAATAGGTCCGAGCGCGACGCCTCTGCTCTGCATGTGCGCTTTCACCGCTCGCCCCAACCTGCTGGGCATCGTCACCGCCCACACCGATCCGGCGCGCATCACGATCCGGCCGAGTTCCGGTGGGTCGATCACGGCGTTGAAACCGCAACTCCTGCGGTAAAACATGCAGCGGGACAGCGGCGTGTCCCCGAACGCATCCTGTTGGTCCATCAAAGACCTCTGCTCACATCGAATGACGGTTAGGTGTGCGCCCAGCCCCGTGCCCCTACCGATTCCGAGTGCGGAGGACTCCTCCACCCCTACTGGGCGCACTGTCCAGGACATCATGAGCAGGCCAAGATGGCATTGCCATTTCGGATTTTACGAAAAACTCTGCTAAACATGCAGGACAACAGCCATACTGGCAAAGTTGGATGTCCAAATTGGCAATGACAGAGCGCCAAACTGAACACATCTAGGGGGAACAGAATGGTAGGAAGCACGGCCCGAAAAGCTCTACCCCGTCGGGCATTGGGCCGGTACCTCCGCGAGCAACGCAACGGCCAGGGCCTCAAGCTGGCGGACGTCGCCGGGCTCATGGAGTGGAGCATCAGCAAGCTCGGCCGCATCGAGCGCGGCGAAGAAGGCAAACTGCGGAAGGCCGATGTCCAGCAGCTATGCGAGATTCTGGGCTTCAGCGAAGACCGAACCGCCGTCATGGTCGGACTCGCGCAGCAAGCGGATGTGAAGAACTGGTGGCACGCTTTTGGTGATCTCATCCCCGATGGCTTCGTGATGTACGTTGACATGGAGTCGTCTGCCCATGAGATGACGATCTACCGTCCGGACCTGGTTCCAGGCTTGTTGCAGACGGCCGGCTACGCCCGCGCACTGGATCGGATCTACTTCCCGCACGACTCCGAAGACGAGCAGGAACGGCGAATCCGACTCCGAATGGAGCGGCAGTCCATTCTTACCCGGAAGACGAAGCCGACCCGCATCGACGTAGTGCTCCACGAGTCGGTGCTGCATACGATTGTCGGCGATCCGGCGACCATGGCCGCGCTGCTGCGTCACCTGGCGGACATGAGTACTCGACCCAACGTGAGCATCCGGATCTTGCCGTACACCGCTGGCATTCCGATCGGCGTACCTATCGGACCGTTCGTGATCCTCGACTTTGCGCCAGATGTGGAGGGCGTTACCGAACCGACCGTGATCTACGTCGAGAACTTCACTGGAGACTTGTACCTTGAGCGTGAAGAAGACGTGAACAGTTACCGTGAAGCGTCTGCAACGATCCAACGTGCTGCGTTGGACGCCGTGACTAGCCGGGACATGCTCCGGCGGGTAGCAAGGGAGTTTTCGTAGTGACCGTTGATTTGTCCGGGGCGCGTTGGTTCAAGAGCAGCCGCAGCTCGGGAGGCAAGGAATGCGTCGAGGTGGCGTTTCTTGACGGTGGTCACGTCGGCGTCCGCGACTCGAAGAATCCGACCGGCCCCGCACTGGTGTTCGCACCGGGCGAGTGGGACGCGTTCACCGCTGGCGTGAACGACAGCGAGTTCGATCGGCCGTAGCAGTAGCAACAACTGCGGCCCGGTCCGCTGTCCTGGAACGGACAGGGACCGGGCCGTTTTCGTTCAGATTCACGGCGCTATGTGGCGGTGTTTCCCGCTATCAGGTGGCTGGCAATCTGGAAGGGCATGCGGCCGGTTCAGCCGTGTATGGCCAAGCGGTCGAAACTTGCGCGACTATGCGAGGCGGACATCCGCAGTGGCGAGGCCGAAGATCTTGCGCCCTGCGGATTTGGCGACGATGACGATGACGGCGGTCCTGGTGTCGGGGTCGACCGACTTCACGCGCCCGGTGAACTCGACACTTCCGGCGGAGGCGGCTTCCACGATCGTGTAGTTCGAGAGCCGGACCGCGTACCTGGTCATCGCGCCCGGGTCACCCAGCCACTCGGTGACGAAGCCTGCTCCCAGGCCCATCGTGAGCATGCCGTGCGCGATCACGTCCGGAAGGCCCGCGAGCGCCGCGATGTCGTCGTGCCAGTGGATCGGGTTGGCGTCTCCAGCGACGCCGGCGTAGTTCACCAAATCGCCCCGCGTCAGCCGCGCGACCCGTGCGGGAAGCTCGTCACCGACCGAGATGTCCTCGAAGCGGATGCCGGTGCGCGGGACTCGCGTCCGGGCGGTCGTGGACTGGTGCGGGCGGGGCTCCGAAGCCGGATGTGTCACCGTCTGCCTGTCCGCCGCCGCTGCCTGGCCTGCGTTGGCGGTTCGGGAGGGCACTTCGATACCGTGCATGACCACGCGCTCGATCGCGCCGCTGATGCCCGCGTCGACGTCCTCGCCGGTGATGCCGACGACGGTCGTGTGCATGACCTGCACAACCCGGCCTGTCTGGTCGGTGAAGGTGTTCTTGACGGTGAGCAGATCCTTGCCCGCTATACGGCGAACCGAAGCGAGCTCGACATCGCTGATCAGCCGGTCACCGGCCACCACCGGGTGGTGCATCTCGAAGACCTGATCGGTTTGCACGAACACGTCGTAGCCGGTGATGACACTCACGAAAAGCTTGCGGTTGGCGAGCATCGCGGCGATCGAGATGAATGTGGTCGGCGCGACCAGGCCCGCGTACCCGAGCTCGTCGGCAGCGTCCTCGCTCCAGTGCGCGGGGTGGAAGTCCTGCACGGCTCGCGCGTACTCGCGGATCTTCTCCCGACCCACCTCGTAATAGTCATCGACGCGATAGTGGTGCCCCACCTGCCCGGCCACATCGAATGTCGCTTCCACCAAGCCGCTCCTCGCTTCAGATTCCTACCAGCCGCCCAATCGGGTAATCGCAGAACCCGACTGCATCGAATGGACACCACTCTTTCACGACGCACGGCTAGGTCCGACAGGGCAAGTCGAGGATGCCGACCGTCGGTACTCCGAAGTGTTTCGTGCGTGACTCCACGTCGCTTCGTGATCAGCAGCGGGTAGTCGCACGTCCTCTACCTGCGTAAACGCCGAAAACCTGGGATCGGTAGGGCGCGAATCGTTCCTACCTTTTTCTCAACGGCCCGACAGGAGGCCGGAGGAACACAACCAGGGGCGCCGCCCCTCGAACGACAAGGACACAGACCATGAACACCACTTCGCTCCGCATCGCCGCCGCCGCCATCGCCGCTGCCGCCGCAGTCGGCGTGCTCACCGGATGCGGTGACAGCAAGGGCAGCTCGCCCGCCGCGCCCTCCTCGGCGCAGCCTGCGGCCCCGGCGGGCAAGTCGGTCGCTTCGGTCGACGGCAAGGCCTTCGACGCGAAGTTCGACACCACCTGCGCCAAGCAGGGCGGCACCCTGGCGCTCGCGCTGACCGACACCGCGAACTCCGCCTACGGCAACCTCTCGGTGAGCGCGACCATCACCGACGCGAACACCGTGCAGGCGGTCGCGATCGCGGGCAGCAAGGGCGGCGACAACGGCCTGCCCTACGCGGTCGGCTTCGGCAACGGCATGCCGGGCGGCTCCGCCAAGGTCGTCAAGGACGGCAACACGTTCAAGGTCACCGGCGAGGGCGTGGGCGCCCCCGACCTGACCAACCCGCTGGCCGGGCCGAAGACGTCGAAGTTCGACATCACCTTCGCCTGCTCGTCCATCGTCGGCGCCTGATCGCCGCATGCCCTCCGATCCGCCCCCGTCATCCCGGCCGACCCACCGGGATGACGGGGCGCGGTGAAATCTCGACTCTCACAAAGGAAGTGCCATGAAGAAGATCCGTTCGACCGCCCTCGCCCTCGGCGCCGCCGCGATCGGCTACTACGTCTACCACGCCGTCACCTACGTCCCCACCAGCGAATGGGAGCCCGCCGGAATGGGTTGGTTGGGCGTCGAAATGGCGCTGCCGATCATCGCGCTCACCCTGATCCCCATCGTGTTCGCGTTCACCGGCGAAGGCATCCTGAGCGCGCTGACCGGCCGTAACAGCGCGGAGTTCCGCGACGGGCTCACCGGCCTCGGCACCGTCCGATCGGTGCGGCAGACCGGCGTCACCGTCAACGACCAGCCGCAGGTCCACGTCGAATTCAGCGTGGAAGGCTCGGACGGCAAGATCTTCCATTCCTCCGCGAAGATGATCGTGCCGCTCACCGAACTGGCCCTGCTGCGCGCCGGGGTGGTGCTGCCCGTGCGTTACCTGCCCGGCCGGACCGACAAGGTCGAGGTCGACCTGTCCGGCGACGCGGCTGCCGCGCAGCACGCGATGAACGAGTCCCTGATCCGCAAGGGCATCACCACGCGGCACAAGCTCGACATCGCCGAGCGCGGCATCGCCACCCAGGCGGTGGTGCAGTCGCTGTCGGTCACCGGCAATATCCGCGATGGTCACTCCGAGGTCGAACTCGGACTGGTCGTCACCCGGCCCGATGGCTCGAGCTTCGCGACCCGGGTGACGAAGTTCCTCGCACCGGCCAGTGTCGGCCACGTGCAGGTGGGCCGGGTACTGCGGGCGCACTACCTTCCCGAGAACGAAAGCGAGGTCGTCATCGCCCTTCCGGTGAACGCCTGATGGGTGAGCCGGACGAAGCCGTCTTTCGACACCGATGCCGCGTCGATTCGAGATCATCGAATCGGCGCGGCACTCGTTTGTTCCCAGCTCTGGCGGCCCGGCAATTTGAGGGTTACCTAATTGGGCGGTTGTTCACTTTGCCGTCCCTTCCGGATTGTCCGGATGGTTTACCGTGCGGCCATCGGCCAAACCCAGGAGTCACCGTGAGTCTTCAGCCACTCGCCCTTTTCGTGAAGCACGACGGACAGTCGTCGCGCGCTGCCGTGACATGTGAGTACAAGTGCGCGAATGCGTGCTTCCACGAGGCGCCGAACACCTCCTCGGGCGCCTACTTCGGTGACATCGTCAGCTCCCTGAACCGGCGCGGACTGATCAAGGGCGGTGCGGCCGCCGTGCTCGCGGTGGGTGCGGGCAGCGTCCTCGCGGCCTGCGGCGACGACAGCGAGCCGACCACAGTGGGCTCGACCTCGCCCGCGGGCCCGCCCGGAACCGGCACCGACTTCGCCGCCGTCGCGCCGAACAAGGAAGACGCCGTGGTGATCCCGGACGGCTACGAGCAGTCCGTCGTGATCCGCTGGGGCGACCCGCTGTTCCCGGACGCGCCCGCCTTCGACTTCGACAAGCAGACCGCCGCCGCGCAGGCCGAGCAGTTCGGCTACAACAACGACTTCGCCGCCCTGCTGCCGATCGAGGGCCAGGCCAACGGCTACCTGCTGGTCGTCAATCACGAGTACACCACCAGCCCGCACATGTTCCGCGGCTACAACAAGGACGCGCCGACCGACGAGCAGATCGCGGTCACCATGGCCGCGCACGGCTTGTCCGTGGTGGAGGTGAAGGGCGAAGCCGGTTCCGGCAAGCTCGTTCCCGCCTTCGGCAAGTACAACCGCAGGATCACCGCGAGCACCGAGTTCAAGCTCACCGGTCCGGCCGCGGGCAGCGACTTCGTGAAGACTTCGGCCGATCCGACCGGCACCAAGGTGCTCGGCACCTTCGCCAACTGTTCGGGCGGCCTGACGCCGTGGGGCACCGTGCTGTCCGGCGAGGAGAACTTCCACGGCTACTTCGCCAACGCGGACAAGGTGACCGAGTCGGCCGCCGCGGCGCGGCTGAAGCGCTACGGTTTCGCCGCGGGCAAGACCACCAACCTGTGGGAGCGCGCGGACAAGCGTTTCGATCTGGCGCAGGAACCCAACGAGGCCAACCGATTCGGGTACGTCATCGAGGTGGACCCATGGGATCCGAACTCGACGCCGATCAAGCACACCGCGATGGGCCGGGTGAAGCACGAGGCCGCCACCATCTACGTCACCAAGAACGGCGACGTCGTCTCCTACACCGGTGACGACGAGAAGTTCGACTACATGTACAAGTTCGTGTCCTCGCGCAAGATCCAGCCGGGCACCGGCGCGGCGAGCATGCGGCAGAATCTGACCATCCTGGACGCGGGCACGCTGTACGTCGCCAAGCTCGCGGGCGATCACGCGGACAAGATCGACGGCACCGGCGCCAAGCCGTCCGACAAGGGCTTCACCGGCACCGGCCAGTGGATCCCGCTGCTGGAGACCGGCGCGGACGGCAAGGGCAAGTCGCTGGTCGAGGGCATGAGCGCGGAAGAGGTGGCGGTCTTCACCCGCCTGGCCGCCGACAAGGTGGGCGCGACCAAGATGGACCGCCCGGAGGACTTCGAGGCCAACCCCTACACCGGCAAGGTGTACGTGGCGCTGACCAACAACGACAACCGCGGCGCGGACGGCAAGCAGGGTCCGGACGAGGCGAACCCGCGCAAGCTGAACAAGAACGGCCAGATCCTGGAGATCGACGACAACCACACCGGCACCACGTTCTCCTGGTCGCTGCTGCTGGTCTGCGGCGATCCCGCGGCGGCCGACACCTACTTCGCCGGATACGACAAGTCCAAGGTCAGCCCGATCTCCTGCCCGGACAACCTGGCCTTCGACCCGTACGGCAACTTGTGGATCGCCACCGACGGCAACGCGTCGAAGTCGAACGACGGATTGTTCTCCGTGGTGCTCGACGGCCCGAATCGCGGCCAGACCAAGCAATTCCTCACCGTCCCGCGCGGTGCGGAGACCTGCGGTCCGGTGGTCAGCGAGGCGCGGGTCATGGTGTGCGTGCAGCATCCCGGCGAGGCCGACGACGCCACTCCGGAGAACCCGTTGTCGCACTGGCCCGACGGTGGCACGGCCCAGCCCCGCCCCTCGGTGGTGGCGGTCTGGAAGAAGGCCGGCGGCCGCATCGGGGTCTGATACCACAGCCGCGGCACCCCCGGCCCCCTGCAACCACGGCCACCCTCCGCGGCTTTCCCGCGAGTGGAGCCGCTACTCGACTGGGCGGGTAGCGGCTCCGCTCCTACCCGCTGCCGGTGCCGCTCATGTTGGCGTAACCGGCGAAACTGCCCTGGGCGCCGCTGTAGACGTTGAGGTCGACGCGGCCCGCGATGCCCGGAATGGTGCCGCTGTCGGTGGTCTGCCAGAACGTCCAGGTGGACCAGCCGCCGGGGACCTCGGGTTGGGGGTTGCCCCGGTAGTCGGCGATCCACAGCGGGTACTCGGCGAACTCGTCGGTGTCGGCCATCGCGGTACGCCAGAAGTTGGGGTAGGTGTAGACGATCGGGACGCGGCCGGTGAGCATTTCCACGGTGTTCAGATAGCGGCGGGTCCAGTCGATCAACGCCGCGGGGCCGAGACCGCCGGTGTTCTCCAGGTCCAGCACCGGCGGCAGATCGAGCGGCCCGTTCTGTCCCAGCGCCACCGCCGCGTACAGCGCGGCCTGCGGTTCGGGGGGCAGGTTGGGCCGGGCGTAGTGGTAGGTGCCCCGAGCCATTCCGGCCGCGCGCATCAGCAGGCTGTCGGGCACGAAGTACGGGTTGACGTAGCTGAGCCCCTCGGTGGCCTTGACCATGGCGAAGTCGTGGCCGGAGCGTTTGACCGCGAACCAGTCGATCACGGTTGCGTCGGTGTGCTGCCACGAGGAGACGTCCGGACCGGTCGGCGCGGCGGTCGCGGGTAGCGTGGCGGCGAAGATGCCGGACAGCGTGATCAGTGACAGCGCCGCGCCGCGGCGAGTGGTCGACCTCCAGATGTCCATGCCGCAGGACGATAGCCATTCGCTCTGGCCGTTACCAGTGTGACCGCTGGGGTGTCAGAACTGTTCTGAGCTTTCACCCCATCCAATCCAGCACCGACGCCGCCGTCCACGACTGCTGCATGCTGCCGAGCGGTTCGCCGGTGAACGGCTCGTAGTACTCGGCGAAGCTGCCGTCGCTGGCCTGGCGCAAGCCCTCGGCGCGCAGCATGAACGAGCGCTCGGCCCAGCCGCGCCGAGCGAAGACCCAGGAGAACAGCCAGCTCATCACCGGCCACACCGGCCCGCGCCAATACTCGCGGGAACGGAAGTCCTTGGACACCGGCGAGGTCGATGGCGGCAGCGCGTAACGCAGATCCGGATGGCCGCAGAAGCGCGGGCCCTCGAACAGGCGCAGCAGAGCGCGCTCGGTGTCGCGGGGGAGGCCGCCGCACAGCAGCGGCGCGAACATCGAGAGCGTCTCGGTGTTGATCCACCGCTGCAACCGCACGTCGAAATCGCGGGCCGCGCCGGTGCGGGCGTCGGCCGTCGCGACGACGCCCGCGCGGAACCGGTCGGCCCACGCGTAGAGATCGCGCACGTCGGCGTGGGGTTGCTTGTACTCCTCGCCGATATTGGCCAGCACCTCGCAGGCCAGCGCGAAGATTCCGGTGACGAACACGTCCTCGACGGCGAAGCTCATGGTCGAGGCGAGCTGATAGTCGTCATAACCCGCTCGGCGCATCTGCTCGACCAGCCACAGATAGCGGTCGTACTCGCGGTCGGTGGGGCGCTGGGTCGGATCGGAGACCACCAGCACGTCCTCACGGCGATAGGGCGGCAGATCGCCGGGGACCACGTGCTCGTAGGCGCGATCCCAGCGCGGCGAGTTGTCCATCCCGGACTCCCAGCCGTGATACAGCGTGATGCGGCCGGTCTCCTTGGGATCGCGGGCATGCGCCAGCCAGCGGTGCCAGCGCACCAGATCCGGCCAGCGCCGGTTGAGGAACTCCTCGGCCACGGACCTGGTGCTGCGGCCGTGCCTGCGGGAATGATCCAGGATCCGCTGCACCGCGATGGCGTGCACGGGCGGCTGGGTGATCCCCGACGTGTCCGGGCCGTCCGGCGCGTTGGCCGCCAGCTTGCGGCACTCCCAGCGGGCCGGGCCGGGGAAGTAACCGTCCACGCCGTTGGCGAAGACGATGTGCGGGATCATGCCGTTCTTCCACTGCGCGGACAGCAGGGTGTCCAGCTCGACCACGGCCCGCTCCACGCTCAGCGGCGCGAGCCCGACCGCGACGAACGCCGCGTCCCAGCTCCACATGTGCGGGTACAACCTGGGCGCCGCGCTGGTCATCGTGCCCAGGTCGTTGCCGCGCAGCAGGTAGGCAGCGCGGGCCGCGAGCTGAGTGGGGGTGAAGCCCGGATGTGCCATCCCCCTATTCTGCGATGTCACCCGCAGATATGCCCGCTCAGCGGTGTCCGTTTCGTCTCCATCCGATCGGCCTGTGGCCGCTTCGTGTTCGGCGGTTCTCACTTTCGCATGCCCCGTCCGTGATTCGCTGCTCGAGATTCTCGCCCCGAACCAGCCTGCATCGCTAGTCGTTTGTCCAGTGCTACGGGTTTTTACGCCTTCTTCACCCAGCCGGTTACGGTGGGGCCCATGACTTCCGCCGCGACCACGAAACCGACCGCGTTGATCACCGGCGCCAGTCGCGGCCTCGGCGCCGCGATCGCCAGGGAGCTCGCGCCGACCCACGACCTGCTGCTCGGCGCGCGGTCGGCGGAATCGCTGCGCGGCATCCTGACGGAGTTGCCCGACGCGCGGGGCTGGCCGGTCGAGTTGACCGACTACGCCGCCGTCGCCGCGGCGGTCGAGCCGATCCGGAACCTGAACGTGCTGGTGCACAACGCGGGCATCGCCGATCTCGGCACGATCGCGGAATCCACCGTCGAGCAGTGGCGAAACACGTTGGAAGCCAACGTTATCGCGGTCGCCGAACTCACGCGGCTGCTGCTGCCCGCGCTGCGGGCGGGCCAGGGTCACGTGGTGCTGATCAACTCGGGCGCGGGGCTGCGCGCCAATGCGGGCTGGGCCTCCTACGCGGCGAGCAAGTTCGGCCTGCGCGCCTTCGGCGACGCGCTGCGCCAGGAGGAGCCGCGGCTGCGGGTGACCTCGATCCATCCGGGGCGAATCGACACCGATATGCAGCGGGCGATCATCGCGGGTGAGGGGCGCGAGTACCGCGCCGAGGACTTCCTCACGCCCGAGACCGTGGCGTACACGGTGCGTTCCGCCATCGACACCCCGCGCGACGCGCACCCCACCGAGGTCGTGCTCCGGCCGTACTGATCCCGGAGTCACCCGGCGGCGCTCTTTCGGCCGAAGCGCTCGCTCGGCTGTCGGCGCGCACATCGCCGATGGCCTGTTCCGTCGGTACTGATCCCGTACGGGTCCGACGACGCTGTATCGGCCCACGCGTTCCCTCGCGACTGTCGCACGCACGTCGCCGATCGGCTTGTCGCCCGTGCGATCGACCTGCTGATCGACGGGGAGACGGGTGGCCACCGACCTGATGACGCGCTGTAGCTCACCGCCGTGCTCTCGTCCCTGTGATTTGCCCAACGGACCACGCGGGTTCAGGTTCCCGTCAAGTTCGCTCGTTAGCGTCCGGCCCCATCCCCGAGGATTCGTCGCGGGGAGGTTCGAGCGAGCAAGAGGGATCGGGTTGTGGACAGACGTCGCATGCTGGCGCTGCTGACAGCGGGCGCGGCGGTCGCGCTGACCGGATGCGCGGTGGCCGAGGGCGACCCGATCGACAGCGGTTCCGCGGGCGGCGTGCCCCGGCCGCCCGCACCGCCGTTGCTGCCGCCTCCGCCCGGCGGACCGAAGACGCCGATCCCGGCGGGCACGATCACCGCGCTGCCGGGGCCGGGCAGCAGCATGGCGCTCACCGTGGACGACGGAGCCAGTCCCGAGGTCGTCGGCGCCTACATCCGATTCGCCAAGGACACCGGCGCGCGGTTCACCTTCTTCGTGACCGCCTACTACGACTCGTGGGCGATCCACCGGGACGCCTTGCGGCCCTTGGTCGAATCCGGACAGATCCAGCTCGGCAACCACACCTGGGATCACCCGGATCTGACGAAGCTGTCCGCGTCGGCCGTCGCCGGGCAGCTGGAGCGGGCTAAGACCTACCTGCGCCAGAACTTCGGGGTGGACGGCACCCCGTACTTCCGCCCGCCGTTCGGCAGGCACAACGCCACGGTCGACCGGGTGGCCGCCGACCTCGGCTACACCGTGCCCACCATGTGGTACGGCTCACTGTCCGATTCCGGTGTGATCACCGAGGAGTATTTGATCGGATGCGCGCGGCAGTATTTCCAGCCGCAGACGATCGTCATCGGGCACGCCAACGCGCCCGCCGTCACCCACTGCTACGGACAGCTGGTCGACATCATCAAGGAGCGCAACCTGTCCATGGTCACGCTCGACGACGTGCTGCTCCCGCCGCGCTGATCCGCCGTCAGGCGACGATGTTCACCAGGCGCCCCGGCACCACGATCAGCTTGCGCGGCGCCTTCCCGTTGAGCAGCGCGTCGATCTTCTCGTCGGCCAGCGCCGCCGCCTCGATCGCCGCGTTGTCCGCGTCGGCCGCCACCTGAATCCGGCTGCGCACCTTGCCGTTCACCTGGATCGGGTATTCCACCGACTCCTCGACCAGCAGCGCCGGATCGGCGACCGGGAACGGACCGTGCGCCAGCGAGGCGGTGTGGCCCAGGCGGTCCCACAGTTCCTCGGCGATGTGCGGGGCCAGCGGCGCCAGCATCAACACCAGCGGCTCCACCACCGAGCGCGGCGCGCCGTCCGGGTAGCTCTTGGTCAGGTGGTTGGTCAGCTCGATCAGCTTGGCGCCCGCCGTGTTGTCGCGCAGCGCGGCGAAATCCTCGTCCACGCCCGCGATCGTCTTGTGCAGCAGGCGCAACGTCTCCTCGCTCGCGGCGGCGTCGGTGACCCGCACCGCGCCGGTCTCCTCGTTCACCACCAGACGCCAGGCGCGCTGCAGGAACCGGTGCGCGCCGACGACGTCCTTGGTCGCCCACGGGCGCGAGGTGTCCAGCGGACCCATCGCCATCTCGTAGAAGCGGAAGGTGTCCGCGCCGTACAGATCGCACATCTCGTCCGGGGAGATGGCGTTCTTCAGCGACTTGCCGATCTTGCCGTACTCCTGGCGCACCTCGACCTCGGCGCCGGTGGGGTCGGTCCAGTAGAACTTGCCGTCGCGCTCGACCACCTCGGCGGCGGGCACGTACGCGCCGCGCTCGTCGGTGTAGGCGTGCGCCTGGATGTAGCCCTGGTTGAACAGCCGCCGGTACGGCTCGCTCGCGGACACGTCACCCAGATCGAACAGCACCTTCTGCCAGAAGCGGGCGTACAGCAGGTGCAGAACCGCGTGCTCGACGCCGCCGACGTACAGGTCGACGCCGCCCGGGTCGTTCGGCCCGCCGACGTCGGCGCGCGGGCCCAGCCAGTACGCCTCGTTCTCCTTGGCGCAGAACGTCTCGGTGTTCGTCGGGTCGGCGTAGCGGATCTCGTACCAGGAACTGCCCGCCCACTGCGGCATGACATTGGTGTCGCGGCGGTAGCGCTTCAGCCCGTCGCCGAGATCCAGCTCGACTTCCACCCAGTCGGTGGCCTTGGCCAGCGGAGGGGAGGGTTCGGAGTTCGCGTCGTCCGGATCGAAGGTCACCGGGGCGAAATCGTCCAGCTCCGGCAGCACCACCGGCAGCATGGATTCCGGCAGCGCGTGGGGTGCGCCCTGCTCGTCGTACACGATCGGGAACGGCTCGCCCCAATAGCGCTGGCGCGCGAACAACCAGTCGCGCAGCTTGTATTGGATGGTGCCCTTGCCGTGTCCGTCGGCCTCGAGCCGGGCGATCATCGCCGCTTTGGCCTCCTCGACGGACATGCCGTCGAGGTAATCGGAGTTCACCAGCGCGCCTTCGCCCGCGTGCGCGCCCTGCTCCAGGTCGCCGCCGCTGATCACCTCGATGATCGGCAGCCCGAGGACGGACGCGAATTCCCAGTCGCGGTGGTCGTGCCCGGGAACGGCCATGATGGCGCCGGTGCCGTAGCCGCTGAGCACGTAGTCGGCGATGAAGATCGGCACGGCCGCGCCGTTGGCCGGGTTGATCGCGTGATTGCCAAGGAAGACGCCGGTCTTCTCCTTGTTCTCCTGACGCTCCAGGTCCGACTTGGCCGCGATCGACTTGCGGTAGGCCGCCACGGCTTCGGCCGGTGTGGCGGCGCCCTCGTTGGTCCACCTGGGGTCGGTGCCCGCAGGCCACGCGGCGGCGGTCAGCTTGTCGACCAGCTCGTGTTCCGGCGCGAGCACCACGTAGGTGGCGCCGAACAAGGTGTCGGGGCGGGTGGTGAAGACCTCGATCTGCTCGCCGTCGGCGTCGAACTTCACCTGCGCGCCCCGGGATCGTCCGATCCAGTTGCGCTGCATGGCCTTGACGTTCTCCGGCCAGTCCAACCGGTCCAGGTCGTCGACCAGGCGATCGGAATAGGCGGTGATGCGCATCATCCACTGCCGCAGGTGCTTACGGAACACCGGGAAGTTGCCGCGCTCGCTGCGGCCGTCGGCGGTGACCTCCTCGTTCGCCAGCACGGTACCCAGGCCAGGACACCAGTTGACCATCGAATCGGTCTGGTACACCAGGCGATACGAGTCCAGCAGCGCGCCGCGCTCGGCGGGCGGCATCGTATCCCAGGACTTGCCGTCCGGAACGGCCCGCGCGCCGGAGGCGAACTCGGCCGCCAGCTCGGCGATCGGGCGGGCCCGGTTCAGCTCCGTGTCGTACCAGGCGTTGTAGATCCGCAGGAAGATCCACTGTGTCCAGCGGTAGTACTCCGGATCGGTGGTCGCGAACGAGCGACGCCGGTCGTGGCCGAGCCCGAGGCGGTCCAGCTGACGCTGCATCGTGGCGATGTTCGACTCGGTGGTGTCGCGCGGGTGCGCGCCGGTCTGTACCGCGTACTGCTCGGCGGGCAGGCCGAACGCGTCGTAGCCGAGGGCGTGCAGCACGTTGCGCCCGTGCATGCGGTGGTAGCGGGCGAAGACGTCCGTGGCGATGTAGCCGAGCGGATGTCCGACGTGCAGGCCCGCGCCGGACGGGTACGGGAACATGTCCTGGATGAACAGCTTGTCGGCCGGTGTCGGACCGGCCAGCGGTCCCACCGGGTTCGGCGCGTGGAAGGTTCCGCGTTCGTCCCACGTCCGCTGCCACCGGCTCTCGATGCGGCCGGCAAGCTCCGCGTTGTACCGGTGCTCAGGTACATCGCTTTCGGTTGCACGTGTGTCTTGCACGGTCCTGCCTTCTTGTGGTCGCCGATCCCCGACAAACTTCGTCTATCAGGGTAGAACGTCGCATCGGCAGGACCGAAGATCGGGCTGGCCCGCGGTTGCGGCCGGGTTCGCCGGACGAGGCGCCCGTCGGCGGGCGCGCGGCACCGATGCGCTAGCCTGCATGGGTGTTCGTCGTCGCTCTCGTCCTGTTCGTGCTGGCTGTCGTGGCCGTCACAACCGGAGCACTCGGGCTGACCGGCCGGTTGCCCCGGAATCGTTTCTTCGGTGTCCACACCGAGGCCGCGCTGTCCACGGACGAGACGTTCCGCGTCGCCAACCGGGTCGCCGCTCCCACCTCGATCGCGGCCGGGGCGCTGCTGTTCGCCGGTGGTCTCGTCGGGCTGGTCGCGGGCGGCTTCGTCGCGCTGGCCGTCGCGGCCTGCGCCGCCGTCGTCGCGCTGTTCACCCTCGGCGCCGGTGCGAACGCCGCCGCGCAGGCGGCCGAAGCCATCGCCCCGCCGCCGCAGACCGGTGGTTGCGGCAACTCCTGCGGCGCCTGCTCGCTCCGCGACGCCTGCCAGCCCGCGAGCTGAGGCCGCTCACCCCGCGTCCGGGCACTCCGCGATGTCTGTCGGCCCATGAGTCGAGGCCGATGGCCCGCGTCCGCCCACTCCGCGACGCCTGCCGATCCGCGAGCTGAGGCCCATCACCCCGCGTCGGCGCACTCCGGCGGCGGGACGCTGCGGGACAACGGACTGTCGACCGGCGTGAAGTAGAGCACACACAGCAATACCGGCACCGTTCCGAGATTGCGCGCCACGTGCGGGTAGCGCGGCCCGCTCGGTTCCCGGAAGATCCGCGGGCGCCGGTAGGTGACCGGCGCGCAGTCCGCACCGGGATGATCCAGCGTCCCCCGCGCGACCAGCACGAACAATGTCCCGTCGTGGTAGTGCCACCCGCTGCTGCCACCCGGCTCGATGAGCGTCTGGCGCAGCACGACCGCCCACCGTCCCAGAGCGAACCGGAACAGGACCCTACTGGCCGTCCCATGAGCGGGCGCCGCGTTCACCTCGAAATCGGACCACACGCTTCGATCGAACCATCCCTCCTCCGCGGAGTTCCGATAGCTGCTCGGATGAGTCGTCCGTCCCCCGATCTACGACGACTGACACAGCAGCGCCGCAAACGGGCCGACGGTCGGTGAACTCAATCAAACCTTTCGCGAAGGGTGCCCTCCGCAGTGAGAGCCTGGAGTACCGCGTCGTCGGACGCCGGGTCGCCGACGGCGATGCGTGCGCTGCCGTCGGCGTAGGACTTCGCGGCTATGCCCGCGCGCCGCAGCGCCGTGTTCGCACCAGGGCCGGGTACGTACAGGAAGTTCGCGTGGCTTTCCGGTATCGCGAATCCATGAGCCAGTAGTGCGCTGCGGAGTGCGTCGCGCCTTTCGGCGATGCGCAGGGTGCGCGCGGCGAGTTCGGGTGCGGCGGCGTACGAGGCGGCGACCGCGGCCACCGCCGCCGCGCTCATCCCGAAGGGCAATTGCAGCGTGCCGATTCGCGCGATCAACTCGGTCCGGCCGAAGGCGTAGCCGATACGCAGCCCGGCCAAGCCGTACGCCTTCGAAAAGGTACGTAGCACAACAAGGTTGGGATGCTTCGCGATCAGCGCCCGTGGGTCGACGTATGCGGTGGCGCCGAGGAATTCGACGTACGCCTCGTCCAGAACGACCGGGACCCGGCTGGGAACGTCGGACAGGAATGCCTTCAGCTCGTCGGCCGGGATGACCGTTCCGGTGGGATTGTGCGGACGGCACACCACGATCAGCGCGGTGCGACGGTCGACGGCCCGCCGCATCGCCCGCAGATCCTGGTTCCCCGCCGAATCCAGCGGCACCGGCACCGCGGTGACGCCGGCCATCTCGGCCATGATCGGATACCCGTCGAACGTCGGTGCGCTGTAGACGATCTCGTCTCCCGGCGTGGTCAGGGTCTGCAAGATCTGCAGTGCCACGCCGGTCGCCCCCGACCCGACCACCACTTGGTCCGCCCCTACACCGAGGTGCTGGGCGATCAGCGTCGGCAGGCGGCGCGGCAGGAACTCCGGGTATCGATTGGCCTGAGCCAGCGTCATGTGCACGGCTCGCAACACCGAAGGCAGCGGCGGGAACGGATTCTCGCTCAGAGCGAGGTCGAAGCGGGGTGGCACCCGGTGCGTCCGGTACCGGTGCGACGGCCGGGTGCCGTCGACGACGCGCACGCTCATCGCGCGGCTCCCCAGCGGACGGCGGCCGCGCCCGCGAAGTCGCCCGCGTGCGCGAACGCCGACATCAGGACCAGCGATCCGTTGGGCAGCCGTCCCGCCCGGTTCTCCACGTCCAGGGTCACCGGAATACCTGCGGCGAAGAGGTTTCCGCAGGAATCGAAGGTGTCGGGGTGACGGTGCGGCGGGAGCTCCAGCGCGTCGTGCCAGTTGCGCAGGAACAGCCGGTTCGGCTGGTTGGTGACGAACGTGTCGACGTCGCGTCCCCGCACGCCGATCCGATCGCACACCGCCAGGGCGACTTCCGGAACGAGCCGATTGCCCCTGGCGAACACCTTGGTGATCTTGGACTCGGTGAAGCTGACGCAGCCCTGGCCCTCGCCCGGCTCCCAGTACTTGCGCTCGCCGTTGGTGGAGAAGTCCATGTCGCCGGCGAATTCGGGATAGGTCCGGCATTCGATGTCGAGAATCGGCGCGCTGTCGTCCTTGCGGAGCAGTCCGACACCGCAGCCGTCACCGGGCACCGGAGCCTGCGCCAGCTTGCGGATATCGGTCTGGGTGAACACCGGTCCCGCGCAGTTCTGGGTCGCCGCGATCAGCGCGGTGCGTGCGGGCGTGGTCTGCAGGATCATCCGGGCCATCGCCATCATGTGCACGAACGCCGCACACCCGCCGTTGTGTACGTCGTAGACGTACGAGGGACGGATGCCGAGCCGTCGCGCCACCTCGGGCCCGCAGCCGAGCACCGGATTGTCCGGCAGTTGGGTGTGCGTGATCAAGACGTCGACCTCGGCGATCGCGTCGGCGCCGTTGCGTTCGATCAGCGGTGCGACGGCGCGCTCGACCATGTCCACCGCGGTCTCGTCGCGCGCGACGTGGTGGCGGCCCTTGGGCGAGCGGAACATGACGTTCTTCGCCATCCGGTCCGAGCGCGAGAACTGGGTGAAGTACTCGGTACCGACCGGCTCGCCCGGTAGGTACGAGGCCACGTCGACGAGACTGACCTCAGGGAGATGTTGTTGCGTGGTGGTCACTCGAGCCTCACTTCATCCAGTCGGGCTTGATCGGCAGGCCGTGCGCGGCCCGGTACTCGCAGATGGCTTTGAGGTTGTCCATCTCCAGTTGATGCCCCGCCGAGAACATCTCCCAGAAGTCGCCGACCCACACCGGCCGGTTCGGGGGAGCGGACTCCGGGTACGGGTTGTCGTCGTAGAAGGGGTGCTTGCAGTTGACCCACAACACCACCGAACCCGGCTTGTGGAACACCAGTTGCGCGTCGACCACGCGCAGCAGGTAGATCATCCACAGGTGTTGTCCCTGGTCCCAGGCACAGTGGTAGTCGACGGTCATGGCGTCGGGGTTGGCGACGGTGCGGGTGAAGATCTCGGTCTCCGAGCCCAGCCGGTCATAGGCCAGCCAGAGTCCGGGTTCGTCGGTCTCCACGAACCCGCGCAGGCTGTAGGTCCACTCCTCCAGCGACCTGGTGTCGGCGAGGTATTCGTAGACCTCGCGCGGCGGCGCGTCGATGTACGCCTGCACCGGACAGTATTCGCCGAAGATCTGCTCGTGCGGATACACCGACCGCAGCATGTCCATGATGATCGGCGTGGTCGCGTCTTTGTCGGAGTTCTCGATGCGGAGCACGCCGGGCACGGCCTGTTCCGGAATATCGCTGAGGGCGGGGAGGGAACTGGTGGTCACGGTGATACTCCTTCGGGTAGGCGTCGGCGGGCGCCGCCGCGTGGGGTTCATCGAAGATCGCGGGATTGCTCCACGGCGTTAATGAAGGGCAGGAACGGAGGAATCTCGTCGGGATCGCATTCGATCGAAAGGAACGACGGTCCTTCGGTTTCCAGGCAGCGACGCAGTGTGGCGGCGAGCTCGCCGACGGTGCGCACCGAGAACGCGGGCAGGCCGGGGAACATCGCGGCGATGCCCGCGCCGAGGTCGGCCGGGCGGAATCGGTTGAAGCTGTAGCGGTCCCGGTAATACAGCTGCTCCCTGGTCACGCACATGGCATGCGCGTTGTTGTTCAACACGACGAAGGTGACCGGAAGGGCGTGCTCGATCGCGGTGTGCAACTCCATGCCGTGCATGTAGAACGAGCCGTCACCGGCGATGACCACCGTCCGCCGGACGCCGTCGGTCCGCGCGTGCCGCGCGAACGCGGACCCGATGCCCGCGCCGAAGGCGTAACCCATTCCGCCCATCCCGAGGGCGACCACGAACCGCCCGTCCCGCGGCACCCGGAGGTGGTGCACGACCGACGCGCCGGTGTTGCCCGCGTCGGCGAACACGTCGGTGCCCTCCGGCAATGCGGCATCGATCGTCTCGACCACGTCCCGGTACCGCAGACCGGGGCCCGAGGAGTCGGGCACCCGCAGCGAAGTCAGCGGTTGCGTCGCGTGCACGCGTTCGGATCCGGTACTGCCGTCGTCCAATTCGTCGGCGAGCTCGGCGAGTGTTCGCGACAGATCGGTACTGGTCGCATGGATGGCGGGCAGATACGGTGGCGCCACGCCGATGCTCGCGACCGTTCGCTCGGCGAGCGCGGCCTCCGAGCCGGCGCGGGTGGTGACCGGCAATCGGGTGCCGACCAGCAAGCACAGGGCCGAGGACCGGATGGCCGCCGCCAGTTCCGGGTGCCCCATGGTGCCCGCGACGCCGCAGAAGGCCGGATCGGCGTTGTCGTAGACGTCCTTCGCGTCCGGCGCGACGCCCACCGCGGCATCCAGGGCGGTGGCGAGGCGGGCAAGCTCGTCGCGCGCGTCGTCGCGCGCGACCTGATCACCCGCGATGATCACGATCTTCCCGGTGTGCCGGGCCGTGGCGAGCGCGGCGCGAACACTAGCGAGTCCGGCCCGGTCGGACCGATGTGTCCTGGTGGCTGGACAGAGCGGCGCGATCGGGCCCGCGTCGGCCTGCTGCACGTCTTTGGGCAGCAGCAGCACCGCCGGGCCGCCCCGGCGGGCGGCCTGCACCGCTCTATCCAGCCGATTCGCCAGGTCGGCAGCAGTTTCCACCCGTGCGCAATAGATGCTGACCGCGCCGAACAGACGGACCGCATCAATGGCGCCCGCGCGTCCGCTGGTGTCCTGGAAGGCGCCGTTGCCCTCCAGCGCGGTCGGGGGCTGCCCGACCAGGGCGAGTACCGGTACCCGCGACGCGAACGATTCGGCCAGCCCGGCGACGAGATTCATCGCGCCGCCGCCGGAGGTCGCCGCGACCACGCCCAATCCGCCTGTGCCACGGGCATATCCGTCGGCCATGGTCGCCGCGGAGAACTCGTGTTTCGCGACCACGCCGGTGACGTGGTCCGGCGCGTCGAAGATCGCGTCGTACAGGTCCTCGATATTGGCGCCGTCCACTCCGAAGATGTGGCGCACGCCCAACGCCGAAACCGCTTGCACCAGATGGTCCACGACTCGAGTCCGCATCCGCACTCCCTTCCGCTGACGAAATTTCGACTGCGTACACGAGTGATACGGACCCGGTCGCCGAACGGTTCAACGGTGGATCAGAAGATGTGCCGACCAACCTTGCGTGTACGTATACATCTACGTATAGTTGGGCCATGCCCAACAAGACGATCTACGTGGCCGATGACGACCTCCCGCTCTTCCAGCGCGCGCAGGAGTTGGTCGGCGGCAACCTCTCGGGGGCGGTGGTCACGGCGCTGCGCCGGTTCATCGAACTCGAGGAGGGGCGGCTGGAGGGCTATGACGAGATCGTGCTCAAGGTCGGTCGCGATGGTGTGCGGCAGGTCCGCTTCTCCGGAGTCCTGCTAGGGGAGTGGCACGAGGTGAACGATACGCGGATCGAGCACGTCCAGGTGTATCGCAGCCGCAAGGGCAAATTCGTGATGCACGCCCAGTATTCGAACTGGGACGAGTATCCCGCCGAGGCGGGCACGAATTGGCTCAAGGACTGGCGAGACCCGAAAAGCTGGCGGCGTTTGCTCGGCGTCGGTCAGCAGGACTGGGGTGACTTCATCTTCGTCGTGGTGGACTCCCTCGACGAGTTGAAGGACCGACTGCCCGACAAGCTCTACCGGCGGGTGGCCGACGTGGCCGAAGGGCCGAAGATCGAGGACCTGGATATCTAACCGCCGCAACCGAATCGACTGACGCCGCGCCCCAAAAGGGGAGCGGTGTGGATAACACATGCCCATATGCGCATAGTGAAATGTATGTCAGAAAGGAAAGACCATGGTGAACGGCCATCGCGTGCCCGCCGTCTCGGTGCGCGGCCTGCGGAAATCGTTTGGCGAGCAAGTCGTGCTCGACGGGATAGACCTCACCGTCCCAGAGGGAACGGTCTTCTCGCTGCTCGGGCCGAACGGCGCGGGCAAGACCACCACCGTGCAGATCCTGACCACACTGATCCCTCCCGACGCGGGCGAAATCCGGGTAGGCGGCCATGATCTCACCGCCGAGCGCAAGCAGGTGCGCGCGCAGATCGGCGTGACCGGGCAGTTCTCGGCGGTCGACGAACTGCTCACCGGCCGGGAGAACCTGCTGCTGATGGGCGATCTGCATCATCTGTCCCGGCGGGACAACCGCGGGCTGGCGGCGGATCTGCTGGAGCGCTTCGACTTGGTCGACGCGGCGGACAAGACGGCGTCCACCTATTCCGGCGGCATGACCAGGCGACTCGATCTGGCCATGACGCTGGTCGGCGATCCGCGCATCATCTTCCTCGACGAGCCGACCACCGGGCTCGATCCACGCAGCAGGCGCGCGATCTGGGACATCATCCGCGGGCTGGTCGACGATTACCGCGTCACGGTCTTCCTCACCACCCAGTATCTGGAGGAGGCCGACCAGCTCGCCGATCGCATCGCGGTGCTCGACCGGGGCAAGCTCGTCGCCGAAGGCACCGCGGCGGAGTTGAAGCGGCTGGTGCCTGGCGGCCACATCCGTCTGGAATTCGCCGATCGAGCCGCCTTGACCGCTGCGGCCGACGCGCTCGGCGCCGTGGCCCCGCCGCCGGACGACGACGAGGACCTCACCCTCGCGGTGCCCAGCGACGGCGGCGTGAAATCCCTGCGCGCCGTGCTGGACCGGCTCGACGACGAGCGAATCGAGGTCGAGGGCCTCGCCGTGCACACCCCCAACCTCGACGACGTCTTCCTCACCCTCACCGGCCACCCCACGACCGAAAAGGAACCCGTGCGATGAGCATGTCCTACGCCCTCGCCGACTCGGCGACCATGCTGCGGCGCAATCTCGTGCGTGCCAAGCGCTATCCGAGCATGACCTTCGGCGTCATCGTGATGCCGACGGTGCTGTTGCTGGTGTTCAACTTCGTCTTCGGTGGCGCGCTGGAAAAGTCGTCCGGCGGAAACTACATCGACTATCTCGCGCCGGGCATGCTGCTGATGATTCCGGCGTACATGACGGTGTCGGTCGCGGTGGCGGTCGCCACCGACACGACCAAGGGCATCGTGAACCGGTTCCGCACCATGGACATCGCGCAGTCGGCCATGCTGACCGGTCACGTGGTCGGCGCGCTGATCCAGGCGTTGATCGGCATCGCCGCGATGGCGGGCGTCGCGCTGCTCATCGGCTTCCGCCCGAACGCGAACCCGGTCGAGTGGCTCGCCGTGTTCGCGCTGCTCGCGTCGGTGATGTTCGCGCTCACCTGGCTGTCGGTGGCGCTCGGCCTGCTCGCGCCGACCCCTGAAAGCGCAAGCAACTCGCCCTTTCCGCTGGTGATGCTGCCGTTCCTCGGCAGCGGCCTGGTCGCCACCGACACCATGCCCGCCGGGTTGCGTCAGTTCGCCGAATACCAGCCCTTCACGCCGTTCACCGAGACCATCCGCGGCCTGCTGATGGGCACCGAGATCGGCGCCAACGGGATCATCTCGCTCGCCTGGTGCGTCGGGCTCGCGGCGGTCGGGTACCTGTGGTCGTCCTCGATCTTCCGGCGGCAGACGCGCTGAACCGGTCGCCGACGCAGAGATCCCCCGCGGGCAGCGCGCCTGGCGGGGGATCGCTCGTCGCTCAGACCGTGCCGGTGAGCAGAACCTTCCCGGTATTCGCCGCGCGGATCTCGACCGAGCGGACCTGGTCGGGCGGGCCCTCGATGGTCTGATCGATGGTCAGCTCGGTGCCGGGGCTCGCGGGCCACTGGCCGAGCTGCTGCTGCAGTCCGTTGATCCGGGTGGCGTACAGCACGAGATTCGGGTTGTAGGGCAATGGCTCGCCGGGGGGATAGCTGCAGGTCATCACGAGTCGTGTCTGGTCACCCGCTGGGATGAGCTTGAAGCTCGCCGAGACCGGAGTCGGCTCGACCGGCGTCATCTGACGTTCGGCGAACGCCTGCTCGCTGGTGCCCGGCCCCGGCGCGTTGTGCGTTCCGGACACCGTGACCGCGATCGGAACCGCGATCGCCACCGCGGCCGCGGCCGAGGCCAGCGCGATGCCGACCGACGCCCACCCGCTGCGGCGGCGGCGCCGCTCGGCCGCGTCGGCCAACCGCGATGGCGGCGGGAGCTCGGGCATCGGCGGCGGCGGTGGTTCCGGCGCGGCGTGCGCGGGCGGCTCGATCATCGTCGTCGCGATGTCGGCATCCACGAGGGCGAGCATGCCGGGCAAGCCCGCCAGCTCGGCCACGGAGGCCCGACAGTCGGGGCAGCTCGAGAGGTGGCTCTCGTACTGCAAACGCTCGTGGCGGGTCAGGGACCCGAGCACGTACGGGGCGTCCCACGTGCTGAAATCGTCGGTGATATCTGTCACTGGTTTGTCACCCCCATCTCCTGTAATGCCAGGCGCAATGCGCGCATGCCGTAATGCATCCGGGACTTCACCGTGCCCGCGGGTACGTCGAGTTCCTCGGCGATCTGGTGGGTCGACAGTCCCCGGTAGTAGGCCCGCACGATCACCTCGCGATGATCGGCGCTGAGCCTGCCGAGCGCGTCGGCGACCAGCCAGCCGTCCAGCGCGCGGTCGGACTGGTCCGGGGTCGCCCGCTCGGGCGGGTTGTCGGTGCGGAACTCGCGCCTGCTGCGGGCGCTGCGGTGCTCATCCACGGCGAGATTGCGCGCCACGGTGAACAACCACGCCCGCGCCGACGTGGTGGACTGATCCAAGACGTTCGGGCGTTGCCATGCTCGCAGCAACGTTTCCTGCACGATGTCCTCTGCCCGTCCCGGGTCCCGAACCAGGCCGAGCGTGTACCGCCACAACGGGGTGGCGTGTTCGCGATAGAGAGCCCGCATCAATTCGGATTGATCGTCGGGCTGTCCCGTCTCGCCACGTTTCTTGCGCACAACTGGATACCTCTCCGCTCGAGTTGCGGGGCCGGTCGGTGGGCGCACCCGATGCGTCACCCATGCTTTCGCCGGTTCAGTTGTCGTGTCTCATGCCGTGTCTCCTTCGATCCTTTCGAGGAGTACACGTGCTCAGTTGCGTTCGAGTTCAATCGGGTGTGTCGCGAGCAGGGACAGCGGGAGCGGCTGGCGGCGCAGCACGTGCGCCCACAGGTCGGGGCGGCCGGTGCTGATCGGATCGGACGGCAGGGCCGATACCACGATCCAGTCGTCGTTCTCCAACTCGCCCTCCAGCTGCCCGAAGGTCCAGCCGGCGTAACCCGCGAAGATCCGGATGCCCTCGACCAGCGGGCCGACCCGCTCGGGGTCGGCGTCCAGGTCGACCAGCACGACGCGTCCGTCGATGCGGCGCAGCCCGGGGACACCATCGATCCGGGCGCCCACCCGGACCGTGCCCAGGCACAGCGCGGCGTCCCGTTTCACCGGGCCGCCGATGAACAGCGTGCGTGGGGCCGCGACCGCGTCGGTCCAGCGCGGCAGCACCTCGTGCACGGCCGTGTCGCTCGGGCGGTTCAGCACGACGCCGAGACTGCCCGCCTCGTTGTGCTCGATGATGTAGACGACGGTGCGCCGGAAGGTCGGCTCGACCAGTTCGGTGGCCGACACCAGCAGCGTCCCGGCACGAACCACCTGCTCACCGTGCCGGAAATCGCGTCGCCTGCGGTCGCCGTGCCCGCCGCGAGTCTTCCGATCGTCCGGGTCTTCTGCGCGTGCCACTCCGACATCATCGCAGCTGTTCGCCCACAATGCGCCTTCTGCGGCCCACTTGTGTGTTCCGGATTTGCCGAACGGGTCGCGGACCGGGCGTCGGACGTCACGTTGCGCCACCGCCGCCACATCGTAGAGTCCACGTCATGGAACTGCCCGAGGTGCGCCTCGAGAACAACGACGCCGTGTACGACTTCTATCGCGAGCACCGTCAGAACCGTCTGAAGGCATGGGGCGCGTACGCCATTCTCGGCCGCCGCTACCATCCGCGCGTCACCTACGCCGAGGGCGCGCGCGAAGCGCTCCGCACGGTGATCAGGCAGAACAGGCCGCTGCTGATCGCGATCAACCACCTTTCCGAGAGCGATCCGTACACCGTGGCGGCGGCCGCGTGGCGCAGCGGACTACGCCGGGTGATCGGCCGGGTGCGCGTACTGGCCAAGGACGAACTGTTCGCCGACCCCGATCAGCGGCGCAAGATCGACATGATGGGCGGCATCCCGGTGTTCCGTGGCAAGGACCACGGCATTCGCGCGGTGAACGCCGCTGGACAACTCATGATGGACGTCTGCGCGGAGCGGATGGCCCGTGGCGACGGCATCGCGGTGTTCCCCGAGGGCACCTGCAACGACGTGGACCCCTCCCGCGTGCAGGCGGTGGGCAGCGGCATCGGGCACATCGCCTTCCGGGCGATGAAACTCGGCGCCGAGCCCGTGCTGGTGTCCATGGCGCTGAGCTACGGTCCGCGCACGGACCCGGCGGTGCAGCCGACGAAGGAGGAGGCCAAGGGAGCCAGCTTCTACTTCAATGTCCCGGTGCTCGATTTGCCGCCCCGGCCCGGCGACATCGCCCGGCTGGTGCGCACCGATCTGCAACAGGCGCTCGACGGCGCTGTCGCGGCCTACTGAGGCAGGTTCAGCCGGTCGCGCGCCCAGTGCGGCACCATCACCAGGTATTCGGGGCGGGTCTCGATGAAGTGGTGGACCGCCCGGCACATGGGCAGCGCGCCGAGCTTGTCGTCGCGGGTGCTGTCGAGCGCGGTCTCGATCAACAGCCGCGCATAGCCCTGCCCCTCGTAGCGCGGATAGATCTCGGTGTGCACGAACGCGCGCTCGGAGGCCGTGTCCTGGTATTCGGCGTAGCCGGCGATCGCACCGTCGACGTAGATCTCGAAACGTTCCAGTGCGGTGTTGTTGCTGACCTCGGTCGACATGGCTCGACGCTACTCTGTGCGCCGGTGTCCCGGTAAATCACGCTCGCGGCGGGGCGGAATCCCGCCACCGACTTGTCTGTCCGGGCGGGCCTGCGCAGAATGCTCTTGGTCGGGTCCGTCGTCGCGCGCGAGCGGGCAGGCTCGGGGAGGTACCGGAATATGTTGAGGACACCGCGCGTTTCGCGGGTCGCGGCCGCCGTCGTCGCCGTGGGCATGCTCGGTGGATCGATCGTCGCGGGCGTGGCGGACGCCGCGCCGGGCGTCGCGTTCGGCAAGTGCCCCGAGGGTGCCGTGCCCGCCGATCGGGGCGTGCAGTGCGCCGTCGTGAGCGTGCCGATGAACTACGCCGACCCGGATGGCGCGAAGATCGAGCTGACGGTCAGCCGTATCGCGGCTACCGGCGAGCGGGAAGGTGTGCTGTTCGCCAATCCCGGTGGGCCGGGAGCGGATGCGCTGGACTATTGGGCGCGCCGGTTGGACGTGTTCCCCGCCGCGCTGGCCGAGCATTACGACCGGATCGCCGTCCAGCCGCGCGGACTGCGTTGGGCGACACCGCTGCAATGCGGCACGAGCGCGAAGAACGGAGAGGGGCAGCAGGTCTCGCTCGGCGGCGGCAACCGCGACGAGATCAAGAAAGCCTGTGACGCGGCGCAGCCCGGCTACCTGGACACCATTACCACCGAGAGCACCGCGCGCGACCTCGACGCCGTGCGTTCCGCGCTCGGCTTCGAACGGATCGACTACCTCGGCACGTCCTACGGCACCTACCTCGGCGCGGTGTACGCGGCACTGTTCGGCGACCACGTGGACCGGATGATCCTGGACTCCAACGTCAATCCGGACTGGGTGTGGACCGAGGAGTTCGCCCAGCAGCAGGTCGCGGGCAAACAGCGCCTGGACGATCTGTTCGCCTGGATCGCCGACCACGACGGCGAATACCACCTCGGCGACACGGCGTTGCAGGTCTACCGCACCTGGGTCCGGTTGGCGGCAGGCCAGGGCGGCGGTTGGTACGCCAACCTGACCCCGCCGCCAGCGAGCATCGCCGACCTGCCCGGCGTGCTGCCGGAGCCGTTGGCGGAGATCGCCCGGGACGGCTACACCGGCAGCGTGGAGCAACTCGGCAAACTGCAGAATCTGTTGCGCACCTTGGTGAGTGGCGGCGTATCCGCGCAGGTTCCGTTGCTCGGCGCCACCACCGTGGCCACCTATACCCGCACCTTCTGGCCCACCTTCGCCCGCGCGATGGCCGACGCCGCTGCCGACCCGGCGAACGTGCAGCGGCTGCGGGCCATCGAGGGCGCGACTTCGACCGACCCCACTGGGCGGTTCGTGTTCAGTGCGATCACCTGCAACGAGAACGCCGTGGCGGGCAGGCCGGAACTGCTCGGCGCGGCGGCAGGCACCATCGCCTCCGGCGGCAACGCCATGGACGCGCGCGCCGACCTGGTGCGCTCGGGGATGGCCTGTGGTTCCTGGAAACCCGTGACGAAACCGGTGCCGATCACGGGCGCCGGGCTGCGCACCCCGCCCCTGGTACTGCAGAGCCGCCACGACGCGCTGACCAAGTACGACGGCGGCCCGGCCATGGCCACGGCGCTGGGCGGCGCGCTGGTCGTCGTGGACGGCGGCGACCACGGCACGTTCGGTCGCGGCAATCCGGCGGTGGACGAGGCCGTGCTCACCTACTTGCGCACCGGAAAGGTCGGCATCACACGGGCCGACGAGGCTCCGCTGCCCACACGCTGAAAGTCCGACCCCACGAAAGTGGTTCGCGACCGCTGTCCGACATCGCGAGCTGGGACTCATGGCGGCGCAAAAGCAACTCGTCATCTCGATCGGGCCGACGTTGTCCTCGCCCGCTGTCGATCCGGCCCGGGGTCGGTCGGAGCGCGGCGACCGGCGTGCAGGTCCGGATGTTCGTTCCCTGGCGACGCCGGTGCGATTCACGTCGCGCAGTTCAGCGATATCCGCCGGTCAGGACACCGTTTACCGCTTTCGTGTGCGGAGTCCACGCTTGTCCGAGGTCGGCGAAGGCCAACGACGACGGCTGTGGCGGATGTGTCGTGGTGCGACCGGTCCGGTCGCGTCCGAGAATGTGGGGATGACACCCGCTGCGCGAGTCATCCTCGCTCCGGACAAGTTCAAGGGGTCGCTCGCCGCGCCCGAGGTGGCGGCGGCGCTGGCTGACGGTTTGCGGCGGAGCGCGCCGGAGACCGAGATCCGGCAGCTGCCGGTCGCAGACGGCGGTGACGGCACGGTCGAGGCGTTCGTCGCGGCGGGTTGGGCGCGGGTGGAGGTGACCGCTCCGGGGCCGACGGGGGTTCCGCGTCGCACATCCTATGCCCGGCGCGGCGCGACCGCGGTCGTCGAACTGGCGGCCGTGGTCGGATTGTCGATGTTGCCCGAGCGTCGACTGGACCCGTTGGGCGCGAGCACATACGGGCTCGGCGTCGTGCTGGCGCATGCCATGGAGCACGGCGCGACCGATATCGTGCTCGGTCTCGGTGGCAGCGCCTCCACCGACGGCGGCGCGGGCATGGTGCAGGCGCTCGGCGTCCGCGTGCTCGATGCCGACGCACGGGAATTGCCGCGCGGCGGAGCGGTCCTCACCCGTGCCGCGCGACTCGACCGTTCCGGCTTGCACCCCGGCGTCGCGGACACGACGTTCACGCTGGCTTGCGACGTCGACAATCCGCTACTCGGCCCGACCGGCGCGGCGGCGGTGTACGGGCCGCAGAAGGGCGCAGGGCCCGCCGAGGTCGATGTCCTCGAATCCGCTCTCGGCACTTGGGCGCAACTCGTCGGCCCGGAGTTCGCGCGGCTGCCCGGCGCGGGTGCGGCGGGCGGTACCGGTTTCGGCGCGCTCGCCGTGCTGGGCGCGCGGGTCCGCAGCGGCATCGAGGTCGTGCTCGAACTGCTCGATTTCCCCGCCCTGCTCGCTACCGCCACCCTCGTGGTCACCGGTGAGGGATCGCTCGATCGGCAGAGCTTGCACGGCAAAGCGCCGGTCGGCGTGTGCGCGGCCGCGCGTAAGGCCGACGTCCCGGTGATAGCCGTTGCGGGCCGCACGCTGCTCACGCCCGACGAGATCCGGGCCGCGGGCTTCGCGGACTGCTACGCGCTCGCCGCTCTGGAACCCGACCCGGAACGGTCGATGGCCGAGGCGGCGTCGCTGCTCCGACGCGTCGGCGCGCGGATCGCCGCCGACCGGCTGGATTAGCTCGCCGACGCCAGCGTGCTCGCGGCCAGTTGGTGCTTGTGCCGTTCGCCCCATTCCTCGAGCGGGCGCAGTGCCGCGGCCAACTCCTCGCCGAGCGGCGTGAGCGAGTACTCCACCCGGGGCGGGACCTCGGGATAGACCTCGCGGTGCACCACACCGCTGGCCTCGAGCTGACGCAGGTTCTCGGCGAGCACCTTCTCACTGACTCCGTCGAGCAGCTTGCGGATCTGGCCGAAGCGCTGGGGGCCGATGCCGAGGACCCACATCAGGTGCATCTTCCACTTGCCGCCCACGACATCGATCGCGACCGTCATGCCGCACACTTCGTGATCCGCGTCACTGCTCATGCCCACCGCGCTCCTCTGACCTCGTTTCGAACCTCGAGGTAAGCAACCGCACCTCCACGTTCGGTCTTCCCGACTCTACCTGCGGGAACGACGATGAATTCCGGCGCCGACGCAAGTAACCGACGAGAACCGAAGGGACACATCATGTCCGAACAGACCACCGCCCGCGCTGTCTCCGTCGTCGGCCTCGGGCCGATGGGGCAGGCGATGGTCCGGGCCTTCCTGGCCGCGGGCGTCGAGGTGACGGTGTGGAATCGCAGCCCCGAGAAGGTCGACGCCATGGTCGAACTCGGCGCGAAGCGCGCGGCGACCGTCGCCGCCGCCCTCGATGCCAACGAGGTCACCGTGCTCAGCCTGACCCACTACGCGGCGATGTACGACGTGGTCGGTCCGGCGACCGGCCACCTCGACGGCAAGGTGATCGCGAACCTGTCCTCCGATTCGCCGGAGCAGGCGCGAAAGGGCGCGGCGTGGGTCCGCTCGCACGGCGCGCAGTTCCTCTCCGGCGGCGTCATGTCGGCGGGGGACAACATCACGCATCCGGCGTCCTACATCTTCTACAGCGGCCCGCGTGCGGTGTTCGACGCCCACGCCGAGCTGCTGCGCCCCTTGAGCCCGCAGGAGTACCTCGGCGCGGACGACGGCCTGGCCCAGATCTTCTACCAGGGGCTGCTGACCATCTTCCATCCCTGGTTGCTCGCATTCGACCAGGCCACGGCGATGATCGATCGGTCCGGTCACGACGTCGCCGCGTTCGTCCCGTTCGCGATCCGCTCGGCCGCCGCCTTCCCCTACTTCATGGAGGAGCACTCGGTCGCCAACAAGAACGGCGGCTGGGCGTCATTGGCCAGTCTGAAGATGATGGACGCGGGCGCGCAGCACGTTATCGACGCGAGCGAGGAAATCGGCGTCGACGCCGTACTCTCGCACACCGCCCAGGGGCTGTGGCGCAAGGCCATCGCCGCCAGCGAGCGGGCCGGAACCCCCATTTCCACCTACGCCCTGCTGCGCGACCCCGCCTGACGTCGCGGAGTCGGCCGGGTCCCCGCACTGTCGACGCGAGGACCCGACGGGGTCTTCCTCGTCTACACGACCTACATCAAGACCGCCGCCGAAAAGCTCTGGCAAGCGCTGACCGATCCGGCGTTCACCAACCGCTACTGGGGGCGCGAGCTTCGCCACGGGCTGGCGTCCCGGATCGGAAACGACTTGGCGCCAGCAGAACTGGAGCAGCAAGGCTCCCGAACAAGTCGTGCTGGAGGCCGAACCGTACCGCCGCTTGTCCTACACCTGGCACACCTTCGACCCGGCGCGAAGAGAGCAGTGCTCTTGACTTTGTCGCGCCCTTCGTGGAACACTTCTCTCTATAGAGAGCAGTGCTCACAACAAGGAGTAGTCATGGACCTCAACACCCGCTACGTCGGCCCCGCCGGATTCGACGCGGTCTTCAATCGGATCGCCAACCTGCTGCCCAAGCTGGGCATCAGCGTGATGGGGTCGCGGCTGCTCGCGGTGCGCGGGCGCAAGAGCGGGGAATGGCGCACGACGATGGTGAACCTGATGGTGCGCGAGGACGGCGAGCGCTTCCTCGTCGCGCCGCGCGGGCACACGCAGTGGGTGCGCAACCTGCGCGTGGCGGGCGGGGGCGAGTTGCGGCTCGGCCGCAAGGTCGAGGTGTTCACCGCCACCGAGGTGCCCGATGCCGACAAGGTGCCGCTGCTGCGCCTCTACCTGCGGGAGTGGGGCTGGGAGGTCGGCAAGTTCTTCGAGGGCGTGACCAAGGACGCCACCGATGAGGAACTCGCCGCCATCGCGCCGGGGTTCCCGGTCTTCCAGCTGAAGTGAGCTCAGCGCGAGCGGGCCAGGAATTCGATGGCGGCGGCGTAACCCTGGATGCCCATTCCCGCGACCACGGCGGTCGCGATCGGGGAGATGTAGGAGTGGTGCCGGAACTCCTCGCGTGCGTGCACATTGCTGATATGCACCTCGACGATCGGGAGTTCCGGGATCACCAGCGCGTCGCGGAGCGCCACCGAGGTGTGGGTGAGGCCGCCGGGGTTGATCACGATGCCCGACTCGGCGCCGCGCGCCTGGTGGATGCGGTCGATCAGCGCGCCTTCGGAGTTGGACTGGAAGGCTACGATCTGCCGGTCGAACTTCGCCGCGGTCCGTTCGCACAACTCCACGACGTCCTCCAGCGTCGCCGACCCGTACACCTCCGGCTGCCTGGTGCCGAGCATGTTGAGGTTCGGGCCGTTGAGAACCAGGATCGGGCCCGGTGTCGCGTCCGCGGTCACAGCCATGCACGGCAAGATACCGCGTCACACCGCGCCGCCCGACCGGGCCCGACCGGCTACAGCCCCTGCGGGCCTTCCGAACGCAGGTCGTCGACCTTGCGCATGGCTTCGCGCAATTCCTCTAGCCACGTCTCCGCGTGCTTGCCCGCCAGTTTCACCGTCCAGGCGAGCGCGTCGGCGCGGGAACGGGCGACGCCGGCGTCGACCAAGGTGTCGAGCACCTTGCGTTCCGGCTGACGCAACCGGGTCATCACGGGCACGGCCAGGTGGGTGAACAGAATCCGTTCCCCGTCCACCGAGACGCCCCAGGCCACATTGCGCCGGTAGCGGTGCTGCGCTTCGTTCGCGATCTGCATCCGGGCGGGCCGGGTGGACTCGCGGAACCGGGCGACCGCTCCCTCCTTGGTCGCGCGGGGAACGTCTTCGGTCGAGGCTTCGGAATCGTCGGCGTCCGGCTTCTTCTCCGGCTGCGGAATCGGCAGCTCACCGATGACGACGATCTCGTCCCGGTCGATCTCGATCACCGGCGGACCGGTGAACCAGTCACTTGGCAATCTTCCGGCGAACCAATCCGGTACGTCCGACGGGTCCGGCAGGTCGGCTTGCTGCCAACCGCCCGTTCGTCCGAAACCCCGGCCGCGGTGTGCGTTTCTCATGGCGGGTCACCTATCTTACTGTGGTGCGTTGCTTTCAGTGATTACAAGATTACGTCGCAAACCACGCGGGGGAGTTGCGCTCAGTGCGAACAAGGGTCCGGTTGCTTCGCTCCGCACCCGTCGGGGTATTTATTGATACGAAACGTCGAGTCGGGTAGTAACCGCGCGACTTTTCGAGAAGGCCGGTACGGTAGCGGCGCCGGTTGCCGCCAACCGGCTGGACGATGATCATGAAAGGCCCCCCGAGATGCGTCATCCCGGGGCAGAATTGGGATGCTGAGCATGGGTAACGTCCGCGCTACGGAGGCATCGCGGTCTGGTCTTTTTCGGGTACGGTGGTCTTGTTACTGGAGTGACAAGAGTGAAGAGTGGGCGACATGGACGTGTGGGGATCCCGCCGCTTTCGTGTTCGCGGCGCAATGGCACTCATGGGGGTGGCGGCGCTCGCGCTCGGGATCGGGTCGTGCGGGATACACGAGAAGCAGAATGAAGCGGAAGCGGTCGTAGAGCGCTTCACGGACCTGCTCGACGATCAGGACTACACCAAGGCGGCAGACCTGACGTCGTACCCCATCGCGGCCACAGCAACTCTGAAGCAAATGTTCGAGGGGTTGCACGGCGCCAAGGTCGACTACCGCAAGACCCAGTTCATCGGCCTGGACGCGCAGTCGGCGATCTTCAGCATGGACGTCGAGTGGAGCTTCGGCGAGCGCAAGACCTGGAATTACAGTCTCGAGGGCAACGTGCGCAAGCTCGCCATCGGCTGGCGGATCTCCTGGGAGCCCGCGGTCGTGATGCCGCAGCTGGCGCACAACCGGACGGTGCGGCTGGTGCGCACCTATCCGACGCCGGCGCCGCGGGTCAACGACATCGCCGGTGAACCGCTGATGACCGAGCAGACCATCAACGTCGTCAAGCTCGATCCCGCCAAGATGCCCGACCCGGTCGCGTCGACCGACGCGCTGGCCAAGGCCATCGAGCCGGTCGCGCCGCTGATCACCGGGCCGGCGCTGATGCAGCAGCTGGCCACCTCGCAGGGCAAGCCGATCATCGCGGTGAACTTGCGCGAGGGGGACTTCGCGATCCTGGAGCCGCGGATGGCGCCGATACCCGGCGTGGTGATGGAGAAGCAGCCACGGCTGATCTCCGCCGACCGCCGGGTCTGGTCGCCGATGCTGGACGCGCTGCGCAAGGTGCAGCAGGAGAGTCAGGAAGCGCATTCCGGTTGGGGCGTGCAGCTGTTCGAGCAGGACGGGCGGTTCATCACGCAACTCGCCGGTCAGCAGGGTCCGCCGGGACCGGACATCGCGGGCACGATGGACCAGCGCTTGCAACGTGCCGCCGAGGACGCGGTGGTCAGCGTGCCCACGCAGGCCTCGATCGTGGCGATCCAGCCGTCCACGGGGGCGGTGGTGGCGGTCGCGCAGAACAGCCAGGCCAGTGAGCACGGCTCGGTGGCGTTCACCGGACTGTATCCGGTGGGCGGCAACATGGACCTGTTCCGCGCCGTCGCGGCGTCGGCGAAGAACAAGGCGCCGCAAGATGTCTCGGTGCAGGACGCGGCCGAGGCGGCGACCGCGCTCGGCGTCGGCATCGACTTCAAGGTGCCCGGCCTCGACGAGGTGACCGGCCGCCTGGCCATCGCGGGGCGCAGCGCCGAGCAGGTGCTCCAAGGCGGTGGTTCGGACGCCGTCCTGGCCAGCCCGTACGGCATGGCCATCGCCGCGGCCGCGATCGCGCGCGGGGCCGTGCCGCCGCCGATGATCGAGGCCGGACGCCCGAGCGCCACCGACGCCCGGCTCGATCCGCTGCCGCCGCAGACCGCCGACCGGCTGCGCGGCATGCTGCGCGACGCCACGAACGCCCCGGAACTGGCGAGCGTGCGCCGCTACCGCGACGTCGCCGCGTTCGCCGCGACCGCGGGTCCGGACGGGTGGCTGATCGGGTCGATGGGCGATCTGGTCTTCGCGATCCACATCAACGACGTGGACAGCAAGGACGCGACCGCGCGGATGGCGGCCAGAATGTTGCAGGCGCTGGCGACTCCGGAGCCGTGATCACCGCACGGCTTTGTACACCGCGCGCCAGCCGAGCAGGAACACCGCGAGCACCACACCGGCGACCAGCACGAAGCTGACCGCTGTGCCCTGACCGCCGACCACGCGCAGCAGCATGCCCCCGACCAGGGTGCACGCCCAGATCACGACTCCGGCGGGCCACAGCGGGGTGATGTCGAAGCGCGCGTCGCCCGCGGCGGCGCGCCACCGGAGCGCCACGACCAGCCAGCCGACGACCAATCCCGTCGCGAACGGCCACACGGTGCGCAGCAGCCCGGCGAGCACCGCTTCGTCGTGGCTGCGCCTGCCGATCGCGCAGAAGACGACGACGAGCAGCGCATCGACCACGAAGGGCACCAGTTTCCTCACGCGGGCCAGCGTAACGGCAGCCAGGACGCGGCTTCCGTCACAGCCGCCGCTGCTCGAACTCCTTCTCGAACTCGGCGTCGTCGGCCTGCGGCCTACGGAACAGGAACAGGAACACGATCCACCCGGCGATGGCCACCAGGATGAAGCTCACCATCCGATAGACGAACGCCGCGGCCACCGCCTGCGCTGCGGACAGACCCGCGGCGGCGGTGAGGCCGTAGATCAGCGTCGCGTCGACGTAGACGATGCCGCCCGGCGCGAACGGAATGGACCCGACAGCCTTGCCCACGGCGAACGCGAGCAGCAGACCGGCGATGCGCGGATCGGCGCCGACCGCGTAACAGGCCGCGCCCAGGCAGGCCACGTCGGCGAAACGATGCACCAGCGCCCAGAGCGTGACCAAGACGCCGTCGCGCTTGCCGAGCTCGACCGACTCCAGCTGACCGAGCATGTCTTCGATCTTGGCGGCGCCGTGCTCGGGCGGGCGTTTGCGCAGCCGGTTGACCAGCGCCAGCAGGTTGCGCAGCAGCGCGTCGAGCGAACCGGGATTGCGTGAGACGTGATTGCCCGCCCACACCAGCCCGACGACGGCGGCCAGCGACAGGATCAGCTTCAGCGGGCCGATCTGCCCGCCCGCCAGCAGCGTGCCGCCGACGCCGAGCAGCGCCAGCCCCACCGCGGCCACCACGCCGGAGAACACCAGCTGCCAGGAGGCGACGACCGGACTGGCGCCCCAGCGTCTGGTCTGCCGGTAGGTGAACGTGGTGGAGAACACCTGGCCCGCGGGCAGGGTCACCGACATCGCCGTCGCACCGTAGACCACGGCGACGGACTTCCGCTGACTCACCGCGACGCCACCCGCGTTGAGCAACTGCTTCTGCACCCGGCCGAATCCACTCATCGACAGCGCCTGCAGCCAGATCGCGGCCGCCAGCCAACCCCAGTGGATCTCGGTGAGCTTGCGCCAGGACTCGTGTAGCCGCGGCCAGAGGTACACGCCCTCGGCGATCAGCAGGGCCAGCAGAGCGGCGCCGAGCACCCATTTCAACCAGCGGAATCTGCCACGGCGGGAACCCGCCGTGGGCGGCGGCGCAGGATCGTCTGCTCGTTCCCCGTCGGCCGTCACGCGGTCAGCCTAACGAACGCGCCGTTTCGACATCGGTATCGTCGGGCGCGTCGGCCCGTTCTCGTGGCCAGGCCAAAAGCGTTTTCCTGCGTCTGCCGCGCAGCTGTACCTCGTCGCCGGTTTCCCACTGGTCCTGCTCGCTCTCCTCGGCGAAATACAGCGCGCTGCCCGAGGCCAGCGTTCGGCCGGGACGTTCTTTGGCCAGCTCGGTGAGCCGGGACGCCTCGTTGACCGGATCCCCGATCACCGTGTACTCGAAGCGGTTGGCCGCGCCGATGTTCCCCGCGACGGCCAGTCCCGCCGAAACACCGATGCCGATGTCCAGGCCGGGCACTTCCCGCAGGGTCTCGCGCAATTCGCGCGCGGCGGCGAGCGCGGCGGTCGGCGCGTCCGGGCGGTCCAGCGGCGCGCCGAAGATGGCCAGCGCCGCGTCGCCGACGAATTTGTTGACGAAGCCGTGGTGGCGGTCGATCACATCGACCACGATGCGGAAGAACTCGTTGAGCAGGCTCACCACCTCGGTGGGCGGCCGCTCGGCGGCGGTGGCGGTGGACCCGACCATGTCGACGAACAGCACCGCGACGAACCGGGTCTCGCCGCCGAGTTCGGTGCCATAGTCCAGCGCCCGCTGCGCCACCTCTTCGCCGACGTGCTGACCGAACAGTTCCTGCAGCTGACGGCGCTTGGCCGCCTCCTCCATCATCCGGTTGAAGCCGACCTGCAACAGGCCGATCTCACTGCCGTCGAAGACCTCGACCTGCACGTCCCGCGCCCCGGCCTGGACCCGGTCGATGGCCTGGCTGAGCTGGCGCACCGGGTCGGAGATGCTCGAACCGGTGAGCATGGACAGCGCGAGCGCCTGCATGATCACCACGCCGCACAGCAGCAGGATGGAGATGGCCAGCGACTGGGCGGAGAACTTCACGTCCGAGGAGATCTGGGTCACGCACAGCAGCACGATGGCGATGGTGGGGGCGAAGGTGCCCATACCCCAGGTCATCCCCATCCTGGTGCCGACGCCGGGAGTGAGGGTGTGGTCGAAGGTGCCCTCGGTCAGAGCTTGGGCCGCCACCGGGCGCAGGATGCGCTCACCCAGCATGTAGGTGAAGCCGAACACGATGGTCGCGGCCATGCACTCGGTGACGATGACCGCGCCCGCCAGCGCGGGAGTGTCCCTGATGATCAGCACGGCCAGCACGGCTCCGCCGATCAGCCACAGCGCGAGGTGCAGGATCGCCTGGCGCAGCGGTGCGTGCAACGCGGCCATCTGCTCCTGGCGGCTCGGCGGTCCGCCGCGCATCTGCCAGCGCATCACCGGGCGCAGCATCAGCGCGGACGCGGCCATGCTGAGCAGGCCGCCCGCCACGAAGACGACGGCCGGAATCAGCAGGCCGGTGCTCCTGGCACCGGTTGGCTCGCCCTCGGGGACGGGTAGTCCGTACTGGATGAAGGCCCACACCAGAACCGCGCCGAAAGCGTTCGCCAGCAGCATCGATGTCAGGTACAGCGGCCAGCGCGTTCGCATGGTCTGTTTGACCGCTTCCAGAGGCGCCGACACGGGGTCCAATCTAGCGTTCCGGTCCGGTCGGGCTGTCCGCGGCGCTGACCGCCGGTGAAGGCCGGCAGGCTACGGCCGGGCCGGTTAGGCGTACCTCCGCCTTCGCTCCGGCCATGCGCGGGCGAAGGACGGACTAGGTCCGACAGCACCCATTAGGCTCACGGAGGTGACCGACCCGAAGCCAAGTCCAGAGCGGAAAATCACGCTGTCGCGGCCCGCGGCGGAGACGGTGCACCCGATCGTCCGGGTATCGGCGGAGTGGGGCTGGCGGCTGCTGGTGCTGTTCGCGCTGGGGCTCGCGGTCACGGCGATCGTGCAGAAATTGGCGACCGTGGTCATCCCGCTGGCCATCGCGCTGCTCGCGGCGGCGTTGCTCGCGCCGCTGGTGGACTGGATGCAGCGATTGGGCGTGCCGCGCTCGGTGGGTGTCTTCGTCGCGCTGGTCGGGTCGATCGGCGTGGTCGCGGGCATCATGACCTTCGTCGTGGAACAGTTCGTCGCCGGTGTGCCGCAGCTGTCGAACAAGTTCACCGACAGCATCCACCAGATCCAGGACTGGCTGATCAACGGCAGACTGCATCTGAGCAACGAGCAGATCCGCAACGTGGGCGACGCCGTCGTCAAGGCGATCCAGTCCAATCAGGACAGTCTGACCAGCGGGGCGCTCACCACCGCCACTGTGATCGGCGAATTGCTGACCGGCACCTTCCTGACGCTGTTCATCCTGATCTTCTTCCTCTACGGCGGCGATCAGATCTGGGAGTTCGTCACCAGGATCGTGCCCACCGACCATCGCGAGCGGGTCCGCACCGCCGGGCGGCTCGGGTTCGGCACGCTGGTCGGGTTCGTTCGCGCGACCGTCGTGGTCGCGGCGGTGGACGCCATCGGCATAGGCGCCGGTTTGGCCATCCTCGGTGTGCCTTTGGCGTTGCCGCTGGCCTCGCTGGTGTTCATCGGCGCGTTCATCCCGATCATCGGCGCGTTCCTGGCCGGATTCATCGCGGTGTTCATCGCGCTGGTGACCAAAGGGCTGGTCACCGCCCTGATCGTGCTCGGCATCATCATCGCCGTGATGCAGCTCGAGGGCCATGTGCTGCAACCGCTGCTGCTGGGGCGGGCGGTCAGTATCCACCCGCTGGCCGTGGTGCTGGCGATCACGGCGGGCGTGGTGATCGGCGGGATCGCGGGCGGTCTGCTGGCGGTGCCGTTCGTGGCCGTGATGAACACGGCGATCCGGTCGTTGCTGGAAGGCCCCGAGGAACTGTACGAGGAGCTGCAGACCGGCGAGGACCATCACGGGCTGTATTCGGCCGAACCGGATCGGCCCGAGCCCGGCCGGTTCGACGTGGCCGCGACGCTGATCGAGGCGACCAAGAAGCAGGCCACGGAGTCGGCGCAGCGGAAGGCGGAGTCCGATGACGGCGCGCAAGCCGGCGACGGCACGGCGAAGGGCTGAGCTGCGCTCGGCCGACGTGGCGACCACACCGCTGTGGCGGGCCGCGCAGGCGCTGCGGCTGGTCACGCTGCTGTACGCGGTCGGCCAGCAGATCGCTTCGGTGCCGTACTACACGAACCAGCGGTTGAGCTGGGTGCTCATCGCGTTGATGGCGGTGTGGTCGGGCGCTTCGGCGATCATGCTGTCGCAGTGGCATTTCCCCGAGGTGGCGCGGCTGCGCACTTGGGTGGTGATCGGCGATCACGTGGTCGTGATCGGGCTGATGGCCGCGACCCGCCTGGTCGCCGACTACGACTGGTATCACGGGCACCAGACGCTGCCCACCACGCTGTGGGCCACCAACGCCGTGATCGGCGCGGCGATCCTGCGCGGACCGTTCGCGGGCGTGCTGTCCGGAGCGTTGATCGCCGCGGTGTCGCTGACGGTGCGCGACCAGTGGGGTGAGGACGTGTGGGCGGACGCGACGGTGCCGGTGCTCGTCTCGGTGGGTCTCGCACTCGGCTTGGCCGCCAACACCGCGCGCCGCGCCCAGGACCAGCTGGAGCAGGCCGTGCGCCTGACCGCGGCGGCCGAGGAGCGCGAACGGCTGTCGCGCGAGGTGCACGACGGCGTGTTGCAGGTGCTCAGCTACATCAAGCGCCGGGGCAGCGAAATCGGCGGACCCACGGAGGAATTGGCCCTGCGCGCCGGTGAACAGGAGGTGGCGCTGCGCGTGCTGATCACCGAGCAGGCCGATCACCGGGACGCGGGCGGAGCCGAGGTCGACCTGCGGCCACTGCTGACCGCGCAGTCCACGCCGACGGTGTCGGTGTCCACGCCCGGCGATCCCGTGCGGGTCGGCCGCTGGATGGCGAACGAGATCGCCTCGGCCGTGGCCACGGCATTGTCCAATGTGGAGCTGCACGCCGGGCCGGATGCGAGAGCATATGTGTTGCTGGAGGACACCGGCGACGAAGTGGTGATCAGCGTGCGCGACGACGGCGTAGGCATCCCGCCAGGAAGGCTGGCCGAGGCGGAAGCCGAAGGGCGCATGGGAGTTTCCCGGTCCATCGTGGGGCGGATCGCGGCACTCGGCGGCAGCGCGGACCTGCTCACCGAGATCGATGGCGGGGTCGGATTCGGCACCGAATGGGAATTCCGGGTGCCCAGATGAGCGAGCGTCGGCGAGGCGCGGGCACGAGCGAAGGCGGAGGCGCTGATGGCGGACCAGACGGCCGGGTCCATTTCGGTGATGGTGGTGGACGACCACCCGATGTGGCGGGACGGTGTCTCCCGCGATCTCTCCGAAGCCGGATTCCGGGTCACGGCCACGGCCGACGGTGTCGCCGCGGCGAGCAGGCGCGCCGGGGCGGTGCGGCCGGACGTGGTGCTGATGGACATGCAGCTGGCCGACGGCAACGGGGCACAGGCGACGGCCGAGGTGCTGCGGGTGTCGCCGCAGAGCCGGGTGCTGGTGCTCTCGGCATCAGCCGAGCGTGACGACGTGCTCGACGCCATCAAGGCGGGCGCCTCGGGTTACCTGGTCAAGAGCGCGTCGGCGGCCGAGCTCATCGACGCCGTGCGCGCCACCGCGGCCGGTCAAGCGGTGTTCACACCGGGGCTGGCCGGACTCGTGCTCGGCGAGTACCGGCGGATGGCGACCACGCCGACGCGACCCGACGAGCCGCACCGGCCCGCGCTGACCGAGCGCGAGACCGAGGTGCTGCGGATGGTGGCGAAAGGGCTGTCCGCCAAGCAGATCGCGACGCGGCTGGGACTGAGTCACCGCACCGTGGAGAACCATGTGCAGGCGACGTTACGCAAACTCCAGCTGGCGAACCGGGTCGAATTGACTCGCTACGCCATCGAACAGGGGCTCGAGTAGTCCGGAGGGTGCTCTCGAATCAGGGATCGCCCTGATGCGGTCGTGGCCGTCCGCTGGGTAACCTCGATCGCATGGGTGGGCCCGAATCGGTATCGAATGCGGTCGGCTCCGGCGGCGCGGTGGGCGACCGGGAACTGCGCGTGTCGGACGCCGAGCGGGAACACGTCGGTCAGCTGCTACAGCGCGCGGTCGGCCTCGGCATGCTCTCGCTCGGTGAGTTCACCGAGCGGATGGACACCGCGCTGGCCGCCAAGACCCGCGGCGAATTGAACGCCGTCCTCATCGATCTGCCCGGCGTCCGCCTGGTGGGGCAGCCCGCCGCGCCGCCGTCGACGTTCGTGAACTCCTCGCCCGCCTTCACCAGGCAGGCGTCCGGCTCGAACGGCGCGAGCAACGTGATCCGTTCGCGGTTGTCCGGGGTGAGCCGCCGCGGCCCGTGGCAGGTGCCGCCCACCCTGTATCTGAACAACTGGCTGTCCGGGGTCACCTTGGACTTCACCGAGGCGATCATGTCGACCCAGGTGGTCGAGCTGCGGGTCGACGACTTCGCCGGTTCGATCAATCTGATCGTGCCCGCGGAGGCCACCGTCGACCTGAACGGGCTGGAGCTGATCGGTTCCAGCGTGAACAACAAGGTCCGCACCGGGCCGCCGCTGGGCGCCCTGCACCTGGTGGTGCACGGCAAGATCCGATTCGGCTCGGTCACCGCGAAGCATCCGTTCATGGCGCAGTGGCGCCGGTTGATGGGGCGCTGAGCGGCTGGTCAGCCCGCCGTGGGAGTCAGGTCGAGCGTCGGGTAGTCGGTGTAGCCTTCCGCGCCGCCCACGTACATCAGATGCGCGTCGCGCACCGGGTTGAGTGGTGCGCCGGTGCGCAGCCGCTCGACCAGATCGGGGTTGGCCAGGAAGGAACGGCCCAGCGAGATCGCGTCCGCACCGCCTGCGAGCAGGCGCTGCGCGGCTTCCCGGCCGCCGTCCTCGGGCAGGGGGACGCCCCAGCCCAGATTCGGGTTGGCGATGAGGGCCCCCGGCCACAGCGCCCGAATCCGTTGGAACAGGGGCTGATCGGAGTCGGCGAAGACGTAGTGCAGGTAGGCGAGGCCCTTGCCGGCCAGCGCCGAGACGAGTGCGGGGTAGATGTCCTCGGTGTCGCCCTCATCGATGCCGTTGACGGACACTCCGGGGGAGATCCGCACGCCGACGCGCTCGGCGCCGATCGCGTCGGCGATCGCCTCGACCACCGCCACGGTGAATCGGATGCGGTTGGCCACCGACCCGCCGTAGGAGTCGGTGCGCTGGTTGGTGTTCTGCGCCAGGAATTGGTGCAGCAGGTAACCGTTCGCGCTGTGCACCTCGACTCCGGCGAATCCCGCCGCGATCGCGTTTTCCGCCGCGGACGCGAAATCGGCGATGGTGGCCTCGATATCGGCGGTGGTCATCTCCAGCGGGACGACGGCATCCCGCGCGCCGCTGGGAGTGTGGATGGGCTCGGGCAACGGAACCGGCGAGGGCGCGACCGGGTGCAGCCCGCTGTTGTCCGGATGGCCGACCCGGCCGCCGTGCTGGAGTTGCAGGAACATTCGCCCGCCCGCCGCCGCGACGGCGCCGGTCACCGCTCGCCATCCCGCCACATGCGCGTCGGTGTAGATGCCGGGGATGTCGGCGTAGGTCTGACCCACCCGGTTCGGCGTGGTCGCCTCGGCGATGATCAGGCCGGCGCTCGCGCGCTGTGCGTAGTAGGTCGCCATGATCTGGGACGGCGTGCCGTCGGCCGCGGCGCGGTTACGGGTCATCGGCGCCATCACCAGGCGGTGCGGCAGCGCCAGGGAGCCGAGGGTCGTGGGCTGGAAGAGATCGGAAGCCGCTGCGTTCGTCATGTTGGTACGGTAAAACTTGACATCAATGTGAGATTCAAGCCCGAAGGCGAAAGGCCAGGTGACGGATGCGAATCGGGGAACTCGCCGAGCGCACCGGCGTGAGCGAACGGTCGCTGCGCTATTACGAGGAGCAGGGCATGCTGGCCTCCGACCGCACGAGCGGCGGTCACCGCGACTATCCGGAGCGCGCGGTGGACCGGGTCATCCACATCCAAGAGTTGCTCGCGGCGGGACTCACCAGCAAGAAGATCGCGCGAATCCTGCCCTGCATGCGCGACGCGGACGGCGGTCCCAACGAGTACGCCACGCCCGCGCTGGTCGACGAGCTGCACACCGAGCGCGAACGGATCACCCGCACCATCAATGATCTCCTGCGCTCGCGCGAGGTGCTGGACGAGGTGATCGAACGAGCCGGGGAACGACCGGCGGGCTAGGTGTTGACCCCGATCCGGCGGGCGAACGCGCGCAGCGGCACCTTGCGGTCGTGGTCGAGCAGTTCGGACACGATGTGGCGCGGCAGCGACTGGTATTTAAGCCAGTCCGCGCCGCCCACCCGTTCCGCGGTGAGCAAGGCGTCCAGCGCGCGCTGGTGCCGGCCGGTGCGGGTCAGCGCGACCGCCGTGTCGGCGAGGTGCCGCGCCCGGGATGCTTGCGGGAGACTGCCGTTGACCGGCATGTCCTTGGCCGCGGCCAGCGCCTCCGGGTAGCGCTCGGAGGAGATGTTGACATCGACCGTCTGCATGACGACTTGGGAAGGGCCGAAATAGGTCTCGTAGTCCTGCCGGTCCGTGCCGATCCGCAGGGCCACCTCGCTCGCAGCCTCCACCAGGGACAAGGCGTCGTGCACGTCCTGGGCCCGGCCCGCCGCGGTCGCGCCCTGCAACACCAGCGAGCCGTAGGCGGACAGATGCGTTGGCGTGACGTCGCCGGAGGGCTCCAGGGTCGCGGCCGCGTTCAGCGCCACGCCGCGTGACTCGTCGTAGCGGCCCTGCACCAGCAACTGCCAGGCCACCGAACCGCGGATGGTGGCCAACAGTAGGGGATCGTTGCCCAGCTCGGCGGCGGCGAGCGCCTGCCGGATGGCCAGGAACGCCGGATCGGTCTGGCCGAGATGCACCAGCGTGCATCCGGTTACCCAGTACATCCGGGCCAGCAACTCGTTGGCGGGTGCGACCGAACCGTTGCGCGCGGCGTGCACGGTGGCGCGCAGCTGGGTCAATCCCGGCGGAAGGATCGAGGTCAGCAGCTCGTAGCGGCCCGACCAGTAGGCGCCCCAAGCGTATTCGACCGAGCGCCGGCCGTCGTCGAGGCTGACCGCCTCCTCTTCCCTTGTCTCGCCGAGCAGGTCGTCTACCGGCGTCAGGGCGCGGCGGATGGCCACGATGCCCGCGTCCGGATTGGTGGACGGCACGCCTTGGCGCTTGCCGATCAGATCGGCGATATCCACGTCCAAGGCGCGCGCGATCTTCTGCAAGCTGGCGATGGAGGCGGTTTGGCGGCCACCCTGCTCGAGTTTGCGCACCAGATCCACGCTGACCCCCGCCTGATCGGCGAGCTGGCGCTGCGTGAGCGCCTTCCCGCGGAACTGGCGGATCCGAACTCCGATCGACGATTCGTCCATACCCAAGTCCTTTTGTTAAATCTGGGTTTCAGAGTACGACGCTATGTTATCTGGGACTACCGAAGTGGGACATTGCGTACGACTCGTTCGCTGCTGGTTGGAATACCGTTGCCTTTCTGCAACTTTGAATGCAAAGGGCGGCGGCAATGAAAACCATGCCGAAGAACACCTTGCAGGCCGGGCGCGCCGATCGCGCGTGGCGGCCTGGTGCACAGACCACGCGACCGGCGCGCCACCGCGCGATTCGACCGCTACGCCAGGTCAGCGTTCTGCCCGCGAACGCCGGAACACGGATGCGCGACCAGCGCGGGTTGCTACCCCGAAAGCCGCTCGTTTCGACCGAATTCGGCTACTGCGATGCGGAGTAAAGCGATGTTCGAGGGCTGTCACGACCCCCAGGAAGTCGCGCATCTGCTGCGGCATACCTACGGGCTTCCGGTTCAGTTGCTGGCCGGACGCCCGACGATAACCACCGGCTCCATCATGGGCGCGATCGTCATGCCGCCGGAACTGGGTCGCAAGGTGCTCGTCCAATTGGACCGCAACCACACCGCACCCGTCATCGCCGATCCGGGCGAGCGCACATGGACCTTTCTCGTCACGCCCCCGAGCCCAGCTCGGCCGGTCGAGGTCGCGGTCCGGCGCTGTCTCGCCGGTCACGGGGTCACCGTGGTCCCCGGCGGTCGCATCATCCTGCTCCCCAGCTCCGACTCGGCACTGGGCTGGCACTGGGCGGGCGAACCGGCGCCGGGCGTCCTGCGCATGCCGCCGCGCACCGCGGTGATCGAGGCCGTGCACGAGGTCGTCGGGTTGCGCACCTACTGACCACTTGGCGCGACCGGTCCTCATCCGACTGCCCCGGGTGAGGGCCGGTCGGGCGGGTAGAACCCGCCTGTCTACCAGGGGTAACTACTCATGCTCGCGCGCGTCGCGGTGACCAGCATGAAGTCATGACTACCTCCATCGATCCGGCGTTGCTCGCGCGTCTCTCCGGCGAGTTCACGACGCTGGGGACGCAGTTGGGCGTGCTCGGCCGGGATCTGCGTGTGCTACATGAGCAGGTTGTCGCGGATGCGGGTGTCCCGGTGCGTCCGGCCTCATCCGACACGCCGGGTGCGCCCGGGAACGAGGTACCGCGCGGGGCAGCGTCCGGCGAGGCGCGCGATTCCATCGCGCAACCGTCGGTATACGGCGAGACCGGCGGACAGGCGTTCGGCGATGCCTCGGAACCCGGTGCGCCCGCACGCCCGGTTGCGGGGTCGTCGAGTGGAATCGGAGGGTCTGTCAGCGGTGGGTTCGTTGGGTCGTCGCGTGCGATGGATGCCCACGCCAGCGGTGGGTTCGCTGGGTCGTCGTCGCGTGCGGCCGACACGTTTGCCGGCGGTGGGTTCGCGGGATCGGGGTACGCGGCGTCCGGTGCGATACCACCGATTACGCCGCCCTGGCCGGGACAATCGTCGGCGGCCGGTGTGCCGGTTCACCCTCCGCAGCCCGCATACGTTCCGCGTTTCGCCCCACCGCCCGGCGGTGCGTGGGGTGGCGCTCCGTGGCCGCCCAACGCGCGGGGACCGATGCCGGGGGCGGTGCCGCCTCGCCCGCCTGTCCCACCGCGCGCGGGGCCACCGGTGCCGCATACGCCGTGGTGGCAACGTGACGGGGTGATCAGCCGGCTCTTGGCGCTGGCGGGTGTGGCGGTGACGTTGATCGGCGTCGCGATGCTCCTGGTTCTGGCTGCCCAGGCGGGATTCTTCGGGCCGGTCCCGAGAGTGATTGCGGGAGCGATTTTCTCGGCTGTGCTGTTGGCTGCGGGAGTACGAGTCTTCCAGCGGACCGGAGGGCGGGTCGGCGGTATCGCACTGGCGGCCACCGGCATCGCGGGCGCCTATCTCGATGTCGTCGCGGTGACCGCCATCTACCACTGGCTGCATCCGGCACTCGGGCTCGCCGTCGCTTTCGGTGTCGCCACCGCGGGCGTCGGTTTGGCGATGCGGTGGCGCTCGCAGCCACTCGCGGTCCTGGTGGTGCTCGCCGCGGCGGCGCTGTCTCCGGTGGTGACCACGCGGGTGGTACTGCTCGCGTTCCTGATCGTGTTGCAATTGGTTTGTGTGCCGGTGCAATTGACGCGGAACTGGCCATACCTGCACGTGGCGCGCACATTGCCCGCGGCGCTGGCGACGTTCGGGTTCGTCGCGGGTGCGGTTCTCGGAACTCCCGCTGGAGAGCGCAGTTGGGTGTTCGTGGCCGCGGTGGCGGTCGCGTTGGTCGGAATCACCGGGACGATCGTCGTCGTCCGGCACCGGCCCGCCGATCTCACCGCCTCGCTGACGATGGCGGCAGCGCTCGTGCCGATGCTGCTCGCCCCGGGGATGTATTCCGAACGGCACATCGCGGTGTCGGTAGCGTCGATCGCCGCCGCGGTGCTCCTGCTCGTCGCCGCGGTGAGCATGGCGCCGAAAGTGAACGAGTTGGTACGGATCCCGGGGCACACGGCCCTCGTGGCCGCCGTCGCGGGCTCGATCGCTGCGCTCGAGGCATGCGTCGGCGCTACCGAGACGCGGACCTTGCCCACGGCTCTGCTGCTGGTGGCGTTGGTCTTCCTCGGCGTCGCGGGCCAGCGGACGTCCCGCCCGGCGGCGGGCCTCGGCGCGGCGTTCGCGGTGCTCGGCGGCTTGGCGCTGCTGAATGTCGCGAGCCCGGGAGTGCTTGCCTCGCAACATCGCTCGGAGGCGAACCTCGGCATGGCGACCGTGCTCGGCGCGACGCTGGCCCTCGCGGTGATCGCGGTGGCGATGTGGTGCGCGCGGCGATTGCCCGGACCTGCCGCGGGCAGCGCGTGGCCGTGGATCGCCGCGAGCGTCGCCGGACTCTACGCGGTGACCACGACGACGGTCTCCCTCGGCGTCGCGACCGGAACGCCGAACGGGTTCCTCCTCGGCCACAGCGCCGCGACCATCCTGTGGATGGCAGCCGCGACCAGCGCCCTCCTGTTCGGACTTCGCGCACTCGCCGACGCACCCGCGGTCGCCAAACTCGCCTTGGGTTCCGGTTTACTGGTCACGGCAGCCGCACTGGCCAAACTGTTCCTCTTCGACCTGGCCACCTTGGACGGCTTGGTCCGCGTCGCCGCCTTCCTCGTAGTCGGCATTCTGCTGCTCTTGGCAGGCACCCGCTATGCCCGCGCCTTCGCCGACGCGGGGATGGAGCGGTGACAGCTGAGGCGCGGTCGGCGACTCAGCGGCGGTATCCGGCCGACCCGGTTCGGGTTCCGACCTGGTGAACCTGTTGTTTTGAAGGTTTTCAAAAATTGATGGAACCGATCGTCGATGTGCCGCGTCCTACATAGCGACGGAGAAGGACTCGAAAGGGGAGTGTAGGTCGCTAGCCCAGGAGGATGCGTAAGGCCACGCACTCGGCATCCGTCGGGTCGGAACATCGCCTGGTCAATCGTGGGTGCGGCGTGGTGTATCTAAGAGGTCGCTGGTCGCAGCTCTACACATATAATGCGGAGGGATTCAATTGTTCGCGAAGTTTTCTCTTCTAGTCGCAGTCGCTGCATCATTACTGGGAGGAGCCGCTGGTGTGGCATCTGCGGAACGGCCGGGAATTCCCGTTAAAGGTCCTCTCGTTGACACATATGAATGTACGGTGTGGATAACTAACCACGGGAACCCGAATTCGGAATACGATTGCCGAGGTCCGGATGGCAAGGTCTACGTGATTCTCCTGACCGGATAGCAAGACGCTATGCGGCCGGCGGTCCGCGGCTCACCGCAGACCGCCGGTTCTGCATCAGGTATGAAAAAGCGCGGACACCTTACTGTTTGGGATGACTCGAGTCTTCCACGCTCACTCGCGGTCGCGGCGGCGCAGGAGTTCGTTCACGCTCACCGTGCGGCCGTCGCCGCCGTGGTGCCTGCCCTCCTCGGGGGCCCGGCCGATGTGGCGGCGGGAGGAGCGCAGTTCGGCCATCCAGCTCTCGATGCTGCTGCGGTTGGTGGTGTCCGGTCCGTTGTACGGCTCCGCGGGGATCTCGGGTTCGGGTGCGCGGTGCGCGGGGCTGTCGGAAGCGGCCGGAGCATCGGGCGGCAGGTGGCGCGCCGGACCGGGCGCGTCGGGGCGCTGTTGTGCGAGATCGACGGCGTGTTCCTGCGAGATGCCCGACAGCGGGCGTGGTTCCGGTGCGTGGGTCGGGCGCGGGGCGGGTGGCGTGATCGGTGAGACCGCGGGTCGCGGGCTGTGCTCCGGCAGGGTCACCGACGGCACACCGGCGTGCGATGCGTTCGGGTCCTGCGGCAGGCCGGTGGGCGGCGCCGGTCGCGGCGGGTGCACGGGCGGTGCCGGCGGCCGTTGCTCCGCCTGGCCGGGCGAGCGAGGATCGTTCGGAACCTGCGAAATCCGCCGCGGGCGAATCGGTTCCCCCTGCGGGGGTGTGGGATTCCGTGGTGGTTCCGTGCGTGGCCTGGCCGGATCGAGCGGCGGCGGCGCGGGGGTCGGGTGCGGTGCGGGCGACGGCGGTACCCGGTCCAGCCGCCTGGTCGGCGCCTCGGCCTCGATCTCGGCGACCGTGCGCGGCTTGCGCCTGCGCGGCACCTTGTTGGCGGCGGTGACGGCGGGGATCTGCATGGTCACCGGATCGGTGATCGGCGTGGTCTTCACCAGGTCGACGACATCGCTACCGCCGACGCGCTCGTCATCGAGGATCGGCTCACCGAGCCCGACCTTCTCCTGCACCTTCTTCATCCAGGCAGGCGCCCACCAGCAGTCGTCGCCAAGGAGCTTCATGGTGGCCGGGACCAGCAGCATGCGCAGCACGGTCGCGTCGATGAACAGCGCGGCGATCATGCCGTAGGCGATGTACTGCATCATCACCAGGTCGGAGAAGGCGAACGCACCGGTGACGACGAGCAGGATCAGCGCGGCCGCGGTGATGATCCGGCCGGTCTGCGCGGTACCGATCCGCACCGCCTCGGTGGTGCTCGCGCCTTGGGCGCGCGCCTCGACCATGCGCGACATCAGGAAGACTTCGTAGTCGGTCGACAGGCCGTAGATGATCGCGATGATGAGCACCAGCACGGGCGACATGATCGGCTGCGGAGTGAAATTCAACAGTCCCGCGCCGTGGCCGTCGATGAAGATCCAGGTGAGGATGCCGAGCGTGGATCCGAGACCGAGGGCGCTCATCAGCGCGGCCTTGATCGGCAACACCAGCGAGCCGAAGGTCAGGAACATCAGCAGCGTCGTCACGAACAAGACGAGCGCGATCATCAAAGGCATCCGGCCCAGCAGCGCGTTGATGCTGTCCTTCTGGATCGTCGGCTGACCGCCCACGAGCATGGTGACGCCGTCGGGCAACTGCAGCGAGCGGAGGTAATCGATGGTCGGATCGGCGTCCTGCGAGTTGGTCAGCGTGACGGACGTGTTGTAGATGGTCTTGTCGTTGGGAGCCGTGCTGGGCGGATAAGCGAATTCGCCGGCCAGCCCGGGCGCTTTGCTCGCCTCCTTCACCACCTTGGCTACCTGGGGAGCGAGGCTGGGATCGTCGACTACGAAAACCAGTTCGATCGGATCCGATTTGCGCAGCGGAAAGATCGTGTCGAACTCTTTCTGCGCCAAGCGGGTCGGATTGTCCGGCGGCAGATACCGCTCGTTGATACCGCCGAAGCTCAGATTCTTGACCGGGATGATCAGCAGCAGCAAGAGGATGCAGAGCGGGATCGCGATCTTGAGCGGGTGCTTCATCACCCAGCGGGTGGAGCGCCCCCAGATACCGTTCTCCACCTCATCGGCGGTCTTGGTCTGGCGGAACCGCTTGAGGCCGAGCAGGTCGACCCGCTTGCCCAGCACCGACAGCATGGCGGGCAACACGGTGATCGAGGTCAGCGCCGCGAGGGTGACCGTCGCGATGGCGCCGTAGGCCACCGACTTCAGGAAGCCCTGCGGAAACAGCAGCATGCCGCCGAGGCTGGCGACGATCATCGTGGCGGAGAACACCACGGTGCGGCCCGAGGTCATCACCGTTCGGCGGACGGCGGTCCTGGTGTCGTATCCCTCGGCGAGTTCCTCGCGGAAACGACTCACTATGAACAAGCCGTAGTCGATGGCCAGGCCCAAGCCGATCATCGAGACGACCGGCGAGACGAACGAATTCACCTCGGTGAACTCGGTGATGAACCGCACGATGCCCCATGCGCCGATCACGGTGAGACCACCGACGATCAGCGGCAATCCGGCGGCGACGATGCCGCCGAAGACGAAGAACAGCAGGACGGCCACCGCCGGAATGGCGAGGATCTCCATGCGCTTCTGGTCGTCGGCCATGGTGTCGTTCAGCGTGCCCGCCACGGCCTGCAGACCCGTCACCTGCACATCCACTCCGGGGATGAAGAAAACGTTCTTCACCTTCCGGTAGTTGCGCACCATCTCGGTGTCGTTGTCGCCCTTGATGGCGATGGAGGCGAAGGCGTACTTCTTGTCCTTGGAGCCGAAAACGGAGGCCTGGACCGGAATGTTCGCGCTGTTCCGCCAGTAGACACCGTTGATCTGGGTGATCTCGTCGGGATGCTCGCGGGGTAGACTTCCCAGATTCTCGAGGATCTTGCCGCTGAATTCCGGATCGTCGATGGTCTTGCCGTCCGGCGCCGTGTACAACACGATGACGTCGGATTTGTGATCCCGTTCGAAGGCACCGTCTTTGATTCGCGCCGCGCGCGCCGACTCCGAGGTCGGATCATCCCACCCGCTGGAGCTGAGGTGGTCCTCCAACCCGAGGCCGTAGCCACCGAGAGCCAGAAGACCGGCCACGACCACGCCGATGACGGCGAATCGCAGCCGGTATACCAGATCGCCCCAGCGTGTGAACACTAAGCGACTCCTTGGGCGGGGCGAGAGGTGAGCAGTGCCGACAGCGGCCGGAACGGCTGCAGCCAGGCACCCTCGTCGGGCAGCGAGTCGAGGCTCACCCGGGGCAGCGGTTCACGGAACACGCCCGGAATGTCCTCGAGGTCGATGAATTCGAGAGTATCGGATGTGACGGCCCAACTCGCGTGCTCGCGGAAGCCGAGCACCTGAACCGGCACTCCTTTGGCGGCGAGCGCCTCCAGCGGTTCGCGGAACGCCTGGCCGTCGGCGGAGGCGACCATGATGCCCGCCAAGCCCGCGCCGCGGCTGCGTAAGGCGATGTGCGCCAGCATGTCGGCGTCGACGTCGGAGTCCTCGTCGATCTTCGGTTTGGCGAAGACCGCGTAGCCGACGTTGCGCAGCGCCTCCACCCAGGGCCGCACGACGTCGGCGGTGCCGGGCGCGATGTTGGTGAAAACGGTGGCCTCGGGTTCCACCCGATGCACCGCGCCCACCGACAGTTCCGCGGTCCGGGCCAGCAGCCAGCGGCCGAGCGCGTCGAACCGCGGGCGGTAGGCGGCGGTCGGACGACCGCCAAGAATGGCGCCGAGGCCCATGTCGAGGTTCGGGGCGTCCCACACCAACAGGACGCGGCGCACGTCCGGCCCCGAGCTGCCCAGACCTTCCGCTCCGCCGCCGTGCACCTCCCCGGCAACATCGACCACTTCGTGGGCCATTTCACTGACGCTCATCGGTCGATCTTCCCCCATATGAGCTCCGTGATGGCGCTACCGGCGCGATGTGCCTTGCCCTCGAATTTCGTGACGGGCCGCTCGAAACCGATCGGCGCGGTGGCGCGATGCTCCGCGCTGACACCGCCCGTCGCCTCGTTGAGACCCGAGAGCAGGGGCTCCGTCATGCCGACCGCGTGGATGTGCTCTGCGTAGCCCGCGTGGTCGGTGGCGACGTGCAGCACACCGCCCGGCTTCAGGCGGTTGGCGATCAGCGCGACCGTCGCGGGTTGCAGCAGCCGCCGCTTGTGATGGCGCGCCTTCGGCCACGGGTCGGGGAAGAACACCCGGACGCCGGTCAGCGACTCCTCGGCAATCATGTTTTCCAGTACGTCGACCGCGTCGCCGCGCAGCAGGCGGATGTTCTCGATCCCTTCGCGCTCGACGCGCTGCACCAACTGCGCCAGGCCGGGCTGATACACCTCGATGCCGATCAGGTTCAGGTGCGGTTCGGCCTGCGCCATGACGGCCGTCGCGGTGCCCGTGCCACAGCCGATCTCGATGACCAGCGGAGCGTCGCGACCGAACCAGGCGGCGGCGTCCAGCGGCTCGTCGGCGACCTCGCGGCCGATCGAGGGCCACATCCGGTCCCAGGATTGCTGCTGGGTGGCGGTCAGCGCGCCCCTGCGCGACCGGAAGCTGGTGACTCGTGGGTACAGGCGGGAGCCGGTCTTGTGCCTGGGCCCGCCCTCGGCCGGAGCCGAAGCTGTGGACGGCGGGCCCGGAACTGACTCGGCAGTATGGTTCGCGGCGTCGTTCACGGCGTCCATTGTCCAGCATCCGGCGATCAGTGCGGCAAGCGGTTGTGCACGGGCCGCTGAGCAGGAGGTCAGGCGGCGCGCGCGGGCGCGATCCTCGGCTCGGTCGGCCGTTGCTGACGCAGCGGTCTTCCGAGCGCGACCTTGGCCGCGGTCACCGCCATCTCCAGCAGTCCGCGCACGCCCGAGGGTGAGGCCGCGACCGACCAGACAGTGCTGTCGCCCGCGTCGCTCACCGGTTGCCCGGCGAACCGGTCTGCCAGCCAGTCCAGGCTGATCGGCGTGGACAGCGGCAGCAGCGAGAAGTGCTCGCTGAGCCGGTCGCGAACGTAGGTCACCGCGGCGCCGCCGCGACGGTAGCGGGCCACCTGGCCGTCGATGCCCTCGATGTGGATGACCTGGTCGTGGATGGGTTGCACCACCAGCAGCGGGCAGGCCGGCGTCGTATTGCCGAGCCGCAGATCGTCGAACATCGCCCGCAGCTCCGGGGTGTCGAGCACCTCGGCGAGCGGGCGGTCGAGGAAGTCGTCCACCTTCTTGCCCGCCAGCCCGAGGATCGCGCCGACCGGCGTCGCGTTCTCGGCGCGGACGACGAACCGGTGGCCGTCCGGGCTGAGCTCGTTGTCGATCAGCGAGCTCAGCGCGGGATACAGCCTGCGCAGGGCGGCGATGACGATGGCGGGCAGACCCGCGAAGGGCGTGCCGTTGAGCCGGTCGAAGACCTGGCGCGGGTCGCCGACCGGGGCGCCGAGCACCGCGCCGACGATGTCGAGTTCGGGGGCGTAGGTCGGCGCCATCTCGACCGTCCACGAGCTGGCCATGCCGCCGCCGGAGTAGCCCCACACGGCGACGCGGGTTTCCGGGCCGAGCCCGAGGGGGTCGAAGCGCAGGGCGGCGCGGATGCCGTCGAGCGCGCGGTAGCCGGGCTCGCGCGGCGCGCCGAAGTTCCCGTGCGGTCCCTCGTGGTCGGCGATGCTCACGGCCCAGCCGCGCCGCAGCGCGTTCGCGACCAGGAGCCATTCGAACTGGGTGATCGAACCGAGCGCCCGCGAGCCGTGGCGCAGCGCGTAGGACGGCGAGCATTTCTCGGTCACCGCGTCCATCGCGGTCTGGAAGGCCAGCAGCGGGCGATCCTCGTCCGGTTCCGCGCCGATCGGAAGCAGTACGGTGGTGATCGCCGCTTCCGGCGCCCCGTGCAGATCACAGCTGCGGTAGAGTAACTGCCAGGCCGAGACCTGTTGCGGGACAATTCCGAACAGCGCGACTTCGATCTTCCTGCTGCGCAGAATGGTGCCCGGCGCCTTGGCCGCGAACCCTTTCGGCGGTCGATGGAACGGGTCCGTGCTGGGCAGCAAGGGCTTGCGGTCCGCGGGACAGGCGGGCTCCCGGTCGACAGCGCCGATGACATTCGCGGTCATCGCAACCTCCTCATCTTCGAGGTCGGTTGCCGCATGCGAAAGTTCAAGCTGCGCACCGGTTATGGTGCCGACCACTTCTGCAGGGTAAGTGACCGACCGGGCGTCTGGGAACCCCGCGATACACGGCATTCCCGGCACTAGACTCCCCGGCATGAGCAGACCGACAGTATTCATCACCGGCGCGGCGGCGGGTATCGGGCGGGCCACGGCCTTGCTTTTCGCTGCGCAGGGATACCAAGTCGGGGCTTACGACATCGATGAAGTCGGGCTGACCAGGCTTTCCGGTGATATCACAGCCAAGGGTGGCGTAGTTAACACAGGAGTGCTCGATGTGACGAACGCCACGCAGTGGGCGGAGCGGCTCGCGGAGTTCCACGCCGCGACGGGACGGCTGGACATCCTGGTCAACAACGCCGGGATCCTGCGCGCGGGGCCGTTCGAGGAGATCGACATCGCCGCCCATCGGGCGATCGTGGAGGTCAACGTGGTGGGCGTGCTCACCGGGACACACAGCGCGTTCCGCTACCTGCGCGACACGCCGGGCGCGCAGGTGGTCAACCTGTGCTCGGCTTCGGCGATCTACGGCCAGGCCGAACTCGCGAGCTATGGTGCGACCAAGTCCGCCGTCAAGAGCTTCACCGAGGCGCTCGACCTGGAATGGGAGCGCCACGACATCCGCGTGCTCGCGATCTGGCCGCTGTTCGTGGCCACGGCCATGGTGGACGGCGTGACGACCGGGACGACGAAATCGCTGGGCGTACGACTGACCGCCGACGACGTCGCGGCCGGGATCTGGGAGGCCACCCGCAAGCGCGCCCGGCTGCCGAAAGTGCACTATGAGATCGGCGCGCAGGCGAAGGTGCTCGCGACGGTGGGGAAATACGCGCCGAACTGGATGGTGCGCACCGCCAACAAATACTTCAGTGGCAGCTGAGCCCGTCGAACCTGCCCGGCGAGCCGACTTCTGACACAATTGCGCACCGTAAAAGGGGGTGTGTGCAGCATGCCGACAGCCACTGATTCCGATGGGCCGCTGCGGGAGCGTGGCGTGCCGACGTCCGCGCACGATCAGCTCGACAGGCTGCTCGCCGAGCTGCGCTTCGGCACCGGGCGGGATCCGCAGATCGGGTACGCCGCGGCGGCGGCCGTCAGCGCGTGGCGCAAGCCGCCGCGCATCCAGGTGACCGGGCGCGCGCACGCGGGGCGGACGACGGTGCTGCACGCGCTGGCGCTCATGTCTGCGGTGGAGACCGATCCGGTGGACCGGCCGGATGCGCCCGACCCCGACCTCGACGCCGACATCGTCGTCTACGTGCTGTCGGCCGCGCCGACGCCCGCCGATCGGAGGGTGCTGGCCACGCTGCCGCCGCAGCGCACGATCGCGGTGCTGAACAAAGCCGACGCGATCGGCTCTCGCTGGGGCGATGCCGTGGCCTCGGCCCAGCAGTACGGCAGTCAGCTGCGGATTCCGGTCGTTCCGGTGGTCGCCTCGCTCGCGATGCGCACCAGGGCGGGCGCGCTGACCGGCGCGGAGCTGGAGCTGCTGCGCAAACTCGCCACCGAAGCCGACCCCGCGTTGCTCCTCGCGCCGGACCTGTTCGTCGCACCGGGGCCGGGTGCCGCCGAGCGCGAGGAACTGCTGCGCCGCTGGGATCTGTACGGCGTGGCCTGCGCGTGCACGGCCCTACGGCACGATCCGGATCTCGCTCCGCAGGCGCTGCTGCAGATCTTGCACGCGGCCAGCGGCATCGACGCGCTCCACCAGTTGCTGCACCGCCGCTACGAACAAGTGTCCGCGCTGCGCGGCGGCGAGCTGCTCGACGAGCTGGCCCGGCTCGCCGCCCGCGCGGTCCCGGAGGAGGGCGGCCGGGCGCGCGACCTCCTGGAGTCCTATCTGTACGGCGACGACGCCGTCTGGCTCGGGCTCTGCGCGGGCTTGGCGGGGCCCGAAGTGGCCCACCTCGCCGCGGGGTATTCCGCGCCCGCTCCTTCCGACGCCGACGATGCGCTTGCCCGCGCCACGCGCTGGCACGCGGTCGTCACAAGCGATATGCCCCCGACCGCCCGCCGCGCCGCGTTGCGGGTGCACAACGGGTACGTCCGACTATGGGAACGGATGAGCAGTGCCGGTCTCTGAGCCGCCGGAATCGGCGTCGCCTGGGGCGGCTGCCGCGGTGGATCCGCCTTCTCACACGGCGGGCGACTCCGCCGACGGCGAAGCCGAGCGCCCCGCCGCGCTCGTCCCCGAGCTCGCGGCCGTGGTGGAGCGATGGAATCCGCAAGGTATGGCGCTGCTGCGCGCGGTGCACGACTCCGGTGGCGCTCGTACGGTCACGGTGATCGGCCCCGCCGACGTCAACACGACCTTGTTGCGCACCGAGTTGGCCCGGTTCGAACCGCCCCTCACGCTGTCGGAGCCCCGCGCCGACGCCGTATCGGAGTCCACCCCGCCCGCGGTGGCGTTGATCCTGCTCGACGCGGGCACCATCATCGGCGCGGACACGCTCGGGGTGGTCGATCGGTTGCGCGCGGACGGCGCCCGCCTGCTGCTCGCGATGAACGGCGTCCACGCCCACCGGGACTGGCACGCCGTGCGGGAGCGCGACCTGGAGTTGCTCGCCGCGTCGGGCGCGGACGATCTGGACATCGTGCCGGTCTCGGCCCGGCTCGCGGCCGCCGCACGCGCCGCGGGCGACGCCGGACTGCTCGATCGCTCCGGTGTCGGCGCGTTGCACGCGCGGCTCACCGCGGCAGCCGCCGCAGGCGGTGACCGGCCGGGCGCGGTGACCGGCCGGGTCCTCGCCGACACGCGCCGACGGGTGGCCGAACAGGTGGCGGTGCTGCGCTCCGGCGCCGATGCGGCCCGGCTGCGCGAGGAGCGCGCCCTTCTGTTGGCCGGTCGCGACGGGGGGCGCGCCACCGCGATGTCCACCCTGCGCGGGCAGTTGCACCTGGCCCGGGTGGACCTGATGACCGAGATCGGCGCGAGCATCCGGGCGCTGCACACCGCCGTGCGCGCCGAGCTGGACCGGCTGCGGCCCGCCGAGCTCGGCGGCTACCCCACTCGGCTGCAGCAGTCCGTCACCGAACTGACCGGCGCCCTCGACCACGTCATCGACCAGCGCATCGCCGAACTGAGCGCCCGGATCGAGAGCACGGATCGGGGTTCGCCCACGCGGCGGCGCGACCAGGCCCCTCGAGTCGGCCCGGACCCCGAGCCACGCCATCGGGGTGTCGAAGATCACCTTATGATCGCGCTCGGCGCGTCGGCCGGTGTCGGTCTGGGTCGCTTGCTGGTTGCTCCGTTCTCCCTGGTATCGGCCCTCGACGTCGCGAGCGTGCCGGTAACGTTGCTGCTCGGCGGCGGTGCGGCGGCGTGGGTGGTCCGAGCACGCCGCCAGCTGGCCGATCGAGCGCACATCCGGCAATGGGTCGCCGACGCGTTGGTCAACGTAAAAGCGCAGCTCGAGCAGCGCGTGGTGACCGCACTCGTGGAAGCGGAGACCACTTTGGCCGATCACGTGGTCCAGGCAAGCACCGCGCGAATGGTCGAGACGGATCGCAGGGTGGCCCGGCTGGAGGCCGAATTGCGCCGGATGGCGGCCGAGCAGCCGGGGCAGCTCGCCGCATGCGAGCGCGACGTCCGGATCCTCGATCGCTGGATCGCGCCTGTTGAAACGAACGACCAATTGGGTACACAGTGAGGAACCCGATACCGTACCGGCCGTCACATCGCGTTAACCTCTATTCAGGAACTTGGGCGTCCGCTAAGTCCTGATCTGCCGCCCTCCTGGGGTGCGCGTTCGACCGGTCGGAGCGGGCGCCTTCCCGCCAACGGTGGCGCTCGGTGCATTCGCGCTGGTCATGGGCCTAGGGCCAGGCGGCGGAGCATCGAACAGCCGCCCATCTCAGGAGAGTTTTCATGACGTCAGCGACCATTCCTGGTCTTCGTGGATCCGACGGCAAGGCGCCGACCGAGCACAGCGAACTACTCGCCTGGGTACAAGAAGTCGCCGAACTCACCCAGCCGGATCGAGTGGTGTGGGCAGACGGCTCCGACGAGGAATGGGAGCGGCTCACCGAGCAGCTCGTCGCGGCGGGGACGTTCAAGCGGCTGGACGAGAAGAAGAAGCCGAACTCCTTCCTCGCCCTCTCCGATCCCTCCGACGTGGCCCGGGTGGAGTCGCGCACCTACATCTGTTCGAAGACCGAGGCCGACGCGGGCCCGACCAACAACTGGGTCGACCCGACCGAGATGCGCGCCACGATGACCGAGCTGTACCGCGGGTCGATGAAGGGCCGCACCATGTACGTGGTGCCGTTCTGCATGGGCCCGCTGGGCGCCGAGGACCCGAAGCTGGGCGTCGAGATCACCGACTCCGAGTACGTCGTCGTGTCGATGCGCGTGATGACCCGCATGGGCGCCGCCGCCCTGGAGAAGCTGGGCGCCGACCGCCCGTTCGTGAAGGCGCTGCACTCCGTGGGCGCGCCGCTGGCCGACGGCCAGGCCGACGTGCCGTGGCCGTGCAACGACACCAAGTACATCACCCACTTCCCCGAGGATCGGGAGATCTGGAGCTACGGCTCCGGCTACGGCGGCAACGCGCTGCTCGGCAAGAAGTGCTACTCGCTGCGGATCGCCTCGGCGATGGCCCACGACGAGGGCTGGCTGGCCGAGCACATGCTGATCCTGAAGCTGATCTCGCCGGAGAACAAGGCCTACTACATCGCCGCCGCGTTCCCCAGCGCCTGCGGCAAGACCAACCTCGCGATGATCCAGCCGACGGTGCCGGGCTGGCGCGCGGAGACCTTGGGCGACGACATCGCCTGGATGCGCTTCGGCAAGGACGGCCGTCTCTACGCGGTGAACCCCGAGTTCGGCTTCTTCGGCGTCGCGCCGGGCACCAACCGCAGCTCCAACCCGAACGCCATGGCGACCGTGGAGGCGGGCAACACCGTCTACACCAACGTCGCGCTGACCGATGACGGCGATGTGTGGTGGGAGGGCCTGGAAGGCGAGCCCGATCACCTGATCGACTGGAAGGGCAACGACTGGTACCAGCGCGAGACCGAGACGCTGGCCGCGCACCCGAACTCCCGCTACTGCACGCCGATGGCGCAGTGCCCGATCCTGGCGCCCGAATGGGACGACCCGCAGGGCGTGCCGATCTCGGCGATCCTGTTCGGCGGACGCCGCAAGACCACCGTCCCGCTGGTCACCGAGTCCTTCGACTGGCAGCACGGTGTGTTCATGGGCGCGACGCTGTCCTCCGAGCAGACCGCGGCCGCCGAGGGCAAGGTCGGCACCGTCCGCCGCGACCCGATGGCCATGTTGCCGTTCCTCGGCTACCACGTCGGGGACTACCTGGGCCACTGGATCAACGTCGGCAAGAACGCCGACGCGGCCAAGCTGCCGAAGATCTTCTACGTGAACTGGTTCCGCCGCGGCGGCGACGGCCGCTTCCTGTGGCCGGGCTTCGGTGAGAACTCCCGCGTGCTGGAGTGGATCATCGGCCGTATCGAGGGTTCCGCCCAGGCGGAGGCGACCGCGATCGGCAACGTGCCGACCGCCGCGCAGCTCGACCTGGAGGGGCTGGATGTCGACCCCAAGGACGTCGACGAGGCGCTCGTCGTGAACGCCGACGAGTGGCGCAAGGAGATCCCGCTGATCGAAGAGTGGTTCGAGTTCGTCGGCGACAAGCTGCCTTCCGGCGTGCGTGACGAGTTCGAGGCGCTCAAGCAGCGTCTGGGCTGACACTCCACCCAAAGTAGCATTCGCCCGCACCATCCGGCAGATGGTGCGGGCGATTTGTTCTGCGAGACAAACGTTTCCGTGCTCAGCGCGGTCCGGAAGCACCCTTCGAGCATCGCGGTCGGCCGTGGAGCTCGCCGGACCACTCCGCGCGGTCCGCACTCCACGAACCATGGCTTGTCGTCCAGCGTGGTCGTCGCTCTACCGCGCGGAGATCGCGGATCATGGCTGCCGGAAACGGCGACACCGTGTCGGTCATAGAATCCCGAGGGCTTCGAGCTGATCCAAAATTTCCGACACTCGTGTGTGAATCGATCTCATGCAGGCGACGAGCGGCACATCGTCATCGGTATCCGGAACATTGACGACGACAGTCGCCACGAGTCGGTTGTTGTATGTGAGCTGAGATTGTGTGAACCCAGGGCGAAGCTTCAAACGGAAATGTTTGAAAACAGCTCCCGGCACGAGGTCGTGGACTGCCAGTCCTGGAATATCCACGACTTCGTAGTCATCCGATGGTGCGAAAATAAGCTCGGTCCTGAAGGAGTTGGTGACGAGCACTCGGCGGTGCGCGTCACGGTCGACGAGTTCGCGGAGAAGCCCGAGTGGGTGATGTGTCGGCTGCGGATCGTTATATGGCTGATGGCGGAGAATTATGGCTGTGGTCGTGGCGTCGAATATCTCCTGAACGCATATCTCCTCACCCCTGCTGTCCGTGCTGCTCAGCAAGATCGGGAAATGCTCCGCGTGCGGGTAGACGGCGTGGTCGAGGGCGGCCCTCGAGTTGGTGAGCGCGTCACCGGTGATCAGTCCCCACTCGTCGGGCACCTCGGATACGCTCACCGCGGCTACCTGGCAATCGATCTCGTTCTCGTATTCCAGGCTCGGGGAAAGGTCGACCCGGACTTCGACCTGGTTCGCGTTCTGGTATTCCGAGATCATGCGTTCGAGGTCATTGATGTGGTGTCCCGCGCGAGCAAGCTTGTGCCGTGCGCTTGCGATGCCGGTGACACCGTTCATAACGTTGAGCATACCGATCGGTCTGACGGGGCGGCTTGGTTATTCGGCGAACGGGGACATCCGGATCATGGCCAGGAAACCCGCCCTGTTGAGCCAATGAATCCGGCCTTTCGGCATCGCCTTCGCTTCCGCTCGGAAGGCGGCGACGACATGCCGTGCGAACTCCAGTCGCGGGTGCCGCCGCAGCAGTTCGGCGACCCACTCGCGGTCCAGTTCCGCCAGTCGCGTCCCGAGTACGTCCACCGAGGCTCCCGCGGAGACGAAGCCGCCGGGGTCGCCGAGATCGTCGGCGACCCCGGGCGTGATGTGGGCGGCGATGGCCGCGCCGATCGCTTCGGCCCGTTCCGGCGGCGCGCCCGCGCCCAGTGCGACGGCGGCCGCCCGCTCGCCGCCGACCACGGCGAAACACCTTCCGGGCGTGGGATGTTCGAGTTGCAGGTCGTGCAGTAGACAGGAGACGTAGACGAGTTCGTCGTCGTAGGCGGCGCCGTCGAGATCCGCCAGGACCCGTCCGAAGTAGTAGGTCCGCAGCGAATGGTTCAGCACATGCGGCGACAGCGACTCCCGCGCCTCGGTCTCCGCCGCGACGGCGAGCTGGGAGTCGGGTAACCGCAGGCCGGCGAACTCCAGCCGCCCGCGTCCCCGCCTGCCCAGTGCCAGCCGGAGCCGGTTGGGCGCCATGGCGGGCAGCGTGCGGGCGGTCGCGACGGCCAACGCGCGGCGTTGCTCTTTCGACAGAGCGCCCCCGGTGCGGGTCGCCCATGCCCAGTCGAGGCCCGTCGGTGCGGCCACGATTCCTCCTTCTGGTCGGAACTCGGTGTGCACTGAAGTCAAGCGTGTGTCCGGATCCGCGGCGAGTGGCGGAAATGACAGTATTGCTCGGATTCGTGCCAAACTGGGGACGATGAAGCAAGTCGTGGCGCTCGCGCTGGACGGGGTGATGGCCTTCGACCTGGCCTGTGCTGTTCAGGCGTTCCGGCACGGGCCGGGCAAGACCGGCGAGCCGTCCGGGTTCGAGATGCGGACCTGTGGGGTGCGTCCCGGGCCGGTGTGGACACCCAACGGCTTCGAATTGCGCGTGGAGCACGGGCTGGAGGCGTTGGCGGAAGCCGATGTCGTCGTCGTGCCCGGCATCGGTATCCCGACGCTGCCCACCCCACGGGAGGCGCTCGCCGCATTGCGCGGCGCGGCCGCGCGGGGCGCGACCATGGTGAGCATCTGCGTCGGTGCGTTCGTCCTGGCCGAGGCCGGGCTGCTGGACGGACGACGCGTGACTACGCACTGGGCCTATTGCGACGAGTTCGCCGAGCTGTATCCGGCGGTGCGTTTGGACCCGACGGCCCTCTACGTCGATGACGGTGACGTGCTGACGTCGGCCGGGCTGTCGGCGGGTCTCGATCTGTGCCTGCATATCGTCCGCCGCGAGCTGGGCGCGCACGCGGCGGCGGAGCTGGCCAGGTGGAACGTCACGGCCCCGCACCGGGAAGGCGGTCAGGCACAATACATTCCGGACGCACCCGCCGCGCGTACCGATGGCGGTCTCGCCGCGACGCTGGCCTGGGCGGTGGCGGAACCAGCTGCGGCGGTGGATGTTTCGGCGCTGGCCGCGCATGCGCTGATGAGCGAGCGGACTTTCATCCGCCGCTTCAAGGCGCAAGTCGGCACCACGCCGCGGCGGTGGCTGGATGCCCAGCGCACCGCACGGGCGCGCGAACTTCTGGAAACCACGCGTTTGCCAGTGGAAGTCGTCGCGGTGAAGGCCGGGTTCGGCAGCGTCACAGCGCTCCGGGCGCACCTGCGTGCGGCGACGGGCGCGACACCGGCCGCGTATCGCCGGTCGCTGGGCCGGTGAACGCAACGGGGTGAAGTGCCTGGTGCGGCGAATGACCTTGCGGGGGAGATGATTCGGTTGCGCCGACCTCGGCGCTCTGGAGTCGGGCGGTCGGATCGGTGTCCCGCGTCCACTCGAGTTCGCGAAATTCCCACGGACCGATCGGTTTAGCCGGATGGGAAAGGGGGTAATGATCTTGTCGAGAGATTTCGTGTATTCGTAACCTATGCTTGGCGTGTTCTTCCTTCCGCATCACCCAGTCGGATTACTGGCGGTTAACTGATCGACTGAACGACTTCCCTACCGATATCGGACCCGCGATGCCGCGGCGCACGGCGAGATCGACGCGAGAGGTGGATGGAGCATGGCCGATCCGGAGATGACGATGTCGGTTGCCCCGATGGTGGCCGAATTCGAGTTCGAGACCGTGAGTACCCCGCTGCGCCGGGCCGCGGGACGGCTGCGCGCGGTGCTGCCGCCCGGGTGGCGCGTCGAGATCGTCGACGCACCACCCCGGCGTTACGGCAACCGTGCTCCGCTGCTGCGTGTGGTCATGCCACCGGAGTGATCAGCCGGTCCAGCCGAGCGGCATGAGCAGCGACTTCTGCTCGCAGAACGAATCGAGACCCTCCGGGCCGTTCTCGCGGCCGAGTCCGGAGGCTTTGTAACCGCCGAACGGCGAACTCGGATCGAACGCGTACCAATTGATCGCGTAGGTGCCGGTGCGCACCCGCGCCGCGATCTCGGCGCCGTGTTCGATATCGGTCGTCCACACCGAGCCCGCGAGACCGTAGACCGAGTCGTTGGCGATGGCCACGGCCTCGTCCTCGGTCTCGTACGGGATGACCGAAAGCACCGGTCCGAAGATCTCCTCTTGGGCGATGGTCGACTTGTTGTCCACGTCGGCGAAGATCGTCGGCTCGACGAACCAGCCCCGGTCCAGCCCCTCCGGGCGACCGCCGCCGAGCACGAGTCGCGCTCCCTCGGCCTTGCCCTTGGCGATGTAGCCCTCGACCCGATCGCGCTGGCGTTCGGAGATCAGGGGACCCAGCTGCACGCTCGGGTCGTTCGGGTCGCCCACCTTCATCGTCTTCACGTGTTCGACCAGCGCGTCGAGAATCTCTTCGTACCGGCTGCGCGGGGCGAGGATGCGGGTCTGCGCGACGCAGCCCTGCCCGCTGTTCATCAGGCCGGAGAACGCGAGCACCGGGATATTGGCCGCGACGTCCATGTCGGGCAGCAGGATCGCCGCCGACTTGCCGCCGAGTTCGAGCGAGACGCTCTTGAGCTGACCGGTGGCGATGGCGCCGATCTTGCGGCCGACCGCGGTGCTTCCGGTGAAGGTCACCTTGTCCACGCCGGGGTGTGACACGAGGTACTCGGCCGCGTCGGGCTCGGCGGGCAGCACCGAGAGCACGCCTTCGGGCAGGCCCGCCTCGGTGAAGATGTCGGCGACCAGGTTCGCCGTCAGCGGAGTCAGCGGGGCGGGCTTGAGCACGATGGTGCAACCGGCCAGCAGGGCGGGCGCGAGCTTGTTGACCGCGAGGAACAGAGGGACGTTCCACGCGGTCACCGCCGCGACGACACCGCGCGGCTCGCGGGTGACCCGAGTGGTGCCGAACCCGCCCACCCGGGTCTCCGACCACGGGAAGGACTCCGCCAGGGCCGCGTAGGCGTCCAGTGCGGCGACCGCGGGCAGCTGGTTCAGCGTCATCGCGATCATTTGCGGCGCGCCGACCTCGGCGGTCAGCGCGGCGAGCAGATCGGCGGAACGCTGTTCGATCAGCCGGGCGGCGCGGGTGAGTACCTCGGCTCGCTCCTTCGGGGGCGTGGTCGGCCACGGTCCGTGATCGAAGGCGTGCCTGGCCGCGGCGACCGCGGCGTCGACATCGGCCCGGCTCACCGCGGGGACGCTGCCCACCGGCTCGACCGTGGCCGGCGAGATGACCTGGATGCGCTCGGCGGTGGCTGGCGCGGTCCAGCGGCCGCCGATGAACAAGCTGTCGTAGTGCATGAGAACACGTTACAGTTTTGCCTCCGCATTGTCTGTAACCTGTTCCAGTTTTGCGGCGCGGCGGCGCCCTGGCCGGTGTGAATTCCGACCTCTCGGTTCGCTTTTCGCAGAACGCACTATTGCGTTCTGTTGCTGGAAGGGGGATGCTGTATCGACATATCAGCTCGCTCCATTACCGAATCGTTACCGCAAACTGGGGAGTCCGAGTCATGGCGGTGCAAGTGATCGGCCGGTCGCTGATGACCAGTGATCAAACCGAGCATCAGGCTAAGAGTGTCGGCAGCGGCGGGTGGGTGGTCTCGTTCCTACCCGGACGCACCCTGACAATCGAGCAGGCGACGGCGGCTATGCAGGCCGCGGAGGCGGTCGCCGCCGTAGGGATGCTGGCCGACCTGGTCGGGCTCACCACGCTCGAGACCGTCGGGTTGGCTATGCGGGAATCGCCGTGGAGCGAGCCCGTGCACGCTCCCTGTGGGAAGCGGCACTGGCGTCGCGGATGGCTGGAGCCGTACTTCGGCTAACTTTTGGTTGCCACCACGACCAGATTGCTCACAAGTAACTCACGCACCATCGGCACCCGGATCAACCACCACGCCCAGCGGGGGTGGTAGCGCGGGAAGACCGTGTGCACCTCCGCCGGAGTACGTGCCGCCCAGCGCAATCCGTCAGCGGCCCGCACCGCGAACAGCGACGTGCCGAACCTGTTCTTGGGATCGCGCCCGTGCTTGCGCCGATACCGCCGGGCGGCGTACTCGCCACCGAGGTAGTGCCACGGCCCGGTCTCGTGGCCGCCGAACGGGCCGTGCCACACCGTGTAGGAGAGCACCATCAGCCCGCCCGGCCTGGTCACCCGCACCATCTCGTCGGCCATCACCCACGGCTTCGAGACATGTTCGGCGACGTTCGACGAGAAACAGATGTCGACCGCGTCGTCGCGGAACGGCAGCGCCATCCCGGACCCGCGGACCGCGCCCGCCACGGAAAGGCCCGCGGCGTGCATCTCCGTCGGGTCGGGCTCCACCGGAATGTAGCGAGCCCCCGTCCGGGCGAACTCGTCCGCGAAGTAGCCCGGACCGCCGCCGACGTCGAGTATCGTCGCCCCGTCGAGCGACCGGCCGGTGAGATCGGCGTAGAAGTCGGCGATCAGCGCCGCGCTGTCGGCGGCCAGACCTCCGTAGAACAGGGCCGGGTCGGTCTGCTCGAACCGGAAACTGCCGAGCAGTCGCAGCGACCGGCGCAGGGTCGCCCGGCGGGCGAACCGAGGCGAACTCCTGCGTGTCGGCGTCTTCGCGGCTTTGAGCACGGCGCCGAGTCTCGCACAACACCGATGCCGGCCTGCTCGGGCGGGTGCTCGGGATAGGGTGTAGCGCGACGTCCGACATTCCCACCGGGACCTACTGACCGAGAGAAGCTCCACCGTGCGCGAAGTCCTCCTGCTCTGCTGGCGCGACACCGGGCACCCACAGGGCGGCGGCAGCGAGCGGTACCTCGAGCAGGTCGGCGCGCAGCTCGCGGCGCGCGGGGTTCGAGTCACCCTCCGTACCGCCCGCTATCCGGGGGCGCCGCGGCGCGAACACGTCGACGGCATCACCATCAGCAGGGCGGGCGGACGCTACACGGTGTACCCGCGAGCGCTGGCCGCGCTCCTGCTCGGCAGGATCGGTCTCGGCCCGTTGCGCGGCGTGCGGCCGGACGCGGTGATCGACACCCAGAACGGCATACCGTTCTTCGCCACCGCCGTCACCGCGGCCCCGTCGGTGGTGCTGGTGCACCACGGTCACCGGGAGCAGTGGCCGGTCGCGGGCCGGCTGGTCGGCCGCGTCGGCTGGTGGATCGAGTCGTGGCTGTCGCCCCGCGTGCACCGCCGCAATCAATACCTGACCGTTTCACTGCCGTCGGCGGAAGAGCTGGCCACGCTCGGTGTGGACCGCTCCCGAATCGCGGTGGTTCGCAACGGCGCCGAACCTGTTCCAGTGGACGCACCCACCGGCGCCGCGGAAACCCGCACTCCCACACCAACTGTCGTGGTGCTGTCCCGGCTGGTGCCGCACAAGCAGATCGAGGACGCGCTCGCGGCCGCGGCCCGGCTGCGCGACCGCATCCCGGGTCTGCGCCTCGACGTGATCGGCGGCGGCTGGTGGGCGGACAACTTGCGGGACAACGCCCGCGAACTCGGTATCGCCGACGCCGTCACCTTCCATGGGCACGTGGACGAGCGCCGCAAGCACGAACTCCTCGCGCGCGCCTGGGTGCACGTGCTCCCTTCCCGGAAGGAGGGGTGGGGGCTCGCGGTGATCGAGGCGGCCCAGCACGGTGTTCCGACGGTCGGCTACCGCAGCTCGCGCGGGCTCACCGATTCCATTGTGGACGGCGCCACCGGAATCCTGGTCGACGACGTCGCCCAGTTGGCCGACGCCGTCGGCGACCTGCTGGACGATCCCGGCGCACGCACGGTCATGGGGGAGAAGGCCCGCGCCCGCGCGCGCGAATTCTCTTGGGAGCAAACCGGAAACGGAGTCTACGAAGTACTGGCGGCGGCCGCCCGCGGCGAGCACACGAGCGGGTTGATCGCGCCGCGGACGGCGGACTGAACGACGCCTCTACGGCCTCGCACATCGTTCCGCGCGCCCTTCAGTCGTTCGCAAAGCACTATTACACAGCAGTATTCGCGTCGCACCTGGTCGGGCTCGTCGTGTCCAACGGGTGACGCTGTCTACTGTGCTGATCCCGAGGTGGTCCGCCCGGCGTGAGGTATTCGACGCCTCCGCCTCGTTCGTGCGGGGATGTGCGGCTAGAGGGGCGCGTTCGTACGACGAGGTCCGGTGGTCAGCCTGCCTGCCCCGCTCCGGCGCTCATGAATTCGACGTCGCGGTACCGAAATTGCCGACGAGACATTTCATACCGTTGTTCAACGGGACGATATATGATGGTTCGTTGACTGCGTCTTCGATGGCGACGCCGTGACAGGAGGCCGATGCGGTTCAAAGTGGCTACCACGATGCTCATCGTCGTGGCGCTGGTGTTCGCTGTAGCGGGTTGCGGTAGCGACGGGTCCCGTGCGAACACGATCAGGGTGGTGTACCGGAGCTATAGCGACTTCACCGCGATGGGTCCGTTGCTGACGGCGGTCAAGACGGAGTTCGAGGCCGCGAACCCGGGCATGACGGTGCAACTCGTCCCGGTGACGGCGCTGGACGACGACTATCAGCACAAGCTCCAGTTGATGCAGCGGTCCGCGGCGACGGCGCCGGACGTGTTCTTCGAGGACAGCTACTACGTCAACTCAGACGCCGCCGCGGGCTATTTGCTTCCGCTGGACGACTATCTGGGTTCCTGGTCGGATTGGCACAGCCAGTTCATCGAATCCACGAAGCAGGCCGGCAAGTCCGTCGACGGGAAGACCTACGGCGTCCCGTTGGGTACGGACAGTCGCGGTTTGTGGTTCAACCGGAACATTCTCGCTCGAGCCGGGTTGCCTGCTGACTGGCAGCCCGCGACGTGGGACGACGTACTGGGAGCAGCCAGGAAGATCAAGCAAGTCGAGCCCGACGTCGAACCGCTGTATCTCCCGGTGGGAAAGCCTATGGCGGAGGGCACCTCCATCACGCTGCAGATGCTGCTCCACGGTACCGAGACCGCGAACTTGTACAACGCCGCGACCAAAAGGTGGGTTGCCCCGAGCCGGGGGATGCAGGATGCGCTGAACTTCGTCGCCACGGCAATGCGGGAGGGCTTGATGCAGACGGCGGCGCAGGCCGAGGACACCCAATGGTCTCGTGTCGAGCGAACCCGCCTGATCGCTCAGGAGAAGATCGCCATTGTCATGGACGGCAGCTGGTATCCCTCGTTCTGGAAACCGGGTGGTGTATCCCCCTGGCCGAACTGGTCACAGACGCTGGGTACGGCCGCGTTCCCCACCCAGCACGGTCAGGCACCCGGAAAGGTGAATCTGTCCGGTGGTTTGACCCTGGCGCTCGGCGCGCGCACCGTTCATGCGCAGGCCGCCTTCCAGTTCGTGACCATCGCTGTCAACCAGAAGAACTCGGCGGCCATGGCGCTGGCATGTTCGTGGTTGCCCGTGCGTAAAGATGTTCAGGCGGATCCGCGGCTGTCGCAGGCCGACTCGAGCGAGCCCTTCTGGGCAGGTCTGCTTCCGCTTACCCACTATCGCCCCACCTTGGCCGACTACCCGAAAGTATCGGACACGATGCAGACCGCGGGTGAGTCGGTCATCAACGGTGCCGACCCGAGTCGAGCCGCCCAGCAGTGGGCCGACGCTGTTGTTCGTCTCGTCGGGTCCGGTGAAACCGAGGCCGGATGATCTCCGTACCCATCACCGCCCGCGCGCGGATCGGCCGATGGCTTCCGTTGACCCCGGCGACCGTGCTACTCGGAATCTTCGTTGCGGGCCCGGTCCTGTGGTGTGTGTTCGCGGCTTTCACCGATACGGCGTTGACCGGGGCGGCGGCCCGGGATCCTGAATTCGTCGGTTTCCAGAACATCGAGCGGGTACTGACCGGTCCGGACATCGGCGCGTCGATGTGGTCGACCGTGGTGTTCGTCGTCGGGTCGGCGGTGATCGGGCAGAACGGCCTGGGCCTGCTGTTGGCGGTACTGATCCAGCACCGGAGTCGATTCGTGCGTCAAACCGTAAGTGCAACTGTGATATCGGCGTGGGTGCTGCCAGAAGTTGTCGCGGCCTTGGCGATTCACGAAGTCCTCAACGACCACGGACCGATGAATCAGCTGTTCCGGTTCATGGGCACCGGTCCACAGGAGTGGCTCTACACGGCGCCGATGTCAGTGGTGATCGTGGCCAACGCCTGGCACGGGGCAGCCTTTTCGCTGTTGATCTACCAGGCTGCGCTCGATGAGGTGCCGGGCGAGTTGATCGAGGCGGCACAGATTGACGGTGCCGGACCGGTACGCCGATTCCGTTACGTGGTGCTGCCGCTGATCCGGAGGACCATCGCCGCCAACCTGGTGCTGGTGACTCTGCAAAACATCGGCATGTTCAGCCTCATCTTCGTGCTGACCGGTGGCGGACCGGGTAACAAGACCGAGACGCTGCCGTTGCTGATGTACGAGCAGGCGTTCAAGTACGGCCGGATCGGGTTGGGGGCCGCGATCGCCCTGGTGCTGCTACTACTCGGCGCGGTGTTCTCATCGGCCTACGTTCGTAGCCTGAGCAGGCAGGTGTGAGCGGTGCCGCGTGCCAGAATCACGGTCGACCTCATCCTTGCCGCGGTGGTGTTGCTGTTCGCCGCCCCGATGGTGTGGCTGTTGGTGACGGGCGTCGGCGTGGACGGCATAATCGGCGGCCCGGCTCCAGTGCGGTTCACCGGTGCCAACTTCGGTGCGGTGCTGACCTGGGACGTCGCCGGTCGGCCGCTGCTCAATGGCCTGCTGATCAGTGGGGGAGCAGCGATCATCACAGTGCTGGTGGCGTTGCCCGCCGCTTATTCGCTCTCGCGTTACCAACTTCGTTTCGGTCGGATTTTTCTCTACACGGTCTTGTTCGCCACGGGACTTCCGCTCAGCGCCGTGATGGTGCCGGTGTACGGGTTGTTCGTACGCCTGCAACTGGTCGACTCGCTCGTCGGCACAACCCTTTTCCTGGCAGCCACTTCGCTGCCGATGGCCATCTGGATGACCAAGAACTTCATCGACGGCGTGCCGCTGAGCCTGGAAGAAGCCGCCCAGACCGACGGCGCCTCATCCCTGCAGCGGCTGCGGCACGTTGTTCTGCCGCTGACGTTGCCGGGCCTCACCGTCGTCGCGATCATCACTTTCATCAGCACCTGGGGCAACTTCTTCGTCCCGTTCACCCTGCTGCTGGACCCGGGCAAGCAACCGGCCTCGGTGGATATCTTCTCGTTCTTCGGCGAGCACGGCGCCATCGCCTACGGCCAACTGGCCGCATACTCGATCGTCTACACCACCCCCGTGATCGGCCTGTACCTCCTGGCATCGAAGACGCTCGGCGCGGGCTTCGCACTGACCGGCGCGATCAAGGGATAGCCGATCCGGCCAATGGTGCCTTCGGCGCTCGATATCGAGCTTCCCGCCGGTCACTGTCCTCCGACTGCCGATGAGGAGTTGCACGGCGGCGTGGGTCAGTTCCGTGCTCGTCTATGGAGTCGCGCTCGCGCGCCGAGGACGACGACGGGCCCTGCGATGAGCGACGCGCCCCAGAGCACATGGGCTGCCGCCGCGACCCAGCGTTGCGCGGTAGTCGGTGCACCACGCTCGATGACACCCGGCACGCGATACAGCGCGAGGTCGGGGTCCTCGTAGACCCGCTCCACCTGGGCGAGGGTCGAGGCCGATGCGCCGAGCGGTCCAGGGGTGGTCCGTTCGACGAGGATCCAGCCCACTCCGAGGCGTGCCAGGTCTGCGGGCGGGCCACCGTGGAGCAGCAGGTTCTCCACTTCTCGTGCGCGGGCGCCTTCACCGGAGACGGTGCGTCCGCGCACCGGCAATTCGCCCGTCTGCAAGACGTCGTTGGGCAGCATGCGCGGGGCGGGGTCGAGCACGGGAGCCGCGCCGCTGTAGCGGAACTTGCGGAACATTCCGCCCGGCAGCACCGCGACGTCGCCCGGACCGTCCATCCTTGCGGCGACCTGCTGCCAGCCGGCGGGATAGTGCACGGGACGGACGGCTCCACCGACGCCCCAGGCGAGGTCGTAGAGCGGCAACACCAGAAGCGCCACGAATACCGCTGTGACCGTTGCCGTCGTGGCCGGAGACGCCGTCGCGGGCCGGTCGGTCGTCGCGTCCGCGCGGGAAAGACGCCGAGCCGGCACCGCGCACCCCGCCGCCGCGCACAACGCGAAAGCGGGCATGGCCAAGGCCGCGTACTTCTGGGTGTCGCGCAGTAGACCCGCGCCGGGAACGTGGGCGACCAGCCATTCCAGTGCGTGCATGCCCCACGCGGTCGCGCCGAGCGTGGGGAACAGGATCGCGATCACGGCGAGCAGCAACAATGCCCGGCGGACGTGGCGGTTGTCGGGATCGGGGCCGCCGGTGGCGACGGAGCGCACGCCCAGCACGACTATCGCCAGCAGCGCCAGCGTGCCGATCGCTGCCAGCGGTATGGTGCGCGAGTCCGGTACCGCCTCGGCGTTCCAGATCCCGCCGAGACCGGCCAGGCTCCCGAGCGTGCCCAAACCGGGTTCGGCCCGCGCGGCGAAGGCCGCGATACCCGCGGGATCGGATGGCTCCGCGCCCGCGCCGGACAGCGCGGTCGCGGCCAGCCATGGCGCGGAGGCGGCCAGCCAGAGGACGAACGTCGCGGCGAGTTGACGTCGATGGACCAGGGCGAAAGCGGTCACGCCCGCCAGCAGTGCTCCGGTCGGAGTGAGTCCGGCCGCGGCGAGCGATCCGGCCAGGGCCGCCCAGGTGGATGCCGTTCGGACGGTCGCGCGCGGCGCCGCTGTGACGCTGAGCCGATTCGACCCGCCTTCGCCCGCCGTGCCGGTTGGTACGGAGTTGCGCGGATGTTCGGCTGAATCGGCCGGAGCGGTGTCGTCGGAACGATGGGAAGAGCCGGGCGCGGCTGGTTGCCAGTGGGGCTCGGCTGCCGCTACCCCGCTGGGGTGTCCGGGTGGGTGACGCGTAGCCAGTGGTGGTTCGGCTCGGCCGGTCGACCCGGTGTGCTCACGGGCCTCGGTCGGTGCGACTCGGCTCGCACGATCCGACACGTGGTGCGTAGTCGCCGGCGCTTCCGCTGGGACAGCTGTTTCGGAACGCGGGCCGTTACCGGTGGTGTCAGCAGGCGCTTCGCTGGGGTGATCGATTGTGTCCGGGGTGCCCAGCGGTTCGGCGTGCGGGGTGGGCTCGGTGGTGTCGGCCGAGGCGGGTGTGTTCGACAGGATTCGTCGGCGTCGCTTCGCAGTGGCCGTACCTCGAAGGCGGTAAGCGGCCAGCGCTGTCCACGGCAACGCCGCATAGCCCGCGAGCAGGCTCCAGTGTCCCTGGAGCAGGCGCTCGGCCACGTACGGATTCCACAACGCGACCGTCGCGGCGACCAGTTGCGGGCCGAGCGACGCGCGCAGCAATTCACGCGCGAGCGTCGCCGCTCCGTACGCCGCGGCCCACAGTGCGACGAGCAGAATCGCCTTGACCACCAGCCCGCCGTCCGCGAACGACGTCAGGGCCGCGAGCAGAGCGTCCTGCGGCACCGCCCGTGGCGCGGCGTCGCCGAGGCCGAGCGCCGCGTCGGTCGGATAGTTGCGCGGCGTGCTCACCGCGTCCCGCAACAACAGATACCCCGGCGCGAGCAACGGCCCGGCGACGAGCAGCGCACCGGCCGCGCTGTATGCCGCGACCACCGCTCGAGTCCGACTGCTCCCGCTCACGCCTGAGCACTGTACGTCCCGGCCACCACCGCCGCCGATCCAGCGGCGTCGGCGCGGAAATGTCACGGCTGAATTCGGGGGGACCGTGGGGGTGCTGGGTACCAGCGCCGTCGCAGCCGCCCGTACTCCGGTATCAGCTGGCAGGCGCACCGTCTGCTGGGGTGATGTGTTGCCGCGAGGATGACGAGGACCAGCGCGGCTGCTGTGTGGTCGCGAGCCTGTCCCAGCCGAAGACTGTCGGGACGGCGGCGAGCGCATTGCCTGTCCCATGGTCCGGCGGGGCGCGACAGGCGGCGGTCCGTGCGAGTGGGACGATGGGCGGCGTGTCTGCTGTCCGTCGGTTTCCTGTGGTGGCGGATCTGACGTGGGTGACGGCCGGTGCGATGACCGCGAACGTCGCAGGGTATCTGCTGCAATTGCTGGCCGGGCGGTGGCTTGGCGTCACCGGGTACAGCGAGTTTGCGAGTCTGCTCGCCGTCCAGCTGCTGTGCGCGGTGCCCGCGCTGGCGTTGCAGAACGTGGTGGCAAGGGAACTCGTTCGCGGCGCGGGAACGGCGGCGCTGCGCGGGCTGCAGTGGCGCTGCGCGGTGATCGTCGCCCTGGTGGCCGCGGCGCTGGTGCCGCTGGTCGCCGTCACGTTGCACGTCGGGGTGGCCGCCACCGCGGCGGCACTGGGTGCGGCGCCCGCGCTGGTGCTGTTGTCCGGCGAGCAGGGCGTGCTGCAGGGCAGCAAGCGGTTTCGAGCGCTGGGAGTCGTGCTCGGCGCCGCCGGGGTCGCTCGGGTCGCGCCCGCGCTGATAATCCTCGCGCTGGGCGGCGGTGCGACGCTCGCGCTGTGGGCCGCCGCATGCGGCATCGCGACGGCGGCAGTGTTGGCCAGGATCGTCGCCGGTGCGCCGTCCGCGCGCGCCCGAAACGAACCCGGCGAGGTCTCCACGCCCGGGGTGCTGCCGGTGCTGCGGGCCGCCCAAGTGCAGGCGGCGATGATGGCTCTCTCGTCGGCGGACCTGATCGTGGTCCGGATCGTGCTCGACGACGTGGACGCCAGCCGTTACGCCCTCGGCACCATCGCCACGAAGATCGCCTTCTGGCTGCCGCAGGCGGTCGGTGTCGTGCTCTATCCGCGAATGGCGCAGCCGACGCACTCGGCGAGCGCGATCCGGGCGGCGCTGGCGGTGCTCAGCGGCATCGGTCTCGTCGCCGTGCTCGGGGCCGCGCTGGCCGCGCCGCTCGCCCCGCTGCTCGCGGGCGAGGACTATGCCCCGATCCAGGGCCTGCTGTGGTTGTTCGCGTTGCACGGCGCGCTGCTGGCCGTGCTGCAAGGCGCGGTGCTCTCGGCCATCGCCGTCGACCGCACTTCCCTCGCACTGGTCACCTGGCTGGGCCTGGTCGTCGAAGTCACCCTGATGCTGGCGCTGGCCCGCTCGATTCCGGCGCTGATCACCACGGCGGTATCGGTCGCGGCCACCACCACCGTCGTGGTCGCCGTCATGGTCCTGCGCGCGGCCGACCACACGGCGCGCCCCGAACCGCTGCGCCCGGTCGGCTGACCGAAACGAATTCGGCTCCCCCGCCGGAGGGCCGGGGAGCCGAATTCAGGAACGCTCAGCCGGTCAGGGCTGCTTATCGATCCGAATCTGTTCGGTCGGCGCGTCGTCGGCGCCGCGGTTGACGCGCGGGGCGGGGCTGGTCGGTGCCGAGCCGCCCGGACGCTGGAACGGGGCGCCGCCCGCCCGGGCGGGCGTCGGAGCCGAGCCGCCGCGAATGCCGAGAACCACACCGACGATCAGCGCGATCACACCGAGGACGCCCAGGATGATCGGCAGGATCCGGCCGTACAGCGACAGCTTGTCGATGTTCTCCTTGGCCACCGACAGCTGCGACTCGATCGTGTTCTCGTCGAACACCAGGTGCGACTTCAGCGCGGTGACCTCCGGCTTGTCCGCGGTGCGCGAGTAGTAGAGGTGCAGCGCCTCGCCGCCCTTGACGACCGTGCCGGTCTGCGGCTCCACCCACAGGTCACGGGTGTTGGTGTAGTAGCGGGTCATGGTCACCGGGGCATCGCCGCCCTCGACGCCCCACTTGGCGGCGGGCAGGCTCAGCCGGTTGGTCGGCGCCTGCACGACGTCCCAGAGGCTGGTGGCGGGCACCGACATCTGGAAATGGTAGACCTTCGTGTTGTTGATCTCGGTCTCTTCGATGAAGTTCGCGTCGAAGGTCTTGCGGACGTTGAGATCGAAGTACGGGTAGGTCTTCTTCTCGGTGCCGATCGGGAATCGGTATTGCAGACCGGTGTGCTGCACCGGCTCCGCGAGGCTCTGGCCCTCCAGGTTCGCGGTCACCGCGATCGAGCCGTTGGGCTCGGTGCTGACGGGCTCACCGGTCACCCGGTCGATGGTCACCCGGTCGACGGTCGCGGTGAGCAGGCCGGTGTCGCCCTGTTTGTCGATGCGCCGCAGCGTCTGGCCCGCCTGCACGGTCATCTGGTGGGCGTCGGCCGGGTCCTCGACGGTGAGGAAGCGCTGCGAGACCAGCGGGACGTTGGTGTCGACCTTCGCCGAGCCTTCCGGAGCGGTCAGCGACTTGGCGTCGAGTACCAGGCTGTCCTCAGCCTGCTGGTTCGTCGCGATAGTGGTGATCTCCAAATCGAGGGGAGTTTTCGCCAGTTTGTCGACGGTGTAGGTCGGGATCATGATTGCGGCGACGATCAGCAACGCGCCGAGACCCACGAGCAGGCAGGCCACCGTCCTTCTGGTACCGGCACTCAGTGCCATGCAAACTCTCCTCGTCGTAGAACACAGGTCGCTCCGGCGAGTACTGCGGGCACGCCGCGGCACTCGTGAGCCCCGACACTAACAGTCCGATGTCGTACCATGCGGCGTCGAGGCCGGAAACGGCCGAGAAATCGCCCGAGTCTAGCGCGAAATCTGAAACGTCGGGTTATCAACTGTGGACCCGCCGAGGCAGACTGGAGCCCGATGACCGCAACCCTGCCCAGCGCCGCGCCCGCGACCGAACGGGTGCGCCCCCGCGCGTTCGTGCCTGCCTTGGAGGGCATGCGCGGTATGGCCGCCCTCGGTGTGCTGCTGACCCATGTCGCCTTCCAGACCGGCGCAGCGGGCACGCCGATCATCGGACGGGTGTGGGGCCGGTTCGATATGGCGGTGGCGGTGTTCTTCGCACTGTCCGGTTTCCTGCTCTGGCGTCCGCACGCGGCGGCGGCGCGCGGACTCGACACCGCCCCGCCCGTGGGCTACTACCTGCGGCATCGCGCCGCCCGCATCCTGCCCGCGTACTGGGTGGTGGTGTGCGCGGTACTGGTGCTGCTGCCCAGCGCCGCCGGAACTGCGGGCCTTCGGGTCTGGGTGTCGAACCTGGCGCTGTTGCAGGTATTCGTGCCGCTGACGCTCACCGACGGCCTCACGCAGATGTGGAGCCTCTCGGTGGAGGTGGCCTTCTATCTGGTGCTGCCGTTGCTGGCGTTCGCTCTGGTGCGCCTGCGCGGACCGGCGGCGCGGTGGCGGGTGCCGGTGCTGGTCGCCGTCGCCCTCATCAGTCTCGGCTGGAATTTCATTCCGGTCCCGACACCCGACGCGATCCACGCGGACAACTGGCTGCCCGGATATCTACCCTGGTTCGCCGCGGGCATGCTCCTCGCGGAACTCGCCGAACATAGCGTTCGGCTATCACGCTGGTGGAGATTCGGCGGGAATCAGCCCCTGATGTGGGCCGTCGCGGCGGTGGCATTCCTGCTCGCGGCTACCGATCTGGCCGGTCCGGCGGGTCTGACTCGGGCCGAACCATGGCAGTACGCGGTGAAGATGGGGCTGGGCGCGATCATCGGCTTCGCGCTGCTCGCGCCGCTGGTGCTGCGGGACCCGGACGCGCGCGGGCATCGCTGGCTGGAGTCGCCGGTGGCCGCGACGCTCGGACGCTGGTCCTACGGCATCTTCATCTGGCACCTCGCGGTGCTGTCGATCGTCTTCCCGGTGTTCGGCATCCTGCCGTTCCAGGGCGACTTCGGTTACGTCCTGGTTCTCACGCTCGCCATCACCCTTCCGGTCGCCGCGGCCAGCTATGCGCTGGTGGAAGAGCCGGTGCGGCGCTGGGCCCGCCGCCGGGACCGGGTGCGGCGGAACCCCGAACCCGAGACCGCGCCCTGATCGGCGGCCCCGCGCGAGGTCAGCCGTCGAGTTGCCGGTGGATGTCCATCAGGTGGTGGCGCAGCTCGTGCAGGGTATGCACCGCCAGCCAGCGCAGGGAGCGATCCGCGGGTTCGGGGTAGAGGAAGACGAGGGTGCGTTCCCAGTCGTCGTCGCCGAGTCGTTCCAGCACGTTGGCGAACAGCAGGGCGGCGTCACGGATCTGTCGGGCCACGTCGGCGGGGTTCTGCTGGGCGTAGCCGTCGTGCTCGACTCGTTCGTCCCGGCCCATCGCGGTGATGGGCGGGTTGTCCGAACGGCGGGCGGCCAGCACGCGTTCGCGCTGGGCCAGCAGCACATCCCGGACGTGACAGGCGTACTCCAGCGGCGACCACACATCGGGCTTGCCGCGCTCGCGCAACTTGACGCTGTCGGCGCCGAGCAGGTCGGCGTATTCCACGGCGTGCTCCCGCGCCAGCGACGGCACGTCGGCCGCCGAAGCCAAGTCGTAGACGAAACCGCATTCGGCACAGGTGTTCACGCGTGGTCACGTTAGCAACGGGTGCTGTTGCGGCGCACGGCGAATGGGCGTCTTGTCCAGCGGCGCCGCCGCGCGTTCACGCGGGCCGAGGTCGCCGGCCGGCGCGCGGGGCGAGGGTCAGTGCTCTCCGGTCGACGGATCGGTTTCGTCCGGCCGGATCGCGCCGGGCCGACCGGCGTGTTTCGGCCGAGGCAGCGCCGCGATGCCCACCGCGATGATCGCGAGCACCGCGGGCAGCTGCACCAGCACGGAGCCGCCCATATAACGGTCGGGCGAACGCCACGGGCCCGTGGACAGCGCGGCAGCGGACAGCATGGCGCCCATGCCCGCGACGACGACGAGCGCGCGCGGAGTGACAAACCGCGTGAAACGCGTTGCGGCCAAGGCGATCACCGTGGCGGCACCGCCCACCGGACCCGCGATCACGGTGGCCGCGCCGGTGAGCCCGATCGCGCCCATCCAGCGACGGCCCCAGGTGCCGGGCACTTCGGTGCTCGAATTCGCCTGGTCGGTAGGCATACCCGCGGCAGGCCGCGCGCGGCGGGGAACGGCCAGCACCGCGAGCGGAAGGAGCAGCAGCAATCCGCCGAAGATGGCGAGGCGGTACCACCGGTCGACCGGGAAGGTGATCGTCACCGGGCCGGTGGCATCGGCAGGCAGCAGCCAGGCTTGCTGCCAGCCGTCGACCACCACGGGTTCGAGCACGCGCCCGTCCGCGTTGGTCGCGCGCCATCCGACATTGGTGCTCAGCGGCAGCACGAGCAGGCGGTCGCCCGCGTTCGTCGGCGGTGCGGCGGCGGCTTCCGCCCCGGTTCGGTTCAGGCGCAGGCGATCCACGAAGAATAGGTCGGTCGGACCGACCGCCACGTCGGCCCGGCCTTGCGGCAGCGCGAGTTCCGGTGTGTCCGCCTCGTCCGTACACACCCGGGCGGGAACCGGCGCACCGGACCGCAATTCGCCGACGGTGGCGGTGACCGTGGTGCGCAGCGTCCGGCCGCCCGCGTCGATCGTCGGGCCGAGTGCGCACGGGACGGTGATCTCGCGGTCCAGCGCGGCGGCCTCCGGGTAGTCCGGTCCGATGACCGTCACCTCGGCCAGTCCGGGCGGCTGGGTCTGGACGAAACCCAGCGCGGTCTTGTCCAGCACCGGCCGCCAGGTCCGCATGCTCAGCTCGATGCGGTCGGTAACCGTGGGATGCAGGGAGATCCGCGTCGGCGTGCCCCGGCCGTCGTCGTCCAGCTCGCGCACCTGCGGGCCGTCGCCGAGGTTCACCGTCACCGAGGTGGGCGCGGCGGGCAGACCGCCGAGCGAGGGAGTCAGTTCGAGGCCGGTCACCAGCGTGGGCTCGGGCAACTCGAGGGTGAGCGTCGGCCTGCCTGCGGTCGGCTCGCGGACCGAGTCCTCCGGTGCGGTCCAGCTCGTGCGCGGATCGCCGTCGGTCGCGGCGAATGCGGCCCCGCGCAGGTCGCCGACGTCGGCCTTGCCCCGGGCCACCGGCCTGGCGTGGTCGGTGAGCAGCGCCTCCAGTGCCGGACCTTGCCGGGTTCGGACGGTCAGTTCCGGGGCGACCGACATCGGTTCCGGGACGGTCAGCGTGCGCTGAAACGCCCCCGGTTCCTCCGGGGCCAAGGCGAGACCTTTACTGCAACGCACCCGGTCGGGCGCGTCGAAACAGGCACTGCGGCCGGGGAATTCCTGACCGAGATCCCATCCCCGCATCGGTGCGCCCGCGGGAGCCGACGGCACCACGGTGCGATGCCTGATGTCGACGCGGACGGGCGCGTTGCGCGTCGAGTAGTCGTCCAGCGTGAGTTCGCTGATCCCGAACTGCCCTCCCGAGGAACCGTTCTCGGTGCGAATCGCGGTGATCTTCAGCCACTCGGTGCGGCCTGCGGGGAGCGAAACCGAGACCGGCGCGCCGGGTTCGGGCACCCGCACCGAAACGGTGCCGTTCGCGGTGCGCACCTCGATCCATTTGACCGGGTCGCCGATGGCGGCCGAACTGGTGGTCAGGTTCAGTTGCCCGGCCTTGATCGGGTGGTCGAGATCGAGCCGGAGCCATTGGCCGAGGGCGTGCTCGGTGCCGTTGCTGATCCACGCGGTGGACGGATCGCCGTCGACGACGGCCGCGGTGGAACTTCCCGGGGCCGCGCCGCCGAGCTGGGTGGCGTCGGCGGCCGAGCTCGACGCGGTGACGGTGGCGCCCGACCACTCGCCGCGCACCAATTCGGTGCCGGGCACCGGATAGTCGGGGACCAGGTTGAAGGTGCGGCGCGCGTCGTCGGGTGCGCGCAACGCGGAGTTGTGGTTGTCCACCCGGCCGAAATCGGCTTCGCGATCCATCGGCGTATCCGTGACCGTCACCGGGCCGAGCGGCAACCCGGCCTCGGTCGCGTCGGCGGCGAGCAAGGCGGGTGTCCGGGCGAGGCCGGGATCGCGGCGCATCCGCTCGAGCACTTCGGGGCCGCCCTGGATGACCGGGACGTCTCCGAGCGGGACGGTGTACGCGCCGGGGAACGCCTCGGGCGCGCCGGTGCCGCTGCGCACTTCCGCGGGTGTCCCGTGGCCCGGCGCGTCCACCCGGTAGATCTCGATCGCCTGGTACGGCGGGCGCAGGTCACCGTCGGCCACCAGATCGTCGGCGATCACCGCCGATTCGATGGGGTTGCCGAACTCGGCCACTTTGTGCAGCCCGGGCGACCCGTCGAGCGCCTGATGGGCCAGCATCGGCCGGGTCGAGCGGGAGGTCTCCGGATCGAGGTCGTTGCGCAGGACGACGACGCCGATCCCTTGGGCGCTCAGCGTCGCGGCCAGTCCGGCCGATGGCCTGCCGTCGGCGATGAGCCGCTGCACCGAATCCATCGCGCGGATGGTGCCGGGCGGGTTCAGCGGCACCGCGTCGCGGATCGCCCACGGCGTTCGGGCCAGCGCTTGCAGTGGTTCGTCGCGCGTGAGTCCCCAGACCTGACTGCCGAAGGGCGCGCCGGGCACCACCAGGGCGCGCGTATCGGCGGCGTTGTGCTCGAGCCAGTCGGCGGTCTGCTGCCAGTACGCGGGTACCCGGTCGTAGGCGCCGCGCGGGGCGAGTTTGCCGGTCCAGGCCAGCGAGGTGGACAGGGCCAGCGCGGTGAGGATCAGCGCCGCGATCGCGACCGCGCGGTCCCGCTCCGGGTGCGCGAAAGCGCTCCGCCAAGACTTCAGCGGTACCGAGGCGGGCAGCGGAACCCGGGCCAGCAGCTGCGCCAGCCCCAGCACGAGCGGGATGCGGATCAGCGGCTCCAGCTTGTGCACGTTGCGCAGCGGGGCGCCGCCGGAGTCCAGGAAGACGCGCACCGACTGCGCGAACGGTCCGCTCAGTTCACCGACGAACCCGGCGCTGATGCCGACCAGCCCGACACAAAGAATCAGAACGAGCCTGCCGCGATACGGCATGGACCGCAGGGCCAGCCCCGCCATGCCCGCCGCCGCGACCAGCCCGGTGGCCAGCACCGCAGCGGGCTGGGTGACCAGCACCGCGCCCGCGATGCGTTCCGGCGAGACGAACGGCGTCCAGCTGTCGGTGCCGCGCAGCACTTCGCCGAGCGAGGCCCACTGCGTGGTCACGCCCGAGGACTCGATGTAGTCCAGGAACGGCGGACTCACCTTGCCCAGCAGCAGCAACGGCACCGCCCACCAGAACGTGGCCAGCATCAGCAGCGGAACCCAGGCGGCGGTGAAACGCCACCAGCGGCGGCTGGGCCGATAGGAGCCCGATCGAACGCCGTCGGACGCAGTCCGCCCGCGGCCGATCGCCGGATAGGCAGCCGCCCACCACAGCAGCGCAGGCAAAAAGGCGGCCACGGTCGCGACCGCGTTGACCGAGCCCATCAGAGCCAGCGCCAGCGCACTGCCCGCGGCGGACTCGGCCCCGCCCCGCCGCCGCTCGCGCCCGGCGACGCCGAGCGCGGCGGGCGCGAGCAGCACCCACGGCGCCAGCATCATCGGCAGCGTCTCCGAGGAGATCGACCCGACGGTGGTCAGCACTCGCGGCGACAACGCGAAGGCGAGCGCGGCGACGACGCGTGAGCCGCGCGTGCCGATGCCGAGCGCCTCGCACAGGCGCACGATCCCCCAGAATCCGGCGAGCAGCAGCAGCGCCCACCAGATCCGCTGCGTCACCCAGGCGGGCGCGCCCAGCAGATGGCCGAGCGAGAAGAACGCGCCGTGCGGGAAGAAGTAGCCGTAGGCCTGGTTCTGCACCTGACCCATCGGCGCCTGGCTGCTCCACAGATGGCTCGCGCGTTCCAGGAAGCCGAGCGGATTCTGCGCCAGGTCGTATTTCGTGTCGGCGACCGTGAGTCCGGGAGCCTGCACGAAGGTCAACAGGAACGCCACGACGACGGTCGCGGCGAACCAACGTCTGCCCAGCGGCGCGGTGCTGTGCTGCCCCGGCGCCCCGGACGATCCGAGCGAGTCGGCGGGTGAAGCGGAGGTCAGCGGGTCAGCGGCTGCCGTACTCAACGTTGTTCAGCAGCGAGGAGTCCTTGTCGCCGCTGCGATCGATCTCCGGCCGCGAGTTCTGCTGGACCGCCATGGTGATGAGGAAGACGCTGAGCACGCCCAGCACGGCGCCCGCGACGGCACTCGCAACACCCGGGACAGCAAACTTCATCGCGGTACTCCAATACGTCGATGCAGGCACGTTCCCGGCCAACCTAGCAGGGCGTCCGGTATTTGTATGCGTTCAGGCCGCCGAATCTCCGCTGGACGCGCCCGGCCGACGCTGGAGCGCCCGACGGACTGCCCGGAAAGCGGCCGCGTCAGCGGGCCGGGAGAGCGCAGTGCAGCGCGCCGAGCAGGGTGCGCAGTTTGGCGGTGGTCTCGTCGAGTTCCGCCTGCGGGTCGGAGGCCGCGACGATGCCGCCGCCCGCGTACGCCCGCACCGCGCGACCGTCGGCCGAGAGTTCCGCGCAGCGGATCGCGACCACCCAGGCGCCGTCGCCGTCGGCGTCGCACCAGCCGACGGCGCCGCCGTAGAAGCCGCGGTCGTCCTCGAGGTGCGTGATGGTGTCCAGCGCCAGGTCGGTGGGGGTGCCGCAGACCGCGGGTGTTGGGTGCAGCAGCAGCGCCAGGTCCAATGCCGTGATCGTGCTGTCGCGCAGCCGCCCGGTGACGGGTGTCGCCAGATGCCACACCTCATGGGTGCTGATCAGTTCCGGGCTCTCCGGAATCGACAGCTCGGCGCAGACCGGCGCGAGCCGCTCGCGGATCCAGTCGATCACGAAGGCGTGCTCGTCCCGATTCTTGGTGCTCGCCAGCAGTTCCCCGGCCTGAGCGGCGTCGGCTTCCGGATCGGCTCGCCGTGGCGCGGTGCCCGCCAGTGGGCGCAGCGTCACCTTGTCGCCCTGCCGGGCGATCAGCACTTCGGGCGTCGCGCCGACCAGCGTCGCGCCGGGGCGTCCGGCGGGGGTGAGATCGACCGCGAAGACGTTCGCGTGCGGATGCCGGGTCAGCAGGTGTCCCGCGACGACTTCCGGGTCGAGCGCGGACTGCGCCTCGGCCAGCACCGACCGCGCCGCGACCACCTTGCGCAGCGGTTGCGCGGGATCGTTGAGCTGCTCGACCAGCTTGGTCACCCGCGCCACATGCTCGGCCGGGCTCGGGACCTCGGTCACCACGCGCACCGGCGGCAGCTCGGGCAACGCGGCGGGCCGCCATGGACCAGCGGTGTGCACGGCGCGCTCCGGCACGCTCAGCGCGGCAGGCTCCCGTGGATCGAAGGGCAGCGCGCCGACGACCAGCCGCGCACTGCCGTCCAGCAGCGCCGCCCGCGCTCGTCGCGCGTCGTCGAAGCAGACCCGGGTCCCGTGACCACGAACAACCCCGTCGGCCCGGGCAAGCAGGAACCCATCCATGCCCCCAACGTAACCCCGTCGCCGCGCCCCACAGCGGTGTAGCGATCCATATCTCACGCGAGTGCGATCACGAGTTCTTGCCGGGCGGGACGAGCAGGACCGGGCGGTGGCAATGCTTGAGGACGGCGTCCGCGACGCTGCTGTGCAGCAGCGCGCGGATGCCGGTGGCGCCACGGGTGCCCGCCACGATGATGTCGACGTCCAGTTCGTCGGCGCAGTCGACGATGGCGTTCCAGATGGTGGTGGCGCATTCGGCGGTGCGCGCCTCGGCGTTGAGACCCACCAGTTCGGCCAGCCGCACGCCCTCGGCGTTGATGGCGCGCGCGTCGACGTAGGCGATGTCCTCGATCTCGTCGTCCGGCACCCATTCCGGTTGCATCACTCCCGACAGCCCGGACAGGCGAGCCGCTTGCCGCACCATGGGCTCCCAGGCGGTGAGCACGATGGCCCGGTCGGCGGTGAGGAATCGCCCGGCGTATTCGACAGCGCGCTTGGCGTTCTCGGAGCCGTCGTAGGCGATGAGCATCAGATCGCAGGGCACGATGACCTCCTGGAAAGGACGCACGGCGACACCTCGAGATTACCCCTGGAGGCCCGCGTCGAGCGCTTGTTTTCGGGGGTCTACCTGCAGGTTCGCGGCCGCACCCGAGTTGCCTGCTCGGTAGGGACGTAGCGACTGCGGTCGCGCACGTCGCGGCGAGTACGGTTGACCTCTATGCGGAAGACGCCTCTGCTCGTCCTCGCCGTACTCGCCGCGGTCGCGACCGCCTGCTCGAACGGTGGCTCCACCGAGTCGGCCCCATCGAGCACAACCACCACCACGGACGCGACCACCGCCGCGGTCCCCGTCACCAGCTCGGCGCCGCCGGACTGCAACGCGGGATACCTCGCGCAGTTCACCACCCGCCAGAAGCTCGCCCAGTTGCTGACGGTCGGCGTCACCGGCGCGGCCGACGCCACGAACGTGGTGCGCAACGAGCAGATCGGCGGCATCTTCGTGGGCGGCTGGACCGACCAGGCGCTGCTCGCCTCCGGCCAGATCGAGCAGGTGAAGCAGGCTGCCAAGGTGCCGCTGATAGTGACCATCGATGAGGAGGGCGGCCGGGTCTCGCGGGTGCGCGACCTGATCGGCGCGGCGCCCTCGGCGCGGCAGACGGCGCAGACCATGAGCCCCGATGAGTTTTATAGTGCGACGCTGACCAGGGGTCGCGCGCTGAAGAATCTCGGTGTCACGGTGGATTTCGCTCCCGACGTCGACGTCAGTTCCCAGCCGGACGACTCCGTCATCGGCGACCGCTCCTTCTCCGACGACCCGGACGTGGTCACCCGCTACGCGGACGCCTACATCCGCGCCATGCGCGAGGTCGGCGTCGGCACGGTGATGAAGCACTTCCCCGGTCACGGATCCGGTTCGGGCGACTCGCACACCGGCGCGGTGCGCACTCCGCCGCTGGACCAGATGCAGAACACGGACCTGGTGCCGTTCCGCAATCTGATCGGCTCGGGCGCGGCCGTCATGGTCGGTCACCTCGACGTGCCCGGATTGACCACACCCAACGTCCCGGCCAGCATCAGCCCGGAAGCGATGCGTTTGCTGCGCGAGGGCACCGGCTACGGAGCCGCGCCGTTCCAGGGACCGATCTTCACCGACGATCTCGGTGGCATGGCCGCGATCACCAGCCGGATGTCGATCGAGGACGCCGTCGAGGCCGCATTGGTCGCCGGCGCGGACAGCGCCTTGTGGATCACCACCGACGCGGTGCCCCAGGTGCTCGACCGGCTGGAGCAGGCGGTTTCGAGTGGGCGACTGCCGATGGCCCAGGTGGACGCTTCGGTGTTGCGGTTGGCCGCGTACAAAGGTGCGTTGCCGCGCTGCTGAGGCGCGCCGCACGGTCGGGTCGGGCGACTGGTGAGCAAATCGGACCGCCGGAACTTACCTTGGAGTAATATATGAGATTCACCTGTGGTAGGAGTGTGGATGGCGGGCGGTACGAAGCGGCTTCCGCGGGCGGTACGCGAGCAGCAGATGCTCGACGCCGCCGTGGAGGTCTTCTCGCGTAAAGGCTTCCACGACACGTCGATGGACGCGATCGCCGCCGAGGCGAAGATCTCGAAGCCGATGCTGTATCTGTACTACGGCTCCAAGGACGAACTGTTCCGCGCCTGCATCCAGCGCGAGGGGCTGCGGTTCATCGAATCCGTCGCGCCCGCGGGCAACCCGCTGCTCACGCCGCACGAGCAGGTGCGCACCGCGCTGGAGGGGTTCCTCGGCTTCGTCGACCGCAACCGGCGCTCCTGGCAGGTGCTCTACCGGCAGGCCATCGGCCAGCAGGCGTTCGCCTCGGAGATCGAGAACGCGCGCGAACGCGTCATCGAGCTGACCGCAAAACTGCTGGAGTCCAGCGCCAAGCACGCCGAGCCGGGGACGAACTTCGACGTCGTCGCGGTCGCCGTGATCGGCGCGGGCGAGGCCATCGCCGACCGGCTGGCCAGCGGACGGATCGAGGTCGCCGAGGCCGTCGACCTGCTCGACGATCTGGCCTGGCGCGGTCTCGCCGGCCGGAAGAAAACCGAGTAGCCCGCCCATTGCCCGGATCGGTTGCTTCCGCGCCGCCCTCCTGCCAAAGTGCGTGAGTTCGCATAGCGCGGACCGGCTCGTCCGAAGAGCCGGGGAGAAACGGGGCGGAATTGTTCGGGTTGCTCAGGCCGTGTGCGCACGGCGCTCAGAAGTATGGAATCGATGCGGCCGAATGGCGGGCGCATCTGTGCGGTTTGTGTCTCGGCTTGCGCGACGGGCACGGTCAGCTCGCCCGCGCCACCACCAACAAGGACGCGCTGGTGCTGAGCATGCTCACCGAGGCCCAGTCCGGACCGGCGGCACGCACCACCGCCGCGCCGTGCCCGCTGCGCGGAATGCGCCGCGCGTCGGTGGTCGCCGCGGGCGCGCCCGGCGTCCAGCTCGCCACCACCGCGTCGTTGTTGTTGGCTGCGGCCAAGATTCGCGATCACGTGGACGACGGTGAGGTGGTCGCGCTCGCGCGCGGGCCGCTGGCGAAAGCCGCGACGCGATGGCACCGGGAGGCTCGCGCGGGCGCGGCCCGGATCGGTCTGGACGTCGAACCGCTCGTCGCGGCGCTCGTCGCGCAGCTGCGTTTGGAGCAGGAGGCGAAGGAGCTGGTCGCCGTGGGCGGGACGGCATTCGTGCCGGAATCCCTTGCCCAGTCCTCGCATTGGCGTTCCGCGATGTCGCCGTCGGCCGACCCGATCGACCGGTTGACCGCACCCACTCAGCTGTGCGCGTCGGAGTTCTTCGCCCACACAGCCGTCTTGGCCGACCGCACGGACAACGTCAACGCGCTGCGGGAGGCGGGATGGCAGTTCGGCCGGATCGCGCATCTAGCCGACGCCGTAACCGACTACGACGATGACGCCGCCCACGACCGCTTCAACCCTCTCGCGGTTACCGGAACCAGCGTGCCCGAGGCCTACGACCTGATGCGGCAGTCGAATTCGCGCCTGCGCGCGGCCGTCGCGGCGGCCGAACTCAGCCGGGTTCCCACCGTACGCTGGATGCTGCTCGACCCGCTGACCGCGGTGCTGCGGCGGCTCGGCGGCGGGCTCGGCGCGTTCGCCGCCCACACTTGCTCGGTGTCGCCCGAAGGGGCCGACATCCGCGCCCACGCGCACGGAACCCGCCACCGCCCGCCGACCCGCCGCCCTGGCATCGGTGAATCTCTCGCGCTCATCCTGGGCGCTTACTGCACCGGCTACGCGTGCTGCGCCGACCACACGCAACCGTGCACGGGCGAACGCAAGGACGCGTGGATCAAGAACTGCGACTGCGGAGATTGCGGAGATTGCGGCGGGTGTGATTGCAGTTGTTGCGATTGCGGGGATTGCAATTGCTGCGACTGCGGTTGCGACTGCTGATCCGCGCTGGAGCGGCGAGCCGGCCGCTCCCGTGCGAAAGGGCACGGCCGACCTCGCTGAAAAGCGCGAAGCCGCATCCTGATTCGTGGGAATCGGGATGCGGCTTCGCGGAACGTTCAGCGCAGGGTCGCCGTCAGGTGCGGGTACCCCTTCTTCGGGTGGAGCAGCGCCAGATCCCAACCGCCTTCGACCTGATCGGCATACAGGTTGACGGCGGAGGGCAGCAGGATCGGCTTGCCGAACTTGACCGAGTACGTGGTCTGCTCCGGAATGCGTCCCTCGACCGCCCCGAGAATCGTCGCCGCCGACCACATGCCGTGGGCGATCGATCGCGAGAAGCCGAACGCCTTGGCGCCCAATGCCGAAGTGTGGATCGGATTGTGGTCACCGGACGCGGCCGCGTACCGGGTGATCGTCTTCTGATCCACCCGCAGGGTGCGCAGCGGCGGCGGCGGAACCTCCTCCGGTTTGGGCTCCGGTTTCGGCCCGCCCGACAGCGAGGTGCGCTGCTGGTGCAGGAACGTGGTGACCTGGTGCCACACCTGCTCCCGGCCCACCTTCACATCGCTGATCGCGTCCACGAGCAGGCCCTTCGGGTGCTCGCGCAGGTTCTCGATGTGGGTGCGGATGTCCAGCGGCTCGCTCACCGAGATCTCGCGGGTGCGCTCGATGACGTTCTGCGCGTGCACCGCGCCCACCGCCACGAACGGGAAGTCCCGCGCCACCACCAGTTGCATCGCCAGCGGGAAGGTGAGGATGAACGGGTAGGTCAGCGGCAGCGCGTCGCCGAACCGCAGCCCGGTCGCGCGGCAGTAGGCGGCCAGATGATCCGGGTCCACCCGCAGCCCGTCGAGCCGGACGGCCCGGTCCGGCAGCGTCGGCTTGCGCGCCGACAGCAGCGGCACCGCGCCGAGCGCCGCCTTGACGAACAGGCGGTTGTTCTTCGGCGGTTCGGTGAGGGCGATCACCTGGGTCTTCTCCTTGCCTGCCGGAGCCTGGGCCATCATGCTCCGATCAGGCTCTGACCGCAGACCCGCACGACGTTGCCGGTCACCGCGCTCGACGCCGGGCTCGCGAAGTAGGCGATGGTCTCGGCGACGTCGACGGTCTGGCCGCCCTGCAGCAGCGAACTCATCAGCCGGCCCGCTTCCCTGGTGGCCAGCGGGATGGCGGCGGTCATCGCGGTCTCGATGAAACCCGGCGCGACGGCGTTGATGGTGATGTTCTTCTCCGCCAGCTTCGGCGCCTCCGCGTTCACCATGCCGATGACGCCCGCCTTGGACGCGCCGTAGTTGGTCTGCCCGCGGTTACCCGCGATGCCCGCGATCGAGGACACGTCGATCACGCGACCGCCCTCCTTCAGCGCGCCCTTGGCCACCAGCCCCTCGGTGATCCGGTGCGGAGCGGCCAGGTTGACGTTGATGACCGCGTTCCAGCGGCCCTCGTCCATGTTCGCCAGCAGCTTGTCCCGGGTGATGCCCGCGTTGTGCACGACGATATCGATGCCGCCGAAACGTTCGGTGGCGAACTCGGCCAGCTTCTCCGCCGCGTCGGGCGCGGTGACGTCGAGCGCGAGCGCGGTGCCGCCCACCTTGTTCGCGGTCTGCGACAGCGCCTCGCCCGCCGCCGGGATGTCGGCCACGATCACCTGGGCCCCGTCGCGGGCGAACACCTCGGCGATGGTGGCGCCGATGCCGCGCGCGGCGCCGGTCACCACCGCGACCTTGCCGTCCAGCGGGCGGTCCCAGTCGGCGGGCGCGCTCGCGTCGTCCTTGCCGACCCGGATGACCTGGCCGTCGACGAAGGCCGACTTGGCCGAGAGCAGGAAGCGCAGGGTCGACTCCAGGCCGGTCGCCGCCGCGGACGCCTCCGGGTGCAAATAGACCAGCTGGGCGGTCGAGCCGCGCAGCAGTTCCTTGGCCACCGAGCGGGTGAAGCCCTCCAGTGCGCGCTGCGCGATCTGCTCGTCGATGCCGGAAGCCAGCTCGGGAGTGGTGCCGATGACCACGATCCGTCCGGACGGGGTGAGGCTGCGCAGGGCGGGCTGGAAGAACTCGAACAGTTGCGAGAGATCCTCGATGGTGCCGATGCCGGTGGCGTCGAACACCAGGGCGCCGTACTTGGTGCCCTGGCTCAGCGCGTCGGCGAAGGTGTAGTCCGACAGCAGGGCGCGCACCGGCTCGGCGACGCGGCCCTTGCCGCCGATCAGCACCGGCCCGGACAGCGGCGGCTCGCCCTTGACGTAGCGGCGCAGCTTCTCCGGCTTCGGAAGGCCGAGCTTGCCGGCCAGGAACGCGCCAGGCGCGGAGTGTACGAACGATCCATAGAGGTTGGGAGCACCCTTGCTCTTGCTGGCTGCCACTATTCCTACCTTTTCTGAGTTCTGGCTCTCGGGTCTGGGGTATCGCCCCGGCGTGGTCTGCTGGCGCACTTTTGCGGGGGTATGTGTCGACATTAAACTTACTCCAGAGTAAGTTTAATGTAAACAACCGCGACGGGGCGCCGAGCAGCGCGGAGATGTCCGTGCTCCACCGGGCCGCCGGGACACCCATCCACGAGACCTTGGAGACTCGAGTGACTAGCAAAGCCCGTTCGGCGAAGAGTGCCGCCAAGACCGGTAGGACCACCCGCCCGGTCGCGATCGTCGGTGGCAACCGGATTCCGTTCGCTCGCTCCGACAAGGCGTACGCGCACGCCTCCAATCAGGACATGTTCACCGCCGCGCTGGACGGGCTGGTCAGCCGTTTCGGCCTGCAGGGCGAGCGGCTCGGCATGGTCGTCGGCGGCGCCGTGCTCAAGCGGGTCGGCGAGCACGGCCTGATCCGGGAGAGCGTGCTCGGCAGCAAGCTCAGCCCCTACACCCCGGCGCACGACCTGCAGCTGGCCTGCGGCACCGGCCTGCAGGCGATCGTCACCGTCGGCGACGCGATCGCCGCGGGCCGGATCGAAGCAGGCGTCGGCGGCGGTACCGACACCACCTCCGACGCCCCGATCGGCGTCAGCGAGGGCATGCGCGAGTGGATGCTCGACGCCAACCGCGCCAAGACCAACAAAGACCGCCTCAAGCTGGTCGGCCAACTGCGCCCGAGCATGCTCGGCATCGAGATCCCGCGCAACGCCGAGCCGCGCACCGGGCTGTCCATGGGCGAGCACGCCGCCATCACCGCCAAGGAATTCGGCATCCCGCGCGAGGCGCAGGACGAGCTGGCCTATCTGTCGCACAAGAACATGGCGGCCGCCTACGACCGCGGTTTCTTCGACGACCTGATCACGCCCTTCCTCGGCCTGACCCGCGACGACAACCTGCGGCCGAATTCCTCGATCGAGAAGCTGGCGACGCTGAAGCCGGTCTTCGGCGTCAAAGCCGGTGACGCGACCATGACCGCGGGCAACTCCACCCCGCTCACCGACGGCGCCTCCGCGGTGCTGCTGTCCAGCGAGGAGTGGGCCGCCGAGCGCAAGCTGCCCGTACTGGCGCACCTGGTGGACAGCGAGGTCGCCGCGGTCGACTACATCCACGGCCCCGACGGCCTGCTGATGGCCCCGACCTACGCGGTGCCGCGCCTGCTCGCCCGCAACGGCCTGACCCTGCAGGACTTCGACTACTACGAGATCCACGAGGCGTTCGCCTCGGTGGTGCTGGCCACCCTGACCGCGTGGGAGTCCGACGCCTACTGCAAGGAGCGCCTCGGCCTCGACGGCGCGCTGGGCTCGATCGATCGCAGCAAGCTGAACGTCAACGGATCGTCGCTGGCCGCGGGTCACCCGTTCGCCGCGACCGGCGGCCGTATCGTCGCCGCCACCGCGAAGCAGCTGGCCGAGAAGGGCTCCGGCCGCGCGCTGATCTCCATCTGCGCCGCGGGTGGCCAGGGCGTCGTGGCGATCCTCGAGCGCTGACCGATCGCACACCGCGAGGTGGTCCGAGCGGAATTCCGGTCGGACCACCTGCGCCCTACTCGCCGGGCAGCTCGAGATGCCCGCCGAACGCTTTGCGCATCGCCGAGAGCACTTTGTCCGCGTACACCGCTTCGCCCCGCGAGGAGAATCGCGCGAACAAAGCCGAAGCCAGCACAGGGACGGGCACGCCGGTGTCGATGGCGGCATCGACCGTCCAGCGACCCTCGCCGGAATCGGATACCCGGCCGCTGTAGGAATCCAGGCTCGGGTCCGCGTGCAGCGCGGCCGCGGTGAGGTCCAGCAGCCAGGACGCGACCACCGACCCCCGCCGCCACACCTCGGTGATCTCGGGGATGTCCAGGTCGTACCGGTAGTACTCGGGATGTTCCAGGGGCGTCTCCTCCGCGGAGAACTCGCCCGTGTGCTCGGCGCCGTAGTTGGCCCGGCGCAGGACGTTCAGCCCTTCGGCGTAGGCGGCCATCGCCCCGTACTCGATGCCGTTGTGCACCATCTTCACGAAGTGGCCCGCCCCCACCGGTCCGCAGTGCAGATAACCCAGCTCGGCCGTGGACGGCTCGCCGCCGCGTCCCGGCGTCCGCTCCGCCGCCCCGAGGCCAGGCGCGATGGATTTCAGCAGTGGGTCCAGGTGCTTCACCGGCTCGGATTCGCCGCCGATCATCAGGCAGAAGCCGCGAGTCCGCCCGAAAACCCCGCCCGAAGTGCCGATGTCCACGTAGTGGATGCCCTTGGGTCGCAAGCGCTCGGCGCGCACGAGGTCCTCGTGGTAGCGGCTGTTGCCGCCGTCGATGACGATGTCGCCCGGTTCGAGCAGCTCGGCGACCTGCTCGATCACCGCACCGGTGGCCCCGGCGGGGATCATCACCCACACCACGCGCGGCGTCTCCAGCATGCCGACGAACTCGGTGAGGTCGGTGCTGCCCCGGAAGCCGTCGCCGAGCTCGGCGCGCAGTTCATCGATGTGCGCGGAGCGACGTTCGTATCCGACGGCGGTGTGTCCGTCCTCGACGATGCGGCGCACGATGTTGGCGCCCATCCGGCCGAGGCCGATCATTCCCAGCTGCATGCCATCCATCTCCCTCGTGTAGCCAAGTCTTGCGGCGGGGTCGTCTCGATTCTTCCGCGTGGGATCGATCACGGTTCGGTTCGCGGGTGTAACGCCGCCCGCTACAGCCCGATAAACAGATCGGCACCGCGCAGTTGCCTGACCCCCGACCCGGCAACTGCGCGGGCCTCTTTGTGTGGTGTACCCGGTTCTTCGCGCGGAATGTGCGCTATGCCCGAGCTGTGGCGAGCACTGTCGGTGTGGACCACTATCGTTGGCAGGGACGCGCAGCGGTGCGGGTCCACAATTCAATCGAACGGGGAGGACGGTTCGTGACGAGCCAGCCGAGCACCGGAGGACGCGGCCCACAGGCTGGTGGCGAAGTCGGATGGCGCCAGCTTCTCGGGGCGGAGCGGCCCCAGGCGGCGGACCGGTCGGTCGCTTGGACCGGCGACGAACAGCTCACCCAGCCTCTGCAAACTACCCGGAGGCGGCCCGCGCCGCCCGCACCCCGCCGTGCGCCCGCGCGTCGCCCGATCTCGCCCCCGCCGCCGAAACGCCTGGACAGCGCCGTCGTGCGCCGGGTGGGTATCGCGGTGGGCGCGGTGCTGGCGGTCGCCGGTCTCGGCTACGTGGTGGACTGGGTGATGTCCTCGGGCGAGGTCGCGCGTGGCACCGTCGTCGCCGGTGTCGACGTCGGCGGCATGGACAAGGCCGCGGCCGATGCGAAGCTGCGCGCCGAACTGGATCCCAGGGCGGGCCGCGAACTGCCGCTGCGCATCGGCGACGTGCAGACCCGCATCGTGCCGAGCGCCGCCGGACTGGCCGTGGACTGGGATGCCACCTGGTCGCGGATCGGCTCCCAGCCGCTCAACCCGTTCACCCGGCTCGCCTCCTTCTTCACCACCCGCGAAGTGCCGATCGTCAGTGCGATCGACGAACCGGCCCTGGATCGCCAACTCACCGAACTGCGGGTGCACGACCGGCCGTCGGTCGAGGGCACCATCACCTTCCGCAATGCCGAACCTGTTGCGGTGCCTCCGGTTCCGGGCCGGGTGCTCGATGTCGCCGCCGCGCGTACGGAACTGGCCGAGCGGTGGGTCACCGGCGCCACAGTGGACCTTCCCGTCGTCCCCGCGCCGCTGCAGGTGCGTCCGGAGGCCGTGGACAAGGCCCTGCGCGAGATCGCCCAGCCCGCGGTGCGCTCGCCGATCGCGTTCGCGGGCAAGGGCGCCTCGGGCAGGCTCGATCCGGAGCAGATCGCGTCCGTGCTGGCCTTCGCGCCGGACGGGCAAGGCGGTCTCGCCGCGTCGGTGAATCAGGACGCCGCGATCGGTCTGCTCGGGCCGCAACTGGCCACCACGGAGGTCGAACCGAAAGACGCGACGTTCGCGGTGGCGGGTGGCAAGGCGTCCGTCGTCCCCGCCGTGATCGGCGACAAGATCAACTGGCCCAAGACCTTCGAACAGCTCACCGCGTTGCTGACCGCGCCGGGCGAGCGGACCGCGCAGGTGGTCTACGAACGGGTCGAGCCGAAGCTGACCACCGAGGCCGCACAGGGGCTCGGCGTGGTCGAACCCGTCGGATCGTTCACCACCGGCGGTTTCAGCGGGCCATCCGGGGTCAACATCCGCACCGTGGCCAAGAAGGTCGACGGCGCGATCGTGAAGCCGGGAGACACGTTCTCGCTCAACGACTTCACCGGTCCGCGCGGCACGGCGGAGGGATACGTCGAGTCCGGCATCATCGACCACGGTCGTCCCAGCACCGCCGTCGGCGGCGGCATCAGCCAGTTCGCCACCACGCTCTACAACGCGGCGTATTTCGCGGGTCTCGAGGACGCGGGTCACACCGAGCACAGCTACTACATCTCCCGCTACCCCGCCGCCCGCGAGGCCACCGTCTTCGACGGCGTGATCGACCTGAAATTCCGCAACAACACCCAGACCGGCATCTACATCGAAACCTCGGCGACCGCCACCGAGATCACCGTGCGACTGTGGGGCACGAAGACGGTCGACGTCGAGTCCATCACCGGCGAGAAGACCAAACCGACCGAACCCAACACGGTCACCTTGCCGAAGGGCAAGGACTGCATCGCCTCCGAAGGCGGCCCCGGCTTCACCATCTCCGACACCCGCGTCATCACCGACCACAAAACCGGCCGCGAAGTGTCTCGCAAGACCCGCACGGTGAAGTACGACCCGATTCCGATCGTCAAGTGCGAGTGAGGAAATAGCCCCGAGCACACGGTTCCCGAATCCGCCCCGCCACGCACCGGAGGGGCGGATTCGTCATCTTCACAACGGAGTTCGCATCAGCAACACGTTGTACTGGGTGTGCTGGGTGACCACGAAGTAGAGATCGCGGCCGGTTTGATACGGATAGATCATCGGCGCGTACGCGGTGGGAAGCGCGCGGGCGTCGATGAGGACGCGCGGTTCGCTCCACGGCCCTTCCGGCGCCGGTGCGGTGCGCAGGACGACGCTGTTGGCCGGATCCGTGGTCAACATGACGTACTGGCCCAGATAGTCGTTCCACATCACCGAGAGTTCCGCGACGCCGCCGACGATCGGAGCCGCCGTCTTGGCGTCGGCGGGCTTCCACTCTCTGCCGTCCCAGTATTCGTAGGCGTCGATATTCGCGATATCGGATTCCTTGGCGCGAGAGACGAATCCGGGATTGTTGCGCCCTGCCGGGGTGCCGTAGCGGTAGACGTAGCCATTCGCCTTCAAGAAGGCGTTCTGCTGGAAGTTCTCGTGGCCGTCGACGTTCGCGCGACGCGTGTGGGTGAGCTGGGCCCACGTGGTGCCGCCGTCACCGGAGGCGGCCAGGGTGGAGAAGTTGGTGTTCCACTTCCCGTGGTCACCCCATTCGCGCACCGACATCAAGCTCATGTACTGCACGCCGCCCACCGAGATGCCCGCGGTGGGAATCAGGCTGATCTCGATGCCGGGAATCTTGGGGCTGGGTATGGGATTCGGCACCACGTCGTCGAAGATGATGCCGTCGGCCGGATCGTGCCTGGAGCTGCGGAACAGCACATTGCTGGTCCAGGCCCAGATGCTGCCCGCGAGAAGATTCGGGATCCCGATGCCCGCGCTGTCGCCGAAGGCGGTGATCATGCGGCCGTTGCCGTCGTCCCACATGATGCCGAGATCCGTGCCGAGCACGTTGACGTTCTGGGTCCGATTCGGGCTGTCCATGCCGGTCACCTGGAACACCGCTCTGGCAGGCCCGGGCAGGTCCGGCAGGCCGTGAATGCCGTTGATCGCCGGAATCGGAATGACGTTGTTCGGGTCGGCTCCGGCGGGCGTGGCGGCGACCAGCGCCAAGACCGCGGCTAGCGCGCCGGCCCCGGTGAGTGCGGACAGCGATCGAGTCATCCGGCAATTCCCTTCCTCTGGGACGCAGTCTGCTCGGTCATTCTGCCCGTTCGCCGCCGCGATGTCGCCTACATCGGTGGGTGGACTCAGCGCGTTCGGCCGATCGTCACCAGCCGGTAAAGCCACCACGGGCGCTCGGGTAGTTCTGGGCTGTAGACCCGCATGCTCATCGATCGGACCCGTCTCGAGGCTGGATCGCGCACCTGCAATCGGCGGCGGGGGAGGTCCGCGGGACGCACTTCGGTGGTCCACATGCGATCCCAATCAGGGGAGCGGCGGCAACGTTCGGCGATCTCCTCGACGCGCTCGCGTGGCGCGAGCGGAGACAGAATACGGAAGGCGTCGACGAGCAGGTGCGCTTCCACGGCCCAGTCCACCATCACCCGGCGGGCCGCCGCGTCGAGGAACATCCACTCCAGCACGTTTCCTCGGGGGAGGGCACCTGGAAAGGCGCGTTCGTAGGCGGAATTGGCTGCCACCAGGTCCTGCGTCGGCATCCGCTGGTAGCAGGCCGGGTCGGGGAGGCTGTGCAGGTCGGCCTGGTCGTCCGGAGTGGGCATGTCGGGGCCGGGTCCGTAGGCGTCCGTGAAGAAATTCGGCAGGGACAGCACGACGATATGTTTGCGGTACCAGATCGGCACCTCCAGCGCGTCGAACAGCTGTTGCAGCAGTGGCTGATTCGGCGCCACCGCGCCTGTCTCGATCTGGTCGAGCACCGCTTCGGTGAGCTCGGCCCGCTCGGCGAGATGGGCGGGCGTCAGCCCCGCGGCGAGGCGTCGTTCGCGCAGATAGGCGCCGATGCCAGTTGCGTTGCGCGTCACCTCGGGCACCTCTGCCGACAATTCTCGTGCCGAACTGTGGGAAGCGGGAGGCTCTTGTCGCTCCCCGGGAGCACGCAATCTACCGGAGAGAATCGGCGTCGAGCGGTGATCGAACGTCACGAATCGACAAATGTAGACGACAACGGCCCGGAGAGGATCTCCGGGCCGTTGTGCCGTTGCGGTGGAACGAAGGTCAGAACGCGGCTTCGTCCAGCTCCATGATGTCGTTGTCCAGGTTGGACAGCACCGCGCGGGTGGCGGTCAGCTCCGGCAGGACGTTGCGGGCGAAGAACTGCGCGACCGCGATCTTGCCGTTGTAGAACGCCGCGTCGGCGCCGGTCGCGCCGTTGTCGAGGGCCGCGATGGCGACCTCGGCCTGACGCAGCAGCTGCCAGCCGATGAGCAGGTCACCGACCGAGAGCAGGAAGCGCACCGAACCGAGGCCGACCTTGTACAGCTCGCTCGGCTGCTCCTGGGCGCCCATCAGGTGGCCGGTGAGCGTGGCGGCCATGGCCTGCACGTCCTCCAGCGCGGTGGCCAGCAGCTTGCGCTCGCCCTTCAGGCGGCCGTTGCCCGCCTCGGCGTCGATGAACTTCTGCACCTGACCGGCCACGTGGGCCAGCGCGACGCCGCGGTCACGAGCGATCTTGCGGAAGAAGAAGTCCTGCGCCTGGATCGCGGTGGTGCCCTCGTAGAGCGAGTCGATCTTCGCGTCGCGGATGTACTGCTCGATCGGGTAGTCCTGCAGGAAGCCCGAACCGCCCAGGGTCTGCAGCGACTCGGTCAGGTACTGGTAGGCCCGCTCCGAGCCGACGCCCTTGACGATCGGAAGCAGCAGGTCGTTGACCCGCGCGGCCAGGTCGGCGTCCGCACCGGAAACGTGCTGGGCGACATCGGCGTTCTGGTGAGCGGCGGTGTACAGGTACACCGCGCGCAGGCCCTCGGCGTACGCCTTCTGGGTGGCCAGCGAGCGACGGACATCCGGGTGGTGGGTGATGGTCACGCGCGGCGCGGCCTTGTCGGTCATCTTGGTCAGGTCGGCGCCCTGGACCCGCTCCTTGGCGTAGTCCCGCGCATTCAGGTAACCGGTCGACAGGGTCGCGATGGCCTTGGTGCCCACCATCATGCGAGCGTGCTCGATGACGTCGAACATCTGCGCGATGCCGTTGTGCACCTCGCCGACCAGCCAGCCCTTGGCCGGGATGCCGTGGCCGCCGAAGGTGACCTCACAGGTGGCCGAGACCTTCAGGCCCATCTTGTGCTCGACGTTGGTGACGAACACGCCGTTGCGCTCGCCCAGCTCACCGGTCTCGTGGTCGAAGTGGAACTTCGGCACGAAGAACAGCGACAGGCCCTTGGTGCCCGGTCCCGCGCCCTCGGGGCGGGCCAGCACCAGGTGCATGATGTTCGGGAACAGGTCGTCGGAGTCGGCGGAGGTGATGAACCGCTTCACGCCCTCGATGTGCCAGGTGCCGTCTTCCTGCTTGATCGCCTTGGTGCGACCGGCGCCGACGTCGGAACCGGCGTCGGGCTCGGTCAGCACCATCGTGGCGCCCCAACCCTGCTCGGCGGCGATCTCCGCCCACTTCTTCTGCTCGTCGGTGGCGTTGTTGTAGAAGATGTTCGCGAAGCCGGGGCCCGCGGCGTACATGAAGGCGGCGGGCTGCGCGCCCAGGATCAGTTCGGCGATGGCCCAGTACGCGGCGCGCGGGATCGGCAGGCCGCCGAGCTCCTCGGCGATGCCGAGCTTGTCCCAGCCGCCGTCCTGCAGGGTGCGGTAGCTCTTCTTGAACGACTCCGGCAGCGTGACCGTGTGGTTCTCGGGGTCGAAGACCGGGGGGTTACGATCGGCGTCGGCGAACGACTCACCGAGCGGACCCTCGGCCAGGCGGCGCACCTCGTTGAGCATCTCCTTCACCGTGTCGGTGTCGAGATCGCCGTAGGCGCCGCTGTCCAGGATGGACCCGAGGCCGAGAACCTCGAAGAGGTTGAACTCCAGGTCGCGGACGTTGCTCTTGTAGTGACCCATTGTCAGTACTCACTCTCCGTTGAGTTGGTGCGGTCGGTATGGTTGCCGTTCCCGCCCGTTGTTCGCTCCACCGGGTAGTCGTGCCGGTTTTCCGCATGCTACTCGCGGGTAACTTATGAGACATATTACCGGCCGGTAATGATTGCGCAAAGAGCTGAGCAGGCAATGTGACGCGTTTTACAGTGTTTGATGGCCGCGACTTCTGGTGGCTGGCGGCTCGCCGCGGCTGACGCTGTTGACTCCGTGGCGTGTGCGGCGGGGGCGGATGTGAGCCCGGCGGCTCGCGACGGCCGCTGCTTGCTCCGATAGTCGCAGGTCGATCACGCGGGGAGCGACGGTGCGGCTTCGGGGGGGCAGGCGCGGCAGAATGAGCACAATGCTGATCGAGACGAGTGCGGGGCCGGCTGAGGTCGAGCTCGAACAGCCGCGCAGGCCCGCGTTTCTGCTGCTGCTCACGCATGGTGCGGGGGGAGGGGTGGAGGCGAAGGACCTGCTCGCGGTGCGTGACGTCGCGTTGCGGCTGGGGGGTGGGGTCGCGCGGGTGGTGCAGCCGTATCGGGTGGCTGGGCGGCGGGCACCGGGTTCGGCGGTCAAGCAGGACGAGGCCTGGCTGGAGATCGTCGCGCGGCTGCGCGGGCGCAAGCGCATCCCGGTGATCCAGGGTGGGCGCAGCAACGGGGCGCGGGTGGCTTGTCGTACCGCCGTCGCGGCACGGGTCCGTGGCGTTCTCGCGCTCTCGTTCCCGCTGCATCCGCCGGGCAAGCCGGAGAACTCGCGCCGGGATGAACTGCTCGCGCCGGGAGACATCGAGGTGGTCGTCGTCAACGGGGCGAACGACCCGTTCGGCATTCCCGACCCCGCCGACGCCGCCGAAGTGCGCGTCATCCCAGGACAGCCGCACGCCTTCCGTGCGGGCTTCGACCTGATCGCCGAGACCGTGACTCCGTGGCTGGAGCGCTGGTCCTGAGTCCTATTCGGCCGGTCGGGTGGCGATGACCAGCGCGTCGATGGCGTCGCCCGTTTCGGTGGGCCGGTAGACGCGGTCGGCGATGCGGACGCGCACCTCGCTCGCCGCCGCGAGCGGGCCGAGGTCGGCGACGATGTCGTCAGGAGTGAACAGGATGGCCGGGTCCTGCGGCCCGCCGCAGCCGTCGGTGATGTTGGTGGTGTCGTGGCCGAGTACGAGCAGGGTGCCTTCCGGAGCCAGCAGCCCGGCCGCCGTGCGCACCAACGCGCGGCGCTGCTCGGCGGGCAGGTGCAGGAAGACCATCAAGACCAGCTCGAACGGTCCGGTGATCCCCGCTTCGTCCAAATCGGTGACGTCGGCGCACTGCCAGGTGATGCGATTGCGGACCGAGCGGGACAGCCGCGACGCCACCGTGCGGCCTTTGTCGATGCCGACTTGTGAGTAGTCGACGGCGTGCACCTGCCAGCCGTGCGTGGCGAGCCACAGGGCGTTGCGGCCCTCGCCGCACGCCAGATCGAGAGCGCGCGGGAACTCCGGCGCATCGCCCTCGGGTGTGGCGGCTTGGAGGGGCGCACGGCGTTCCAACCCGTAGACGTGCTCCACCACGGTGTTGTTCGGCGGTGCGCCCCAGACCAATTCCGTTTGCGCGTAGCGCTCGTCCCAGTCGGCCGCATCCATATTTCGAGTCTATTGATCGGGCCACCCGCGCTTCGTGGGGTTGCCCGAGTCAGTCCGATACCTGCGAGAGCCAGTGCACCGGCGTGGTCTCGCGTACGTGGATCAGCACGTCGAACGCATCGGCGAGCGACGAAAGCCGGATGTTGGCCGTGGCGTCGGCGGCCGGGTCGTAGACGCCGCTGATGGTGCGCAGCTTCGCCGGGCCGGTCAGCCAATCATGGACCGGTTCCGGCGCGGCGGCGTGCAGGTCGACGTAGTAGGCGGGCAGCTCGACCTCGCCCAGCGCGGCGTCCACCAGGTCCGGTTGCGGATTGGGCGCCACGGCCGCGCCGAGGTCGCCGTGATGGAAGCCGATGCCGACGGACACGTATCGTTCGCCCAGATCAGCGCGCAAATGACTTCCGGTGCCGCGGAATTCGGCCGTACCGAAGACGATCGGAAGGCTGGTGGTGTGCGCGAGGCCGTCCCAGTAGACGATCTTCGCGCCGGTCGAGCGCTGCCATTCCAGCACCGTCTCGGCCGACGGCCGTTCGTCCCTGGCGAACCCTTGGCTCGCGACGCTCTGCCGGTGGAAGTCGCGGATCAGGCGGGCGTGGGTGAGCGCCGAGGCGCGCTCGCCGGTATCCGGCAATGCTGTGAGCAGCTCGAGGGCGTCTTCGGCGTGCTCGGCGAACGGGCGGCCGGGGTGGGTGCCTTGATGGCGCTGGACATGTTCGTCGACTTGATGCGCGGTGCGGATCGGCGCGAGATGCGCCTCGATCGCGGCGAGCCGGTCGGGAGCCGCGCGGCGCACGTAGTCGAGTACCGCGTCGTAGTCGCTCGGTTCGGCACGGGGCGGTTCGACGCCGAAGATCCGCACCGGGTCGTCCGGGTGCGCCAGGTTGTACGCGCGGATCCAGCGCAGCGTGGCCACCGATTCCTCGGTACGCCACGGACGCCAGGCGCCGGCGAGCACCGATTCGGGGTCGCCCGCGCCCGCGGTGACGAACCGGTCCCACCGTTCGCCGGAACGCGCGCTGTCCTGGATGGCCAGTGCGCGGAAGCCGTGTCGTTCGACGAGCCCGCGCAGCAGCCGCTCGCGCACACCGAAAGTCTGGCGGGAGAACCGCGTCGACTCGCCGAGCCCGACCACCGTGGCGGTGGCGAGCCGCGTGATCAGGCCGTCGAGTTCGGTACCGGGCGAGTCCGGATCGGTGCTGTCGATCGCGATGGCGTTTTCGCGCAACCAGGCGCGGATGTCGACGGTGGTGCTGAGCATGGTGCCTCCCGGAAACGCGAACGATCCAACGCGATGCAGCCTCGTACATGAACCTTTGTTGAGGTCAAGCGCCGCGTCGGATCGCCGGGTTCCCGGTCACAGCGTCGTGCGCATCAGCAGGACGTTGTACTGGCTGTGCACGGTCGTGAGGAAGTACAGATCGCGCCCGGTCTGGTACGGAAAGATGGAAGGCGCGTAGGCGGTGGGCAATTCGCGGGTGTCGATCAGTACTTCGGGATCGCTCCACGGTCCGACCGGATCGGGGGCGCGCCGCATCACCACGGAATTGAATCGATCGGTGGTCAGCGAAATGTATTGCCCCAGATAGGCGTTGTACATCACTGACAGTTCGCCGACGCCGAACATGATGGGCGCGGCGGCGTTCACGTCGTTCTTCCGCCAAGCGTGGCCGTCCCAGTATTCGTATTCGGCGAGATTTCCGATGTCGTGCGCGCGCACGCGGGCGACGTGCGCGGTGTGATTGCGTCCGGACCGCGTGCCGTATTCGTAGATGTACCCGCCGTCGGCGAGGAAGGCGTTCATCTGGAAGTTGGCGTCGCCGCCCTCGTTGTTCCGTCGTGTTTCCGGCAGTTCGGCCCAGGTCTCGCCGTTGTCCCCGGAGACGGCGAGACCGGAGAAGTTGGTGCTCCACTGGCCGACGTCGTCCCAGGTCCGCACGGACATCAGGCTCATGTACTGCACGCCGTCGACGGCGATGCCCGCGGTCGGGATGCGGCTGATCTCCAGGAACGGGATCTTCGGGCTGGCGATCAGATCGCGCGCCTGCCCGAACACGTCGCGCACCACGCTGTCGAAATAGACGCCCTCGGCCGGATCGGTGGTGTGGCTGCGCAGCAGGATATTGCTGCGCCAGGCCCACATGCTGCCCGCGAGCAGATTCGGAAAACCGACGCCTGCGGTGTCGCCGAACGCCGTGAGCATTTCGCCGTGCCCGTTGTCCCACATGATGCCGAGATCGGTGCCGAGGACGTTGTAGGTCTGGGTGTTGTTCGGGCTGGCCATACCGGTCACCTGGAAGACCGCCTTGGTGCGGCCGAGCAGATTCGGCAATCCGGTCGTGCCGTTGAGCACCGGGATCGGATTGATGGCGTTCGGGTTCGCGATGGCGGGTGTGGTCGCCGTGAAGAGCAGGGCCGAGGCGCCCGCCAGCGCCGAGAGCAGGAAGGATGCGGTCTTGATCACGATCTGTGAGCCCTCCGGTTTCTTCCCGAGAGCGGTGCGAAACACGGACGTCCCGCGATACACAGACCCTTCGCAGTGTGCCGCGCACCACTAGTCGACTGGCTGGCAAATCGTGCAAATGGTAGCAGCGGAACCAGTCGCGGGGAGGGTTCTCCAGCAGACTAGCGAATTTGTAGCTAATCCCGGGTAGGACGGCTGCGCGCCTTGCGGAGAATCAAAGGAAGTTGGGTCGCGCGCTCGACGGCCAGGGTTCGCCGGGTGGATGCTCGCCACGACTTATCGAAGAGTCGTTTGGCGGCGGCGACCGCGTGCGGCGACCGCGTCGCGAGGCGGTCGGCGAGTTTCTCCGCCTCCGCCACGGGGTCCGGCGTCAGCTCGGTGACCAAGCCGATCCGCGCGGCGTAGTCCGCGTCCACTACGTCCGCGGTCATCGTGAGCAAGAGGGCTTTGTCGATGCCGATCAGCCTGGATAGTGTTGCAGCGCCGGTCATATCCGGGATCAGCCCGTGTTTGGCTTCCATGACGGAGAACTCCGCGTCGGGGGTGGCGAAACGGACGTCGGCGGCGAGCGCGAGCTGGAGCCCGCCGCCGTAGCAGCGCCCGTGCACGGCGGCTATCACCGGCACCGGCAGGCGGCGCCAAGCCCAGCACGCCTCCTGGAAGGCATTGGTGCCGCGCCAGGGTAGCGGCACGAAATTCCGAACGATTGCCAATGGATCGCTGATTGCCGCGGAGATATCCAGACCGCTGCTGAAGCTGGGTCCGTTGCCGGACAGAATGACCGCACGCACATCGCTGCGGCGGGCCACCAGCTTCGCGCTGGCAACCAGCTCGTGGAGCATGTCGATGGTCAGGCCGTTGTGCTTGTCCGGCCGGTCCAGCGTGACGTACGCCCGGTGGTCGTCGAACCGCACTGCGATGTTGGTGCCCATGCTCGGATCTTACTCGCGAGTCAGTTGTCTGGTGCGCACTGTTGCCGCGGCGCCGGGGCTCTGTTCTAATCGGACTCGAGTTACCGTCAACGTTGACGGTTATGGAGCGGAGGTCGCATGCTGCCAGCCGGAATGGACCCGAGGACGCCGGTGCTCGTCGGCGCCGGGCAGGTCGTACACCGACCGGGTGAGCCGGGTCTGCCCGGCCCGGTCGAACTCGCCGCCGAATCCTTGCGCCGCGCAGGCGCCGATAGCGGCGTCGGCGACCGATTGCTGCGTTCGGCCGATGTGATCGCCGCCGTCGCCCCGGTCAGCCGCCCCTACGGTGACCTGGGCGCGCTCGTCGCGGCTGAACTGGGCGTCAGCCCGAGGAGGACCGTGCAGTCGGTGCGTTTCGGCGGTGACGCGCCGCAGCGGCTGCTCAACGTCGTGGCGCAGGCCATCGCCGACGGCCGCTCGGAGGTCGCCCTGCTCACCGGAGCCGAAGCGGTGTACTCCGGGAACACGGCCGCCCGCTCCGGCGCGGCGGTGGACTGGCCGGAGCAGCCGGACGACGTAACCCCGGACGAGATCGTCGGCTCCGATCGTGGTCCGAACTCGGACATGGAAACCGCCGCGGGGCTGTGGGGCCCGGTGTACTTCTACGCGCTCATGGAGACGGCCCTGCGCCGCAGGTTGGGGTCGAGCGAAGCCGCGCACCGCGAGCGGATCGGCGGACTGTGGTCGCGGCTGTCGGAGGTCGCGGCACGCAATCCGTACGCGTGGCAGCCCGCCGCGCAGGCTGCCGCCGAACTGGCGACGCCGGCGCCCGCCAACCGGATGGTGTCGACGCCGTATCCGAAGCTGCTGATCGCCAACCTCACCGTGGACCTGGGCGCCGGGCTCATCCTGTGCAGCGCGGCGGCGGCCGACGCCGCCGGTGTGCCACGGGACCGATGGGTGTTCCCGCATGCAGGTGCCACCGCGACCGACGAATGGTTCGTCTCCGAACGAGCGGACATGTCTCGATCGCCCGCGATCGCCGCGGCGGGGAAAGCGGCGCTCGGCGCCGCGGGAATCGCGATAGACGATGTGGCCCACGTCGACCTGTACTCCTGCTTCCCGGTGGCGGTGCAGGTCGCCGCCGAGGAACTCGGCCTGCCGATCGACGATCCGGCCCGGCCGCTTTCGGTCACCGGCGGTCTCACCTTCGCGGGCGGCCCTGGCAACAACTACACGACGCATTCGATCGCGACGCTGTCCGGCGTCCTCCGCGCGGACCCCGGCGCATACGGCCTGGCGACGGCGCTCGGTTGGTACAGCACCAAGCACGGCGTCGGGGTGTACTCGGCGAAGCCGCCCGAGCGGCTGTTCCGTGCCATCGAGGCGGATGTGCCTGCGGCGCGGCGGGAACCCGCGCCCGGGTACACCGGTCCGGCCACGGTCGAGGCGTACACCGTCGCCTACCGCAAGGGTCCCGCGCCCGACCGTGCCGACGAGCCGGAAGCCGTTGTGGTGAGCGCACTGACACCCGCGGGGACCCGCATACTGGTCCGGGCGTCGGATGCCGACACCCTCGCGGCGTTCACCGCGGGCGACCCGCTCGGCGCGGACGCCGAGATCGCCGCGGACACGTTCACCCTGCTCACCGAGAGGAGCGCCCGATGAACGACTCGGTCCTGATCGAGCGGCGCGACGCGATCACCGTGCTCACGGTCAACCGTCCCGAGGCGCGCAACGCGATCAACCTGGCCACCGCGCAGGCCATCGAGGCCGCTGTCGACGAGTTCGAAGCCGATTCCGCCGCGCGCGTGCTCGTGCTCACCGGTGCGGGCGGGACCTTCAGCGCCGGAATGGATCTCGTGGCCGCGTCGAAAGGCGAGATGCCGATGACGCAGCGCCGCGGCCCGCTCGGTATCACGGCGAAACCCCCGGCGAAACCGATGATCTCCGCCGTCGAGGGTTTCGCGCTGGCCGGTGGTTTCGAGCTGGCGCTCGCGGGCGACCTCATCGTCGCCGCGCGCGACGCGCAGTTCGGCATTCCCGAGGTCAAGCGCGGTCTGGTGGCGGCGGGCGGTGGCGTGCTGCGCCTGACCCAGCGGCTGCCGCGCAGCACCGCCGCCGAACTCGCGCTCACCGGAGGCCGGATCGGCGCCGAGCGGCTCTACCAGCTCGGCTTGGTCAACCGGGTCACCGAGCCGGGTGCGGCGCTGTCGGTGGCGCTCGAACTCGCGGCCGAGATCGTCGCCGCCGCGCCACTCGCGGTGGCCGCGAGCAAGCGCATCATCGACGAGTCGCCGGATTGGCCGGTCGCGGAGGGATTCGCGAAGCAGGGCGAAATCGCGCTGCCCGCGTTGATTTCCAAGGACGCCGCCGAAGGCGCGCTGGCGTTCGCGCAGAAGCGCGAGCCCCAGTGGCAGGGTCGCTGACGGGCGGGCCGGGACACGTCCGGCAGCCGCAGGCGCAGCGCAGGGAGCGCATGCGCACACGGCTGCTGGACGCGGCGGTGGAGAGCCTGGTCGAGGTCGGTTACGCGGGCACGACCACGCTCGAGGTGCAGAAGCGGGCGGGTGTGCCGCGGGGAACGTTGCAGCACTATTTCCCCACCAGGTCCGATCTGCTCGCCGGCGCCGTCGAGCATGTGGCGCGACGCCGTTTCGACCAGCTGACAAGCGAGTTCGAAGCGATCCCGGACGACGCGGACCGGCTGGAGACGGCCGTCGAACTGACCACGCGGATGCTCAGCGGCCCGTCGTTCTGGGCGGCGCTGGAGATGTGGGTGGGCGCGCGGACCGACCCGGAACTGCGGGCGGCCTTCCTGCCGCTCGAGGTCCGCTTGTTCGAACTGATGCACACCAGCATTCGCGACAGCTTCCGGCGCGAGTTCCCCGACGATCCCCGCGTGCCTACGATCACCGAGTTCACCATCGAGATCATGACCGGATCGGCCCTGCGGGTGCTGCTCACCGGGGACGTGTCCCGCAACCGGGTTCTTCAGCACCGGTGGGGTAATGCCGTGCGCGTCTTGCTCGGCACGGCGTCCGCTGACACGTTGCTCGACCCGCCTGCGGGCTGAACGGACGGGCGTCTAGCGCTGGCGGGTGATCGTCTCGAGCAGCACCTGGGCGCATCCGGCCGGGTCGTCGAAGAACGGCGTGTGCCCGCTGCCGTGCAGCGTGACGTGCTCGGCGTCCGGCAGCACGCTGCGCGCCTTGCGGCTCTGGGTCGCGTAGGTGAGCAGGATGTCGCGGCTGCCCCATGCGATGGTCACCGGAATGTCGGCGAGGGAGTCGATTTCGGGCAGCCGGACATCGGTGAACGAGGCGATCGCCTCGTCGAATCCGGCCGCGTCCGCAGCGCCGATGGCCGTGTCCAGCGCCACCTTCGCATCCAGCGCCCAGGGTTTGCCGAAGACCAGGGAGAGGAACACGGTCCGGCCCGCGGCGGTGCCGAGGACGGACGGCAGGGCGGGCCGCAGCTTGCGCGCCAACGCCCGTGACTTGCCCAGCGACTGCTGACACCACACGCGACCGGCGGTGTCCCAGAAGCCGATCGGGGAGTAGGCGGTCACCGAGCGAGCCAGCCCGCGAGCGCCCAATTCCAGCGTGATCAGCCCGCCCATCGAGTTCCCCGCGAGATGCGGTTGTTCGATCCCCTGCGCGGCGAGGAATTCGGCGAGCGCGTCGGTGAGGTTGGGCACCGTGTTGTGCGCGAGCGGGTGCGTCGAACCGCCGAAGCCGGGCAGGTCGACGGCGATCACTTCGTACGACGCGGCCAGTGTGTCGATGATCGGCTCCCACACCTGCCACCGGCTCCCGACCCCGTGTACCAGCACGAGCGGCTCGCCCGCGCCGACGCGGTGATGGTGCAACGTCGTCATGCGCCAACCCTAACAGCAGTCACCTGTCATCAGTTGGTATCGCGCAGCAGCCGCCGACTGGAGTGGCGGGGCGCGGCTATTTCCGACAGTGCGGGATCGACGCGGCCCGTCCCCGTCCGGGGAGTGATCTAGCTCACTGGCTGTCACAGTGCTCGCTCGCACGGTGTCTGGATGCCGACACGCTGGATACAAAGGAGTTCCCGATGAACATCGCACTGTGGATCGCGACGGCACTGTTGGCCGCGCTCGCCCTCTTCGGCGGCATCACCAAGGCGTTCGTTCCGCGAGAGAAACTCGCCGCGTCACCCGGCGGGGAATGGACCGCGACGGCCGGCGACGGCTTCGTAAAAGGTCTGGGCCTCCTGCAGATCCTGGCGGCGGCCGGTCTGATCCTGCCCGCCGTGCTCGACATCGCGCCGGTGCTGGTGCCGGTCACGGCGGTCTGCTGGGTCGGGCTCATGGTCGGCGCGATGATCACCCACGGCCGGCTCGGGCAGTCCAAGTTCGTCGTGCTGAACTCGGTATATCTCGCGGTCGCGGTGTTCATCGCGTGGGGCCGGTTCGCCCTCGAACCTTTCACGAGCTGACGGCCCGGATCGAACGCAGCCAACCACCGAGGAGGAGGGTCGAGAAGATGAGCGACCACGCGACCGAGGCTTTCGTCGCCCACCGCGACCTGTTGTTCACCGTCGCCTACGAGATGCTCGGCTCGTCCGCCGACGCCGAGGACGTGCTGCAGGAGACCTGGCTGCGCTGGGTGAAAGCCGACACCGAGCAGGTGGACGACGAACGCGCCTATCTGGTCCGGATCACTACCCGGCAGTCGCTCAACCGGCTGCGCACGATGAAGCGCCGCAGAGAGGCATACGTCGGCCCCTGGCTGCCCGAGCCGGTGCTCACCGCACCCGACGTCGCCGAGCATGTCGAACTCGCCGAGAACATCTCCATGGCGATGATGCTCGTCCTCGAGACGCTCTCGCCCACCGAACGCGCTGTTTTCGTGTTGCGCGAGGTCTTCGACCTCGGATACGAGGAGATCGCGGCCGCGGTCGGCAAGAACCCGCCGACCGTCCGCCAGATCGCGCACCGCGCCCGCCGCCGCGTCGAGGCCCGCCGCCCGCGTTCGGCGGTATCGCCCAGCCAGACCCGCGCGTCGGTGGAGGCGTTCGGGCGCGCTCTCGAATCGGGGAATCCCCAAGCCTTGCTCGACGTCCTCGCGCCGCATGTCGTCCTCATGAGCGACGGCGGCGGCATCAAGCGAGCCGCGCTGCAGCCCGTCATCGGCGCCGAGAAGGTCACCCGCTACATCACCGGCGGCACCGGCAAGGTCCAGGCCGAACTCAGCTGCGAAACCATTCTGATCAACGGAAACCCGGCACTGGCACTGCGCCTGGACGGCGTGCTCGACGGCATCATGGCCTTCCACGTCGAGGACGACCACATCACCGGCCTCTACTTCGTTCGCAACCCGGAAAAGCTGACCCGCGTCGAGTCCGAGACGCCGCTCGCGTTGCGCTGAATCCCGGCAGCGCTGGGGCGGCCGCCACGCGCTCACCGGCAGCGAGCAGTGCGGGTCGCTTTCGGTGGTGCGGTGGAAATCGTCCAGATCGCGCTGACGCGGTCGTCGCCGAGGGCTGGTGCCGGACCCGGCAATATCGGTAGGATAATTGGTATGGCAACGCGTAAGGTCACCCTTTCGCTGGACGAAGCCGCTTGGTCGTATGCCGAGCAGGCGGCCGCCCGCGCGGGAATGTCGCCGTCGGCTTGGATTTCGAAGGCCGCGCGACGGGAGGCCGTGCGCACCGGGGTCGGTCCGGTGTCGGATGTGACCGCCGAGGCCGCCGCGGACGCGGCAGAACTGGCGGCCGCCGAGGAGGCGATGCGTGCGTCGGGGTGAACTGTGGATCTACAACCCGCATGGTTCGCCGCGCCGCCGAACGGTCGTGCTCATCAGCAGTGACGGCATCAACGAATCGCCGCGCCCCTGGTTGATCGCGGCCGAGGTGGTCGAGGACGACCCGCAGGACATCCTCGCGGTTCCGGTGGAGGAACACGGCTGGGTGCATGCCGGGAACATCGGGCGCATCTTCCGCGGTTGGCTGGCCGAGCGGGTGGACGTGGTGGACACCGACACGCTGGAACGGCTCGACACCGCGTTGCGCGCGGCCATGGACCTCTGAGGCCTCCTGGGCAAAGACCGCGCACGACTACCGCTGAAGGCCGGACGGCATTATGGTGGCCACGCCACCGACAGTGGTCAGTCGAGGAAGAGGAGTCAGGTGCGGATCTGCATGATCGCCGCGGCGCTGATCGCGCTGCCGGTGCTCGCGGCATGCGGCAGCGACAAGGACACGGCGGCGCCCACGGTGACGCAGGCCGATCTCGCCAAGTCGTTGCAGGACAAGGGCCTCAAGAACAAGCAACTGGCCGAATGCGCGGCGAAAGTGTTCGTCGACCAGGGTATTTCGCAGGCCGGACTGCGGATCATGATCAGCGACGAGTACGACACCAAGTCTCCCAACCAGGAAACGCTGGGGATGAGCAAAGAGGACGCGGACAAGGCGCGCGCCGCCAGCGGTCGCATCGCGAGCGAGTGCATGTCGGCGGCTCAGACGCGCTGAGTTCCGGCCCGCCGGGGCGGTGGACGATTCGCGTAGCGAGGCGGTGAAGCAGACCGTACGCTGTCGCTACGTCGACTCGGGTGTCGACCAGAAGCCGAGGATTCGACCGTGTCACAGCCGCCTTTTCCGACATCGCCGAACCCGGTGGGATCACCTGCGGCGCAACCGATCACCCCGTCGGGTCGCTGGTTCGCGCTGGGTGGCGCGCTGATCGGCGTCGGCATCATCGGCGGGATCATCCTCGGCGCTTTCGGCTTCCTGCAGACCTCGGGCCGGATCGATGACTTCCAGCGGGTCAAGGTGCCCGGCTCCGGGATGGTGAACTTGGCGGAGTCGGGCGGCTACACGGTGTATTTGGAGTACTCCGGAGCATCGTCGCGGGGCCCCTCCGGCACGGTCAACCTGCGGGTGCTCGATCCGGACGGCAAGCATGCGGAGTTGCGGAAGTACGACTCGGCAGTCACCTATTCCTTCGGCAGCCACGAGGGACGTGCCGGGTTCTCGTTCGATGCCGCGAAGCCGGGCGCCTATCGCGTGACCACGGCCGGGAGTTCCGAGGTGACGGTCGCCATCGGACAAGGGCTCGGCTCCTCGTTCGTCGGCACGCTGCTCGGTGCGCTCGCCCTGGGTTTCGGCGGCGTCGTGCTCGGTGTGCTCGTGATCGTGGTGGTGGCGGTCAAGCGAAGTGCGAGCAGGCGCAAGGTCGCCGCGGGAGGGTTCGCGGGGCGCCCGGCCGAATACTGAGCGCCCGCCGGAGCTTCGCTGATCACAGCGCGACAGTGAGCTCGATTCGCGCGGCCGATCCGGCTTCGAGCCCCTCGGCGACCCGCACCGCTTTCTTCATCGGCAAGACGTAGGTCGCGCGCGACTTGTCCGGAAACAGCGAAGTGGACCACCGGGAGCCGCCGACGACCACATGCACCCGCACGGCGCCGAATCCGCCCGAACGATGGGCGTACCGCTCCTCGATCTCGTCGGCCACGTCTGCGGGCAGCGACACGAAATGCCAAGCGGCATTCCCCTGGTGTTCCCACACTTCCGCCGTGAACGAGTACCGCGAACCAGCCACGTCGCGACTGTAGCGGCGGGTACCGACAGCGGCACCGCGTCGCCCGCGACAGCGCATGTGACTCGGCACCTGCGTCGTCACCGCGCTGTCCAACGCACGCGGACAAGTCGACCTGGCCGGGACCTCGCGCACCTGAGCGGTCGATCTTTCCGCTTCGGCGAGCATTTCGATCGCGCTGCGCGCAACCCGTGAGCGACCGCGCGGGGTGCGCGATGGTGGGCTGATGACGACCACCGAGGCGAAATCCACTACCGATTCCGAACTGGATGCGATCTTCGGCCCGATCTTCGACCGGATCGCGCAGGGCGCCGTGACGCGAGAAATCGATCGCACGCTTCCTTACGACGAGGTCGGACTGCTGCGCGCGGCGAAATTCGGCGCGCTGCGCGTTCCGGTCGAGTTCGGCGGCTACGGCGTCACCGTCCGGCAGCTGTTCCGCTTGCTCATCGAACTCGCCGCCGCGGAATCGAATCTGCCGCAAGCGCTGCGGGTGCACTTCTCGTTCGTCGAGGATCAACTCCTTGCGGAGCAAGGGCCCGAGCGGGAGCGGTGGCTGCGCGCGGTGGCCGAAGGCACGCTGGTGGGCAACGCGATCACCGAACCAGGTGTCGGCGCGGTGGACCGCTACCGCACCACGCTGACCGAGGTCGGCGGGCGCTGGCTGCTCAATGGTGTCAAGTACTACAGCACGGGATCGCTGTACGCGGACTACATTCTGGCCGCCGCCGACCGGAACGGTGAGCGTGTCGGGGTGCTGGTGGACGCGAACGCCGAGGGAGTGCGTCAGCACGACGACTGGGACGGCTTCGGCCAGCGGCTGACGGCCAGTGGAACAACGGAATTCACCGATGTGGCGGTAAGCGAAGACCGGATCCTCGGCCCCGGCTACGGCGCGCCCGGACCGACCTACGCGACCTCCTACCTGCAACTGGTCCAGCTCGCGGTGCTGGCGGGCATCGCCAAGCGCGCCGAGCGCGATATCCGAGACTGGGTCGCGGCGCGTACCCGCGGCTACACACACTCCGCCGCCGACCTGCCGCGGCACGATCCGCTGGTGCAACAGGTGATCGGGCGGCTGTCGGCGGCCGCGTTCGCGGCCGAGGCCAGTGTGCTCGCCGTCGCCGACGTGCTCGACGGAGTGTTGGCGGGCGGCGCGAAGGACGAGAGCGCGGTGGTGGCCGCCGAACTCGCGGCGGCCCGGGCCCAGCTCGCCGTCATCGACCTGGTGTTGCCCGCCACGTCGCTGCTGTTCGAAGTGGGTGGCGCATCGGTCGTTTCCGAACAGCTGCGGCTGGATCGGCACTGGCGTAACGCCCGCACCATCTCGGTGCACAACCCGGCGATCCAGAAGGCGCGGGCGATCGGCGATCACCTGCTCAACGGCGCCGATCTGCCGTTCGCCTGGAGCGCGGGCGAGCGTACACCGGCCGGAGGAGCCGCGCAGTGACCCGCCGGATCCGGTTCAACGCATTCGACATGAACTGCGTCGCCCACCAGTCCCCGGGGCTGTGGCGGCATCCCGACGACCAATCGCACCGCTACAAGGAGCTGGGCTACTGGACGGAGCTGGCGAAGCTGCTCGAACGCGGCCGCTTCGACGGCATCTTCATCGCCGACGTCCTGGGCACATACGACGTATACGGCGGCAACGACATCGCCGCGCTGCGCCAAGGCGCGCAGATCCCGGTTGCCGACCCGCTGCTGCTGGTCTCCGCCATGGCGGCGGTGACCGAGCATCTCGGGTTCGGCATCACCACCGGCACCGGATTCGAGCACCCGTACCCGTTCGCGCGGCGGCTGTCCACGCTCGACCATCTCACCAACGGCAGGCTGGGCTGGAATGTGGTGACCGGCTACCTGCCCTCGGCCGCACGCAATTTCGGCGCGGCCGACCAGCTCGACCACGACGAGCGCTACAACCAGGCCGATGAATACCTCGAGGTGCTGTACAAGCTGTGGGAAGGCTCGTGGGAGGACGACGCGGTGGTCCGCGACGCGACCGCGGGCGTCTACGTGGACCCGGCCAAGGTGCACCACATCGGTCATCGCGGCACGCACTACACCGTGCCGGGCATCCACTTGTCGGAGCCGTCGCCGCAACGCACGCCGGTGATCTACCAGGCGGGCGCGTCTCCGCGCGGGGTGCGCTTCGCGGCCGAGAACGCCGAGGCCATCTTCATCGCGGGTCCGTCGAAACGAGTGCTCGCGCAGACGGTTTCCAGGATCAGGGACGCGCTGGCGGCGGCAGGCCGCGCCCGTGACGCCGCGCGCATCTACGCGCTCGCGACGATCATCACCGACGCGACCGACGAGGCGGCGCGGCGCAAGCACGAGGAGTACCTGTCCTACGCCAGTGTCGAGGGCGGCTTGGTGTTCATGTCCGGCTGGATGGGCATCGATCTGTCCCGCTACGACCTCGACGACCCGATCGGCCAAGTCGAAAGCAACGCGATCCAGTCGGCGGTGGCGGCGTTCCAGGAATTCGACGACGACGGGCGGGAATGGACCGTCCGCGACATCGGCAAGTGGGCCGGCATCGGCGGCATGGGCCCGGTCTTCGTCGGTTCCGGGGAGACGGTCGCCGACCTGCTCCAGGAATGGGCCGCCGAAACCGACCTGGACGGCTTCAACCTGGCCTACGCGATCACACCGAGAACGTTCGAAGACATCGTCCGGCACGTCGTCCCGGTACTGACCGCCAGAGGCGCGTACACACCGGAATACACGCCGGGCACGCTACGCAACGCGTTGTTCGGCGCGGGCGACCGATTGCCCGCGGATCATCGGGGCGCGAGCTACCGCCTGGGCGCTGCGGGATCGACGGCTCTGCCGGATACGGTCTCGCGTCCTGGGGCGACGGTCGAGGCGAGCTCTTGATCGTGACGCAGTTATGGCGATGTGGCAGCCTTCGCCCGTACTTGAAGGCGGGCGCTCGGACCAGGGCCGGGACCCGCGAGGGATCGCTCAGTCGACGAGGTCGCTGGGATCTGTATTGGCTCCGCACAGCACGACACCGATCCGTTCACCGTCGCGTGGCTGGTATGCCCGGGTAGCCAGTGCCGCCAAGCCGGTCGCGGAGCCGTGTTCGACGACGAGTCGATGCCGGTCCCACAGCTGCCGACGCGCCCGTACGATCGCATCGTCGTCGACGACCACCGAGCGCACGTCTGTGGATACGGCCCAGGCCAGCGCGGCGGCGGAAACCCTCGGCGCGCCGAGGGAATCGGCCGCGATGGAATCCACGCTCACGTCGAGCACCGTGCCTGCAGCCAATGCGGCATTGAGCGCCCGGCTGCCATCTGGTTCCGCGCCGACCACTCTGATGCCGAAATAGTCCGCGACCGCGGCGATTCCGGAAAACATGCCGCCAGCGCCGACCGCGAGGACGATCGTGTCCAACCCGGCTACCACGTCCATGAATTCGAGCAGAATGGTGCCCGCACCGGCCGAGGTCAGGTTGTCGTCGTAGCTGTAGGCGTCGATCGCACCTGTGCTCGTCATGAAATCGTGGGCGGATTCCCTTGCGTTGTCCTGCGCTTCGCCTGCCAACCGAACCTCAGCGCCCAACGCGCGCAGCCAGGCTACCTTGGCCCGGGGCGTCGAACCGGCGAGGAAAACGGTCGCCCGCACGCCAAAAATTTTTGCGGCCCAGGCAAATCCGATATCCGCATTAGCACCGGTGGCGGAGACGATACCGGCTGCCGGCATAGACCCGGTTTCGATCAGTCCTGCCATCAGGTTGGCCGCGCCGCGAGCCTTGAAAGAGCCGGTGTGCTGCAGGAATTCGAGTCCCAGGAAGACTTCGGCGCCGCCCGTCCCGGCCGACGGCCGGAGGGAACCGAGTGCCTGCTCGTCCTCCGATTGCCGACCCATCGGCGCGACGGTCAAGGGCCGGACGACACCGGCGATACGTTCGGCAGCCGCCTTGACCTCGTCATAAGTAGGACTGCGCATCCGACGGTTCTCCTCAACGATCACAGGTTTCCGTCGACGCCGCCAGGTCCGGCAGAACCCGGCATGATCGCCTATGCCCTCATCTCAATACCGTCCGGTACTTTAATCGAAGCTTGCCGGGTCGGCACCGTGAGCTCGAACCGCCGACGCGCACCGCCCTCGGTCTCGATACCCGTCCGAGGGCGGCTTGCGGCCTTCACAAAGTCGCCGTGCTCGCACTCCACCGATCGAGCGCGGCATACGCGGGCCGCCACTGATCGCGGTACGCGGCACGCACCGGCTCCGGCAGCGGCGCGAGCAGCACTTGGACCGTCTGCTCGTCGGCACCGTCCAGCAGCCACGGAATCAGTTGCGGAGCCGCAGGACCGATACGGCTGCCGTGCAACTGACCGAACGCTTGCCACTGCTCCGGTGTCACGACCGCCTGAATCAGCGGCAACGCCTCGCCCTCCTCGTGCTTCAGGTGCCCGGTCAACCCGGTCGCCAAGGCATCGAGCAGACCGCCGAGGCGATCCGGCCCACCCTCGGGATCGGCGAAGGTCGCGTCGATCTGCTCGAGCAGCGGATCGATGACGGCGTGCTCGGCCTCCATGGCGTCCAGTAGTGCCAACTCGTCGGGTCGCTCGGCGAGCGTCTGCCGCATCACCGGCCACAGCGCGTCGTCCTCAGCGGTGTGATGCACCAGTAGGGATTTGGTGAACATTTGCCAACCTGCAGCGGTGGCGAGGATCTTGCGCGGATCGTCGTCGATCCGATCGGTGATTTCGGCGATGTATTCGAGTTCGCGCCGCAGCGCGTTGTGCATGGCGTACATCGTCGTCATGTCGAGGGTCATGGGTTTCTCCTGGTGGAACGGTATGGATCGGTTGCGCCAACGGGGTCGGCGCTCACGGACGCGCCGCTTCCGGCGGCGGTGCGGAGAGCAGGGCGTGCAGGATGCCCCGCCCGATCCGCAAGGTCGACCGGATCGGGTCGGGGCTCGGGTCGCGGCGCGCCGTCGGCCGCAGCGCCCAGGAAGCGGCCGCGAACCCGGCGAGCACCGTTGCGGGCATGGCGAATTTGCGTGGATTGCCGTTCGCCAGGTGCGAGGCCGCGCCGCCGAGATAGACGGCGAGCGATCCGGCGTAGACCCACTCCTTGAGCCGCGGCATTCCCGGGGCCACCAGCACTGCGGCCATGGGCAGTTTGCAGATGCCTTGAATCGTCAAGAAATATCTGGGGTAGCCCAACTGATCGAAGGTTTCTACCGCGAACGGCTCCCGGGTCAGGTCCCACATGCCGCCTTTGAACATCTCGGCGGCAACCGGTAAGGTCGTCGCCCAATACGCGGCGGTCCGGATCCGGGAAACCGCATCTGATCGCGAGTCCTGTGAAGTCATCGTCATACTCCGCTCAGGCCCAGCTCGCGCCCGCGGGCTCCTTGATGCTGGTGTTGAGGCGATTGAAGAAGTTGGTCAGCGCAATCATGAGAATGACTGCGGAGAGCTGGTTTTCGTCGTAGTGATCGGCGATCTCGTCCCAGACGGCGTCCGGCACGGCATCCTCGGACTTGTCGGCGATCCGGGTGGCGACCTCTGCCAGCAGCAGCGCCGCGCGCTCATCCGCACCGAACTCCGCCGATTCTCGCCACGCGGCGACGGCGAACAGCTTCTCGTCGCCGACCCCCGCCTTACGACCGCCCGCCAGGTGTGAGTGCACACAGGCGCTGCATCCATTGATCTGGCTGACCCGCAGCGCAACCAATTCCAGCAGTTCGGCGGAGACTCCGCCCTGGTAAGTGGCCTTGTAGAGGGTGTTGATTCCCTTCATCGCGTCAGGCAGGACCATGGCGGGGTTCTTCATGCGAGCATTCATGTCAGGTGTTCCTCTCGGGACGTTGATAATCCAAAATCAGTGGTGGCTGCGCGCCTGCTGGTCGAGCCAGTCGGCGAAGCTCGGACCGGACAGGACGGCATCCGGCCCGGGGAGCAGAGCGCCGCTCTCGTACAGGTCGCGGTCGGGGTTGGCCGGATCGCTGACCTCCTCGATCGACCTATCGTCCCCACGTCGCGCGGTCACCAGCCGGGCCATCTCGGCCAGGTATTCGGCGCGCGGTCCGGCAATCTCCGGGAAGGGGCCTCCTTGGCGCGCTGACCATGCGCCGGTCGCGAATTCGGCCAGCTGTTCGGCGACCGCGCGTGCGGAGACCAGTTGGGTACGCATCTTCGGGATGTAGATCACCGAACCTTGTGCGCCCCAATGCATCATCTGTTCGACGAGTTCGTGGAACTGCGCGGCCCGCAGAATTCGCGTCGGCACCGGGCCTGCCAGCAGTGCCTGCTCGTGCACCAGCTTCGCGGCGTTGTATCCAGCGGTGGAGCCGTCGATGCCGATGATGGACACGGCCACGATCCGCCGCACTCCGGCCGCCTGCGCGGCCGCGTGCAGGTTGCGGGCCGAGGCGGTGAAGAAATCGGTGGCTGCCTGCTGTTCGAAGGACGGCGTGCTCGATGCATCGATCACTGCGGTCACGCCGTGGAACGCTTCGGCGAGTCCGGCACCGGTGACCACATCCACTCCGGTCGACCGCGACATCGCCACGACCTTGTGCCCTGACTCGGTGAGCACGTCGACGATGTGGCGGCCGAGCCGTCCGGTGGCGCCCGCTACCGCGATCGTGCTGTCTTGCGTAGTCATTCCGTTTCCTTTGTGTCGTGGGCGTGGTCCGTATGCCGGACCAACGGCCAGTCGATGTCCACCCGTCCGGCCAGGACGAGGTAGTTGTCGAAGATCGCCAGCGCCACATGAGCGATGACGTCGACGAGTTCGGCAGGCGCCAGTTCCGCCTGGGCGCTGCAGAGTTCGTCGTCGGTGACTGCGCCGCGGCGGCGGATCAGCGCTGCCGCAAAGGCCAGGATCGCCGCGTATTTCGGGTCGTCGGCCGAGCCGAGTCGGGCGTCGCTGAGCTCGCCCTCGGTCATCCCCGCGAGACGGCTGCCGAGGAAGCTGTGCGCCGAAAGGCAGTAGTCACACCCGTGCTCCTGGGCGACCAACAGCCCGACGGCGGAACGTGCGAACACCGGCATCTCGCTGCCGCCCAGCGCTTCGGTGAGGGCGACATACCCCCGCAGGGCGGCAGGGCTTTGCGCCATCACCTTCACGTTGTTCGGTGTGACGCCGAACAGCCGCTGGCTGACAGTGAAGAGGTGTCCGGCAGCGTCACCCGCGTTCTCCGGGTCTATCGGGGGCATTTGCGGCATGGGAACAGCGTGTTACGGCCCGTTGATACTTTTGCGATGCCTTCACGATGGGTGTTGTATGGAGCCGAGATGGGTGCGCGTTTTACGGTCCTCGGACCAATGAAAATCGTGGTCGACGGCTGCGAGTCGGCCGCGGCGCCAAGACATCGGGCGGTGTTCGCCTATCTCCTGGTCAATGTCGGAAGAGTCTGCAGCGCGGGCCGAATCATCGAGGCCATCTGGGGCACGGATCCCCCGGACACTGCGCGCTCGCAGATCCACGCCGCGGTGACGGCGATCCGGAAGGTGTTGCGCGAAGCAAACGCGGCCCAGGTACTGCAGACCACAGCCGCCGGATACGTTGCGCTGCCGGGGCCGGGGCAGTTGGATCTCGCGGAATTCACCAGCCGGATCGGTGCAGGCCGATTGCTGGCCGCTTCCGAGCCCGAGGCCGCGGTGGCGGAACTGCGCGCGGCGCTGGCGCTGTGGCACGGCGAGGCGCTCGCCGATCTGAACGCTGTCTACGTCGCGTCTGTGCGGCGCCGCCTGCAGGAGAAGCAGTTGGCGGCGTTCGAACAGTTGACCGAGGTAGAACTCGGGCTGGGCAGGCACGAGGCGGTGCTCGACGAGTTGGCAGCTATGGTGTCCGCAAACCCGCTGCGGGAGAAGCTGGCCGGTCAACTGATACTCGCACTGCATCGGGCGGGACGTCAGGTCGATGCGCTCGCCGCCGCACGATCGTTCCGGACGGCACTCGCGCACGCGCAAGGGCTGGATCCGGGACGCGCCTTCGTCGCGCTGGAACAGGCGGTATTGCGGGACGACGTCGAACCGGCCACACATGTAACGCCACCGGCCGCACGCACCGAACCTGTGCCGCGTAGTGCGAACTTCTTGCCATACGACATCCCGGATTTCGCGGGCCGAGACGCCGAACTCGGGCATCTCCTCGCACCACTCACCGGCACCGCGGGGACCATCGCCACGATCGACGGCATGGCGGGCATCGGCAAGACCGCGCTCGCCGTCCACACCGCGCACCGGGTAGCCGACCGATTCCCCGACGGTCAGCTGTTCATCGACCTCCAAGCGCACACGATCGACCGCCAACCGGTCGCGACAGATACGGCGCTCGAAATCCTGCTGCGCCAGATCGGAATTCCCGCCGAACGCATTCCGCAGACCACCGCCGATCGCGGCGCGCTGTGGCGGTCGGAACTAGCTGGGCGGCGAGTGGTCGCGGTGCTGGACAACGCTGTGGATGCCGATCAAGTCCGGCCGCTGCTGCCCGGCGGGACGGACAGTCTCGTCCTGATAACCAGCAGGCGGCGGCTGATCGACCTGGACGGTGCTCGGGCGCTGTCGGTCGATCCACTGCCTGCACGCGATGCTGTCGACCTCTTCGAGCGGATCGTGGGCGAGCGCGCCACCGCCGAACCGCTCGCGGTGCTGGACGTGCTGCACCTGTGCGGGTTTCTGCCACTGGCGGTTCGGATCGCCGCCGCTCGACTACTGCACCGCCCACAGTGGACTGTCGGCTATCTGGCGGGGCGGCTGCGTGGCGAGCGGCGCAGACTCGCCGAATTGTCGACGGCCGAGCGGGGTGTCGTTGCCGCGTTCAACCTCTCCTATCGGCAGCTTCGCGCGGACGGGCAGCGAATGTTCCGGCTGCTCGGCCTGCACCCCGGGCGGGATATCGATCCCGTCGCCGCGGCGGCGCTCGCCGGTACCTCGGTGGACGACGCCGAAATGCTGTTGGAAGGCCTCCTCGACGTCCACGTGATAGCTCAATACGAGCCCGGCCGATACACCTTTCACGACTTGCTGCGTCAGCATGCCCGCGCCATGGTGTCGGTGGACGAATCCGACGATGCCCGTGCCGTCGCACTGTCACGGCTTTTCGATCACTACCTGCATACCGCGCGGACGGCGGTGGATCTGCTGTTCCCCTACAGCGCCGGTCACCGCCAACCGCTGCCGCCCTCCGCGGCCCGGGTGACGCCGCTGGACGACGCCGAGGCCGCGGCCGAGTGGCTCGACGCCGAACGCGAAAACCTCGTCACCACTGCGGCCTATGCGTCCGAACACGGAACGCCCGCGCACGCCAGAGACACCGCGGAAACCCTGCGTCCCTATCTCGACGGCAACTCCCGCCACTCCGACGCCGCACGCTTGCACCAGGTGGCACTGCTGGCGAGTCGAGAGCTGGCCGATTCGATCGGCGAGGCCAGAGCGTTGACCGACCTGGGCTGGGCCTGCTGGCGACAAGGCGATTACGAGCTGGCGACGACGCATTCGCGAGCGGCATTGCGGGTCGCCCGCCTCTCCGGCGATCGCTATCAAGAGGCCAGAGCGCTGAACACGCTCGGGAATGTGGCGTGGCGTAAACGGGAGTACGACCAGGCCGGGCGCTACCTGCGCGACGCGCTCGATCTCGCCAACCGCCTGGGCAACCGAGTCGGCGAGGCGCACGTGCTCGGCAACCTCGGCATGTTGCTCGGCGCCGACAACAATCGGTACCGCGACGCCCGCGAACATCTCGACCGCGCGCTGGCACTGCACCGCGAGGTGGGCAATAAGCGCGGCGAGGCGTTGGTCCTGAACTATCTGGGGTCGCTGTGCCGCCGCAACGACCTGCTGGACGAGGCCAGGCACAACCACTCTCGGGCTCGTGACCTGTATCGGATGCTGGGCAGTCGTGGTGACGAAGCGTCCGCCCTCAACGGCCTCGGCGAGACAGACCGCACCGCAGGCGATCCGGGCACGGCGACCGAACAGCACGGCACCGCACTGACGTTGGCCGACGAGGTACTGAACCTACCCGAGCGGGCGCGCGCCAACGACGGACTGGCTCGCGCGTATCGAGATCTCGGCGACGTCGGGCGAGCGCGCGAATACGCCGGTACCGCGATGAGCCTGTATGCGAATCTCGGCGTCCCGGAGGCCGATGATATGCGCGTTTTCCTGGACACACTCCCCGACTCCGATTAGCCGGAATCCCCAGTAGTCGGAGTGGGCCGGGTGTGCGGCCCGCAGTGGACCGCCGAAGTCCCGCTCGCTCCGGTGTGCGGACAACGCCAGGGAAGCGGTTCGGAGTCGGAGCCTTCGGGGCCGGACGCCGTCCGGCTCTACGGCCGACGAATCAGATCGCCGCGAGAAATATCTCGGCTACCACTTCCAGCCCCGCACGATCGATGTCGTCGAAGCGCTCGGGGCGCGGGCTGTCGAGATCGAATACTCCGATCAGCGCATCGTCCCGGACCAGCGGCACGACAATTTCCGAACGCGTATCGGCGTCGCACGCGATGTGCCCCTCGAATGCGTGCACGTCGGGCACGAGTTGAGTGGTTCTGGTTTGCGCCGCAGTGCCACAGACACCTTTTCCCAGCGCGATGCGCACACACGCGGGTTTGCCCTGGAACGGGCCGACCACCAGTTCCCGACCGTCGTAGAAATAGAAACCCACCCAATTCACATCGGGTAGGGCGTGGAATACCAATGCGGCGAGATTGGCGGCGTTGGCGATGCGGTCGGTCTCGCCCGCGACCAGCGCTTCGGCTTGGGCGGCGAGCTGGCGGTACTGCTCGGTGCGGTCTCCGGTCAGGTCGGCGACGACAAACGACATGGCCCGAATGGTACGCGCTGCGAATTCGCTGTCTGCTTATTGATTCTCGGTGATCGCAACACTCTGCGAGCACCGCGCGCCCATCGCATCATCCCTGCATGACTTCGCAGCAACCCGTATCCCGTTCCACTCGTTCGGCCGCGGTAATCGGCGCCGGACAGACCGGCGTCACTGCGGCGCTAGGACTTCTCGACGCCGGTTTCGACGTCACCCTTTACAGTGAGCGCGATCAGCGCGCATTACGCGACGACGTGCCCGCCACCGGCACCGCGCTGGAATTCGGCGAGACCCAGCAGGCCGAGGCCGCGCTCGGATTGGACAGCTACACCGCGCGGGCGCCCCGGCACACCGGCTTGAGCGTACGCATCGCCGGACCGGGCCCCGATCGTCCCGAATTGATTCAATTCGACGGCCATTTCGACGGATACGTCGGCGTCGCGGTGGACACCCGGCTCAAGGCCGACGAGCGGCTCACCGCGTTCCTGGAGCGCGGCGGCCGGTTCGCGGTCGAGCAAGTGACGCCGGAGACGCTCGACGGTATCGCCGCCGCCAACGACCTCACCCTGGTCGCAACCGGCCGCGGCGGGCTGTCGGACCTGTTCCCCGTCGACGCGCAGCGCACGCCCTACGACGCGCCGCAGCGGTCCTTGCTCACCGTCGTCGTCACCGGGATCGGCCATGACGAAGATGTTTTCGCGCATCGCAGCGTGGCGGGCGGCGCGCACAGCGGCTTCTCCATCCTCGCCGACCAAGGCGAGGGCTGGTGGGGCCCGTACCTGCACAAGGACGCGGGGCCGAGCTGGGCCTTCCTCGGCTGGGCGCGGCCCGGCAGTGACTGGGAGAAGCGATTCGCCGGGGCCGACTCCGCCGAGTCGGCGCACCGGATCGTGCAGGACCTCTACCGCGACTACATCGAGTGGGACCTGCCGGAGGTGCTGGCCACCAAGACCATCCCCGAGGATCCGCACTCGTGGCTGAAGGGCGCGGTGCGCCCGGTCGTGCGGTCGGGGGTCGGGCGCACCGCGGGGGGCCACGTGGTCGCCGCGCTGGGTGACACCGCCATCGCCTACGATCCGATCGCCGGGCAGGGCGCGCAGAGCGGCCTGATCCAGGCGCAGCGGCTGGTCGCGGCGGCCGCCGTGCACGAAGGACCGTTCGACGAGGCGTGGATCGCGCGGCAGTACGCCGCGTTCCTCGCCGCGCGCGCAGATGCGGCGAACAAGGTGACCAGGCTGTTCCTCAGCGATCCCGAACTGGCCGAGGTCGGCAACGCGTTCTTCGCCGCGGCGGCCGTCGACCCGGCGTTCGCTTCGGCGCTGGTCGGCCTGCTGCACCGGCCGCAGCCATTCCTGCCGGTCGACTCGCCGGAAGCGGTCAACGAGTTCATCACGCGGGTCACCGGCGAGGACGCCGCCGCACTACTGGGCCGGTTCGCGCCCGCAGGCAAGTTCGCCAGGTCGAGCTACTCGCCCGCGCTCGCCGACGCCTGATCCGAATCGCGCAGATTCAAAACCTCGTCCCGACCGGGGGCCGGTGCTGGAGTGGAAGGAGCGCCGGACGCATGCGTGGCGTCCGGCCTCCGATCCGACGGCTACCCCCGATAACCATGGAGCAGCTATGACCACGGAGCAGATCGCCGAGCAGATCCGGTTCGCCTACTGGGTGCCCAACGTCAGCGGGGGACTGGTCACCAGCGATATCGAACAGCGCACCAGCTGGGATTTCGAGTACAACAAGAAGCTGGCGCAGACCGCCGAGAACAACGGCTTCGATTACGCGCTGTCCCAGGTGCGCTACACCGCCTCCTACGGCGCGGAGTACCAGCACGAATCGACCTCGTTCAGTCTCGCGCTGCTCGGCGCGACCGAGCGGCTGAAGGTCATCGCGGCCGTGCATCCCGGGCTGTGGCACCCGGCGGTACTGGCCAAGTTCGGCGCCACCGCCGACCACTTGTCGAATGGCCGGTTCGCCATCAACGTCGTGTCCGGCTGGTTCGCCGGTGAGTTCACCGCGCTCGGCGAGCCGTGGCTCGAGCACGACGAGCGCTACCGGCGCAGCGCCGAATTCCTCGAGGTGATCCGCAAGATCTGGACCGAGGACAACGTGAACTACGGCGGCGACTTCTACCGCATCCGGGACTTCACCCTGAAGCCGAAGCCGCTGAACACCCCGGAGCGGCCGAATCCCGAACTCTTCCAGGGCGGCAACTCGACCGCCGCCCGGCGCAACGGCGGCCGCTACGCCGACTGGTACTTCTCCAACGGCAAGGACTTCGACGGCGTCACCGAACAACTCGACGACCTGCGCGCCGTCGCCCGCGCCCACGACCGCGAGGTGAGATTCGGGCTCAACGGCTTCATCATCGCCCGTGATACCGAGCGGGAAGCTCGCGACACCCTGCGCGAGATCGTCGAGAAGGCGAACAAGCCCGCGGTGGAAGGCTTCCGCGACGCGGTGCAGCAGGCGGGCGCGTCCACCAAGGACCGCAAGGGCATGTGGGCCGATTCCACGTTCGAGGACCTGGTGCAGTACAACGACGGTTTCCGCACGCAGCTGATCGGCACGCCGGAGCAGGTGGCCGAGCGGATCGTCGCCTACAAGCAGCTCGGCGTCGACCTGATTCTCGGCGGCTTCCTGCACTTCCAGGAGGAGATCGAGTACTTCGGCGCGAAGGTGCTCCCGCTGGTGCGTGAGCTGGAAGCCGCACAGCGGCCCGTCGCGGCGGTGAACTGATGACCGCGGTCGCCGCCGATCGCATCCTGTCGGCGGCACAAGCGTTCGCGGTCGCACAGCGGCTCGCGGCGGACTTCGCGCCGGGAGCCGCCGAACGCGACCGGGAGCGCGCGCTGCCGTACGCGGAGGTCGATCGGCTGGCGGCCAGCGGTCTGCTCGCGATCACCGTGCCCGCCGCGCACGGCGGCGCGGATCTGCCGCCGAGCGCGGTCGCGGAAGTGACGCGGATTCTCGCCACGGCCGACCCCAACATCGCGCAGATCCCGCACAGCCACTTCGTTTATGTGAACCTGCTCCGGCTCGCGGGTACGACGCAGCAGCAGGAGCGCTACTACCGACGGGTGCTCGACGGTGGGCGCATCGCCAACGCGCAGTCCGAGCGCGGCGGTACGACCGTCGCCGACATCGCCACCACGCTGCGGCCGGCCGGTGACCGATTCCGGGTGGACGGCGTGAAGTACTACTGCACCGGATCGCTGTTCGCCGACCTGTTCGCGGTGCTGACCCGGCTGGACGATCCGGAAGGCCGCAGCGGTCTCGAGGCCGGTGAGTACATCGTCTACCTGCCCGCGAACACTCCCGGTGTACGCGTCGTGGACGACTGGAACGGGCTAGGGCAGCGCACCACCGGCAGTGGAACGGTGTCTTTCGACGAAGTGCTCGTCGATCGCGACCAGGTGATTCCCCGCTCCGGCGCGGTGCGGGCACCCACCGGCTATGGCGCGTTCGCCCAGTTGCTGCACGCCGCCATCGACACCGGCATCGCCCGAGGCGCCCTCACCGCGGCAACGGAATTCGTGCGCACGAAGAGTCGTCCGTGGTTCGAGGCGGGGGTGGCGAACGCGGTGGACGACCCGCTGTTGATCCAGCGCTTCGGCGAATTGTCCGTAGCGGTGACCGCCGCTGAGGCGACGCTCTCATCGGCCGGATGGGCATTGGACGCGGCTATCCGGATCGATCCGAGCGCCGCGAACGTCGCCCAGTCGTCGCTGGCCGTAGCGACCGCCAAGATACTCGCCGACCGCGCCGCCAACGACGTGTCCGCCGCACTGTTCGAGGTCGGCGGAACGCGCAGCGCGGCGGCGGATCTCAATCTGCACCACTTCTGGCGCAACGCGCGCACGCACACCCTGCACGATCCGGTGCGCTGGAAATACCAGCACATCGGCCGGGCCCTGCTGCACGACGCCGCGCCACCGCTTCACGGTGTGATCTGAAAGGAGACGAAATGGCAGTCACTGTCGTCGTCGGAAATCCGAAACCCGCCTCACGCACGCTCACCGCGGCCACCCTGGTCGCGAGGGGGCTGCGACCTGAGGTGGAGCCCACCGTGATCGACCTGGTCGAGTTCGGTCCCGCGCTGCTCAGCTGGGGTGACCCGGCCGTAGCCGAGGCGGTGCGCACCGTGGCGGGCTCGGAGCTCGTCGTCTTCGCCAGCCCCACCTTCAAGGCGACCTACACCGGTCTGCTCAAGCTGTTCCTCGAACAGTTCGAGGGCGGGACCGGCCTGGAAGGCGTGCTCGCCGTCCCGGTCATGCTCGGCGCGGGACCAGCCCACGCCCTCGCTCCCGACCTGCTGCTCAAGCCCGTGCTCGTCGAAATCGGGGCCACCGCCGCGTTGCCCGGGCTCTACCTGTCCGATCGCACATTCGCCGAGGACGGCGTCATCGACCGGTACAGTGGTCGGTGGCGTTCGGTCGCCCAGGCACTGGCCCACAGCTCGAAAGCTGCGAATCATGCATGACCTGTTCGAATTCCCCGCCGACGGAGCCGGTCTGCGTCGCGCGTTCGCCAACTTCCCCAGCGGCGTCGTCGCCGTGTGCGCCGAAATCGACGGAACCCCGCACGGTCTGGCGGTGAGCACGTTCGTGCCCGTCTCGCTCGATCCGCCCCTGGTCTCGTTCTGCGTGCAGAACTCGTCGGCCACCTGGCCCAAGCTCGCCGCCGCGAGCCACCTCGGCCTCAGCCTGCTCGGCACCGACCAGCAGGCCGCCGCCCGCACGCTGGGCACCCGCGACGGCGACCGCTTCCGTGATATCCAGCTGCACCGCGGTTCCGGCGACGCCGTGTTCATCGATGGCGCGTCCGCCTGGATCGAGGGCGTCCAGGAAGCGCACGTCCCGGCAGGCGACCACGCGGTGGTCATCCTCCGCATCCACCGCATCGCCACCCGCACCGACGTGGACCCGCTCGTTTTCCACGGCAGCAAGTTCCGCCGACTGCACGCGGAATCGGCGAACGGGGCGGCCTGAGGGTTCTAGTTCACTCGCCAGAACGCGGCGGGGTTCGTCCGGTCGTGCAGGGGACGCGACGGCGTCCTTGCAAGACCTGACACCAAACTGCGTGACGCAAGTTGCCGGTCGCAGCGACCGGACGACCGCACGGCCCAGGGTTGGGCTGTACCGGCGGCGCTGTGGGAGACTCAGGCGTCTCCTACGGAAAGGTCCGGCTATGTCGCTCGGGATGGTTCTCGGTGATTTCCCGCGCACTTCGGCGCGGGCGTAAACAGGCGACCTGATGGCCCCTGTGCGATAGCAGCACAGGCAATTTCGCGTCTCCGCGTCGAGGTGCTCTTCGTGCCCTTTGCACGCTCGTACACGAGGAGTACGCGGTGTCCACCGTTTCCTGGACCGAGGACAACACCTGCCCGAGCGCCCGTTGGCATTCCGAGAATGGCGCGCCACCACCCGATTCCCTCGTGGTGGTGAACGACTGGACGACTGCCCACGCGGCTTGCCGAATGGCGCGAGCGGGGACCGGCCTGCTGTGGCGCGGTGATTTCCACAACGCGCGGCAACTGCTGCGGGCGATGGGTCGGCGGGTCGAGCGGAAGGTTTCGCTGGGCGACGATCCGGCCGAGGCGTTCCGCCGGTATCGCGCGTCTCGTCGGCGGCGCGCGGAAGTGCTCGGCAAGTTGCTCGTGCTGCTGGAAGACGACTATTCGCTGGCGTTGCGTCGCGCTCCCGATGTGCGGCGCGCCTGCACCGAAGCGTACGGCGCGGCGCGGGGGCATACGGTGGTCGCGCTCACCGAGTTGCTCGGCGTGCTGGGGGCGGCGCAGTGGCGGGAGAAGGGTGTGTACGTGCCCGCGCTCGGCGACCGCATTCATCCGCACTACGGTGTGTTCTCCCCGGTCCGGGGCGAGTACATCGATCTGGTAGCAACCGCGCCGCTACCCGCGCGGACCGAGACAGCCTTCGATCTCGGCACGGGCACCGGCGTGCTCGCCGCCGTTCTGGCCCGCCGCGGTTGCACTCGAATCACAGCCACCGACAAGAGTTCCCGTGCGCTGACCTGTGCCCGCGCCAACCTCGACCGACTGGGCCTGTCATCCGTCGCCGTGCAAGGCCCGACTCTCTTCCCGGACGGCAAGGCCGACCTGGTGGTGTGCAATCCCCCCTGGCTCCCCGGCACACCTACCTCGACCATGGAAAGCGGCGTATACGACGAGAACTCGTCCATGCTGTATACCTTCCTCTCCGGCCTCCGCGCTCACTTGCGCCCTGGCGGCGAAGGCTGGCTGATCCTCTCCGACCTCCCCGAACACTTGGGCCTGCGCCCCCACGACGAAGTCCTCGACCGCATCACAACCGCAGGCCTCCACATCACCGCTCAACTGACGACCCGCCCCACCCACCACCGAGCCCACAACCCCACCTCTCCACTCCACCACGCCCGCACCCGCGAAACCACTTCCCTCTACCGCCTGGCACCTCGTTGAGTGGCAGATCACGGAGTGGCTACCCCCGTCATCCGGGACCGAGTCCACGGCGTATTGGTCGCATCGGCAACGGGTTTCGGGGACTATGTTGACATTGCTAGTCGTTTCAGTGAAGACTGAAATGACTAGCAACGACGGGAGTTTTGATGGATCTCCATATCGAGCAAGTGACGTTCAACAGCCTTGGCACCGAGTGTGCTGGGGATCTGTATTTGCCCGCGGCGGACGGCCCGGTCCCCGGTCTGGTGCTGGGGCACTCCGGGGTGATGGTGAAAGAGGCGTTGCGAGTGTTCGCACCGTATTTCGTGCGGGCGGGGTTCGCGGTTTTGGCGATCGACTATCGCACGGTCGGAGCCAGCGCGGGGCAACCTCGCGGCCAGGACTACCCACAGCGACAGGCAGAAGATTTCCGTAGCGCGGTGTCGTACCTGCAAACCCGCCCGGAGGTGGACCCGGATCGGATCGGAGTCTGGGGAGTCAGCATCGGGGGCTCGGTGGCGACGCAGGCCGCGGTATTGGACCGGCGCGTGAAATGTGTTGTGGTGCAGAGCCCGAGCGTGTGGAACGGATGGCGGTATCTGGAGCGGTTGCTCGGCAGGGAGGGCGTCGGCGCGCTGCGGGACCGGTTGGACGAGGACTGGCAGCGCCGGTATACCGGTCACGACAGCGCTCGGGTGCCGCACCTGACGCTGCAGGGGGAAAACGTCGAGAGCACGCCGGATCTCGCCGCCGAGATGTTCCCGAACTACCGGAACGAGAAGACCCTCGACTCCGCGGAACATCTCCTGACTTTCGCGCCGGAGGACCTCATTCATCGCCTGGCGCCGACCCCGCTGCTGATGATCGCCAACGGCGGCTGGGACCCGTACCACATGCTCGAGGAGGCGCAGAGCGCCTTCGCCAAGGCAGGCGAGCCGAAACGACTCGAGGTGCTGCCTTACGACGTGCTCGGTCTCTACACCGGTCCCGGGCTCGAGGAGGCCATGGCTCTGGGCGTCGAGTGGTTCGACCGGCACCTGCGCCGTACCCGCCTCGTCGCTCCCACCCCGGAGCCGACCCGGGAGTCGGTGACCGCTATGCCACAGTAATCGAGCCGAGTACAGCGCAGGAGGTCACAGCATGCCGGAACCGGATCGACAGCACGCCACGCTGGAGTGGGTGGAGCGAGTCGCTACCTTCTGCGTCGAGGAATGGGGACTGCCCCCCATCACCGGACGAATCCTCGGCCTACTGATGATCTGCGATCCGCCGGAGCAATCCGCAGGCCGGATCGCCGAGGCGATCCACGCCAGCCGCGCTTCGCTGACCTCCAACATGCGCCTGCTGACCACCATCGGCCTCGTCCGCAAGGTGCGGATCCCTGGTGACCGCACCGCCTACTACCGCATCGAGGACGACGCCTGGGAGAAGGTCATCCATCGCAAAATCGCCGGCCTCGGCGCCTTCGGCGACATCGCCGAGGACGGACTCTCCTTGGTCGGCGGCACCGATCCCGCTCTCACCGAACGCATCCGGGCCGCTCAGCAGGCATTGACCTGGCTGCGCGACATCGCCGCCCGACCCACGGACACCACCACCTGAAGGACCGATCGTGCTCCGAATCCGACCCGACCTCGACCCGATTCAGGAAACCCTGCTCCTCACCCTGCAAGCCCGAGCACTGGACGCGACCACGCGCACCCCGATCCTGGGCGACACTCACCAGGCGGAACTGGCCGACCGAATCGACTACGACTTCACCGAACTCGAGCTGAAACCCAGCCTCATCTGCGGAACGGCGCTACGCGCGAAAAAACTCGACGACGCGGTACGCGCGTTCATCGCCATGCACCGAAATGCGGTGGTACTCGATCTCGGCTGCGGCCTGGACACCCGCATGCTCCGATGCGATCCACCCGCCGATGTCGACTGGTACGACATCGATTACCCCGAAGTCATCGAACTGCGCCGACAGTTGCTTCCGCACAGCCCCCATCCGCTGGGCGTCGATCTCACCCAGCCGGGCTGGACTCGGCAGCTGCCCGCCGATCGACCAGCCATGATCGTCGCCGAGGGCCTGCTGCCTTTCCTGCCCGGCGACACGTTCCACACCCTGATCCGCGAGGCGACCACACACTTCCCGACCGGTGAACTCGCCCTCAACGGCTACACCCGTTTCGCCGCCTGGGCCATGAAATACCACCCGTCGATCAAAGCCCTCGGCATCAGCGCCGCCCAAGGATTCGACGACGCCCACGAACCCGAAACCTGGGGCGCCCGCCTGACACTGATCGAAGAACAACTTCTCACCCGCGCCGGCGAAGTCGACCTCTTCCCGCAACCGTTACGCGCGGTAACCCGCGCCATAGCCCTCAGCTCAGGACTGTCTCGGCAAGCCAACCGAATACTCCGATACGCCTTCTAGTGTCTCGAGGCATCGCGCCGCCACCCCATCCTCAACCACCACCGAAGGTGATCGAGAGCCGGAGTTCCGGCAGTCCCCCACCTCGACGGGGAGCCGGGCGTATACGTGAAAAGTGTTGCTGACGGCGGACTCTCGTCGTTCGCGGGTTTTCCCCATCTGATGTCGGCCTGAGGCGGTTTGTAAATTCGTGCCGATATCGTCGCCCTCGGCGCAATGGCTGGAGTGCCATTGCTCGGTGGAGGGAGCATCCCATGTCCGGTCTCGAGGCTCATGCTCGATCGTTCGGTGTCGCTGCCAGTGGGGTGGCAGCTGCGGGCGTGCTGGCAGGTGCAGGTTGGGCGAACGCCACGGTTACATCCAACGGATTACCTTTGAAGCCCATGTCGATCCCGCAACCGGCTCCCGTCGGCACTCAGGCGACTCCTGTCGGCGTCTCCTCGGGCTCGGGCGACGCCCAGTCTCTGGCCTGCCTCGTGCACGCCCTGTCCAGCGGCGCCTGCCTGTAACCCACACCACCCCCAGCGGCGGTAACCGCCCGGCACTTCGTTGAGTGGCACATGACGGAGGGGCTACTCGCGATTCGCCTCAACCGTGTGCCACTCGATGACGACCGCTGCGGGGCGGTTGGTCGGGTAGCAGAAAGGCCCTGGATCGGCGGGGTGCCGATCCAGGGCCTTCGGTGGAGCCGATGACGGGAATCGAACCCGCGCTGTCTGCTTGGGAAGCAGAAGTTCTACCATTGAACTACATCGGCAGAGGCAAAAGTGCCAATCGAGACTGTAGCAGAAGCCGCGCTCAGGGTGGGAAAAGCGCAGCTTGTACCGGTGGCAGAAGTCAGGGCATTGGTCGTCGGCCTTATCGCACTGTTCGCTATGCCCGCCGGTAGTTCGAGGAAGCACTCGCCTCGTCCGGCCGTCTGGTGTCGAGTTCCCGTCGATTGGCCGATGTACCCCGGTCGGCGCGTATCAAGTACCGGTACAAGCTCAGGCAGAGGATGAGCCAAAGCGCCCCGAAGCACCAGCCGCCGAGGACGTCGGTGGCCCAGTGGACGCCGAGGTAGATCCGGGACAGGCCGACCGCGGTGACGAAGAGGACGGCGGCGATCGCGGCGCAGACGCGCAGGGTGGAACCGTGTATGGCGGGGAGCGCGACCGCAAGGACGATGCCGACCACGACGAACGAGCCCATGCTGTGCCCGGACGGATACGCCTGGTTGGACACGCTGATCAAGTGTTCCTCGACGGGTGGGCGGTCCCGGTCGGTGAGTCGCTTGCCGCCGCGTACGAGCAGCCCGCCGCCGAGCCCGGTGATCGCGACGAGCGCTGCCGCCGTCCAGCGCCGCCGCCAGGACAGGACCAGGCAGGTGGCGGTGGCCAGGGCGGTCATGGCGAGCGTGCCGCCCAGCAGGCTGATCGCCACCGCTATCGGGGTCAGCGTGCCGTTGCGGTGCGCGACGGCCCAGTCGGTGATGCCGCGATCGAACCCGCCGGGGCCGCGATTGCCGACCACACCTGCCGTGAGGGACGCGGCGCACACCACCAGCAACCCGGTGAGCACCCAGATGGTGTTGCGAATGCGAGGGGAGGTCACCATTCCACGGTGCCATTTCCGGCGCTGGAAGGTAGCTCAGGCGGTTCCCAGCTGGGACGACGTCACAAACGTCGTCTCGGACACCGCTGGCAGGGTGGTGAACGGCCGCCGACTCAGAACTTGCTGTAGCCGCCGTCGATCAGCAGAGTGTCGCCGGTGTGGTACGCGCTGGTGGGGCTGGCGAGGTAGACGGCGACGGATTCGAAATCGCTCGGCAGGCCCCAGCGGCGGACCGGGATCCGCGGGTGGACGCGTTCGCGGAAACGGTCCCAGGCGAAGGCCCCTTCGGTCATCGGCGTCTCGACCCAGCCGGGCAGCACGGAGTTCGCACGGATGCCGTGCTTGGCCAGCTCCACCGCGATCGAGTTGACCATGGCGATCAACCCCGCCTTGCTGGCCGCGTAGGACTGCCCGCGCGGAACGCCCTGGTGGGCGGCGAGGCTGGCGGTGGCGACCAGACTGCCGCCTTCGCCCTGGGCGAGCATCGCCTTCGCCGCTTCACGCAGCGTCACGAACGCGGCGTCGAGATTGAGAGAGGTGACCCGGCGGAATTCCGCGAGATCGGTATCCACGAACGGAATGAACCCCTGGCTCACACCGGCGTTCACGAAGCAGGAGTCGATGCGGCCGAGTTCGGCGGCCGCGTGGCCGATGGTGTCGATCACCTGCTGCTCCTCGCCTACATCGCAGCTCAGCGCGAGCACGCGCCCGCCGAACGTGCGCAATTCGGCGGCGGCAGCCTCGTTGCGTTCGGCGTTGCGGCCGACGACGCAGACATCGGCCCCGGCCCGCGCGAGACCCCGGGCGAATCCGAGACCGATGCCGGAGTTGCCTCCGGTGACGACGGCCACGTGGCCGGTCAGGTCGAACAGCGAGCCCTCGGACATGGTTCATCCCTTCGATCGCGGGCGGCACCGCCCGAATGAATGCGAGGATATCGTTCTCTCCATATCACTGTGCGGCTGAGGAGCCCCGGCGAGCAGGCGCTACGCTCGTCGCGTGCTGCTTTCCGATCGTGACATCCGCGCGGAGATCGCCGCTGGGCGTCTCGGCGTCGAGCCGCTGCTGGAGAACCTGATCCAGCCGTCGAGCATCGACGTGCGCCTGGACCGGATGTTCCGGGTGTTCAACAACACCCGCTACACCCACATCGATCCGGCGCAGCGGCAGGACGAACTCACCAGCCTGGTCGAGCCAGGCGAGGGCGAGCCGTTCGTGCTGCATCCTGGCGAATTCGTGCTCGGCTCCACCCTCGAGGTGTGCACGCTGCCGGATGATCTGGCCGGACGCTTGGAGGGTAAGTCCAGTCTGGGCCGATTGGGTCTGCTGACCCACTCGACCGCCGGCTTCATCGATCCCGGGTTCAGCGGGCACATCACGCTGGAGCTGTCCAACGTGGCGAATCTGCCGATCACGCTGTGGCCCGGCATGAAGATCGGTCAGCTGTGCCTGCTCAGGCTGACCAGCCCGGCCGAGCACCCGTACGGCAGTGCCGTGGCGGGCTCGAAGTACCAGGGCCAGCGCGGACCGACTCCGTCGCGGTCCTATCTGAACTTTCCGATTCCGGCCGCCGCGATCGACGCCGCCGAAGCCCGCTGACCGGGGCCGAGTCCGCTTCGTCGACTGTGGGGGAGAAGCGGACCCGGCGGACGGCGGCGGGGAACCGACCGCGGAGGTGATCAGTCCCCGCCGCCCGCTCCCACCGCGAGCGCCGTTGTGAGGATGACGGACAGCGGTGGGAGCGTGTCACCGCGGCTCGGCGGGCTGACCCAGAAGCACCCTTCCCGGGTCCAGCGGCCGAGGCCGGTCGGCAACATCACGGCGCTGCCGACGGCGGGCAGGCCGATATCCAGCCGATTGAGCACCTCGAGCACCTGCGGTCCCGGTCGGCTGTCGGGCTCGGCGAGGAAACTCCATCGGATCTGCCTGGCCAACATGGGACCCCTCGTTCCCTGCTGTTCCAGTGCGGCGCGCACCTTCTCGGCACGCGCGGTCGGCAGGTGGACGACGCAAACGCGTCCGGTGATCGGCAGCATGGCGAAACCGCCCCGCTCGGTGACCGGCAGTCCGAACTCGTGCCGATAGAACGCCACCCAATCGTCCACGGTCCTGAGTTTCTCGACATTCACGGCGAACTCCTTGCCTTCCGACTCAATGGTCCCGGCCCGCCGCGCGATTCGGCATCGCCCGCTCACCCGCCTTGCGCTGCCCTTCCGCTGCCTTTGATAGGGGCCGTATTTCACCTGTGGCCGCGCTCACAAACCGCTCGTACTCTGGAAGGAGTTCGTTCGGAAGGGATGACACCGTGGTCACGCATTGGTCAGGCAAAGAGGCCCGTGCCCTTCGCGATGCCAAGCGGATGAGCATCAGGGAATTCGCGGCCCATTTGGGTGTGCACGAACGCTTGGTGTCGAAGTGGGAAGCCGGGGGCGTCCGGGTTCATCCACGACCGATCAACCAAGCCGCTCTGGATACCTCACTGGCCAGGTCCGACGATGTGGTGCGGGCGCGATTCGCGGCATTGATCGATAAGCCCGCGATCGATCGAACCGTCCCGCCGGGATTCGATGCGCGTGCCGACGCCTCGGCGCGCGTTCATTATTCGAGCGACGCGGACCTTTTGGCTCTCATAGACGCCGGTGCGATGAGAGGTGCTGCGTTGGCAGCGATTTCGGAGAGGGATCTGATCATGGCGGCTGCCCACGAGGCCAGCGAGCACGCCGGCAAGGCCGAGAGCACCAATGTCGGTGCGAGCACTTTGGACCAGCTCGACGCGGATGTCGTGCGCATCGCGAACGACTACGTGCGCATTCCGCCGGTGCCGATGATGGTGGAAATGGTGCGGGTGCGGCGCCGGGTGTATCGGTTGCTGGAAGGCCATCAGCGGCCCGCCGATACCGGTCATCTGTATCTTTTGGCGGGCACCCTCTCGGGCCTGCTCGCCAACGCCAGCACCGATCTCGGCTACTACGACGCGGCGGGCGAGCAGGTCCGGGCCGCATGGGCCTACGCGGAGTTGTGCGGGCACAACGGGCTTCGGGCCTGGACCCGCGGCATGCACGCGCTGATCGAGTACTGGTCGCAGCGGCCGCGCCGGGCGGTCCAGCTCGCCCAGAGCGGGCAGGAGTTCGCGGAGTCCGCGACCGCGCAGGTGCGACTGCTCAATATCGAGGCGCGCATCTGGTCGGCCCTGGGCAGCGCCGCCGACACCGATCGCTGCGTGCGGGCGGCCGACGACGCGCGCGAGATCGCCGCGACCGACACGCTGCACGACGAGGTGGGCGGCGTCTTCGGGTTCAACGAGGCCAAGGCCAACTACTACGCGGGCGCCACCTACATCCACCTCGGGCAGGCGGAGCCCGCGCTCGGCGCCACCCAGCGGGCCATCGAACTCTATTCGAACGGCCCGTCCGAACAGCGTTCCTACGGTGCGGAGGCGCTTGCCAGGGTCGACTGCGCGGCTGCCCACCTGATCAACGGCAGCCTGGACGGCGCGGCCGAGGCGCTGCAGCCGGTGCTCGGCCTCGACGAGGCCAAGCGCATCGCGCAGCTAGAGGAGCGGTTGACCGGTGTGCGCAGGCGGATCGCGGCTCCGGCTTTCCGCGACTCGGTCGAGGCGCGCAGGCTGGACGAGCGGATCGAGGAATTCTGCGGCTCGACGGCGGCCAAAGGGATCCCGCCCGGCACGGCCCATTGAGTGACGCGTCACACCCGGCGGGGCCGCGGCCGCCGTCGCGGGCGCGGCGGCCCGTGGAGAGCTCGGACAGGCGGTTTATCCAGTTGCGACGGATGGCACCATGGGACGGGTGAGTCCTCAGCATCCGCACCATCCCCCGCGTGTTCTGGAGCAGTCCACGAAGCTGCAGAACGTCGTCTACGAGATCCGTGGACCGGTACACGCGCACGCGGCACGGCTGGAGGCCGAGGGCCACCGCATCCTCAAACTCAATATCGGCAACCCCGCCCCGTTCGGGTTCGAGGCGCCCGACGTGATCATGCGCGACATCATCGCGGCGCTGCCGTACGCCCAGGGCTACTCCGAATCCAAAGGCATCCTCTCCGCGCGGCGCGCGATCGTGACCCGCTACGAACTCGTGCCCGGCTTCCCCGAGCTGGACGTGGACGGCGTCTACCTCGGCAACGGCGTCTCCGAGCTGATCACCATCACCATGCAGGCCCTGCTGGACAACGGCGACGAGGTGCTGATCCCGGCGCCGGACTACCCGCTGTGGACCGCCATGACCAGCTTGGCGGGCGGCACGCCGGTGCACTACCTGTGTGACGAGGCCAACGGCTGGCAGCCCGATATCGCCGACATCGAATCGAAGATCACCGACAAGACCAAAGCGCTGCTGGTGATCAACCCGAACAACCCCACCGGCGCGGTGTACTCCGCCGAAGTGCTCCAGCAGATCGCCGACCTGGCTCGCAAGCATCAGTTGTTGCTGCTCGCCGACGAGATCTACGACAAGATCCTCTACGACGACGCCAAGCACATCTCGCTGGCCACCGTGGCGCCCGATCTGCTGTGCCTGACCTTCAACGGGCTGTCCAAGGCCTACCGGGTCGCGGGCTACCGGTCGGGTTGGTTGGCGATCACGGGCCCGAAGGAGCACGCGGCCGGGTTCCTGGAGGGCATCGACCTGCTCGCCTCCTCGCGGTTGTGTCCGAACGTGCCCGCGCAGCACGCGATTCAGGTCGCGCTCGGCGGTCATCAGAGCATCGAGGACCTGATCCTGCCCGGCGGGCGGCTGCTCGAACAGCGCGACGTCGCCTGGGAGCGGTTGAACATGATCCCCGGCGTGTCGTGTGTGAAGCCGAAGGGCGCGCTCTACGCGTTCCCGAAGTTGGATCCGAATGTGTACGAGATCCACGACGACTCCAAGCTGATCCTGGATCTGCTGCTGCAGGAGAAGATCCTGATGGTGCAGGGCACCGGCTTCAACTGGCCGCACCACGACCACCTGCGGATCGTCACACTGCCCTGGGCCCGGGATCTCGCGGTCGCGATCGAACGCTTCGGCAACTTCCTGTCCAGCTATCGCCAGTAGCGGGAAGGCCGGAGCTGGACAATATAATCGCCCCGCTTCTGGCCTGGAAACAAACTCGATGTACGGATACCCGTCGGATTTGGCGACTAGCTAGCGCAAAAGAAGTACTTTTGTGTACAGTGGTCCTCGGCACTCAGAGTGCCCGGTCGGATTGCCTACCCCCCCTGGGCATATCCGGCCTCGGGTTAGGCCGCCTACCCCCCTGGGCCGCCTGCCCTGCGGGCGGCGGAGACATCCCCCTGCTCTCCGCCGCCCCCCTCTAACTCCTTTTTTCTCGTGATCGGTTCACATCAACCGCGTCTCCGCTGTGTTAGGTAACCGCCGCGACGGTCTTGAAAATGAAATCCTTTAGGCTCGCTCCGGGCGCAAACACATCGGACAGAGGAGCGCGGTGAGCGACCACCACCATCACCACGATCATTCGGGACCGATCGCGATCGGCGCGACCGCGGCGCGCGTGGTCGTCGGGCTGCTCACCGCCATCGGGATCGTCGTCGTCATCGGCGCGATCACGCTGTGGCCGAGCAAGCAGCACATCGATATCCCGCTGCCGATGCAGAACGCGGGCGGCGGCGCGGTACAGACCGAGGCGGGCACCGTGGTGCTGCAGGACATCGGGCCGTGCGGCAGCTCTTCACTGGGCAAGGTCTTCGTCGACAAGCCCGAACCGCCGCGCAACAACGCCTACACCTGCCAGCGCAGCCTGATCTCGATCGAATCCGGACCGCACAAGGGCAACCGCACGCTGCTGGAAATCGCACCGGGCCCAGGACAACCCGACCTGCACGCCGGTGACGAACTGCGGCTGGTCCGCCAGACCGATCCCAGCGGGACGCCGCTGTACTCGTTCGAGGACTACTCGCGCGGGCTGCCGCTCACGCTGATCGTGGTGGCTTTCGTCGTGGTGATCATCGCGGTGGCGCGCTGGCGTGGCGTCCGCGCGCTGCTGGGCCTGGTGTTCGCCTTCGCCGTCCTGGTGCTGTTCCTGCTGCCCGCCCTGCTGGACGGCAAACCGGCGATCCCGGTCGCCTTGGTCGCGGGCGCCCTGATCCTGTACGCGGTGCTGTATCTGGCGCACGGGGTGAACCTGCGCACCAGTTCGGCGCTGCTCGGCACGCTGACCTCGATGCTGCTCGCCGCCGCGTTGTCCTGGCTCACCATCGAGATGACCCATCTCACCGGCCTTTCCGAAGAACAGAACACGAACGTCGCGACCTACATCGAGCACGTCAGTATCACCGGACTGCTGCTGGCCGGATTCATCATCGGTTCGCTCGGTGTGCTCAACGACGTCACCATCACCCAGGCGTCGGCCGCGTTCGAGCTGGCCGCCATCGACCAGTCGGCCACCCGGCGCGAGGTTTTCGCCGCCGCCATGCGCGTGGGGCGCGACCACATCGCCAGTACCGTCTACACGCTGGTGCTCGCCTACGCCGGTGGGGCGCTGCCGCTGTTGCTGCTGTTCAGCGTGGCGGGGCGGTCCATCCGCGACGTGCTGACCGGTGACGCCGTTGCCATCGAGATCGCGCGCTCGGCGGTCGGCGGTATCGCGCTGGCGCTCTCGGTGCCGTTGACCACCGGCATCGCGGTGTTGCTGGCCCGCCCGTTCACGACCAAGGAACCAACCCCCGCGCCGCGCCCGCGTCGCGCACGGCACGCGAGGGTCTGAACTCCCCCGTTTCCCGTCTCCTCAGGAGTTGTGCGGTGTGGCCGCCCGGCTCAGCGCTGCGGCGGCGGAGGGAAAGGGAAGACCTCCGGCGGGATCGTGGGAACCACGATCGGCGGAAGGCCCGGCACCACGATGGTGTTCGGGCCGGGTGTCGGCGGCGCCTCGCTGGTGGTCTGCCGCCGGTTCGGCGGCGGCGCGGCGAGCGACTCGTGCGCGGGCGATTCCGTGGTGCCCGGCGCGACCGCGATCTGCGGGTCCAAGCTGGTCGTGCGCGGTGTGGTGGTGGGCGACAGCGACGGTGATCCTTCGCTGGTGTGCGAATCCCGTTCCAGCACCTGCGGGCCGTAACCGAGGCCGAGCCCGATCGCGGCGACCACGGCCAGCGCGCTGACGGTCAGCACCGCACCGCTGATCTCACGCTTGCCGCGCTGGGTGGGAGCCGACAACCATGCCGGTGACAGCTCGTCGTCCAGCGTGGCGCCCACCGTTGACGATTCCTTACGGACCGGTCTGGCCAGCAGCGCTGCGCCGCGAGCCATCACGGTCTCCGGGCTGTCCGGCACGATGACGGGCACGCCCATCCAGCGTTCGAGCACCTTGGCCACCAACGGGATCCGGGCGCAACCGCCGATGGCGAGCACGCCGTGCACCGGGCGGTCCGAGCGCACGATCACGTCGCGCGCCATGCGCGCGGACGACTCGATGGCCAGCATGATCAGCGATTCGAAGTTCTCCTGCGCGAGCAGCACCAAACCCTGCTCGCTCGGCAACGCCACCGCGGTGTTGGTGGTGAGCTGCTCTTTGGCCTCGCGGCACAGCGCGTCCAGCGCGGCCAGGCCCGCGGCGTTCGGCGGGTGCGCGATCCGCCCCGAGGCGATCTGCTGCTCCCGGATCAACGAGTCGAGATAGTCGCCGCTGATGTCGCTGGTGCGCTCGCTGTGCCGGACCTCACGGGTCTGGGTGTCGACCACGCTCACCGTCAGGCCCGAGCTGCCCAGGTCGTAGACGACCAGTGAGGAGATGCCCCGGATATCGCCGGTGGCCTGCGCGAACTCGAGTGCGGCCGCGATCTCGGGCACGAGTTCGTAATTGGTCAGCTGCTGACGCGCCATGGCGGCGCGAATGGCGCGGGCGTGCTGCTCACTGCGGTAGGCGATGGCGGTGGCGCCGATACCAGGCGTGGCCTCCAGGGTGACTCCGATGGCCTCTGCCGCCAACTCTTCCACGCTTTGGTCGACGACCGGAATGGTCTGCAGATCGAAGGAATGCGGGGAGACATGCCCGTGGGGGTTTCCGGCGTGTGGTCGCGCCATACGGACAGCGCCGGCCCCCACCGAAACTCCCAGTACCGAACTCATCAGCTGCCCATCTCGTTTCACACTTCACGACATGCGAGCCTGCGCCGTCCGTCGGCGGAGACCCGCTGGACGGACCCTACCGTCGGCGATCAGCTGTGCTTAAGGCAGGACTGGTCGTCTGTCTGGCAGTAGCCCGCCTCGCTCCGCAACTCTACGGTGTACCGAGTCCCGCGTACACCCATCCGGCTGCTCTCCAGGTGGCACGATTGAGACAGTTCCGGCCGTCGATGATCGAGCGGGCACGCACCACCCCGTCCAGGTCTTGCGGGCGCAGCGCGGTGAATTCGTCCCACTCGGTGAGCACGAGCACCACGTCGGCGCGTTCGCACGCCTCGGTGACCGAGGTCGCGTAGTTCAAGGTGGGGAACACCCGGCACGAATTCTCCAGCGCCTTGGGATCGTAGACGGTCACCACGGCGCCGTGCAGCTGGATCATGCCCGCCACGTTCAACGCGGGCGAGTCGCGGACGTCGTCGGATTCCGGTTTGAACGCCGCGCCGAGTACCGCCACGTTGGCCCCGAGCAGTGAGCCGCCGCAGGCGCGGGCGGCCATGTCGACCACCTTGGTCCGCCGGCGCATATTGATGTTGTCCACCTCGCGTAGGAAGGCGACGGCATGGTCGGCGCCGAGTTCGCCGGAGCGGGCCATGAACGCCCGGATGTCCTTCGGCAGACATCCGCCGCCGAAACCCAGTCCGGCGTTGAGGAATCGACGGCCGATGCGCGCGTCGTAGCCGAGGGCGTCGGCCAGCATGGTCACGTCGGCGCCGGTCGCTTCGCAGACCTCCGACACCGCGTTGATGAACGAGATCTTCGTCGCCAGAAAGGCGTTCGCCGAGACCTTCACCAATTCCGCTGTGGCCAGGTCAGTGAGCAGGAACGGGACCTCGGCGGCGATGAGGTCGGCGTAGATCTCGCGCACCAGATCCTCGACCCACCCGGCGGCGGCGCGCTCCCGGTCGACTCCGAGGACCAATCGGTCCGGCCGCAGGGTGTCCTTGACCGCGAAGCCTTCTCGGAGGAATTCCGGATTCCACGCCACCTCGACGTCGGTGGAACTCAGCGCGCGAGCGCGGGCTCCCAGCGCGTCCGCCGTGCCGACCGGAACCGTCGACTTGCCGATGATCACCGAGGGACGTTCCAGCAGCGGGGCGAGGGTATCGACCACCGCGTGCACGTATTTCAAGTCGGCGGCGTACTCACCCTTCTTCTGCGGCGTGCCCACACCGAGGAAATGCACATCGGCGTGCGCGGCCGCCTCGGCGTAGGAGGTGGTGAACCGCAGTCGGCCGGCATCGAGGTTGCGACGAAGCACATCCTCCAGGCCCGGTTCGTAGAACGGCACCACTCCGTCGGACAGCTTCGCGACCTTGCCCGGGTCCACGTCCACTCCGATGACGTCGTGCCCGAGTTCGGCCATGCACGCCGCGTGCGTGGCCCCGAGATACCCGGTTCCGAAGACTGTGCATCGCATGATCGATTGGTAAGCCCCGCCGATGGCCACGCCACGTCAGCGAGGCAAGGGTCCGGGCAACAGCAGGTGTACATGCGGCGACGTCGCTGATCCGGACGCCGTGACCTGGCGTGATGCTCGCGCGGCACCCGGCTAGCATCGGCCTGTGCGACGTCGTCGGTTGGCCTGGACCGGGCTCTGTGCCGGTCTGGTGGTGGTGGTGGTCGCCGCGGTGGCGCTGTGGCCGGTCTACGTGCGTCCGCGGATCGATCCGCCCGCGCGGGCGGACGCCGTTCTCGTGCTCGGCGGTGCGCACGACGGACGCGAACAGCTGGGCCTGCGCTTGGCGCGTGAGGGATTCGCGCCACGAGTGGTGTTCTCCAATCCCTATGAGAACAGCGCCATGCTGAACCGCATCTGTCACGGCGGCTACAGCTTCGAGGTGCAGTGCTTCGACCCGTCTCCCCGCACCACCCGCGGCGAGGGCCGCGAACTCGCCCGCCTCGCCCGCGCCCACAATTGGCACCGGGTCATCGTCGTCACCTTCACCCCCCACATCTCTCGAGCCCGCTACGTCTTGCAGAGGTGCTGGGACGGAGAACTCCTCTTCGCCGACCCCGAACCCGCCCTCTCCATCCCCCGCTGGGCCTACGACTACGTCTACCAATCGGTGGGCTACCTGAAGGCCTTCTTCGAGGACTGCTGAAGCACTCGGAGTGCCGGTCGCACCAGGTGGAGGATGTGCGGGCATATGACTTCAGTTTGACTCGGTGAAAGAGACAGCCGTACATTCTGTCGCGTGGTGGCGGGATGGTCGCCATGGAAGCAACGGTGCACACCCTCCGGGAGGGCAGATGGATTACGACTGGTCAGCGGAGGATCTGGCGTTTCGGGACGAGGTGCGCGGATTCCTCGAAGCGAAGCTGACGCCGGAGTTGCGGCGGGCCGGGCGCTTGGCGACGAGCGTGTATCCCGACCACGAGGCGAGCACGGAATGGCAGCGCATCCTGCACGAGCGCGGCTGGGCGGCGCCCGCCTGGCCGGTGGAACACGGCGGATGCGACTGGAGCCTGACCCAGCACTACATCTTCCAGCGGGAATCGGCGCTGGCCGGCGCACCCGCGCTGTCGCCGATGGGCATCAGGATGGTGGCCCCGGCCATCATCGCGTTCGGCACCCCGGAACAGAAGGCGTTCTATCTGCCGCGCATCCTCACTGGCGAGGTCTTCTTCTGCCAGGGCTACTCCGAGCCCGAGGCCGGATCGGACCTGGCCGCGCTGGCCATGGCCGCCGTCGACGACGGCGAGGACTTCGTATGCACCGGCAGCAAGATCTGGACCACCCACGCCACCGAGGCGAACTGGATCTTCTGCCTCGTGCGCACCTCGCGCACGGGCAAGAAACAACAGGGCATCACGTTCCTGCTCATCGACATGACCGCGCCGGGCATCGAGATCCGGCCGCTGGTGATGACCTCGGGCGAGCAGGTGCAGAACCAGGTCTTCTTCGACAACGTGCGAGTGCCGAAGACCAATGTGCTCGGCCGGATCGATAACGGGTGGACCGTCGCGAAGTACCTGCTGGTGCACGAGCGGGGCGGAGCGGCCGCGCCGTGGCTGCAGGTCATGGCCCAGGACATCGCCGCCGAAGCGGCGCGGCAGCCCGGCCCGGACGGCAACCTGCTGATCGACGACCGCGCGTTCGCGGCGAAGCTGGCGGACTTGCGGATCCGCACCGAGGTGCTCGAAATCCTGGAATATCGCACGATTTCCGCGATGGCGCAGGGGAAGAACCCGGGCCCGGCGTCCTCCATCCTGAAGATCCTCGGCACCGAACTCAGCCAGAAGCTCACCGAGCTGGCGCTGGAGGCCGCGGGTCCGCGCGGTCGCGTCTACCAGCCGCACGCCACCAAGCCGGGTGGCCCGATCGCCCAGTTCACGCCGCCCGCCGACGGCTACCGCAGCGGCGCGGACTGGCAGGCCGTCGCGCCGCTGAAGTACTTCAACGACCGAGCGGGCTCGATCTACGCGGGCAGCAACGAGATTCAGCGAAACATCCTCGCCAAAGCAGCATTGGGACTCTGATGGACTTCACGCTTACCGACGAGCAGGAAATGCTCCGCTCCGCGATCGCCGGATATCTCGGCGCCCGCTACGACCTGGAGAAGAGCCGTGCGGCGGCGAAATCGGAGACGGGCTGGCAGCCCGCGATCTGGCGCGGTTTCGCCGACGAACTGGGCATCCTCGGCGCGACCCTGCCCGAGCGGGTGGACGGCACCGGCGGCGGCCCCGTCGAACTCATGGTGATAGCCGAGGAACTCGGCCGCGCACTGGTGGTCGAGCCGTTCGTGGACACGGTCGTGCTCGGCGCCGGTCTGCTCGAGCGTTCCGGTGGCGAGCAGGCCGACGCCCTGCTGCGCCGGATCGTGTCCGGTGACGCGCGCATCGCGTTCGCCGCGCTGGAACCGTCATCGGGACACGCTTTGCACGACGTGTCGACCACCGCCCGCCGCGACGGCGACACCTGGGTGCTCGACGGCGCGAAGACCGTGGTGACCAGCGCACCGCTGGCCACCGACCTGGTGATCACCGCGCGCACATCCGGCGAACGGCGCGACAAGGCAGGTATCTCGCTGTTCCGGCTCGAATTCGACGCGAGCGCTCCGCCCGCCGGAGTCGAGGTGCACGCCTACCGCACCATCGACGACCGGACCGCCGCCGATCTCGTGTTCACCGGCTTGTGTCTGCCCTCCGACGCGCTGCTCGGCACGGAGTCCGACGGCTGGACGGTCATCGAGCCGACCATCGCGGAAGCGACCGCGGCGATCTGCGCCGAGGCGGTCGGCTGCATGCGCAAAGTGCTCGCCGACACCATCGACTACGCCAAGCAGCGCGAGCAGTTCGGCCAGCCGATCGGCAGCTTCCAGGTACTGCAACATCGCATGGTCGACATGTACATCGAACTCGAGCAGGCCATCGCGGCGGTCCATCTGGTCGTCCATTCCCTGCGCGCCTCCGCAGGCGACCGGGCCCGCGCCGTCTCGGCGGCGAAGGTCACCGTCGCCAGGGCGGCGCGGTTCATCGGGCAGAACGCCGTGCAACTGCACGGCGCGATGGGCATGACCGAAGAGCTGGCCATCGGCCACTACTTCAAGCGGCTCACCGTGATCGAGCACGAATTCGGCTCCACCGACGAACATCTCGCTCGCTACGCGGCACTGACCAGGCCGTAGTTCGAGTCTCCGGCCGGGGCTCGCAGCCTCGGCCGGACCGGTCGGGCGGGTTCTGGGCCGCTTTCACCGCTGTGGCTTGCTCCTGGCGTCTACCTGCTCCTGATATGACTCGGCCGGGTCCGTTCGCGGACCCGGCCGATGTCGGTATGGAGTTGTTGTGGGCTCAGCTCTTGCGGCCCGGCGCTTTCGCACCGGCCTTGAAGCCGAGACCGCCGGGCTTGGCGCTGGGCGGCGCGACTTCGGGTGCGCCGTTGCCGCTCGCACCGTTGGTCTGCTCCGGTTCGGCAGCGGGTTCGGGCTTTGCCGCAGGGGCTTCCGCGGCGGGGGCCTGCTCCACCGGAGCTGGCTCGGTGGGAGCCGCATCCTTCGGGGCCGGTGCCGGGGTTGCCTTGCCGGGGGCCTTGGGGCCGGGCCGCTTGAAGCCCGACTTCATGGCCAGACCCTTGGCGGGCACCGTGGGCTTGGTCTCGGTCGGCGCGGCTGCGGTCGTGGCTTCGGCCGGTTCCGTAGCCGTCTCGACGGCCGTTGCCTCGGCTGCCGGGGCCTTCGCGCCGGGAGCCTTGGCCGCGCCCTTCATGGTGAGACCACCACCGGGCGCCTTCGCGCCGCCCTTCATGCCCAATCCCTTGGCCGGCTTGGCCGCGGGGGCTTCGGTCGCGGGAGCCTCGGCCGGGGCTTCGGCGGCGGGCGCCGCGGCGGCCTTGGCACCGGGTGCCTTGGCTCCGCCCTTCATCCCCAGACCACCGGGCGCCTTCGCGGGGCCCTTCATGGCCAGACCCTTGACCGGAGCGGCAGGCGCCGACGTGGCCTCGGCCTCCGCCGTTTCCGCGGCGGGAGCCTTGGCGCCGGGCGCCTTGGCCGCGCCCTTCATGCCGAGTCCGCCAACGGGTGCCTTGGCTGGGCCCTTCATGGCGAGACCGCCGCCACCGGGCGCTTTCGCCGGGCCCTTCATGGCCAGACCGCCGCCGGTCGGCGCGGCCTTGGCGGGAGCTTCGGCGGCCGGGGCGGGTTCGGGCTCCGGCTCCGGTTCGGGCTCCGCCTCGGGCGCCTTCGGCTCCTGGATGACGGTCAGGTTCTCGGTCAGCACCGCGGGCTCGACGCGCTCGATGGCGTCCAGCATCAGCTGGGCGACGTCCACCACCTCGACGCCTTCGCCCTCACCCTTCTCCTGGCGGGCGGTGACGCCGTCGGTCAGCATCACGCGGCAGAACGGGCAGCCGGTCGCGATCTTCGCGGGCGAGGTGGTCAGCGCCTCGTCCACGCGGTCGATGTTGACGCGCTTGCCGAGCTGCTCCTCCATCCACATTCGCGCGCCACCGGCGCCACAGCACATGGATCGCTCGCCGTGCCGGGGCATCTCGACCAGGTTGGAGCCGGACGCGGCCATCAGCTCACGCGGCGCGTTGTAGATCTTGTTGTGCCGACCCAGGTAGCAAGGGTCGTGGTAGGTGACGTTCTGCGACACCGAGGCCACCGGGACCAGCTGCTTCTGCCGCACCAGGCGGTTGAGCAGCTGAGTGTGGTGCACGACCTCGTAGTTGCCGCCGACCTGCGGGTACTCGTTGTTCAGCGCGTTGAAGCAGTGCGCACAGGTGACGACGATCTTCTTCTTGCGATCCTCGACGCCCTCGAACACCGAGTTCAGCAGCTCGATGTTCTGCTGGGCCAGCTGCTGGAACAGGAACTCGTTACCCGCGCGGCGAGCGGAGTCGCCGGTGCAGGTCTCCTCCGCGCCGAGCACCATGAATTTCACGCCCGCGGTGGCCAGCAGTTCGGCGACCGCCTTGGTGGTCTTCTTGGCGCGGTCCTCGTAGGCGCCCGCGCAGCCGACCCAGAACAGGTACTCGTAGCCGTCGAAGCTGTCGGCGTCCTGGCCGAAGACCGGGATCTGGAAATCGAGCTCGTTGATCCAGTTGAGCCGGTCCTTGGCGTTCTGGCCCCAGGGGTTGCCCTTGTTCTCCAGGTTCTTGAACAGGCCCGCGAGCTCGGACGGGAACTCGGACTCGATCAGCACCTGGTAGCGGCGCATGTCGATGATGTGGTCGACGTGCTCGATGTCCACCGGGCACTGCTCGACGCACGCGCCGCAGGTGGTGCAGCTCCACAGCACCTCGGGATCGATGATGCCGCCCACGTCCTCGCCGCCGACCAGCGGCCGCTCGGCCTCGGCCTTGGCGGCCTCCGAGATCTTGGCGAGCTTCGCTTCGTTCGGGTTGCCCTCGGCGTCGACCAGGCCGACCTCGTCGCCACCCATGTCCTTGCGGCCACCGGCCAGCAGGTAGGGGGCCTTGGCGTACCCGTGGTCGCGCAGCGACATGATCAGCAGCTTCGGCGACAGCGGCTTGCCGGTGTTCCAGGCGGGGCACTGCGACTGGCAGCGACCGCACTCGGTGCAGGTGGTGAAGTCCAGCCAGCCCTTCCAGGAGAAGTCCTCGATCCGGCCCGCGCCGAAGGTGTCGGTGTCGGGGTCGGCGGTCTCCATGTCGACCGGCTTGCCCTTCGACATCATCGGCTTGGCCGCGCCCAGCGCGACGCCGCCGTCGTCCTCACGCTTGAAGTAGATGTTGAAGAACGCGGAGAACCGGTGCCAGGCCACGCCCCAGGTGACGTTGCGGCCGACGTAGTACAGGAACGCCATGCCGGACATCAGCTTCACGAAAGCGAACAGCGCCACCATCGTGGTGTTCGCGGGCAGCAGCTTCGCCACCTGCATGGTGAAGAAGTCGGTGGCCGGGTCGGAGTGGCCGTAGGCGGCGATCTTGCCCGCCTTCACGAAGATCATGCCGAGGCCCTCGAGCAGCACGATCGCCTCGATGACGTAGGCCGGGCCGAACTTGGAACCGCTGAACCGGGAAAGACGCTCCGGCAGACGCGGGTGGTTGAGCTGCCGCAGGATGATCAGCGTGAGGATGCCGACCACGGTGCCGATGCCCAGGATCTCGTCCCACAGGTGGTAGATCGCCAGGTTGCCGATGATCGGCCAGTGGAACGCGGGGTCGAACGTCTGCCCGTACGCCTCGAACCACAGCATGGCTCCGCCGATGAAGCCGATCATCACCAGCCAGTGCGCCCAGCCGACGGTGCGGAATTTGTTCATCCGCGTGTGCGCGATGAACTCCACGAGCATCTGCTTGAAGCGCGGAAAGAAGGGCCGCCAACGGTCCGGCGCGGGCTGTCCGATCATGATGGCGCGCGCGATATTGCGGACGCCGCCGATGAACGACGCCCAACACAGGAGGCTGAGCGCCGCCCCAATCGTGCCCAGCGTCACTGTCAGGGCATTCATGTGCGACCTTTCTTTAGAGGCACAACGAGCGCGGCTGGTTCTGCTACCGCCTCGGTTGGCTCGTATCCTAACCGGCAGCAAGTTACCCGCCAGTAACAACCATGTCCATCGTACGATCGGGCTTTTGGGCTATAGCCCCATATGCTGGGGCTTGACCCTCTATTTACCTGTGATGAATGTCACAGTAAATTGCCCAGATCGCGCTGGCGAGTGGTCGACCACCACCGTAAACGGCGAAGCATTCCGTCCAGTCGGTAAGGATTGGCTTAGTCCCCATGCCTGATAAGGGATCTCGCTTAAAACGCGGCGTTCTATTAGGCTCACGACGTTCTGATTGCCACAACCGTCTTCACACCGCTCGGGGAGGATCCGGAGCCGACCACCCGGATTTGCTGTACAGAGCTCTCGCGTGCTGAAGACCAGCGGTAACGCACGACCTGATGATGGATTGGAAACTGAATTGAAACTCCGCAGAACCACCGCGGCGGCCGCGATGGTCATCGGTGCGATGACCATCGGACTGGGGACCGCCCATGCCGAGCCGGCCGCTGCTACGCCCGACCCGATCCGGTACTCGGTCAAGCTGGTGGAGAAGACCGTCGTGACGACGCTCAAGGGGGGAACATTCGAGCTGGCCAAGTCGTCCGAGGACGTCAAGGAAGACGACGTCTACCGGATCAAGGATTCGCAGGGCAACGCGGTCCTCACACTGCCGATCGCCTTCAAGGTCGCCGACACCGTCGTCCCGGTGAAGCCGATCGTGAAGGAAGACAACACGGTGCTCGAGCTGACGCCTGAGCAGGGTGTCACCGTGCCCAAGGACAAGCCGGCCAACGCGGTCAACGTCGTGGCGCAGCCGATCGCCTCGCCGATCGAGAACCAGCGCGCGCAGAACGAGTTCGCCAGCCAGTTCGGCATCGCGACCGCCGTCGGCGGCTTCCTCGGCACCGCCGTCGGCGTCATCGGCGGTGCGGTGATCGGCTGCATCCTCGGCCTGCCGTTCCTCGGCGTCGGCTGCATCCCGGCCGCGATCGCGGGCGCGGGCATCGGCGGCATCCTCGGCACCGTGGCGGTCGGCGGACCGATGCTCGCTGTCGCGGGTATCGACCTGATCAACACGCTGCAGGCGCCGGAAGGCACCACCAAGTGGGCGGACAAGCCGAGCGAGCCGAAGTAAGCCCTCGGTCTCACCCGCTCGTCGGATTCTCGGCGGCCCGCTCTCCTTTCGGAGGGCGGGCCGCCGGTCGTTTACCCGGTCAGATCCAGCAGGCCGCGGACGACGTTCTCGCCCAGTTCCTCGCCCAGCGTGCCGAACGAGCGCTCCACCATTTCGAACGTCCCGTCCTCGCGGACGACCAGCACCGTGCTCGCCCTGGTCCCGTGCACGGTGTGCGCGACGAACCTGGCCGACAGCGCCCGCTCCATCTCGTACGGGACGCCGGTGCGCGGAAGTTCGTCGTCAGCGGCTTCGGTGCGGTCGGCCAGCACTTCGAAGTAGCGGTCCACCGCACCGGGCTCGGTGCGCACGACCTCGCGCAGTCCGCGCACACCCGCCCGGATCTTGGGCCAGATGGGCTGTGGAGCGATCAGATCGGTTTCCGCCAGGCTCGGACCAGCCGACGTGACGAATGTGCCGTTGGAGAGCCCGTGGAAGCCCGCGGCGAGTTCGCGCGGTTCCGCGGCGCTGCGATTGGAATGCCACCACAGCGTGCGCAGGTCGGAGACCACCAAGTTGTAGCCGTTGTAGTCGTCGGGTCCCGCGGCGACGTCGAGCACGTACTTCTCCGGCCCGGGGAACTCGCCCGCCGGACCGCGGTCGGACGCGCCGCGCAGAAAATCCATCAGCAGCGCGCCACGGGAACGGGCATCGAGACGTTGATCGGCGGGATTTCGCACGTTCGTGACGGCCGCGAAGCGATTGTCGGCGTGCGGATGGGTGCTCAGGCCGAGCCAGGTGCCGGGCGGTTCGCCCTCCGCCCGGCCGATCGCCCCGGTGTCGCGTCCGGCGAGCAGACCGGGCGCTTCCGGCCACCAACGCATGGACTCGGTCGGCCGGGTATAGAACTCGTCCCGGTTGGCGGCCACGATCAACCGGTATTCCGGGTGCGCGCGCCAGCCGATCAACACCAAACACATGCGGTCCAGGATGCCGGACCGCTACCGCATGCCATGTGGCGTTTCCCCCTGCGGGCCGCGTAAGGGCAGTGGAAAGCCCCTGAGACGGCGAAAGGCCGACAGCTCGACGCTGCCGGCCTTTCGCGCGTTCCCGCGGTCAGTTGGTGCGTACGCGCAGTCCCGGGTTGTCGGAGAGCACCACGTGCACCGGCTGCGCGAACAGCTGCGGCACGTTACCGGTGAGCGCGCCGATCAGGTTCGGGATCTCGCAGATCGGGTAGTCGGCCACCGACGACGCGCTGGAGATGCCGAGCGCCAACCGGCCGGTCACGATCGGGCCGCCGCTGTCGCCGGGCAGCGCGCAGATGTTGGCCGAGAAGCTCTGGGTGAGCTCCCGGTCGCCGACCTGCACGGTCTGGTCGACGGCGTTGACCACGCCGCAGCTGAAGCCGGTGCGCGCACCGGACTTGCACACCGGAGCGCCGACCACCGGGGTCGCCACGCCGTCGACCGGAATCGGAGCCGCGCCGGGCGCACGAACGCCGTTGTTGGCGAAGCGGTCCTTGGCCTGGTCGTTGATCCGGATGATCGAGTAGTCCTGCTCGCCGAGCACCGACTTCTGGAAGACGCCGAGCTGCGCGCCCAGGCGGTCGCCGTTCATCTCGTAGACGCCCGCGGCGTTGCCGCTACCCGCGGACGGGATGTCCGGGTTGCAGTGGCCCGCGGTGATGTTCACCGTGTTGCCGTTGCGGTCGGTGCCGTTGAAGCCGAGCGAGCAGCGCAGCGAGCTGCGTCCGGCGACCGAGGCGTAGCCGTCGCCGCCCGCGAGCGCGCCGCGCGCGTCGCCCGCGATGTCACCGGCCTGGAGAGTGCCCTGCTCGCCCGCCACCGGCGGGGCCATCACGATGACGCGCGCCGGGTCGATGAAGTTCGGCATCGGCAGACCCACCTGGTCCACGCGGACCGCGATCGCGTTGTTCACGGTGTCCACCACCGCGCCGCGCACCAGCGACCGCACCGACTCCGGCTGACCCTCCAGCCAGCGCTCGAACGCGCTCTTCTCGCCACGCAGGGCCGCTTCGCTCTTGGCGACGTTACGGACCTCGAAACCGGCCGACTCCGCGGCCTTCTTCGCCTCGTCGGCGCCGGGGCCCTGCGCCAGCGCCACGACCGCCTTGCCCGCGTCATCCAGCCAGGAGCCGCCGAACACGGCCGGGTACTGCCGCTGGGCGGTGGTGGCGAACGCGGCGACCTGCTGCGCCAGCTCCGCGCGGTGCAGGTACTCGTCGGGCGAGATCTTCAAATCGCGGGTCACCGCGGCGACCAGCTCGGCGGGCAGACCGGGAGCATGGTCGGGTTGAGCCGTCGCTACTGCCGCCGTGGGCCCGAACAGCAGTATCGCCGCCGAGGCGGCGATCACTGTCTTTCGGATTACGGTCTGTCGCGCAGTCGATCGGGGAGGTCCTATACGTGGCAGGAGCATGAGCAGACTATATGGGGTTTGACGCGGGATGCCTACTCATCTTGTGGTTCCCGACTCGCTCATAGCCCTCCGACCGGGAGTATGCCGATCGCCACACCACGCGGGTGCGCGCTCAGCTCGCGTTCGGCCGGGTGCGCACGCTGATTCCGCTGCCGATTCCGCCGCCGGAGGAGGCGTCGATGTCGGCCAGGATCGCCCGGATCGGGATGCCGAGGGACGCGGTGCCGCCGTACTGCGCGAGCGCGACGTTGGCCTCGTTGCAGTTCGGCGCGTCCGCGGCGTTGGAGCCACTGGTGATGCCCAGCGCCAGCGTGCCGGACACGATCGCGCCGCCGCTGTCGCCGCCGAGCGTGCAGGCCGAGCTGGCGAAGCCGCGCACGGTCTTGCTCTCTCCCTCGGCGGTGTAGAGCTGGGTCTCCACCCGGTCGGCGACGACGAAGCCGCAGGTGAACGTGGACGACTGACCGGACTTGCAGACCGGGGCGCCGGTGATCGGGTCGGCGGTGCCGGTGATCGCCAGCGTGGTGCCGTTGGCGCCGCGCACCGAGGGCTGGTCCATGCCCGCCCGCACCGCGCGCTCGTTCAGCTTGATCACCGAGTAGTCCAGCGCGGACTGTCCGCCCAGCGAGGCGCGCACGAAGGTGCCCAGTTCGGGGCTGGCCGGGATGTCCCGGACGTTCGGCAGGTAGACGCCCGCCTCCTGGTTGCCCTTGCCCAGGTTCGGATCACAGTGGCCCGCACTGATGTTCAGCGCGTTGCCGGAGGCGTCGACGCTGTTGAACCCGAACGAGCACACGTCGACGGCGCGCAGCGACGAGTCCTGGAGCGAACCGGGTGCACTGATGTAGGTGTCGCCGCCCATCGGCCTGCGCTCGACCGGTCCGCCGCTGTTCGGCGACAGGATGACCTTGATGTTGGCCAGGAGCGTCGGCAGGTTGAGCATGTGACCCGCGGGCGTGTTGGCGACGCTGAGCACCAGCTGACTGTTCAGGAAGTCGATGGCCACGGAGTTGATCGCCTGCGAGATCTCGCGCGGCAGGCCGGTGATCCACTGGTTGAGCTGCACCAGCGAGCCTTCCAGGCTGTCCGCAGACACGGGGGCCAGCCGGGTCTGGTATCCGTCGGCCGCGGCGATCTTGGCGGCGTCCAGCGAGGTGACCGCCATGACGGGCTTGCCGTCGGCGCCGATCCAGGCGCCCGCGTAGGAATCCGGCCGCTCCGAACGGAATCCGCGCGCGTAGTCACGCAGCTGCTGGGCGCGCGCGGCGCGGTCCAGGTATTCCGTCGGGGTCATCTTCAGATCCCGCGCGATGGCCTGCACGAGTTCCGGAGGGAGATTGTCCGCGGCCAGCTGCGCCGGTGCTTCGGGTACCGCCGAGGCGGTGGTCGTGCCGAACAAGGGAGTCAGGAGAACGGTCGATGCGATGGCGACAGCTTTGACCGCGGCGCGACGCGCCACCAACTTGCGCATGAAGTCCCTTCGTCGGCACGCACGTGCCAGCTAAATCCGTGGCCACGGGCAGAAACCGTTGGCACACAGTCTTCGTCCAGCAACCGACCGGTGTGTGGAAAATCATCCGACAACCCGGTCAGCGCAACACTCTAAGCCACAAACCCGGGAAGGACGCTACTAATCACCGACTACCCGGTATTCCCATTCCGGGGATGGTCGGGATCTGCGGCAGCTGCTGACCGAACGGATTGGTCGTGGGCGTGGTGGTCCGCGTCGTCGAAGTCCGGGTGGGAGTGGTGGTCGGCGTGGTGGTGGGCGGCGTCGTGGTCGTCGGTTCCGGCGTCGTTGTGGTCGGTTCGGGCGTCGTGGTCTCGGTCACCACCGGTGGCTCGGGCGTCTCGGTGGTGGTGGTCGCCGTGGTGGTCACGACCGGCGGCGGGGCCGGGAGCACCGACGTCGGCTCGGACTTGGCGTCGGGCAGCGGCGGCACCGGCGTCTCGCTGCCGTCGCGCAGCAGCATGGCCACCACGATGCCGCCGAGCACCAGGCCGATCGCCGCGGCGCCCGCGATCACCAGCGGCGTGCGTTTCGGTTGCCGCGCTGGAACCGCCGGCTGTGGTTGCTGCTCGACCTGCTTCGTTTCGGTGGCCGCGATCGGCTCGGCGATCGGCATGGCCGCCGAGTACGCCTGCGGCTGCGCCTCGGCGGCGGGCACGGCGGGGATGACGATGGTGTCCACCGTCGAGTTCTCCGCGGTGGACGGGTCCGGCGGGGTGGCCCCCGCCGGAGTGGCGAGCACCGCCGCCAGTGCCCCTCTGGCCGCGTCGTGGGCGAACGATCTTCCATCGGCTCCGGTTTGGGCGCTGGGCAATTCACCCTCGCTGACCAGCAGCACCGAGCGCAGACCGAGGTAGTCCAGCGCGTCACGCAGCGAACGCACCTGCTCGGCGGGCCAGTCCGCCGGATGCGTCGCGTAGAACTCGGCCGCTCCGCTGAGATGTTCGGCGGCCAGGTTGATCAGGCAGAACAGGGCGGTCGCGACGAGGTCTTCGGCGCGGTACGCCTCACCGTCGTCGACGGGGATACCCGCCGGGTCGCCGACGGCGGCCACGAAGCCGCTGATCGAGTGGGACTCCTCCGTGGGCGGGGGACCGCCCAATTCGGCGTCACCGTCCTCGGACATGTGCAGTACCGACTCCCGGACGATGTACTCCGGCTGCTCGTCACCGTCGGTGACGATGACCGCCGTGCACTCGTCGTCGGCGACGCGCAGGCCAACCCCAGTGGCCATCCTCACCTACCTCGCTTCGGCGTTCCCGCTGACGGAACCGCACCCGGTCACACCAGAAGCGAACCGTGTCCCATGGCGCGGAGCATCGACAATAACTCCGAACGGGAACGGGCACCGACCCGGCGTCGGATGCGCGCGACGTGGTGCTCGACCGTCTTCGCCGAAATGTACAGGCGCGCACCGATCTCCCGATAGGTGAGCCCGAGCAGAACCAGCTCGGCCACTTCGCGTTCCCGTTCGCTGAGAATCGCGGCCTGCGGCGGCACGGGCGGCGGGGTGTCGCCGTTGTGCGCGGCCGGGGCCGCCTGCCGAGCCTGCGGCTCCTGCGGACGGGCGTCGGCGCGAACCGTGCGGGCCAGTTTGAGCAGCGCGGTGGCCGTCGCCGAGTCGGGCGCCGCGAGCGCCGCCTCGCTGGCCAGCCGGGCGCCGTCCCAGGTCATGCCGATTTCGGTGAGAGCGGCGACCGCCGCGTGGACCGGCGCGCTGACCACCTGGCCGCGCAGCACCAGCACCCAGGTACGGCCCGCGTCGGCGAGTACGGCGGCGTGCCGGTCACCCGCCTCGGCCGCGGCTTTCAACGCGCGCGCGTGCGGCAACAGCTCCTCGGGGCTCTCGTGGGCGATCGCGGCCTGCACGCCGTACCAGTGGAAGGCGTTGGACCACGCGGGCGGATCGTCCAAGCGACGCAGCAGCGCCAGCGCGGCGTCCACCAATGGCGCGATCCGTCGTTCGTCGCGCATCCGGATGGCGGCCAGCCATAGTTCGCCGATCGGCAGCAGCGCCAGCAGGTCGGTCTGCACGTCGTCGAAGAGCGGATACGCCGCCTGCCACGCACGGGCCAGCGCGGTGTGGTCGCCGCTGCGCCGGGCGAGACCGACCGCGACGCCGTGCGCGAGCAGGCGGTCGCGGACGTCGAGCCGATCGTGGTCGAGCGCGGCCACGGTGGCCGCGGCGGCGCGCTCGTCGCCGCCGAGCATCGCCGTCCAAGCCGCGAGCACGTCGAGTTGATGGCAGCGCAGGCCGCTCGCCGTGGCTCGCCGCAACGCGTCCTGGGCGCGGCGGGGCTCGCCGGTGCCGAGCGAGAGCAGCGCGGCGATGGAGGCCGCCGTGCAAGGCAGGAAGCGGTCCACGCCGGCGTCCGCGTGGGCGGCCTGGACCAGCGCCGATACCGCCGCGGCGGTGTTGTTGCCCGGTTCGATGGTGTCCGAGAGCGCGGTCGCGATCAGCCGCGCGTGCGCGCCCGCTTCGGTAGGCGGCCACTTCGTCGCCGAGGAGGACATCTCCCGCGCGCCTGCCACGTCGCCCGCCAGGCACAACACCGTGGCGCCGACGGCCCAGTCCGGGCCGACCCGATGCCCTCCGAGCCAGGTGTACAGCTGCGCCGCGCGACCGACCAGGCCGCGGCGGGTGAGCACCGCCGCGCAGATCCGCACCGCTGTAGCGAGTTCCGCGCCCGTGCTGCCCGACCGTGCCAGCATCGGCTCGGCCAGGCGCATGGCGGTCTCGCCGTCGCCGGTCCTGGCGGCCGCCTCGGCCCAGCGCAGCGCGATCAGATCCAGTTCCGCACCCGCGGCCGCCGCCGCGGCGTAATAGCGAACCGCGTCGCGACCGGCTTGCTCTGCGGCGTCGACGAGGAAGGAGGCGAGCCGCGGATCGCGGACGCCGGACTCGGCCAATTGCAAGGCGGTGCGGTCGCGCAGCAGGCCCGCCTCCAGCCGGGCGCCGAGCAACCGGCGCTCGACCGCGACGAACCTGCGGTCGCCGAGCAGCGTGCGCAGTGGGGCAACGGCGGGTTCCAGCAGCAGGTCGGCGTCGGTCACCAGGGCGCTGGCCCTTGCTCGGTCGATGAGATCCTGCGCGACGGCCTGCTCCACGCCGAGCACCTCGGTGAGCTCGCTGGAATCCAGGCCGGTGCCCGTCGTGGCGACAACCAGGGTCTCCAGCAGGTCGGGCGCGAGGTTGTCCAGCAACCCGCGCGCCCACGCGGCGACGGCCGTGTCGACGGCGGTGATGCCCGCGTCCAGACGCGCCGAGCAGGCGGCTGTGAGCGCGGCCACCACGCCGCCGCGGATACCCGCGGTCTGCACATGAATGTGCTGCGCGACCTGACGCGGCACCATCATGCCCAGTTCTCGGGCGAACGGCGCCATGTCCGCGACGCCCAGCGGGCGCAGGTCGACCACGCGACCACGCCGGGCGACGGCGTCGGCGAGCATCCGCAGCCGCGGGTCGTGCGGGCGCGGCTGCGCGGCGATCACCATCGTTCGATGTCCGGATTCCACTGCGGCGCAGAGGTATTCGAGATCGAGTCGGCCAAGCGTGTGGGCATTGTCGATGATCAGCGCGGGGCGGGCTATGTCGGTCGTCACGCCCGCGGTGCTCGTCGTGTGGTGCACGGGGTGCGCGCCGTTGCGCGCATGCGCGTGCTGGAGCGCGGCGATGTCGTCCTGCAACGGGACGCCGCGGGCGCGCAGACGAGCCCGGATCTCCGCGAGGAGCGTCGACTTGCCGGTCTGGGACCGGCCGCGGATCAGGTAGACCACCGGTTGGTCGTCGGCGGAATCCAGATCGCGGAAGATGTCGCGGGCGCAGGGGAGGGTGTCGAAGGCGGTATCAGCCACCGGAGCCTCCCAGGATCTCTCCGGGAGCGCGCAGCACCGTGCCGAGGGTGTCGCCCAGCCCGCCGGTCGGCAGGCTCGGGGCGGTCGGCGGTGTAGGCCGGGGCTGTTGCTGGGTCGGCGCGGGTGGGATGGTCGGCGCCGGTGCGGGCGCGGGAGCAGGAGACGGCTGTTGAGATTGCGGCTGCGGCGCGGGTTGCTGCGCCGGGGAGTCCACAGCGGGCGCGGGGGCAGGTTGATCGGGATTCTGTTCGCTCTTCACCACGGCCGCGGTCGTGCCCTGAGCTGCGGACGAAGGCGAACCGGCCTGCGGCGCCTCGTTCCTTGCCCGCGGTCGGCCGGTGGCGCTCGCCGAGTCCGTGGCGGCGACACCGGAAGATGCGGATTCCGTGCCCGTTTGCGCGCCCGTCGTCGCGGCGACCTGGACGGCGCCGGTGCCGGACTGCTCGGTCGAGGCGGGGCTGTCCTGGCCGGACTGGATGCTGGTGCCGATCGCGAGCGTGCCGGTCGCCAGCAGGCCGATGGCGGCCGCGATACCGGCTACCACCGCGATGCGCTGCCTGCTGATCAGTGCGCGCCTGCGCGCAGGCGGCTCCTCCGGGAGCGCCGCCAGTCCCGCCGAGGGCAGCGCTCGGGGCTGCGGCACGGTCTCGTCCTCGACCACCGGATCGACCATGGGGAGTTGGTCGGTCTCGGCGGCGAGCAGATCGGCGGCCAGCAGCGCCGCGCCGCGTGCCGTGGTGTGCTCGGGATCCGGGGCCGCCACGACCGGCAATCCGAACTCGGAGGAGACGAGTTCGGCGACCAACGGTATGGCGCCTCCTCCTCCGGTGAGCAGGACGCGGCCGACGTCGCCGATATCGAGCCCGGCGCGGTGCACCGCGTCGCGGATCAGGTCCATCGCACTCAGCAGCGGTCCGCGCAGCAGGTCTTCCAGTTCACCGCGCACCAGACGCACGGTGCTGCCTTGCGGATCCGCGGGGTCCACACGCACCGGAACAACGGTCGCGGTATTTATGGAAAGCTCTTCTTTCGCTTTCCTGCAGTGCTCGCGCAATGCCGATAATCCGCGTTCCACCATTGGATCGAACGGATCGAAATCCGCGGCGAGCACCGCATTAGCCAGGACATAGCGCATGGTCAGCAGATCGAATTCCGCGCCGGCGACGTCGGTGCTGCGCAACGGTGTGCCGAGCAAGCTGGCGTGCTCGCCGGTACGGACCACCGAGACGGTCGAGCCGGTCGCGCCGAGATCGAGGACGATCACCGCGCCGTCGTCGGCCCTGCCGTGCGCGGCGTCGAGCCAGCGGATCGCGGCGGTGGGCTCCGGCACCAGCGTCACCTCGCCGAGTCCGGCCCGCTCGAGGGCGTCGCGCTGGACGTCGACGGTGTGCCGCGACCACCAAGCCGGGTGGCAGGCGACCGTCGCCTGAACGCCGCTCGGGCCGCTCTCGGCGGCGATCTCGTCGACCAGGCAGCCGATCGAGGTCGCCACCAGGTCGGGGGCGGAATAAGATGAGCCGTCCTCGGCGAGGATGCCGACCGGGTCGCCGACCCTGGCGAGGAAGCCTTCCAGCAGAACGTCGCTGGAATGGCGGCCGGTAGAGCCGGCGCCCGCGCCGAGCATGGGCGCCATGTCCGGCGACAGCCGCAGCACGCTCGGATGCGAGCGTAGGTAGCCGCCGCCGGACCGGCCGAGGCCGTCGTCGCCATCCTCCGTTGCCGCCACGGCGACCGAATTCGACGCTCCGACACTGATGCCGAGCGCCAGGCGCTGTGTCATTCGAGAACCCCGTTCGAGAAGCTGTCTGTTCCGGTGTCGCTGCTGCATGTCCGAGATCGTGCGCTGGGCGTTGTGGTTGCCGACGCAACCGTTCTGTCGGTTGCTGGCCATCCGCCGTTACTTCGTTAGGGGGACGTTTAGGGAAATTCCCCTAATTTCGCTCCCACCCCTATCCGGCGGCCCCGGCCGGTCATAGGGGTCCGCCCCGTTTCGGCGTAACGCGATGCGCTCCTAGCGTGATTTGCATTCCAACGACTGCGGATCAGCGAGGTCCGCCGGGACTCAGGAGAAGATTCTCATGACACCCAACGCGATTCTGGAGTTCATCCTCGGTCTGCTGCGGAACCAAGAGGCCGCGGTCGCCTACTGCGCCAACCCCACCCAGGCGCTGGCCGCCGCAGGCCTGAGCGCGGTGACGCCGGAGGACATCGCCCTCTGCGCCCCGATGGTCGCCGAGTCGGCTCTGGTCACCGGCGGTTCCCAGTTGCAGTCCATCGTGGCCGCGGGCGCGCAGACCGGCACGGCCGCCGCGATCGGTGCGGCCAGCACCGTGGGCGCGGCGGCGGTGGCGGATGCCGGAGTCGACCTCGGCACCGATCTCGGCGTGGACCTGGGTGCCGGTGCGGGTGGCGGGCTCGACGTCGACCTCGGTGTCGGTACGGGCGTGGATGTGGGTGCCGGACTGAACACCGCGATCGAAACCGGCCTGGAGTTCGGCGCAGGTCTGGGCGCGGGGCTGGCGGCGGGCCTCGAGACCGTGGTGAACGCGGGCGCCGACCTGTCCGCCGCCGTGGGCGGCCTGCTCGGCGCGGGCGCTCAGGTGATCAGCGGTATCGGCGCGGGCCTCGACCTGAACGCCGACGCCCAAGGGCTGGGCGACATCGCCGCCGGCCTGGAGACCGGCCTCTCCACCGGCATAGACGCGGGCGCCGGCCTCGGCGCGGGCCTGGAAGGCGCGGCAGACGCGGCGGTGGGCTTGGGCGCCGGGCTGGAAGGCGCGGTGAACGGGGCAGCGGGACTGGGCGCCGGGCTGGAAGGCGCGGTGAACGGGGCAGCGGACCTGGGTGCCGGACTCGGTGCGGGGCTGCAAGGCGCGGTGGACGCTGCAGCCGGTCTGACCACGGGCCTGGACGCCGCTTTGGGCGCGGGTGCGCAGGCGGGCGCCGGCCTCGGCGGTGTGATCGACGCGACGACCGGTTTGACGACCGGGCTCGGCGCGGGCCTGGGAGGCGCGGTGGACGCGGCAACCGACCTGACCGCGGGTATCGGCGGCAGTGTGCAGGCGGGTGCTGATCTCGCTGCCGGTCTCGGTACGGGTATCGGCGGTGCTGTCGACGCGACGACCGGGCTCGGCGCGGGCCTGGAAACCGCCATCGGTGGCGCGGCGGACATCACGACGGGTGTCGGTGCCGGTCTGGAAGGCGCTGTGCAGGGTGCCACGGACATCTCCGCGGGATTGAACGCGGGCCTGGAAGGTGGTCTGGGCGCGGCGACCGATGTGACCTCGGCCCTGGGTGCCGGTCTCGGGGGCGCTGTCGATGCGACGACCGGCCTCGGCGCGGGTCTGGACAACGCGGTCGGTGGTGCGGTGGACCTCACCACCGGTGTGGGCGCGGGCCTGGAGGGTGGTCTGGACGCGGCGACCGACGTAACCGCGGGGCTCGGCGCGGGTGTCGGGGCAGCTGTCGATGCGACGACCGGTCTCGGCGCGGGCTTGGGCGGCGCGGTTGGTGGTGCGGCTGATGTCGCCGCAGGTCTCGAGGGAGCTGCGGGTGCAGCCACTGATCTGACCGCGGGGCTCGGTGCCGGTGTCGGCGCGGGCCTGGAGGGTGCCGTTGATGCGACGACCGGTCTCGGTGCGGGTGTGGGGGGAGCTGTCGATGCGGCGGGTGGCTTGGCTACGGGTGTGGATGCGGCGTTGGGTGCCGGCGCAGAGGCGGGTGCAGGTCTGGGCGCTGGGCTGAACGGTGCTGTCGATGCGACGACCGGCCTCGGCGCGGGCTTGGGTGGTGTGGCTGATGTCAGCACGGGTCTGGGGGCGGGAATCGGCGGAGCCGCGAGTGCGGCGACCGATCTGACCGCAGGCCTCGAGAGCGCGATCGGCGGGGTGGCGGATCTCGGTACCGGCGTGGGTACAGGCCTCGAAGGGGCCGTTGATACGACGACTGGCCTTAGTGCGGGCATTGGGGGTGCGGTCGATGCCACGACGGGGCTCGGTGCGGGTCTGGAGGGCGCTGCGGGTGCCGCCACCGATCTCAACGCGGGTCTCGAGAGCGCTCTCGACGCGACAACCGGCTTCGGCGCGAACCTCGGAGGCGCTGTGGATGATTCCGTCGGCGCTGCTACGGATTTGACCGCTGGTGTCGGTGCGGGTCTCGGCGGCGCTGTCGATGCGACGACCGGCTTGGGTGCGAGTTTGGGAGGTGCTGTGGATGGTTCGGTTGGTGCCGCTACGGATTTGACCGCTGGTGTCGGTGCGGGTCTGGAGGGTGCTGCGGGTGCCGCCACGGGTCTCGGGGGTGCTGTGGGTGGTTCCGCCGGCGCTGCTACGGATTTGACCGCGGGCGTCGGTGCGGGTCTCGGTGGTGCTGTTGATGCGACGACCGGCTTGGGTGCGAGCTTGGGAGGTGCTGTGGAGGGTTACGCTGGCGCTGCTACGGATTTGACCGCTGGTGTTGGTGCGGGTCTGGAGGGTGCTGCGGGTGCCGCTACGGGGCTTGGTGCGGGTCTCGGGGGTGCTGTTGATGCGACGACCGGCTTGGGCGCGAATCTTGGAGGCGCTGTGGATGGTTCCGCTGGCGCCGCGACGGGTCTTGGTGCGGGTCTGAACGGTGCTGTCGATGCGTCGAACGGTCTGGGTGCGAATCTCGGGGGCGCCGCGGGTGCGGGTCTGGAGGGCGCGGTGAACGGGGCCGGTGGGGTGACCACCGGTTTGGACGCGGCTCTCGGCAGCGGTGCGCAGGCGGGTGCCGGTCTCGGCGCCGGGGTGTCTACCGGGTTGCACGGGGCGGCCGACGCGGGTGCGCAGATCGGGTCGGGTCTGGAGACCGGGCTTGGAGGCGCGCTCGATGCCACCGGGCAGGCGACGACCGGGCTCACCGGCGGAATCGACACCGCCGCAGAGGGTTCCGGCAACCTGGCCGCCGGACTCGGAAGCAACTTCTCCTCTGCCATCGGTGGTGCCGGAAGCCTCGGTGGTGCCGGAAGCCTCGGAACGCAGGCGACGGCGGGCCTGGAGACCGGACTCGCGACGGGTCTCGGCGCGGCCGTGAACACCGGAGCGGAGCTCGGCGGCGGACTGGACAGCTCCCTGCACACCGGCGGGCAGGCCGGTGCGGGTCTCGGGACCGGTCTGGGCGGGGCGTTCGACGCCGGAGTCCACGGGGCGAGCGGCCTGGAGACGGGCTTGTCCACCGGCCTCGGTGGGGCCCTGTCCACCGGCGGGGGCGGTGGGGCACACGCCGATACCGGCCTTGGAGCCGGGCTGACCGGTGCCATCGACGGCGGTGCGCAGGCAGGTGCGGGGCTGGGTTCGGGGCTTTCGGCTGGGCTCGATGCGGGAGCTCAGGCGGGTACCGGACTCGCTTCGGGGCTTTCGGCTGGGCTCGATGCGGGAACTCACGCGGGTGCCGGACTCGCTTCGGGTTTGTCGGCCGGACTGGGCACGGCCGCTGAAGCCGGTGCGGGACTCGGCTCCGGACTTTCCACCGGAATCGAGGGTGCGGCTGGTTCGGGCTTGGAGACCGGCTTGTCGACCGGTCTCGGCGCTGCGGGCAGCGCGGGTGCGGGTCTGTCGAGTGGTCTGGAAGGCGCGTCCAGCGCGGGAGCGCATCTCGGTTCGAGTCTGGACAGCGGTATCGGCGTCGGTTCGCACGCGGCCTCCGGTCTCTCCACCGGAATCGAGGGTGCGGCTGGTTCGGGCTTGGAGACCGGCTTGTCGACCGGTCTCGGCGCTGCGGGCAGCGCGGGTGCGGGTCTGTCGAG
>NZ_JBHWFB010000001.1:0-179117 GCF_042733915.1 Nocardia sp. NPDC059691 | reverse complement strand
TTGGTCTGGAAGGCGCGTCCAGCGCGGGAGCGCATCTCGGTTCGAGTCTGGACAGCGGTATCGGCGTCGGTTCGCACGCGGCTTCCGGACTCTCCACGGGAATCGACGCGACGGGCGGCCTCAGCGGTGCGGCGCACTCGACCGTGAGCGGCGCGGCGGACGCGGGCGCCGGACTGGCGGGCTCCGCCGGCGGCGCGGCGCACGGTGCCGTTGACACGGGCGCGGGTCTCGGCGGCAGCGTCGGCTCGACCGCGCACACCTGGTCCTCGCTGGATGTGTCGAGCGCCTTCGGTTCGGGCTTGGACAGCACCGCGGGCGGCCATGCCGACGCGGGCCTGTTCGGCGACACCCACGCGGGTACGGAGTTGAGCGGTTCGGCGGGCGCCGAGCTGGGTGGCGATACATTCCTGCACTGACAGTTGCCCGGTAATACGGAAAGAGGTCCATACCGCGATGGGGACACCCGCGCCGAACGCCACTCCACCGGCGGTACCGCTGCTGTCGGTACTCGGTGAAACCATCGCGGCGGCCCGTGCCGCGGGCCGCAACGATCTGGTCGGCCGCCTCGAAGTGGCGGCCGACCGGGTCCGCGACCCGCGGCGGCGCATCGTCGTCGCCGGGCAGCTGGACCAGGGCAAGAGCCGTTTCGTCAACGCGCTGCTGAACATGGACATCTGCCCGGTGGGCGACGACGCCACCACCGCGGTGCCGATGCTGCTCGCGCACGGTCCGGAGCCGCGCGCGGAGCTGGTCCTCGCGGCGCACGGCGACTCCAGCGGCGCGGAGACCAGGGTGGCGGTGCCGATCGCCGAGGTCGGTGCGATCGATCAGCGCGCCCCGCTCGCGCAGGGACGTCGGATCGTGCGGCTCGAGGTCCAGATCCCCAACGCGTTGCTGGCCGATGGCATCGTGCTGATCGATACTCCCGGCGTCGGCGGGCACGGCAACGCCCACGCGGCGGGCGTGCTCGGACTGGTGCCCGCCGCGGACGCGGTCCTGGTGCTGTCGGACGCGTCGACCGAACTCACCGAGCCCGAGCTGGCGTTTCTGCGGCAGGTGCGGGAACTGTGCCCGACGGTGGCGCTGCTGCTCACCAAGACCGACCTGTACCCGCACTGGCGCCAGGTGCACGAGGCCGATCTGGGCCATCTCGCGCGGGCCGGCCTCGACGTGCCGATGATCCCGGTGTCGTCGCTGCTGCGCAGCCACGCGATGCGGTTGCAGGACGCGCAGCTGGGCGTCGAATCCGGCTTCGGCGTGCTGTACACCTTCCTGCGCGACCAGGTGGTTGCGCGCGATCAGCTCGCCACCCGCACCGCCGTGGCCCGCGACATCCGCTCCGCGGCTGAGCATCTCGCGCTGGCTCTGGGCAGCGAGCTGGTCGCGGTCCGCGATCCCGCCCAGGGCGCGGCGGCGGTGCGCGAGCTGCAATCCGCCCGTTCCGCGGCGGAGGAACTGCACCGCAGGACCGCCGCCTGGCAGCAGACGCTCGCCGACGGCATCACCGACCTGGCCGGAGACGTCGACCACGACCTGCGCGACCGTCTGCGCAATCTCGCGCGCACCACCGAGGAATGGATCGACGAGCACGATCCGGGCAGGCACTGGGACCGTATCGCCGAACACCTCACCGGCACCGTCGATACCGCGCTCGGCGACAATCTGCTGTGGACCCACGCGCGAGCGATTCAACTCGCCGAGCGCGTCGCCGAACACTTCTCCGAACTCGGCGCCGTCGACCTGCCGGACGTGCGCCCCGGCGCAGGCGCCGACACCGGCCGTGCCATCACCGGCACGCTCGCCGATCTGGAACCGGACATCGGTCTCGGCAGCAAACTGCTCGTCGGCATGCGCGGCTCCTACGGCGGCGTGCTCATGGTCGGGCTGGCCACCACCTTCGCCGGGCTCGCCATGCTCAACCCGATCTCGATCGGCGCCGGTTTGATCGTGGGCGGCAAGGCTTTCCGGGACGACAAGCAGGCCAGGCTGGCCAAGCGGCGCAACGAGGCGAAGGCGGCGGTGCGCCGGTTCGTCGACGATGTGGCGTTCCAGGCGGGCAAGGAGTCGAAGGATCGACTGCACCGGATCCACCGCGCGTTGCGCGACCACTACGCGGGCGTCGCCGAACGCAGCCTGCGTTCGATCGACGAGTCGCTGCGGGCCGCGCAGGAGGCGGCGTCCATGGTCGCCACCCGCCGCGCCGAACGCGGTGCGCAACTGGAACAGCAGCTGCGCGTGGTCGCCGAACTGCGCCGATACGCCGATGCCATGCAGAACGCACTACCGATGGGACCCGCCGGTACGGTAACCCCGTGAGACGTGATGGTGGCCCGGTGCCGGGAATCGTCGCCGAGGCGCATCGGCTGGTCGGGGCGGCGCAAGCGGCGCTCGCGGGCGAGCCGCGGCCTCGTGCCCTGCTGGCCGACTGCGCCCGCCGATTGGATCAGCCGCTGCGGGTGGCGCTCGCCGGTTCGATCAAGGCGGGCAAGTCCACACTGCTGAATTCGCTTGTCGGACAGGACATCGCCCCGACCGACGCGACCGAGTGCACCAGGGTCGTCACCTGGTATCGGTACGGCTCCACACCAAGCGTGACGGCGTACGCCCCCGACGGGGCCCGCGCGCATGTCGTGGTTCGCCGTGGCAGCGGGACGCACGGGCTGACCTTCGACCTCGACCGGCTCAACTGGAACGCCCCGGCTCCGCGCGAGGTCGATCATCTCGAAGTCGAGTGGCCCGCCGCGACGCTCGCGCACACCACCATCATCGACACCCCCGGCACGTCGTCGCTGTCGCGCGAGGTGTCGCGGCGCACCGCGCGTCTGCTGACGCCCGGCGCGGACGACGAGCGGTCCGAGCAGAGCGTCGCCATCCCGGGCGCCGACGCGGTGGTCTACCTGCTGCGCCGGCTGGACGCGACGGACGTGCAGTTTCTCGAACGCGTGGGCGCCGGAACCGCCGTGGCCAACGGTGGACCGGGGGCGCCCGGCCCGCTCGGCATCGTCGGCGTGGTCTCGCGGGCCGACGAGATCGGGGCGGGCCGGATCGATGCGCTGCACTCGGCGCGCGACGTCGCCACGCGTTTCGCCGGGGAATTGGAACGGACGGGTCTGTGCCAGGCGGTGATCCCGGTCGCCGGCCTGCTCGCGTTCGCCGCGGCGACGCTGCGTCAGCAGGAGTTCGCGGCTTTCGAGGCGCTGGCGCGGGTCCCGGTCGACGAACTGAGCGCCGCGTTGCTCTCGGCGGACCGTTTCGCGCGCGCCGACGTGCCGCTCCCGGTGCCGGCGGAACTGCGCGCGCAGCTGGCCGAGCGGTTCGGGTTGTTCGGCATCCGGATGGCGGTCACGCTGATCCGGCTCGGCGTGCGCGATTCGGCCACGCTGGCCGCCGAATTGACCAGCCGCAGCGGCGTGGACGAACTGCGCTCGGTGCTCGACGTGCAGTTCGGTCAGCGCGCCGATCAGCTCAAAGCGCATTCCGCGCTGACCGCGCTGGCCCGGGTGCTGACCGCCTATCGAGGCACCCCGGCCGATCGCCTGCTGCCCAGGGTGCGCACCCTGCTCGCGGATGTGCACGGTTTCGCCGAGCTGCGCCTGCTCGGCCGCCTGCGCACCGACGAGCTGGCGCTGCCCGCGGACGATCTCGCCGAACTGCACCGCCTCATCGGCGGCTCCGGGATCGCACCCCATCTGCGCCTCGGCCTCCCGTTCGACGCACCGCTCCCCGCGCAGCGGGCCCAAGCGATGGCCGCGGTCCGGAAATGGCGCGCGCGGGCACGTCACCCGCTCGCCGACCAGTTCACCGCCACGGCCTGCCTGACCGCCGCTCGCAGCGCGGAGGGCACCCTGAGCGTGCTGCCGGAATGATCGCCCCGGCGGCGCGGTGACCTGCGGGGACGTCGTATCCACGCCATGTAGGGCGGTGTAGTCGACGTGGGCCCGGGTATGCGCCCTGGTAGCGAGAGGAGGTAACGATGAGCCAAGAGGACGTCGTACACGAATTGCTCGTCCGGGCGGGCACGGGATATGCCGAGGAAGCGGGTATCACGCTCGACGACAAACCGGCCGCACTGTTCCAGCTGCTCATGCTTTCCCAGCTGCTCAGTGCCCGCATCTCCGCCGAGATCGCGATCGGGGCCACCCGGGAGCTGATCGGCAGCGGCTATCGGACGCCGCACCGGGTGGCGGACGCCGACTGGCAGGAGCTGGTCGACGCGCTGGGGCGGGGAAACTATCGCCGCTACGACGAGAGCACCGCGACGAGGCTGGGCCACAACGCCACGCGGGTGCTCGACCGCTACCACGGTGATCTGCGTGAGCTGGCGAAGAAGGCGGACAACGACCCGCGGCGCGCGGCCGAACTGCTCCAGGAGTTCGACGGCATCGGCCCCACCGGCGCGGACATCTTCCTGCGCGAGGTCCAGGACACCTGGCCCTGGGTCCAGCCCCATTTCGACGAGCGAGCCCTGCGCGGCGCCAAGCGCGTCCAGTTGCCGGAAGATCCCGACCGGCTGGCGCGCCTTGCGCCGAACCACCACACCGCGGATCTCGCCGCGGCCCTGGTGCGGGTGACACTGGACGAGAAGATCGCCGACGAGGTTCTCGCCGCCGCGCCCTGACCGAGCGCGCTCAGATCAGCGCGGTGCCCGCACCGCGCGGGTCGATCAGGATCTTCGCGTGCCGCTCCGGGTTGCCGAGGACGGTGAAGGCGTCCGCGACGCCGTCCAGACCGACGGTCCCGGTGATCAAGGGGCTCGGGTCGACCTTTCCCTCGGCGAGCATGTGCAAGGTGTCGCGGAACTCGCCGGGGTCGTAGCCGAGGACGAACCGCAGTTCGATCTCCTTGTTGATCGCCATGGCGGGATGGAAGCGGTCGGTCTCCATGCAGACCCCGACCACCACCACACGCGAGAGGGGCGGCGCGGCCGTGAGGATCTGGTCGATGATTCCCGGTACGCCGACACATTCGAAGATGACCGGACCGGCCGGTCCCGCGTTCAACGTGTGAGCCAGCCGGAAGACATACCACCACGGCAGGTTCGGTACCCGCCGCAGGCGATCCATGGCGTCGAATCCGAGTCCGAGGATGTCGGTGACGCCGTTGATCCGTCCCTTCTTCGGGGCGGCCGTCCAGGGCGATTCGGTCGCCGGGTCGACCACGACGTCGGCGCCGCACGCCGTCGCCAGTTCCCGTCGGCGCGGCGAGAAGTCGCTGGCCACCACGGTGCGCACGCCCGCGGCTTTCAGCATGCTGATCACCGCGAGCCCGATCGGCCCGCAGCCGATGACGAACGCGGTCTGTCCCTTGCCCACCCGGCCCCGGCGCACGGCGTGCCAGGCTACGGCCATGGGCTCGGTCAACGCGGCGTGTTCGGCGGACAAGCCGTTGGGCACCGGCATGGTCATCGATTCCTGGACCACCACCTGTTCGGCGTAGCCGCCGGGCGCCGCCGTCGACAGTCCCACCAAGTGGGGTTGCCTGCCGTGCCGGACGATCGGCAGGGATACCACCGGCGTTCCCGTCTTCCACCTCTTCCGGCAGTCCGGCCCGTAATCGACCACCGTGCCGCTGAATTCGTGGCCGAGCACCACGCTCTGATCCGAACGCATGAAGTGCTCGTAGCCCGTGGCCACGGCCAGGTCGGCCAGTTCGTCGGCGTGGGTGCGGGCATGCAGGTCCGAGCCGCAGATACCGCAGCGTGACACGTCGATCAGCAGTTGACCCGCACCGGGCCGGGGCGTGGGCAGTTCCGTGACCTCGAATTCGGCGGCGGTGACGACGGCGGCCCTCATGACGACTCCTCGGATCGACGGCGCACGGTGGGCGCCTCGGCCGGGGCGCCCCGCCGCCACACTACTGCGGCAGGGCGCACCCTGTGGCTGCCTCGGCCGTAGGCTCGACGGGCCGAGGCGCTTTCGGTTGCGGCTTTCGTCAAGCGCCGCGCAGCCGGGGGTACACCTCCTGCTCGAGGTAGTCGGCGACGTCGCGGCCATGGCGACGAGCTTCGTGCACGGCGACACCGTGCCGTCCCGCAACCTCCTTCAGCGCGGGCCGCGACCTCTTCTCCACCCCGCCGCCGATCAGCAGATGGGCGAACTCTCCGGTGTCGAGTGCCGCGAGCGCCTCGTCGTCGGTGGTGACACCGCGCGCGGAGAACCCGGCGGCCCGAACCCGCTCGACGGCGGCGTCCACGGTGTTCCTGCTGCGGCCGATGATCAGAAGGTCCATCTCGCTCACACCCCTACCGGTTGCGGGTCCGTCGCATCGATATCGATCTCGTGGTGTTCGAGCTTGGCACTGCGCGGCAAGGCGAGGAAGCCCAGGCAGACCAGCGCCAGGACGCCGATGCCGTACCAGAGGGTGCGCTCGAAAGTGTTCGCGAAGTTCACCGCGTTCGCCCGCATGCCCGCCGTCGTGAGCACCTGACCGACGCCGCTGGAGCCCCGCTCCGCGCTGGTCCGGCAGCTGTCCGGCACCACGGTCGGATCGACCTGCGCGGATCGATCCAGCACGCAGGCGCGGAAGTTCGCGAGGATCTCGTCCCGCGCCTGCTCGGGCACGCCTACCGCGGCGAGTTCGGCGCGAACCTCCGGCGCGACCGTGTCGACCCCGCGTGCCGAATCGTGGTCGAGCTGGGTGAAGAACACCACGCCCACGAGCGCGACGCCCAGAGCCGTGCCGAGTTGCTGCCCGGTATTGAGCAGACCGGACGCCGAGCCCGCTTCCCGCGCGGGCACCTGGCCGAGCAGTAAGTCGATGGTCGGCGCGACCACCATGCCGAATCCGGCACCGGTGACGATCAGCGGGAAGACCATCTGCCACGAGGCGATCTCCGCGCCGTAGTGCGTGGCCAGCCAGCCGTAGAGGCCGAAGCCCGCGGCGTTGACCAGGCCGCCGACGATCAGGACCCGCCTGCCGAACCGCGGCGCGAGCACGCTCACCGAGACTCCGGCGCCGATCCCCGCGCCGACCGCGAAGAACACGGCGGTCAGCCCGGCTCGCATCGGCGTCCAGCCCAGTCCCGCCTGCATGAACAGCGTCCACACCAGGAAGAACCCGCCGAGTCCGATCCAGAACAGCAGCCAGCTGCCCAGCCCGATCGCGAACGGCCGGGATCGGAACAGCGTCAAGTCGATCAGGGGTGAGCCGACCGTCCGCGCCCGGTACCGCTCATACGCGACGAATACCGCGAAGGTCGCGGCGGAGGCGGCCATCATGGCGAATGTCCAAGCGGGCCAGTCGAGTCTGCGCCCCTCGGCCAGCGGGTAGACGAGCAGGAGCACCGCGCCGATGGCCAGGATCATGCCGACCACGTCCAGGCGCGGCGCGGCGGGCGAGCGGGACTCCTTCATCACCGCCGCGGCCGCGCCGAGCGCGAGAATGCCCACCGGGACGTTGACCAGGAAGATCGGCCGCCACACCAGGTCGAACAGGTCCCACTGCACCAGCAGGCCGCCGAGCGAGAGACCGACCGCGGAGGCGGACCCGCCGACGCCGCTGTAGAGCGCGATGGCCCGCCCGCGCTCGTGGTCGGCGAAGGTGACGCGGATGATCGCCAGGATCTGCGGCACCATGAGCCCGGCCATCGCGCCCTGCACGAAGCGTGCGGCGATCAGCATGGCCGGATCGGTGCTCAGGCCGCAGGCCGCCGAGGCGAGCGTGAAGCCGGCCATGCCGATCAGGAAGATCCGTTTGCGGCCGAAGATGTCGCCGAGCCTGCCGCCGGTGATCAGCACGGCGGCGAAGGCGAGTACGTAGGCCGCGACGATCCATTCGATCTGCGAGTACGCGGCGTGCAGATCGGCCTGGATGCTCGGCACGGCGACATTGACGATCGTGACGTCGAGCAAGTCCATGAATCCCGCGGCGAGCACGACCGCGAACGCGATCCAGCGGCGGGAGTCGGTAGGGGGACGAGTAGTGGGGTCGGGTTCCATGAGGGCCTCTTTCGGATGGGTAGGGAAGTACCGACGCCCCAACTATGCACCTCGAGTGATTATCAATCAATATGGCAATCATAAAAGGTGCATTAATGCTACGATCGGGGCGTGACCGATGCCGATCCGACGCCGCTGTCCGACCACGTCGCCTTCCTCCTCGGGCAGCTCGGGTTCCACACCGCGTACCGCTTCAGCGACGGGTTGGCCCCGCTCGGCATCGGTCCCAGGCATTTCGGCACGTTGCGCGTGCTGCGCGAGCACGACGGCCAGTCGCAGCAGCAGCTGTGCGAGACGCTGGGCATCCATCGCAACGTGATGGTCGGGTTGGTCGACGAGCTGGAGAAGCGTGGCCTGGTCGAGCGCCGCAAGCATCCGGCCGACCGCCGGGCGCACGCCGTCTACCTGCTGCCCGCCGCGCATGATCTGCTGGCCCGGGCGCAACGTGTCGTCGACGGACTCGAGTCCGATCTGCTGCGCGAATTCGACGCGGCCGACCGCGCCACCTTGTTGCGGCTGTTGCAGCGGCTCGCGGCGACGAACGGGCTGGAACCGGGCATTCATCCCGGACTCTCCCGCTGATTCCTGCCTTCAGGGCTTCCTCGCCGCGCCGGAAGTGTGTGGCAGGTCACGCATGCGCGTCGCCGTCCGGGAATTAAACGCGCGAGTCGCCCGTTGAGCCTTTCGACAAGATTGAGTGTGTACGACTCAAGTTTCGGTTGACTCCGAGACTCCTGCGAGGCAGGATTGAGCCGACCACGCTCAGTGTTGCTGGGGCCGTGCTCCGTGAGGTGCTAGGGGCGAGGTCTCGCGGCGTCCCGCAGCGGACGTCGAGGGCGGTTTCGCCCGGCACCTACACATATCGGTACGTCAATTAGGAGGAACCACTATGGCTCGTGCGGTCGGAATCGACCTCGGGACCACGAACTCGGTCGTCGCCGTTCTCGAAGGCGGTGAACCGGTCGTCGTCGCCAACTCGGAGGGATCGCGCACCACCCCGTCGATCGTCGCGTTCGCGAAGAACGGCGAGGTACTGGTCGGCCAGCCGGCGAAGAACCAGGCCGTCACCAATGTCGACCGCACCATTCGCTCCGTCAAGCGGCACATCGGCACCGACTGGTCGGTGGACATCGACGACAAGAAGTACACGCCGCAGGAGATCAGCGCGCGCGTGCTGATGAAGCTCAAGCGCGACGCGGAGTCCTACCTCGGTGAGGAGATCACCGACGCGGTCATCACCGTGCCCGCCTACTTCGAGGACGCCCAGCGGCAGGCCACGAAGGAAGCAGGCCAGATCGCGGGCCTGAACGTCCTGCGCATCGTCAACGAGCCCACCGCCGCGGCGCTCGCCTACGGCCTGGACAAGGGCGACAAGGAACAGACCATCCTGGTCTTCGACCTCGGTGGCGGCACCTTCGACGTCTCGCTGCTGGAAATCGGCGAGGGCGTCGTCGAGGTCCGCGCCACTTCCGGCGACAACCACCTCGGTGGTGACGACTGGGACGAGCGGGTCGTGCAGTGGCTGGTCGACAAGTTCAAGGCCAGCTCGGGCATCGACCTGACCAAGGACAAGATGGCCATGCAGCGGCTGCGTGAGGCCGCCGAGAAGGCCAAGATCGAGCTGAGCTCCTCGCAGAGCACCTCGATCAACCTGCCCTACATCACCGTCGACGCGGAGAAGAACCCGCTGTTCCTCGACGAGCAGCTGACTCGCGCCGAGTTCCAGAAGATCACCTCGGACCTGCTCGACCGCACCCGCGCGCCGTTCCAGTCCGTGATCAAGGACGCGGGCATCAAGGTGTCCGACATCGACCACGTGGTGCTCGTCGGCGGTTCCACCCGTATGCCCGCCGTCACCGACCTGGTGCGCGAGCTGACCGGTGGCAAGGAGCCCAACAAGGGCGTGAACCCGGACGAGGTCGTCGCCGTCGGCGCCGCCCTGCAGGCCGGCGTGCTCAAGGGTGAGGTCAAGGACGTCCTGCTGCTCGACGTGACCCCGCTGTCGCTGGGCATCGAGACCAAGGGCGGCGTGATGACCAAGCTCATCGAGCGCAACACCACCATCCCGACCAAGCGCTCGGAGACCTTCACCACGGCCGACGACAACCAGCCGTCGGTGCAGATCCAGGTGTTCCAGGGTGAGCGCGAGATCGCCTCGCACAACAAGCTGCTCGGCTCCTTCGAGCTGACCGGCATCCCGCCCGCCCCGCGCGGCGTGCCGCAGATCGAGGTCACCTTCGACATCGACGCCAACGGCATCGTGCACGTCACCGCGAAGGACAAGGGCACCGGCAAGGAGAACACGATCAAGATCCAGGACGGCTCCGGCCTGTCCAAGGAGGAGATCGATCGGATGGTCAAGGACGCCGAGGCGCACGCGGCCGAGGACAAGGCGCGTCGCGAGGAGGCGGAGACCCGCAACCAGGCCGAGTCGCTGGTCCACCAGACCGAGAAGTTCATCAAGGAGAACGAGGACAAGGTCCCCGCGGACGTCAAGACCAAGGTCGAGGCGGCCATCGCCGAGGCGAACGAGGCTCTGAAGGGCACCGACATCGCCGCGGTCAAGGCGGCCGTCGAGAAGCTGGCGACCGAGTCGCAGGCGCTCGGCCAGGCCATCTACGAGGCCTCCGCCGCGGACGCCGCCGCACAGGGCGACGGCGCGACCAGCGCCGCGTCGGATGACCAGGTCGTGGACGCCGAGGTCGTGGACGAGCCGGTCGACACGGAGAAGAAGTGACCGAGGACAACTCCGAGAAGGAGCCGATCACCTTCGTCGACAACCGGAAGATCGATCCGGAGACCGGTGACGTCAGGCAGCAGGCCGCGGACAACGGCGCCGCGGCCGCGCAGGCCCCGCAGGTGGGCGAGGGCGTGGACATCGACAACGACGACGCCCTCGCCGACACCATCAGCGGCGAGCTCGCCGAGCGCACCGCCGACCTGCAGCGGCTGACCGCCGAATACGCCAACTACCGGCGCCGGGTCGAGCGCGACCGAAAGGCCGTCATCGACAACGCCAAGGCGTCGGTGGTCACCGAGTTGCTCGGCGTGCTCGACGATCTCGACCGCGCGCGGGCGCACGGCGACCTGGAATCGGGTCCGCTGCGGTCGGTGGCCGACAAGCTGTCGGCCGCGCTGCTCAAGCAGGGTCTCGAGGAGTTCGGTTCGGAGGGCGAGCCTTTCGACCCGACCCTGCACGAGGCTGTGCAGCACGAGGGCTCCGGCCACGACCCGGTGATCGGCATTGTGATGCGCAAAGGCTATCGCTTCGGCGATAGGGTGCTTCGGCACGCGCTCGTCGGGGTAACCGACGGCGTAGCCGATCTGACGGAAAACGCTGTTCAACCTACTGAAGAGGCATCGGATGTTGATGCCGGCGCAAACGATCAATAAGGACGCGAGAGGAGGAGATGCTCGGTGAGCCAACGGGAGTGGATCGAAAAGGACTTCTACAAGGAGCTGGGTATTTCCTCCGGCGCCTCGCAGGACGAGATCAAGAAGGCCTATCGCAAGCTCGCCAGGGACTTGCATCCGGACGCCAACCCCGGTGACACCAAAGCCGAGGAGCGGTTCAAGGCCGTCAGCGAGGCGCACGCCGTGCTGTCGGACCCGGCCAAGCGCAAGGAGTACGACGACACCCGCAAGCTCTTCGCGGGTGGCGGCTACGGTCGCGGTGGCTTCGGCGGCGGTACCGGTGGTGGCTTCTCGCAGGAGTTCAACCTCGGGGACATCTTCGGCGGCGCCGCCGGCGCCGCCGACGGTGGCCTCGGCGACCTGCTCGGCGGTCTGTTCAACCGGGGCGGCACGCGGTCGGCGAGCCGCCCCAGGCGCGGGGCCGACGTGGAGACCGAGACGACGCTCGGTTTCCGGGAAGCGGCCCAGGGCGTCACGGTTCCGCTGCGGATGACCAGCCCCTCGCCGTGCACGACGTGTCACGGCAGCGGCGCCAAACCGGGCACGAGTCCGCGAGTCTGCCCGATCTGCAACGGGACCGGCATCGTCAGCCGCAACCAGGGCGCGTTCGGCTTCAGCGAGCCGTGCGACGAGTGCCGGGGCAGCGGGTCGATCATCGACGACCCGTGCCTCGACTGCCAGGGCAGCGGCATCCAGAACCGCACGCGCACCATCACGGTGCGGATTCCTCCCGGAGTCGGTGACGGTCAACGGATCCGGCTGGCCGGTCAGGGCGAGGCGGGGCTGCGCGGGGCGCCCTCGGGCGACCTGTATGTCACCGTCCACGTCAGCCAGGACAAGGTCTTCGGCCGCAACGGCGACGACCTGACCCTGGTTCTGCCGGTCAGTTACAGTGAATTGGTCCTCGGTACAACGGTTTCGGTGCCCACTCTGGACGGCCGGGTCGGCGTCAAGGTGCCTCCGGGTACCGCCGACGGCCGCACCTTGCGGGTGCGCGGCCGTGGCGTGCCCAAGCGCGGCGGCGGCGCGGGCGACCTACTGGTGACGGTGAAGGTCGCGATTCCGCAGAAGCTGGACAACGACGCCGTCGAGGCGCTGAAGCGCTACCAGGAGGCGGAACGGGCCGGCGGCTTCGACCCACGTGCGGGATGGGCAGGTGCGTGATGTCCTCCGAACCGAAGAACGCGTCCGGCGGGTCGCGGGCCGAGTTCTTCATGATCTCGGTCGCGGCCCAGCTGGCCGGCATGCATGCGCAGACGCTGCGCACGTATGACCGTCTGGGACTGGTCACGCCGCAACGTACTTCGGGCGGTGGTCGGCGCTACTCGGCCCGGGACGTGGAGCTGCTGCGCGAGGTGCAGCGGTTGTCCCAGGACGAGGGCGTCAACCTGGCGGGCATCAAGCGCATCATCGAACTGACCAATCAGGTGGAGGAACTGCGCCAGCAGGTCGCGGAACTGTCGGCCGAGTTGGAGCGGACGCGGGCGGCGTACCGTCCGGATCTCGCTCCGCAGCAGCGCAGTACCGCGCTGGTTGTCTGGCAGCCGCGGCACCGTCGTGAGGACGGTCAGCGCAGACGATAACCGGCACGACGACGGCCCCGGCCTCGGTCGCACATCGCGAACCGGCGCCGGGGCCGTCGTCGTGCGGGCATTGTCACAGAGATTTGCTGAAGATAAACCAGAACATGTTCGGCGGAAGTGGTGCGGCACCATCTATTTCGTTGTCGAATCAACTGGACATTTTCACCATAGATCAGTTTACGTAACCGGTTCGGCCTACCCGATTCGATCTACCTCGGGTGGGCGCCATGTTGCCCTGAAGTCGCTAGAACAGACCAATCGGGACGTAATTCCACAAGTGGGCCTTACCAATTCGGTATGCACACGACTGATTTTGCGCCGAATCCCCGGTCTTACAGTCGGTTTCTCTGGCGTGTCGCCCTGGGCATCCTCGTTTCGACGAAATTGAGCGCGGTATGTTCCTTCGAAAGATTCCGTTGCTGGCAAACCTCGCCTACACTCCTTGCCATCGGCTGCTGTCGAGTGGCCCCGCAGCACCTCACTCGCCGGCATGGTTCGTGAACGAGTGCGAAATGGGGTTGTGAGACCAATGGATTCACGCACTGTCGCTTTGATCAGAACTACGTTCAAGGCGGTTGCTGCGGAGGATGGGGGGCCGGAGAAACTGGCGAGATCGTTCTACGCGATCTTGTTCACCGACTACCCGCACGTCCGCGATTTCTTTCCCGCCGCGATGGACTCCCAGCGCGACCGCCTGGTCAAGGCGATCTCCTATGCACTGGACCGGTTGGAGGAGCCCGACAAGCTGCTGCCCTTCCTGGCCCAGCTCGGCAGGGACCACCGCAAATACGGCGTGCAGCCCGCGCACTACGCCGCCGTCGCCACCGCGCTGAAGAACGCCGTGAAAGTGTTCGCGGGCACCGAGATGTGGACCGACGAGGTGGACCGCGCCTGGGACGAGGGCCTGCAGATCATCTCCGACACCATGATCGGCGCGGCGGAGAAGGAGACCACGCCGTCGGTGTGGACCGGCACGGTGATCGAGCGCCGCGAGGTGCTGCGCAACCTGGTCGTCGTCCGGCTGCAACTGGATCAGCCGATGCGCTATGCCGCGGGCCAGTACTTGAGCGTGCAGGTTCCGTCGCGGCCGCGCATGTGGCGCTATCTCTCGCCCGCCGTGCCCGCGAATGCCAACGGTGAGATCGAGTTCCACGTCCGCAGCGTGCTCGGCGGCTGGGTCAGCTCGGCCATCGTCGGCCAGACTGTCGTCGGCGACCAATGGCTGCTCGGCTCGCCACTCGGCGGCCTCGGCGTTCCGCGCAACGCCAAACGCAAGATGCTGATGGTCGGCTGCGGCACCGGAATCGCGCCGCTGCGCGCGCAGTTGATGTCGATGGCGATGCGGCGGGCCAATCCGAAGGTGCATCTGTTCGTCGGCGGCCACCACCCCTGCGACCTCTACGACCTGGAGACCCTGAGCAAGCTGGCGATGGCCAACCGCTGGCTCACGGTCACGCCGGTGAGCGAGCACGACGAAAACCCCTGGTGGTACCCGGAACCAGAGGAGCCGCGCACCACCTGGCCGGGCCTGGAACCCCGCGTCACCGGCCAGATCGGCAAGGTCGTCGCCAGTTTCGGCGCATGGTCCGACCGCGACGTGCAGATCGTCGGCTCACCCTCGATGGTGCAGACCACCAAGTTCCGCCTCATGGCAGCCGGAACCCTGGCGAAGAACATCCGCCACGACCCGTTGTATTAGTCCGGCGCCTGCGGCGCCGCGAACGGCGGATGCTCGGTCTCGCTTCGCTCGAAAGACGTGGTTGCGGTGCGCCGGGCGTGTCAGGTGATGACCGCGCTCCCAGGGGCTCGCCGTTGTTGCAGCCTCGGGATATCCGATGGTGGCAATGCTACGGCTGCTGTATCGATCTGCTGGTCGGTCAGAGCCCCTCGAATTGGATTCGCTCCGGCGGAGTTCCGGTTTCGAGGAGGCGGTCGACCGTGGTTTGGACCATGGCCGGGGAGCCGCAGACGAGTACTTGGTGTTCGAGGAAAGCGCCGTGGGAGCCGAGGACTTCGGCGAGGGTGCCGTAGAGCAGGTCGTCGGGTGCGAAGCCGATGTCGACGCGGGACTGCTCGTACCAGTCGTCGACCCAGCTCGGATCCTCCGGGTTCTCCACCACCGGAATCACCGTGAGCCAAGGCAATTCGGCGGCCAGCAGGTAGAGCATGTCCGAGGCGTACAGGTCGCGGGGGGAACGCCCCCCGACGAAGAGGTAGGTGGGCGGCGGCGACGGCTTGCGCGCCAGCTCGAGGATCTGAGCGCGCATGGGCGCCAGTCCCGTACCGCCCGCGATCATCACCACCTCGTCGCCGTCGGGGTCGACCCAGAACCCGCCTGCCGGAGCGCCGATCCGCCACTCGTCGCCCGGCTGGGTGTCGGCGACGATCGCGGCGCTGCACCAGCCGCCAGGCACCGTGCGCACGTGGAACTCCAGTTTGCCGTCCAGAGACGGCGGCAGCGCGGGGGACAGCCTGCGGCGCACGCCGGGATGCTGCGGCACCCGGACTTCGACCGACTGTCCGGCGGCGAACGGCACGAACTCTCCGATCAGGCGGATCACCGCGAGATCGTGTCGCAGGCGATGATGGCCGACCACGGTCGAAGTCCACTCCGGCGCCTGATGACCATTGCCGAGCATGCTCGGATCCCCCAACGGGGCCTCCTTCTTACACAGGGTCGCAGCTGATGTTCTGCTCCGGCGTGCCGACCGCGATGAGCGCGCGCCGGGTGTCCGCGATCATCCGGGCCGAGCCGGCGATCTGGATCTGCCGGTCTTCCCACGCGCCGAAGCTCGCGACCACGGCGCCAAGGTTACCGATCAGGCGCCGGTGCATGCCGTACGGTGCGTCCTGCGGCGGATGCGGGTACCACCACGGGTTGGTCTTCTGCTCGCACACCGGAACGATGGTCAGCCACGGGTTGCTCTGCGAGAGCTGCCACATGTTCTCCACGTCGTACAGGTCGCAGGGATAGCGGCCGCCGATGAAGAAGTGCACTCGCGGGTTGATGCCGCGCTGGCCCATTTCGATCAGCTGGGCGCGCAGCGGGGCGATGCCGGTGCCCGCGCCGATCATGAGCACGTCACGGCCGCTGTCCCGGTCGACGTGCAGTCCGCCGAGCGGGCCCGCGATCCGCCATCGGTCGCCGACCCTGGTCTCGTTGACGATCGCGGGGCTCACCCAGCCGCCGCGGATCTTGCGCACGTGGAACTCGATCTCGCCGTACGGGTTGGACGGGATGGCAGGAGAGAAATAGCGCCACATCTTGGGCCGCTGCGGAATGGTGACCGGCACGTACTGCCCGGCCTGGTAGGGCACCGGCCCATCGGACTGCAGGCGCACGATGGCCAGGTCTTCCAGCACGCGGCGATGGCCGACCACGGTGGCCTCCCACACCGGCTGCGACTTGTCGGAGTTGGCGCCGATGGCCATGGACGCGGAGATCAGGATGGTGATGTCGCGCCAGCCCTCCTCCAGGCTCCGATTCCACGCCGCGCCGTTGTAGACGCGGAACGCCGCCAGCAGCGCACGGCCCGCTACGTCGTAGTGCGCGGCCTCCACGCCGTACTTGCGATGGTCGCGAGCGAGTTGCTCCAGGAACTTCTGCGCGCGGTCCCAGTCCTCCAGGTGATCGAGGACGTACTGGATGGCCGTGGCGATCCGTTTGGCTTGCATCTCCATGGCCGGTGGGAACAATTCGCGCAACCGTGGGTTCTCGGCGAACAAATGTCCGTAGAACGCACTGACCAACCGCTCGGGTCCATTCGGCGACTCGATCACCGAACGAAAATTGGCGCGGACCAGCGCAGCCGAACGCGCATCCACGACGTGGAGCTTCCTTTCCCTCAGTTCTGCCCGGGGACATACCCGTTACCGGCGGTCTCCCGCCGACAAGTATCCCCGAAAATGCCGTGGTCGTGTGGGTATAAAGCGAACCTTCGCCTTCGCTGCGGCCATGCCCGTGCCGGAGACGGACTACGTCCGGCTGCGCCCGTCAGTGCCATGCGACCCGGGCAAACGGTAATCGGTGGGCAAACGGCGGATGCCGCTGACCCGTCGGGTACCGCCGTCGTGGGCGGGCCGGGCCGGATTTCCGCGTCGATGCGGGACCGGAGGATGCCGTTTCCGGCCGGTCAGGTTCCGGCGCCGGTACGCACCGCAGGCACGACCTGCTCGGTATAACGACGGATCTGCTCGACCGGTTCCCCCTCGGTCGGCCAGAAGACGAAACCGTCGATCCGCTGGTCACGGTACAGGGCGAGCAGGTCGTCGACCCAGCGCTGGGGCGGGCCCTCCAGGAAGCCGCGATCGGACCCGTCCGCGGTGATGGTGCCCGATACGTTCAGCACCCGCCGCACCGTCAGCGGATCCCGGCCCGCCGCCGCGGCGGCGGCATCGATCCGCTCGCCCGCTTCGGCGAGGAACTCCGGCGGCGCCCACGCGGCGGACGGCACCCAGCCGTCGGCGGCGCGTCCGGTGAGCTCGAGCATGCGCGGCCCGCGCGCACCGAGCCAGATGCCGGGCTCGTGTCGCGGCCGGGGGCCGGGATGCGCGCCCGCCAGGGAGTAGAAGGCGCCGGGCACCCGGACCGATCGCTCGTCGCTCCACAAGGCGCGGATCACCGCGATCGCCTCGGCCAAGGCGCGTACCGCCTCGCCGCCGGTTCGGCGCGGTCCGCCCATCCCGGCCACGGCGTCCCAGAACGCGCCGGCGCCGAGACCGAGCTGGATCCGGCCGTCGCTGATGATGTCGAGCGAGGCCACCGCCTTCGCGAGCAACGCGGGGTGGCGCAGCGGCAGGTTCGCCACGTCGGGGAAGAAGGTGATCCGCTCGGTGCGCGCGACGAGAGCGGTGATCAGCGTCCAGGTGTCCAGGAAACGGCGCTGGTAGGGATGGTCCTGGATCCCGATCAGGTCGAGCCCGGACACGTCGGCGTACACGCTCAGCTCGGCGAGCCTGCGGAAGTCGTCGGCCTCCGGGATCAGGAACAGACCGAATTGGGGCGGTCGAGTGCTCGTCACACACCTCCTGGTGGTCTCGCGGGACGCCCGGCCCGGCGTGGCGGGCCGGTGTCGCTCAGATGGCGAGCACGGTCTTGCCGCGTGCGCCGGGCGCTCCGATGACCGCGGGTCCCTCCGCGAGCGGGACGGTCGCGTCGATCGGCACGACCACGTCACCGGCGGCGACGCGCTGGATCAGCCGGGCCAGCTCCGGCGCTTTCCCCTTGGATTCGATGTTGCCCCCTTTCAGCGACCGTGCGCGCAACGCGTCCTCGTCGGCCGCGAAGGTGGTGGAGTAGACGGTGCCGCCGTCGCGGACCAGCGTGGTCAGCTCCGCCAGCGCCTCGGGCGGGCTCACCAGATCGAACAGGACGTCGATGCCGTCCGGATGCGCGGCGGCGACCTGGTCGCGCACCGGTCCCGCGGTGTAGTCCACCGTCTCGGCCGCGCCCAAGCGGGTCATCTGATCGGCGGAGTCGCCGCGTGCCGTGGCGATGACGTGCGCGCCGGCGATATTGGCCAGCTGCACCAGGAAGGAGCCGACGCCGCCGGTCGCGCCCACGATCAGCACGGTCTGGCCCGGGTGGATGTGGGTGGCGTCCACGAGGTCCTGCGCGGTCACCCCGGCCGTCGGCAGCGCGGCGGCGGCGACGGTGGTAACGCCCGGCGGGATCGGCACCAGCGTGCCGCCCTCCGGGAGCACCGCGTACTCGGCGAAACTGCCGTGGCCCACCGGCGGTGTGAGGAACTTGCCGACCACCCGGTCGCCGATGGCGAACCGGCTGACGCCCGCGCCGATCGTGGCGACCGTGCCCGCCCCGTCGACTCCGAGGATCATCGGAAAGTCGTGCGGCAGTTTGCCTTCCAGGAGGCCGGAGGCCACCTTCCGGTCGAAGGGATTCACCCCGGCCGCCTGGAGTTGGACCCGCACGGATCCGGGGCCCGGCTCGGGCATCGGCATCTCGGCCAGTTCCGGCGTCGCTCCGAACTTCCGTACCACGATCGCGCGCATCCATTCGCTCCTCGAGTCGGGGTGAAGAGTGCTGCAACAACTGACGGCCGAGGTCATCGTAGGCATCCGAAGGTCGCCGACGTGCGGAATCATCGCATCGGCGGTGTCGCGGGGCGTCGCTTTCGCCGGTGCCGGGGCGTAGCGTTCGACACGATCCGACGGCATCCGAGCGGCGTGGCGAAGAATCTGAAACTTGAGCGGAACAGACTCAACCTTTCGGACGTTGGACGGGTAGGAACGGCGCCGAGCCGAAGGCGGAGCGGGACGAAGCGACGGCTTCGGCCGGGCGAACACGCTCGGCGCCGTACGAATCGACTCGACTAGTAGGAAGGTGACTCGTGGACTCGTTCAATCCCACCACCAAGACCCAGGCCGCACTGACCGCCGCCCTGCAGGCGGCCTCCGCCGCGGGCAACCCGGAGATTCGTCCGGCGCACTTGCTGGTGGCGTTGCTGGACCAGACCGACGGCATCGCCGCGCCCTTGCTGAAGGCCGTCGGAACGGATCCGGCGGTCGTGCGCAACGAGGCACAGGCCATCGTGGACCGGCTGCCGCAGGCGACCGGCGCCACCACCACACCGCAGCTGGGCCGCGAGGCGCTCGCCGCGATCACCGCGGCGCAGCGCCTGGCCACCGAACTCGGTGACGAATACGTCTCCACCGAGCACGTGATGGTCGGTCTCGCCCAAGGCGACTCCGACGTGACGATGCTGCTCACCAAGTACGGCGCCACCGCCGACGCGCTGCGTGCGGCGTTCACCGCGGTGCGTGGCAGCGCCCGGGTGACCAGCCCCGATCCGGAGGGCAGCTACCAGGCGCTGGAGAAGTACTCCACCGACCTCACCGACGCCGCCCGCCACGGCAAACTCGACCCGGTCATCGGCCGGGACACCGAGATCCGCCGGGTGGTACAGGTTTTGAGCCGTCGCACCAAGAACAACCCGGTGCTGATCGGCGAGCCGGGTGTCGGCAAGACGGCCATCGTCGAGGGGCTCGCCCAGCGCATCGTGGCGGGCGACGTCCCGGAGTCACTGCGCGGCAAGTCCGTCGTGGCGCTCGACCTCGGCGCGATGGTCGCGGGCGCGAAGTACCGCGGCGAGTTCGAGGAACGGCTCAAGGCCGTGCTGGAGGACATCAAGAACAGCGCGGGCCAGATCATCACGTTCATCGACGAGCTGCACACCATCGTCGGCGCGGGCGCCACCGGTGAATCGGCGATGGACGCGGGCAACATGATCAAGCCGATGCTGGCCCGCGGCGAGCTGCGCCTGGTCGGCGCGACCACGCTGGAGGAATACCGCCAGCACATCGAGAAGGACGCCGCCCTGGAGCGGCGCTTCCAGCAGGTGCTGGTCGGCGAGCCGTCGGTGGAGGACACCATCGGCATCCTGCGCGGCATCAAGGATCGCTACGAGGTGCACCACGGTGTGCGCATCACCGACTCCGCGCTGGTCGCCGCGGCAACGCTGTCGGACCGCTACATCACCTCCCGTTTCCTGCCGGACAAGGCGATCGACCTGGTCGACGAGTCGGCCTCGCGGTTGCGCATGGAGATCGACTCCCGCCCGGTGGAGATCGACGAGGTGGAGCGCGCGGTGCGCCGCCTGGAGATCGAGGAGGTCGCCCTCGCCAAGGAGACCGACGAGGCCTCCAAGCAGCGGTTGGAGAAGCTGCGCGCCGAACTCGCCGACGACCGAGAGAAGCTCAATCAGCTGACCACCCGTTGGCAGAACGAGAAGAGCGCGATCGACCAGGTGCGCACGCTCAAGGAGCAACTGGAAGCGCTGCGCGGCGAATCCGAACGCGCCGAGCGCGACGGTGATCTGGGCAAGGCGGCCGAACTGCGCTACGGCCGGATCCCCGCGCTGGAGAAGCAGCTCGCTCAGGCCGAGCAGTCCTCGGCCACCGCGGGCGATGGCGAGGTGATGCTCAAGGAAGAAGTCGGCCCGGACGACATCGCCGAGGTGGTGTCCTCGTGGACCGGCATTCCGGTGGGCCGGATGCTGGAAGGCGAGACCCAGAAGCTGCTGCGCATGGAGGAGGAGCTGGGTCGCCGCGTGGTCGGTCAGACCGAGGCGGTGCAGGCGGTGTCCGACGCGGTGCGCCGGGCGCGCGCGGGTGTCGCCGATCCGAATCGCCCCACCGGCTCGTTCATGTTCGTCGGCCCCACCGGCGTCGGCAAGACAGAGCTGGCGAAAGCGTTGGCGGACTTCCTGTTCGACGACGAGCGCGCCATGGTCCGCATCGACATGAGCGAGTACAGCGAGAAGCACTCGGTGGCCCGGCTGGTCGGCGCCCCGCCCGGCTACGTCGGTTACGACCAGGGCGGCCAGCTCACCGAGGCGGTGCGGCGCAGGCCCTACACGGTGGTGCTGTTCGACGAGATCGAGAAGGCGCACCCGGACGTGTTCGACATCCTGCTCCAGGTGCTCGACGAGGGCAGGCTCACCGACGGCCAAGGCCGCACGGTGGACTTCCGCAACACCATCCTCATCCTCACCTCGAACCTGGGTGCGGGTGGTGACCAGGAGTTCGTCATGAACGCGGTGCGTTCGGCCTTCAAGCCGGAGTTCCTCAACCGCCTCGACGACGTGGTCATGTTCCACGCGCTCGACGAGGAGCAGTTGGAGCAGATCGTCGACATCCAGCTCGATCAGCTGCAGAAGCGCCTGGCGCAGCGCAGGCTGAAGCTGGAGGTCAGCGATTCGGCGCGGTTCTGGCTCGCCGTGCGCGGTTACGACCCCTCCTACGGAGCTCGTCCGTTGCGCAGGCTGATCCAGCAGGCCATCGGCGACTCCCTCGCCAAGGAGTTGCTCGCGGGCGAGGTCACCGACGGCGACAGCGTCAAGGTGACCGTCAGCCCCGACGGGGACGGCCTGATCGTCGGAAGGTGATGAGCGAGCAAGCGGCCCCGCGCGTGCGGGGCCGCTTACCCTGGAAGCCATGACCAACCCGAACGATCCCTGGGGACAGCGGCCGGAGGATGCACCGACCGAGCACCTGGGTCCGCCGGGCAAGTCCGGCTACGGGGGCCCGGCGCACACCACGGCGTATCCCGACGCGTACGGCGCCGGCGCTCCGTCGGAATATCCCCCGACGGAGCAGTACGGATCCTGGGGCCCACCCCCGACGAACGCGACGCGCGCGTTCCCGTCCTACGACTCCCAGTGGGCCGCCTATCCGGACACCGCCCCGGGTGCGGCGGGGCCGCCCGGCGGCGCGATGCCGCCCGCTGGGGGAGTGCCGCAGGGGCCACCACCGCAGCCGCCGCGGCGCAACACCGGTCTGTGGATCGCCCTCGGCATCGGCGTCGTGTTGCTCATCGGTGCGATCGGGGTGGTCTCGGGCGTGCTGCTGGGCGCAAGCGATTCCGGCTCGGCCGACACCGCGGCGGCGCCGACGACGCGCGTCACCACGAGACCGGCGCCGGGAACCAGGAACGCTCAGCCGACCCCACCGAGCGGGTTGCCCAGCGTGCCCGGCCTCGGCGATGCCGACGGGCTCGGCGCGACCATGGGCACCATCACCGCCAACGACGGGGGCACCCTGACGGTGAGTTCGGTGATGGGCAACACCATCACGGTGCGCACGGACGCCAAGACGCAGGTGATCGCCTTGTCGGGCACGAAAGTATCCGATCTCGCCACCGGTGAGCTGGTGCTGATCCAGGGCGACAAGGCCGCGGACGGATCGATCCAGGCGAAGGTCATCATCGGTACCTCGCTGCCCGGCGGCGGACGATGAGCCGCGCCGGGCGCGGCCCGCGCGAAGCGCCGGGGGTAATGACGGACCATGTCCGGCCGGGACCATTAGGCTAGGCGTCGATGACGGCAATGTGGTTCGGGTTGGCGGCGATCGCGCTCGTGGGTGCGATCGTGCTGCTGTATTTCGATCGGCTCCAGCGTCAGCGGACCGGTCACGCGCGACAGGTGTGGGCGAAGTCGCAGGGCTATACCTATGTGTCCGTGGAACCCGCGCTGCCGTCCACGTGGCGGCGGGGCGCGCTGACCAAACTGGGCTATCTCTCCGCGGTCGACGTGGTCTCCGGCATCCGCAAGGGCGAGAAGTTCGTGCTGTTCGACTTGGAGGACTCCGCGACGCTGGTCGCGGTCCGCCGCCAGATCGGTTCGGACATCGACGTGGACATGCGGCTGAAGACGGCCGCGCCGCCCAAGGACCACGATCTGGAACTGCTCGGCGCCATCGGTGATCGCGTGGTGTTCGCGACCAACCCCGAAATCGCCAGGCACGCGGTCGATCAGCGCATGGTCGCGTTCATCGAGAATCTTCCGGACTCCGTACAGATGCTCTGGAGCGAGGGCAACTGGACGCTGGGCATGCTGCTGGTCGGCACCACCCCGAAGGACTGGGAAGGCGCGATCGACGCGGTGCTGCGCCTGTCCGGCCTGCTGCACGTGCTGCCGCCGGTCAGCGAGCCGCACTTCGACGACGGCGGACCCGAGCCGGGCCGCTCCCGGCCTCGCGAGCGTCAGCGGGGCGAGAACGTCCGGGGCCCCGAGGACGACGCGGGCGACCGTCCGCGCCCGGAGGCCGAAGGCGACGAGCGGTCCGATGACGACTCCCACGCCGGCGAGCGAGCCGAGGAGCGCGGATCGGAACCGGCGCGCCGCCCGTCGCTGGCCGTCGTGCCGAACACCCGCGCCCGCGTGCGCGAGGACGACGGACCTCGGTCACATGAGGAACGCGACGAGCGCGCCGAGGGCCGGGCCGACTCCGAGTCGCGGCAGCGGCCCGCCGACCCGCCCGGTGGACCGTTCCATCCCGGCTTCCGCCCCTACCAGGGACCCGTGCCGAAGTGACCGGCCGCGCGCCCACCGCGGTCGGACCCGAGCGACTGCCATCGATCGCGCCGTCATGACCGAGCATCCCCGGCTGCCCGGCGCCACCCGCCCGGTGGCTTTGATCACCGGACCGACCTCGGGTATCGGCCGCGGTTACGCGACCCGGCTGGCCTCCCTCGGCTACGACTTGGTGCTGGCCGCCAGGGACGAGCAGCGGCTCACCGCCCTCGCGACCGAGATGGAACACCGCTTCGGTACCCGCTCGGAGCTGCTCGTCGCCGACCTGGCCGGGGCCGAGGATCGCGAGCGGGTCGCGGCGCGGCTGGCCGACGGCGTCGAATTCCTGGTGAACAACGCCGGTTTCGCGCGGTCAGGGGAGTTCTGGACATTGCCGCCCGAGCAGTTGCAGGCGCAACTGGACGTCAACGTCACCTCCGTGGTGCGGCTCACCAGGGCCGCGCTGCCGCCGATGATCGCGGCGGCCAACGGCTGCGTCGTCAACGTGGCCAGCGTGGCGGGCCTGATTCCCGGACGAGGGTCGACGTACTCGGCGTCCAAGGCATACGTCGTATCCTTCACGGAAGGGTTGGCAGGCGGATTGGCCGGGACCGGAGTCCGGGTCCAAGCCCTGTGCCCGGGATTCGTCCGCACGGAATTCCACCAGCGAGCAGGCATCGAGATGTCCTCGCTGCCGAAAGCGTTGTGGCTGAGCGTCGACCAGGTAGTCGCCGGCTCACTGCGTGATCTGGAGAAGGGCCGGGTGCTCAGCGTGCCCGGTGTGCAGTACAAAGCGCTCACCACCGTCGCCGGAATGATCCCGCGAACCCTGGGGGCCCGGCTCAATCGCGGGCTGTTCAACGCACGCGGAAGGACTTGACATGATCGACGTGATTACCAACGACAGGGACCGGCTGGCCGCGCTGGTACGCGAGCTCGCCGTCGTGCACGGCCGGGTGACCCTGTCCTCGGGCAAAGAGGCCGACTACTACGTCGACCTGCGCCGCGCGACGCTGCACCACGGCGCGGGCCCGCTGATCGGCAAGCTGCTGCGCGAACTCGTCGCGGACTGGGACTTCGACGCCGTCGGCGGCCTGACCATGGGCGCGGACCCGGTGGCGCTGGCCGTGCTGCACGCGCCCGGCCGCCCGATCGACGCCTTCGTGGTGCGCAAGGCCGCGAAGTCGCACGGCATGCAGCGCCAGATCGAAGGCCCCGATGTCGTGGGCAAGCGGGTGCTGGTCGTCGAGGACACCACGACGACCGGCAATTCGCCCCTGACCGCGGTGCGCGCGTTGCGCGCCGCGGGCGCTACCGTGGTCGGCGTCGCCACCGTCGTCGACCGGGAAACCGGCGCCGACCAGGTGATTGCCGCGGAAGGTCTGGAGTACCGGTCGATCCTCGGCTTGAAGGATCTCGCCCTGGGATAGCCTGGACGAGGTGTAAGTCTTCGAAGGTGAAGGGTCGTGTGAGTCTCCAGTGGTGAGCATTGCAGTCAACAGGAGCCGCGAGAACGTCGCGATGCTCGGAATCGGCGCTTACCGACCCAAACGCCTGGTCAGCAACGCGGAGGTCTGCGAGGTCCTGGATTCCACCGACGAGTGGATCTTCGAGCGCACCGGCGTCCGCAACCGGCGCTGGATCAGCGGTGACGAGACGCTCCGGTCGATCGCGGCGGCGGCGGGCGAGCGCGCGATCGTCAACAGCGGCGTCGACCGGTCGAAGATCGGCGCCGTGATCCTGGCCACCTCCAGCTGGCTGACCCTCACCCCGCACGGCGCGCCGCAGGTGGCCTATGACATCGGCATGAACGGCGTCCCCGCTTTCGACCTGACCTCGGGCTGCGGCGGCTTCGGATACGGCCTCGGCGTGGCCGCCGACATGATCCGATCCGGTTCCGCCGAGTACGTCCTGCTCATCGGCGCCGAGACGATGACCGTGGGACTCGACCCCACCGACCGCGGCACCGCGATGATCTTCGGTGACGGCGCGGGCGCGGTCGTGGTCGGCCCGAGCGACGAGAACGGCATTTCGCCGACCGTGTGGGGCAGCGACGGCGAGAACGCCGCGGCGATCATGCAGGACATCGATTTCCTCGAGTACATGCGGCGCGCTCAGGCCATGCAGGGGCTCGACCCGGCGGTGGATCCGGTCGGCCGGATGTCGCTGCGGATGGAGGGCCCCCGCGTGTTCCGCTGGGCCGCGGTCACCCTGCCGCGCGCGCTGTCCACCGCGCTCGAGGTCTCCGGCGTGGCCAAGGAGGACATCGAGGTCTTCGTCCCGCATCAGGCCAACGCCCGGATCAACGAGCTGATGAAGAAGAATCTCGGGCTGGCCGACGAGATCCCGATGGCCAACGACATCGAGAACACCGGAAACACCTCCGCCGCCTCCATTCCGCTCGCGATCGAGGAAATGCTGGTCACCGGCAAGGCCAAGGGCGGGCAGACGGCGTTGCTGCTCGGCTTCGGCGCGGGGCTGAGTTACGCGGGACAAGTCGTCACGCTGCCGCCCGCGCCCGCCGAGCCGAGCTTCTGACCGTGCGGCCGTTCCGAGCCGGATATCTCGCGGCGGCGGCGCTCACCGTCTTCGGCGCCGTCACCGGGCGGGAGAAGGCGCAGTGGATCGCGAAGCCGCTGCTGATGCCGCTGCTCGCGGCGGACGTGGCCACCGAAGGCAGAGAGCTGCCGTCCACCGAGCGCACGGTGCTGATCGGGTCGCTGGGCGCGGCGACGGTCGGCGATATCCTGCTCATCGATCCGGACGACGACCGCAGGCTGATCGCGGGCGCCTCGTCGTTCGCGGTGATGCAGGCCGGATACGCCGCGCTGTGGTGGCGGATGGGTGGCAGGCCCACCGCCGGGGTGGCCGTACCGCGGGTGGCCGCCTGGCTGGGTGCGGCCGGGTTGCTGCGGAAGAAGGCCCCTTCGGTGGCCGCGCCGCTGACCGCGTACGGCGTCACCTTGGGTACCGCGGCCGTGCTCGCGTCGGACCCTGCGCTGGCGCCCGCCACGAAAAATGTTGCGGGAGTGAACATTCCCGGTACCGATCCGCGCAGCCGCCTCGGCATCGGAGCGCTGCTGTTCACCGTCTCGGACGGGCTGATCGTGCTGCGGCGGTTGTTCGCGCGCGGCGAGCGGACTCGGCGGGTGGCCGAAGGCGTGATCCTGGCGACCTACGCGGCCGCGCAGTACCTGCTCGCCGATCCGAAAGCGCACGTGAAGCCGGTGCTCACAGCACCAGAATGATGCGATCCCGGTTCGCCGGGTCGACGCGGATCGAGAGGATCTCGCCGACCGCGAGCCGGGGTTTGTCGGCCGGGGTGGCGTCGAAAACCACAGTGCCACGGTAACTCTCGGAGCCCGGTACGGTCAGTTCCAGATCCAGCTCGGTGAGCTCCGTGTAATGGTCGGTGCGCTCGAGCGGGTGCACGCCCTCGACGGTCGCCCAGCCCTCCAGCCCGTGCCGCCACAAGCGGCGATCCGCCTTGGACGGCCGTCCGGCGAGCATCATCCCGATGCCGACGCACGAACCGAACAACCCGACCAACGCCACGATCTGATACGGAACCGTCCCCGGCGGCGTCCGATGCACCACCCACCCCAACCACAGCGCCAGCAGGATCAGATACCCGGCGGTCACCCCGAGCACCGTGCGCAGTATCCGCTCGTGATCCATACCAGCCTCCACCCCGAGTGCCAGACCTCCAGGATAGGCCCGGAACGGGCGGTGGAAAGCGCTATCGGCCCGCTCGGCTGCTGGTCAGCGCGGGGAGGTCGATTGTGATCGGGGTTCCGGCAATGTCGACTGTCACGGTGCCGGATTGTTCGGCGACGAGTTCGTAGTCGCGGCCGATGAGGTGGTAGGCGGCAAGGCTTGTGGGTTTGTCGAGGTCGATCAGCCAGTAGTATTCGATACCCGCCTCGGCGTACTCGAAGAATTTCGTCACTCGATCGGTACGTCGTGAACCGGGCGACAGAATCTCCACGGCGAGCAGCACGTCGGCCGCATCATAGCGCGGCAGGTTGGCCTCGATACCAGCTTCGGGCACCACGAGAATGTCCGGAACTCGGATGGTCGGCACCGAGCCTGCGTCGATCACCACTTCGGTATCGGCCAGCACGCCGTGGGTGTCGGGCAGTTGCGGTTCCAACTGCGGGCCCAGCCGCAAGACAGCGCGCTGATGTTGCGACACCGGCTTCGGTGACACGACCAGAACCCCCTCGACAAGCTCGTAATTTCGGCTGCTGTCCTCCGGCAGCGCAATCCAGTCCTCCAGGGTCAGCAGATGATCAGGCCAGTTCACGTCGACGGTCATCGCTTCCTCCCCTCCCCGCACGGATACCGCGTTGGGGCCAGTCTGGCATAACGTGCCGACAAACCACAGCGCCGTCAGCCCTTGAGTCGCAATACCGCCAGGACGCGGCGGTGGTGAGTGTCGGAGGGCGGTAGGTCGAGCTTGAGGAAGATGTTGCCGATGTGCTTTTCCACCGCCCGCTCGGTGACGGTCAGCGCGGCGGCGATGGCGCTGTTGGACAGGCCTTGGGCCATCAGCTCGAGCACCTCGCGTTCGCGCGGGGTGAGGCGGGCCAGCGCATCCTGCTGACGTGAGGCGCCCATCAATTGACTCACCACCTCCGGGTCGAGCGCGGTCCCTCCGGTGGCCACGCGGTGCAGCGCGTCCACGAAGTCACGGACGTCGGCGACCCGGTCCTTGAGCAGGTAGCCGACGCCGCTCGCGCCACCGGCCAGCAATTCCGTGGCATAGCGGGTCTCGACCCACTGGGAGAACACCAGTACGCCGGTCATCGGGTATTTGCGGCGCAATTCGATGGCGGCCAGAAGCCCCTCGTCGGTGTAGCTGGGCGGCATCCGCACGTCCACCACGACGACGTCGGGGTTATGTGTGCCGACCACGTCGGCGAGAGTGGTCGCGTCGCCGACCATGGCGACCACCTCGTGGCCGCGTTCGGTCAGCAGCCCGGCGAGCCCGTCGCGCAGGATGGCGCTGTCCTCGGCGATCACCAGGCGTAGTCCGTCACTCATCGTGACCCCGCCAGCGGCAGCAGAATCGTCACCACCGTCGGCCCACCGGCCGGGCTGTGCACGGTCAGCGTCCCGTCCACGGTTCGGGCCCGCGCCGCGAGGCCGGACAACCCGCTGCCCGCGCCGAGCGCGCCGTCGACGGGCGTCATCACTCCGCCGATACCGTTGTCCCGCACTGTTACCGCGATCGTCCCCCCGTCACCCGGCAACGCCGAGACCCACGCGCTGGTGGCCCGCGCGTGCCGCACCACGTTCGTCAGCAATTCGGCCACCGAGAAATACGCGATCGCTTCGATGGCCGGAGTAGGTCGTTCGGGCAGATGCACCCGCAGCTGCACCGGCACCGAGCAGCGCGCCGCCAGCGTCTCCAGCGCCGGTCCGAGCCCCAATTCCAATGCGGGCGGGTGGATTCCGCGCACCAGTTCGCGCAGTTCGGTCAGCGCCTCCTTGGAACCCGCGCGCGCCTCGGCGATGAGGTCGCTGGGATCGCCACCCGCGGCCAGCCGATCCTCCGCACGGCCCAGCGCCATCGCGATGGTGACCAGTCTGGCCTGAGTACCGTCGTGCAGGTCGCGTTCCAGTCTGCGCAGCGTGGCCGCGGAGTCCTCGACGGCGGTGCGCCTGCTCTCCTGCAACTCGGTCACTCGGCGATCGCGGGTCGTCGCGCCGAGCAGCGCGATCGTCAACAGCCCGTGCAACCAGCAGACGCCGCGCAGCAGCCAGGGCAGCGCCAGGCAGCCGAGTACCCCCACCAGTGCGAACGCCAGCACTTTCGGCCAGCTGTCGAGGTAGAGATCGCCGAACTGGACCATCGACTGGTGCTCGACACCGTTCTCGTCGACATTCGTCGGGTGGATCAGTGCCCATGGGATCGGGGAGAGCGCGGTGAACATGGTCATCGCCACCGCGACGAGCACCAGGTAACCCACCGCGACGCCGAGCACCGCCTGAGCGAGCAGGAACAATGCCGCTCGCCATGCCGCCCGATCGGTGAAGGCGCTGCGGAAGAATCCGATCAGGCCGGACGCGGGTGCGAACGGCGGGGGCGGCGCGACGACGATGCCGAGCAGATCTTTGGCCAGGGCGCGGTAGATCCGGCCCCACAGCCGTCCGCCGAGCAGCACGCCTGCCAGCACCGGCAGGCCGATGACGGTGATCGCGAGATACAGCCCGCCGCCGAAGCCGAGGAACAGGTAGGCGACGGCCAGGCAGCCCAGCACGAAAACGGTGAGAACGTAGACGAGTTCCTTCCAGAACCGGGCGCGCACGGGTGCGAGCAGGACCGATCGAAGGACATGCTCTTCCGGTTCCGGCGCACTGGCCGGCGCGTCGAGCACGAGGGTCGGTTCGGTTTGTGTCTCGGTCATGGAATCCATGGTGGTCGCGGCGATTCCGGGGGTCGATGGAGCCGACCGCCGAAAAAGTGGTGTAGGCAGCCACACCTACTACGATCCTGCTGATGAGCTACCCGCCGCAGCCGCCGCCGTACGGCTATCCAGCCTATGGGGCCTACGGAGCACCGGACCACCCGCAATCCACCACGATCTTGATCCTGGGCATCCTGAGTCTCGTGCTGTGTCAGTTCATCGGACCTTTCGCGTGGGTGATGGGCAAGCGGGCGCTCAACGAGATCGACGCGTCCGGTGGAACCATCGGTGGCCGGGGGAATGTCAACGCGGGATATATCTGCGGCATCATCGCGACCGGGCTGCTGTGCGTGAGCCTGCTGTTCCTGCTGTTGATGTTGGTGCTCGCCCTGGTCGGCGTGTTCGCGGGAAGCTCGTCCGGCTACTGAGCCACGCGTCGCGGGCGCGGTGCCCGGAATTAGCATCATGAAGGTGAGTCACCCAGCGCCGGACGCGGCGGAGCAGGATCTACCCGGCCCGACGGAGTGGGGCGAGCACCCCAACGGCGTCGGTCCGTGGGCGAGCGAGCACGCCGAGCCGCCGCCGGATGATCCGCGCCTCGATCCCGAACTGCTGGCCGGTGGCGACCGCCGCAACGTGGTCGACGCCTACCGCTACTGGAGCCGCGAGGCCATCGTGGCCGACATCGACCGGCGCAGGCACCCGTTCCACGTCGCGATCGAGAATTTCGGGCACGACGCGAACATCGGCACGGTGGTCCGCACGGCGAACGCCTTCGCCGCCGCGGCCGTGCACATCGTCGGGCGTCGGCGCTGGAATCGCCGGGGCGCCATGGTGACCGATCGCTACCAGCACATCCGCCACCATGCCGACATCGGCGAACTGCTGGCGTTCAGCGAGCGCGCGGGCCTGACCGTGGTCGCCGTCGACAACGTTCCGGGTTCGGTGCCGCTGGAGACGGTCACGCTGCCGCGCGCGTGCCTGCTGCTGTTCGGCCAGGAAGGCCCCGGTGTCACCGACCACGCCAAGCAGGCCGCCGTGATGACGGTGTCGATCGCGCAGTTCGGCTCGACCCGCAGCATCAACGCGGGTGTGGCTGCCGGGATCGCCATGCACGCCTGGATCCGGCAACACGCCGATCCGGCGACCGCATGGTGAGTGCCGGACCCGCGCTCGATCGTCTGAGCTGGCGATCTTCGCCCCCGGAACCCCACCGGCACGATTGCACATCGCTTTCGTAACAAATCGGGCGCATAAATGCGTTCTGGCCTGGCACCATTGACCCATGACCTCGCGGAGCGACGATATCGAGGTGCCGAGCGTGGAGCACGCCGAGACGGGCTCCGCGGCACCGCGTCCGCCGGCCGGCCGGGCACCGGCGGGCCGGGAGGCCGTCGCGCCGGCGACGCTGTGGTCCGAACGGGCCGATATGGCCGAATCGTCGATCATCTCCCGGCATCTGCGCGCGCTGTGGGCGCTCCCCGGCACCGAACTCGGTGTGGTCGGCTGGCCGGCGACCAAGCGGGAGCGAATCTTCGGCGCGTGGCACTACTGGTGGCAGGCGCATCTGATCGAGTGCGCGACCGACGCCGCGAATCGGGCGCCGACTCCGCTGCGCCGCAGGCGAATCGCCGCGCTGGCGCGCTCACACCGCATCCGCAACATCACCGGCTGGACCAACCGTTACTACGACGACATGGCCTGGCTCGCCATCGCGCTGGAACGCGCCGAGCGCACTCAGGGCACCGACGTGCGCAGTGCGCTGGTCGCGCTGGAGAAGCAGCTGCACGACGGCTGGCAGCCGCAGGTCGGCGGCGGACTGCCCTGGCGCATCGGTTCGGACTACTTCAACGCGCCCGCGAACGGTCCCGCCGCGATCGCGCTGTTGCGCCTCGGGCGCGTCCAACGCGCTCGAGAGATGTCCGACTGGCTGGACGCGACCCTGCGCGATCCGGAGACCGGGTTGATCCTGGACGGCATTCACCTACCATCCGGCGAGATCGAGCGTCCCGTGTTCAGCTACTGCCAGGGTGTGGCGCTCGGCCTGGAGACCGAGCTCGCCGTGCAGACCGGCGAGCCCAGGCACACCGAACGCGTGCACCGGCTGCTCGCGGCCGTCGAGGAACACATGACCACCGACGGTGTGGTCGACGGTGGTGGCGGCGGCGACGGCGGCCTGTTCAACGGCATCCTGGCCCGATATCTGGCGCTGGTCGCGGTGATGCTGCCGGGCGAGGACGCCCAGCGAATCGCCGACCGCCGCGCGGCCGCCGCTATCGTCACCGCGTCCGCCGAGGCGGCGTGGGCGAACCGGCTGCAAGTCGAGGGCGAGCCACTGTTCGGGCACGACTGGGGCAAGCCCGCGCGACTGCCCGGCGGCAGCGCGGGAGCTGGTTACCTCACCTCCGGCGGCTCGGTCACCTCGTCGAAAGTGCCGGGACGCGACATGTCGGTGCAGTTGTCCGGCTGGCTGCTCATGGAGGCGGCCTACCAGGTCAGCGCCGCTGGGCTGTGACCGAGTATCAGCCCTCGGGCTCCAGCACGGCGCTCGGAGCCGTTTCCAGCGCGAAGTCCTCGGCGGGCTGCGACATCTCCTGCCGGTAGTGCCGCACGCCGAGCGCCGTCCCGATGATCAGGCCCACCACCAGCGTGCCGATCACGATCGGCATCAGCCATTGCACGCGCTGCAGGAAGCTGCCCGCGTAGTACCCGATGAGCAACAGCACCGGCGCCCAGACGATCGCGCCGATCGTGCTGGCGACTGTGAACTTGCGGTGGTCCATCCGCGCGGCGCCTGCCACCGAGGGGCACAGGGTGCGCACCCACGGGATCCACCGGGCGATCAGCACCGCGACGAAGCCGTGCCGATGCAGCAGTTCCGCGACGCGTTGCAGGTTGCGGACGTTGATGTATCTGCCGTTCTTCCTGGCCACCAGGTGTCGTCCGGTGCGGTGCCCGATGACGTAGCCGACCTGATTGCCCGCGATGGCCGCGACCATCGCGCCCACCGACAGCGCCCAGACGTGCGTCTCACCCGAGGCGTGCGACGCCATCACGATGCCCGCGGTGATCAGCATCGAGTCACCGGGCAAGAACAGCCCGAGGATCACCGCGCACTCGAGGAAAACGAAGGTCAGCACCACCGTCCAGACGAGCGCGGGGCCCGCCGACAGTAGCGGATCGAAACTGCCCACGGCTAGGGGCGACGATTCCGTCGTCACCGGCTTCAGCGGGTGGACTCGCTGGTCGAGGCGGGCAGCTTCGCCTCGGCCTGCTCTCGCGCCTGCGCATTGCGGCCGAGCAGCTTCTTCGCCACCGCGCTGATGCCGGGCAGGATCGATACGAAGACGATGAGCAAGAAGATCGCCTCGACGTGGTCCCGGATGAACGCGACGTTGCCCAGGAAGTAGCCGAGCACGGTGACACCGCCGCCCCACAGCAGCGCGCCGACGATGTCGAACGCGACGAACTTGCGGTAGTCCATCTTGGAGACACCGGCCAGCACCGGCATGAAGGTGCGCACGATCGGCACGAAGCGGGCCAGGATGATCGTCTTCGGCCCGTGCTTTTCGAAGAACTCGTGCGTTTGCGTCACGTAGTGCTTCTTGAAGAAACGGGTGTCCTCTTTGTGGAACAGCGCGGGCCCGATCGCCCGGCCGATCCAATACGCGCACTGGTCTCCCGCGAACGCGACCAGGACGACGGCGGGCACCAGCACCCAGATCGACACCGGCGGATTCGGCTGCGCGGCGAGCAGGCCGCCGGTGAACAGCAGCGAGTCGCCGGGCAGGATCGGGAACAGCAAGCCGGTCTCGATGAAGACTATGACCAGGATGGCCGGCAGCACCGCGTCCTTCAGCCACGTCTCCGTGAGCAGGTGCATCGGATCGAGCAACTCGGTCAACGCGAGGTTACTCGTCACCGATTCTGTCGCTGCCTGCAGAATCACGTGGCCTCCTGTCCCGATACGGCTGGCCTGCATCGCTTGCCACCGCGTCGGAAGCTGCCAGCGCAAATTACCGGCCCCACAGTACCGGCTCCACCTGAAAAAGCTCGTGCTGTGCGCAAAATTACCGGCGGGTCAACTGCGCACTCCCTCCCTGCATACCAGGCGAAACACCGCTGCCTTAGGGTGAAGGCTGACAAAATAGGTCTTTGCCGCACAACACGGAGGTCTTACAGTGCCCATCGCGACTCCGGAGGTCTACGCCGAGATGCTCGGTCGGGCCAAAGCCAATTCCTTCGCATTCCCGGCCATCAACTGCACGTCGTCGGAGACGATCAACGCGGCCATCAAGGGTTTCGCGGACGCGGGCAGCGACGGCATCATCCAGTTCTCCACCGGCGGCGCGGAATTCGGCTCCGGCCAGGGTGTGAAGGACATGGTCACGGGCGCGGTGGCGCTGGCCGAGTTCGCGCACGTGGTCGCGGCCAGGTACGACGTGACCATCGCGCTGCACACCGACCACTGCCCGAAGGACAAACTGGACACTTTCGTCCGTCCACTGCTGGCGATCTCCCAGGAGCGGGTCAACGCCGGCCAGAACCCGCTGTTCCAGTCGCACATGTGGGACGGTTCCGCGATTCCGATCGACGAGAACCTCGAGATCGCCAAGGAGCTGTTGAAGGCCACCCACGCCGCGAACATCATTCTCGAGGTCGAGATCGGTGTCGTCGGCGGTGAGGAGGACGGCGTCGAGGCCGAGATCAACGAGAAGCTCTACACCTCGCCGGAGGACTTCCAGAAGACCATCGACGCCCTCGGCGCGGGCGAGAACGGCAAGTACCTGCTCGCGGCCACCTTCGGCAACGTGCACGGCGTGTACAAGCCGGGCAACGTGGTGCTCAAGCCCGAGGTGCTCGCCGAGGGCCAGCGCGTCGCGGCGGCCAAGCTCGGCCTCGGCGCCGACGCGCAGCCCTTCGACTTCGTCTTCCACGGCGGTTCGGGCTCGCTGAAGTCCGAGATCGAGGACTCGCTGCGCTTCGGCGTGGTGAAGATGAACGTCGACACCGACACCCAGTACGCGTTCACCCGGCCGGTCGCCGGGCACATGTTCGCCAACTACGACGGCGTGCTGAAGATCGACGGCGAAGTGGGCAACAAGAAGGCCTACGACCCGCGCAGCTACCTGAAGAAGGCCGAGGCCTCGATGTCGGCGCGTGTGGTGGAGGCGTGCAACGACCTGCACTCGGCCGGACGCTCGATCAGCGCCTGACCCTGATACACCCGTCAGGGGCTTGGTGCACATGAGTTTGGATGTGCGCGTGCTCGGGCCCGTGCGGCTGCTCGTCGGTGGTGAACCGGTGGCCGTCGGCGGGCCCAAACCGCGAGCTCTGCTCGCCGCGCTCACGGTGAATCGGCGGCGCGCGGTGTCGTCGGCCGCGCTCGCCGATCTGGTGTGGAACGAGGAACCGCCCGACGCCTATGCCGCCAGCCTGCAGGTCTTCGTCTCCAACATCCGCAAGGCGCTGCGTAATTCCGGGGTGGACCCGGCGACGGTGCTGCGCACCGAGTCGTCGGGCTATCGGTTGGAGATCGACGAGACCGCGTGCGATCTGGGACGTTTCGAAGCGGCGCGGGAGGCGGGCGCCCGTGCCGCGGAGGCGGGTGATCACGCCGGGGCGGCGCAGCTGTTCGGCTCCGCGCTGCGCGAGTGGAGCGGCCGGGCGCTGGCCGATCTGGCCGGATTGCAGTTCGCCGACGGGTTCGCCACCGCCATGGACGAGGAGCGGTTCCTGGCCGCGGCGGCCCGGATCGACGCCGAGATCGCTTGCGGGCGAGCGTCCTCGGTGATCGGCGAGCTGGTGGCGATGACCAACGAGCACCCGTTGCGCGAACCGCTGTGGGGCCAGTTGATCACCGCGCTGTATCTGTCCGGACGGCAGGCGGACGCGCTGGAGGCGTGCCGGAAGGTGCGCGGCGTGCTCGCCGACGAGCTCGGCATCGACCCGGGGCCGGCGCTGATCGACCTGGAGCAGCGCGTGCTGCGGCAGGAGCCGCTGAGCACGGTCGAACTCCGGCAGGTCGAGCGCCTGGCCGCGGCGATGACCGAGACGGTCACCGAGGTGCCGCGTGCGGTGCGCAGCGGTCAGCTGCGGATGCCGGACGGTCGCGTGGTGGCGATCGCGCAGGGCGGCCTGCGTATCGGGCGGATGACCGACAACGACTTGGTGCTGGAGGACCCGCGGGCCAGCCGCTACCACGCGCACATCATGCCGAGTCGCTCCGGTCTGCTCATCAAGGATCTGCATTCGGCCAACGGCGTCTACGTCAACGACGACGCGATCGACAGCGGCGTGCTGCTCGCCGACGGCGACCTGATCCGGATCGGCGCGACGATCCTGACCTTCCAGGCGCTGCACTAGTCGCAGGCGATCCCGTCGCCGTCCCGGTCCAGCTGGGCGTTGAAGCCGGGCTGCCCGCGGTACAGCGGCCCGGCGCCCTCGGCGCGCACCTGGTCGCAGTCGGTGTAGATCTTCGGCGACCGCTCGGCGGGTTCCTCGGGTCGCTCGCTGTCCCCCTTCGGCCCGGTCCGGTTGTGCGGGATCGGATGGTCGTCGTGCGGTCCGGCGATCGCGACGGCCGGGGGCGGGACGGCGGACGCCGCCGACGGCACGAGCGCGCACGCTCCGGCCGCCAGCAGCGCCGCCCCGATCGCGGGTGCGAAGCGGAGAACTGACATGGTCACGTCTCCATCCTGCTCCCGGATCGTCCGGCGCGCCTCACTCGCAAGCGATTCCGTCGTTGTCCCGGTCCAGGTGGGGGGCGTAACCCGGCTGTCCACGCCGCAGTGGGGCCTTACCGGCGTGCGGACCTCCGTGCAGTTCTTGTAGTAGGGACCCGGGGGCGCTTGCGGTGGCAGGTTGTTCGGCGGCGGCGGATTGTTCGGGGCCGGTGGATTGCTCGGCTGCGGCGGAGTTTGCGGCGGTGCCGGGCGTGTCGTTCTGACCGCCTTCGAAAGGCGAACGGGGTAGGGTCGTTCCGCTGGTTCGTCTTCGCAAGATTCGTGTCCGCAAAGGATTTCGAGGGGTTGCTATGGCGATGCGAATGTTCGCCGCGGTCGGTGCGATCGTGGTCGGCGCGGGAATGCTCGTCTACGCCGACGGGCCTGCCGCCGCCGCGCCCGAAGCGGCGGGCCCTCTCGCGGGAGTGGGTCCGTGCGCGACCGACCCGGTGGCGACCCACGAGCCTTTGGTGCCGAAAACGCTGGAGGTGCCGATTCCCTATCCGGTGATCACCGTGCTCCCGCCACAGCCGCCGGAATCCGCGCCGAAGCGAACGCGGATGGAGCTCCCGCCGGATCCCTGCGCGAATCCCTGCCCGGATCTCACCGATCTGCCCGGCGCGCCACCGAGTCTCGCCGGACAGCTCGGGATCCCCGAAATCCTGCTCGATCCCAAACCGTTCCACTTCGCGATCCCCGGCCCCGGCCCGGACCCCGGTCAGGTGCCCCCACCACCCGCGCCGGTGCGGCCGCCGATCGAGCCCGCGGCGCAGTCACCGGCTCGCCCCGCGCCGCGGCTCGGCCCAGCTCGCGAGGTGGCGAAGCTGACCGGCGCGAACTCGGTGAACCGCACCGACAAACGCTGGCAGGTGGACGGCACCGACCTCGGCATCATGTGGGAGAGCGCACCGGGCGAGATCGCGACCGCGTTCGGCGACACCGTCGGGCGCGGCTTCCATCCGCCGGGCGGCATGGGGCTGGATTGGCGCAGCAACGTCCTCGCCTTCAGCACCGACCGGGATCTCGCCGACGGGGTGACCTTCGACCGGATGGTGACCGACGACCGCTGCCACGCGGCCGAGGTGCTCTCCAGCCGCAAACTCGACAATGTCGAGGTCACCACCATTCCCACCTCGGGTTTCGCGCTGGGCGAGCGACAGTATCTGAGCTACATGTCCATTCGGACCTGGAACAGCCTGCCCGGCACGTTCTTCACCAACTACGGCGGCATCGCCTACTCCGACGATCACGGTCAGACCTGGACGAAAGACCCGCACGCGCGCTGGGACAACATCTTCGGGCTGGCGAATTTCCAGGTGAGCGCGATGGTGCCGCACGGGGGTTACGTCTACATGTTCGGCACGCCCAATACCCGCCTCGGCGCGGTGGGCCTGGCCCGGGTGCCCGAGGACCAGCTGCTCAACACCACCGCCTACCAGTATTGGCGGGATGGCGCCTGGACCCCCGTCGGTGGCTTCGGCTCGGCCACGCCGATCGTGGACGGTCCTGTCGGTGAACTGTCGGTCCGCTACGACGCCGACCGCGAGGTCTGGCAGATGAGCTATCTGGACACGACGAAGGCGGCGCTGGTCGTACGCGAGGCGGACACACCGCAGGGCGTGTGGTCGGAGAGCACGCCGACGGTGTCGGCGCTGAGCTATCCGGAGCTGTACGGAGGCTTCATCCACCCGTGGTCTTCGGGTACGGATCTGTACTTCACCATGTCGACCTGGAGTGACTACAACGTGTACCTGATGCACTCGGTCGTCGGCGAGTGAGCCGCTCGGGTCAGCGGAGCCGGACCTCGGCCAGGGCGCGACCGAACAGCTTGCGACCCTCGGACGAGCCGCCGAGCAGGATGGTCGCGGTGCGCGCGGCGGCGTCCAGCGACTTGATCCGGCCGGTGAACACCACCGTGCCCGCCGTGTCGGCGGGAACCGGAACGAAGCCGGAGAAGCGCACGCTGAACTTCTGGATCGCGGTGGGATCGCCCAGCCACGAGGTGAGGTAGTCACCCGCCAAGCCCATGGTCAGCATGCCGTGCGCGACCACCGTCGGCAGCCCGGCCAGCTGTGCGGCGTGGTCGCTGAAGTGGATCGGATTGGCGTCGCCGGACACGCCCGCGTAGTTCGCCAGGTCGCCGCGGGTCAGCTGGAACGCGCGGTCGGGCAGCTGGTCGCCTGGAGCGAGCTCGTCGAAAGAGAGCAGCGTGTGCACGGGCGTGGACTCGTGCTCGACCGGCTCCACCAACGGGCTGACGCCGAGCGACACCAGCACATCGTTGTGCGCGGGGTCGGTACTCCGGGATTCGACCGGGCGCCCGTGCATCATGACGTTCTCGACGATGTCGTCGAGCGTGTCGTCGACCTCGGCTCCGCGGCGCGCGACGATCGTGGTCGACCCGACGATGGCGACCTCGCCGTGCTGGTTGCTCAGCGTGAAGCGCACCAAGATGAAGTCGTTGTCGCCGAACTGGCGGATCGATTCGATGACGATCTCGCTGCGCATCCGGTCGCCGGCCAGGATCGGCCGGTAGATCTCGAAGACCTGATCGGTCTGCAGGAACTGGGAGAGGTCGTACTCGGTGAGCACCGTGTCGAGCAGCGCCCTGGTCCCGGTCATCCCGATCACCGAGGCGAAGGTCGGCGGCGCGATGAGGCCGGGATACCCGAGCGCGCGTGCGTCGGCTTCGTGCTGGTGCGCCGCGTGGTGGTTCTGTACCGCGCGGGCGAACTCCCGGACTTTCTCCCGGCCGACCTCGTAGTGGTCACGCACCCGGAATCGCTGTCCGATCGGCGTCACCGGGACGACATCGATATCCGGCCGCGCCATTGTCTGCTCCCTGCTCATGATCCGGGCCATGCTACTGCGGGGCCGGACCATTGACCAGGCGAGTGTGACGTGTGTGACCGGCATCGATGCGTGGCGGCTATCACGCTGCCAGGTGGTTACTGGCTGCTGGAGGGCGGATCGCAGACCTTCCATCCGTCGTCGGTGCGCTGCAGGTCGAAGGTGCGGGCGGACCGCTTCGCCGGGTCGGCCTCGGTGTACACCGTGGCCTGGGCGATGGCGGTGGCGTCGGTGATGCGGATGGCGTCGATGCTGTCCACCACCGGGATGTTCTTGCGTTCCATCGACAACTTGTGCACGCCGGCGAACTGGTCGCTCGGAATGCCCTGATAGAAGTCGTGCAGCGGACCGCAGGTGGTGGAGCGGAGCGCGTCCAGATCGCCGCTCTTCAGCGCGTCGGTGTAGCTGGTGATGGCGCTGCGCACCTGAGCCTCGGGGGAGTCGTCGCCGGACATCGTGACAAGCGACACGATCACCGCGATGAGCGCGATCACCGCCACGGCCGCCGCTCCGAGCACGATCAGCCGTCGATCGGGCCGAGTGGGATCGGTGGCGGTCGCACCGGCGGCCTGCGAAGCAGGGGGGATCCGTTGCGGCGGCGCGACGGGCCGGGTCTGCGGCGCACGCGGACCCCCCATCGACTGCGCGGGCACGGTCTGCTGGACGTCCGCGGGGGACGGCGCGGTCGCCACCTGTCGCGGTCTGCCGCCGGGACGCTGCGGCGACGGGCGGGTGTCCTCGACGCCAGGTCCGTGCTGCGGCGGCGCGGCAGGGCCGTGCGGGCCGGGCTGTTTGGGACCGGGAGCCGGACGAGGCGTGCTCGGCGGCTTGGTGACCGGTACCGGACCCGCCGATGGAGTGACCACGCGATCGGTGCCCGGCCTGCCGCCGTCGCCGGGGCGCTGGATGGGCAACGCGACGGTCTTCGCGTCGTCCAGGCCGACCACCGGCATCGCCATCGTTACGTCATCCGAACCGGGCGGGTTCTGCGCCTCGGCCGGGGTGGATTCGCCGGTCCGCTCCGGCGCGGGAGCCGGTCCGGCCGACGGCTTGCGTATCACGACGGTCGCGGATTCGCCGCCCCCCGGGATCGCGGCGGTCTCGGCCTCAGGCTTGCCGCCGGGCGGAGTAGAGGCACCGGCGGTCTCGGGCGGCGTACCCGGGGTCGTCTCGGCCGTCGCCGCGTTCTTCGAGGCGGCCGCCGGTCCTGCCTTCGCGCCGGAGGCGGGTGCCTTGTCCGTCGCTGGTCGATCCTGCTGCGCGGGTGCGTCTTTCGAAGCGGACCCACTCGCGGGGGCCGCACCGGACGGAAGCTGATCCCGTTTGATCACCACGGTGCGCGACTGATCCGGAGCGGAACCAGGCTTCGAGGCGCTACCGCCGGTCTCCGGCGCGGACTCGCGCTCGGGCGCGGCCGTTTCCGCATCGGTGCCCGATGCTGGGCGTGGGCTGGATGTGCCTGGCCCGGAGGGTGCCGGTGCGCCGCCCACCTTCCCTGCCGGGCTGTTCGCCGGTCCGGGACGAGCTGTGCCTTTGGTGCCGGGCGCGTTCGATGCGGCCGGGGCGGAGGGCGTTGGTGTGCTGCCGGTTCTCCCTGGGGTGTTCGCCGGTCCGGAAGGGGCTGTGCCTTTGGTGCTGGGCGGGTTCGATGCGGCCGGGCCATTGGGTGATGGTGCGCCGCCGAGTTTCCCTGCCGGGGTGTTCGCTGGTCCGGAAGGGGCTGTGCCTTTGGTGCTGGGCGGGTTCGATGCGGCCGGGCCATTGGGTGCTGGTGCGCCGCCGAGTTTCCCTGCCGGGGTGTTCGCTGGTCCGGAAGGGGCTGTGCCTTTGGTGCCGGGTGCGTTCGACGCGGTCGGGCCGGAGGGCGGCGGTGTGTTCCGGCTGGCTGCAACTTGCCCCGCAGGTGGTTTCGCGGCTGGTTGCCCCGCCGGGGACGGCGCGGAAGAAGCAGGAGGGTTCGGCTTACCGGTACCGCCTGCTGACGCCGCCCCAGCGGCCTTCGCCGCGCTCGAGGGACCGGCGGCAGGTGTGGTTTCGGCGCTGGTCCCACTGGTCGCGTTGGACCCAGCCGGGGTCCCGGCCGCTCGGGGGCTCGCGGCTGCGGGCCGGTTGGTGGCATTCGCCTGGTTGCCGGGGGTCTTCGGACCGCCGGAAGCTCCGGACTGCGTCGAAACCTGTGGCGCGGGACCCGCGGGTGCGGAGCCGCTCGCATTGGAAGCCGGTGGATTCGTAGCCGGTGAGTTCGTACCGCTCGCTGGACCGTTGGCCGGTTTCGTGCCCGCCTCGGCCGTGTTCGCGTCCTTCCCGGGGACCGGACCGCCACCGGGAGCCTGTTTCGGTTGGCCGCCGGGGGCTGGACTACCGGTGCCCGCGCCAGCCTTCGATCTCGCCGCGGAAGCATCCGAGGCGGCTGCTGCGGCGCCGCCGGGCGGCGTCGCACCCGGTCGCTGCGCCTTGGCGATGCGCTCGGTGGGGGCAGCCGACGAAGCGGAACCGCTCTTGCCCGAGGCGGGGATACGTTCGGTGGCGGCCTCGGGGCGTGCGTCGGCCCCGGCGGCGTCGGCCGGTCCGGCGCTGTCTCGCGCCGTGCTCTTCTCGTCGTTCGGGTCGGACACGCACACCCCTCGCTAAGCGGAACTGTTTGAACTCGACGGCCAGCCTAATGGGCGCGGCCCGGCGAGGTCCGGCATCAGCCCACGTCGAGCCGAACGAATGCCGACCCGTCACCTGACCTCCTTGTTCGGCCTACGCCGTGACGCGAGGAGGCGAGGCGGTCGGCTGTCGAGCAAACCGTCGTGCGGTGCACAATGAACCGCATGACCTCGTTCGGTGACCTGCTCGGACCGCAACCGGTATTGCTACCAGAAATCTCCGACGCCGAGGACGCGCTCCTCGACGGCGCCGATCCGGTGCGGGTGGCGGCCGAGCACCCGGCCGCCTCGATCGCCTGGGCGCACCTCGCCGAGGCGGCGCTGTCTCGTGGCGAAGCCCAGGACGAGGCGGTCAACCACGACATCGTGGCCGCGTACGCGTTCGCCCGCACCGGCTACCACCGCGGCCTCGATCTACTGCGCCGCAACGGCTGGAAGGGCTTCGGTCCCGTGCCGTGGAGCCACGAACCCAATCGCGGCTTCCTGCGCAGCGTCGGCGCGCTGGCCCGCGCCGCCAAGGTGATCGGCGAGACCGACGAGTACGCTCGCTGCCTCGACCTGCTGGAAGACTGCGACCCCCATGCGGCCGCGGAGCTGGGCCTCGACTGAGTCGTAGTGATCGGAGCACCGCGTAGCGATTCGATGGTAGGTAGCGGCCGGGTGACGGGTGCGTTCGACCCGATGTCCCGGTTCGGCGTGGCCCGCGCGAGTGGCATGGCGAGGCTACGCACCTCGTGGGCGCGGCTGCGCCGGTCGGCGCTGCCGATCATCCAGTGTTCGGTCGGCGCCGCGCTGGCCTGGTTCCTCGCGCATCACGTCATCGGCCACGCGCTGCCGTTCTTCGCGCCGACGGCCGCCGTGGTGTCGATGGGCATCTCCTTCGGCGCGCGGCTGCGTCGCTCGGTGGAACTGGTGGTGGGGGTCGCGGTCGGCATCGGCATCGGCGATCTGTTCATCTCCCACGCGGGCACCGGCATATGGCAGATCGCGCTGGTGGTCGCGGTCGCCATGGCCGCGGCGGTGTTCCTGGACGGCGGTCCGGTCATCACCGTGCAGGCGGCGGGCTCCGCCGTGCTGGTCGCCACGTTGCTGCCGCCCTCGGCGGGCGGCGGTCTCTCCCGCATGATCGACGCCTTGGTCGGCGGTCTGGTCGGCGTGGTGGTGGTCGCCGCGATCCCCCTGCATCCCGTGCGCAGGGCGCGGACGCTCGCCGGGGACATCCTCGCCGTGATGGGCAGATCGATCACCGAATGCGCGGACGGACTGCTCGAACAGGATCCGGAGAAGGTGCACCGCGCGCTCACCGCGATGCGCGCCACTCAGCCGCAGATCGACTCCTTGCGCGCCACCCTGGAAGGCGGCCGCGAGATCAGCCGGATCTCGCCGTTGTACTGGAACTCCCGTCCCCGGCTCGAACGCATCAGGGCCACGGCGGATCCGCTGGACAACGCCATCCGCAACACCCGAGTCCTGCTGCGGCGCTCGCTGACTCTGGTGCGCGACGACGAAATCCTCGACCCCGGTTTGATCGACGAGGTGGAGCGCCTGGGCCAGGCCGTCGACGTGGTGCGCCGGATGATGCTGGCCGACCCCGGCGACCAACCCGACCGCGCCGAGGCGGCCCGCGTACTGCGCTCGGTCGCGAAGGGCGCCCGCCCGGAACTGGTAACCGGCGCGGGCCTTTCGGCGCACGTCGTCTTCGCGCAGGTGCGTTCGACGCTGGTAGACCTGATGCAGGTGTGCGGCGTGCAACGTATCTCGGCGATTGCCCTGCTGCCGCCGACGGTCAAGAACCCCTACGTGCGGCCCGAGGTCTGAAGCCCTACTACTCAGCGGTATTCGGACATTGTTGCCTGCCACCGTGGTCCGATTCCCGTGCGGCGCGCCGGAAGTTCGATCTTCGGGTAGTCCGCTACTCGGGTTCCGCGCGTCATCCCGCCGTAGTTTCGCGATGTGACCGCGAGTCGCGGGGTATCGCGGTCGACCACTTCGCACGTGGACGAAAGGACCTTCCGGCCAAGGGGTGTGGCAGCCGGAAGGGGGGCGGATCGGAAGCGGCGAAGAAGCGGGGCCGCCCGGCAACCCGACCGGGCGGTCCCGCGCCCACGTGTACGGCGAGTCGCCGAGATCAGGTCCAGAACCGAGTCAGGTAGCCGCCGTAGCGCGACCAATTCGACGGAACCCCGGACAGTTCGAACAGCGCGTACACCGCGTCGAAGAACACCTGATTGATCGCGGGCGTGAACAGCAGCGCGAACAGGATCAACATGCCGAACGGCTTGAACTGGTCGAGCGAGCGCCGGGTCTGGTAGCTCAGCGACGGCTCGACGATGCCGTAGCCGTCCAGTCCCGGCAGCGGGATCAGATTCAGCAGAGTCGCCGTGATCTGCAGGAAGGCAAGGAAACTGACGCCGAACCAGAACGCGGGATGAGTGGCCGAGCTGCCCCAGATCCGGACGGCCGCCAGCAGCAACACCGCGCACAACGCGTTCACGGCGGGCCCCGCGCCGCTGATGATCCGCTGCGTGCGCGGCGCGACATTGTGCGTGTGCACGTAGACCGCGCCGCCGGGCAAGCCGATGCCGCCGAGCGCGATGAACACCATCGGCAACACGATCGACAGCAGCGGATGGCTGTACTTCAGTGGGTTGAGCGTCAGATAGCCGCGCAATTCCACTTCCCGGTCACCCGCGCGCCACGCCGAGTACGCGTGCGCGAACTCGTGCAGGCACAGCGAGACCACCCAACCGAAGACCACGAGGACGAACACACCGGCCTTGGCTCTGGTGGAGTCCAGCGGGGCGTCCCAGGCCAGCGCGCCGCCGACCGCGGTCACGACCACCACGAGCAGGAACACCGGGCTCGGCCGGACCGCACGCGCTCGGCGGTTGGTCGGGAAACTCATCGCACCAGCAGCCAGGGTTCGTGATGGCGGTAGAAACTCGAGCGCGGCACCGGGCGATCGGCGCGGACGCCGTCCCTGGTCACGATGGCGCCTGGCGTGCCGAGCTGCGCCGCTCGCCCCTCGACCCAGCGCCGTTTGCGGAACCTTCGCCGCACGGCCGCCCGTACACCGGGCGGTTCGAGGCACGGCGAGACGAGCATGGCCGTCACGTCAGCGGAGAACAGCAGGGTGTCGTCGACATAAGCCTCACCCTCGAGCCGCTCGCCGCCGATGCCGGTGATCACCGCCCGGCCCGCGAGCACCTTGCCGGTGTCGTCGCGAACCAGTGGCGTCTCGACGGCGCTGCCTCCGATGGCGCGCTTGGCGGCGGCGTTGCCGGTGCCGGTCTGGTAGGCGCGTGCGGCGTAGGTCTTCTCGACCGGCACGTACCCGATCTCCACGTGCAGGCGCTCGGTGCGCATCAGATGGGTGAGCACCGCGGCCAGCGCGGCGTCCTCACCCAGCACGATCAGGCGTGGCAGGCTGTCGGCGGCCAGCACGGGAAGCAACTCGTCGATCACGGCGGGATCGGGGATGGCGGCCGTCTGGGTGGTCGGCAGCGCCGCGAGCGCGATGGGTACGGGAGCGCCGTCGCAGCGGAGAACATGGGTACTCAAGCTGCCGTACACCCTCCTCGGTTCGAGCCGACACCGTCGGGCCCCTCGCCATTGGCGGGCGAACCCGAGCCGCGGCTCGCCCGTGCCCGCCGCGCTGCCGCTCGGCGTGCCGTGCAACCTTAGCCCTGCCCGGCCGCGACCACACGGTTGTCGAGCCTACGACGAGATGCGCTGCGATGCCGCCGGGGACGGGTCGGCTAGACTGTGCTTCCGGCCACCGCCTCAGTACGGCAGGTAGCTGCAACACACCAGTGTTGCCTGTCGAACCGTAGGAGACACGACCATGCCGGCAATCGTCCTGATCGGCGCCCAGTGGGGCGACGAGGGGAAGGGCAAAGCAACCGATCTGCTCGGTGGTCGGGTGAACTGGGTGGTCCGGTACCAGGGCGGCAACAACGCGGGTCACACCGTGGTGTTGCCCAACGGCGACAACTTCGCCCTGCACCTGATCCCCTCCGGCATTCTGACCCCGGGCGTGACGAATGTCATCGGCAACGGTGTCGTCGTGGATCCCGGCGTGTTGCTGGACGAGCTGGCGGGGCTGGAGCAGCGGGGCGTCGACACCTCCGGGCTGCTGCTCTCGGCCGACGCGCACTTGATCATGCCGTATCACGTGGCCATCGATAAGGTCACCGAACGTTTCCTCGGCAACAAGAAGATCGGCACCACCGGCCGCGGGATCGGGCCGTGCTACCAGGACAAGGTGGCGCGCGTCGGCGTGCGCGTCGCGGACGTGCTGGACGAGAAGATCCTCACCCAGAAGGTCGAGGCGGCGCTCGAGTTCAAGAACCAGGTGCTGGTCAAGATCTACAACCGCCGCGCGCTTGATCCGCAGCAGGTGGTGGACGAGGTGCTGACCCAGGCGGACAGCTTCAAGCACCGGATCGCCGACACCAGGCTGAAGCTGAACCTCGCGCTCGAGCGTGGTGAGACGGTGCTGCTGGAGGGTTCGCAGGGCACCTTGCTCGACGTCGACCACGGCACCTACCCGTACGTCACGTCGTCGAACCCGACCTCGGGCGGCGCGGCGGTCGGCGCGGGCATCGGACCGAACAAGATCAACACGGTGCTCGGCATCCTGAAGTCCTACACCACCCGGGTCGGCTCCGGACCGTTCCCGACCGAGCTGTTCGACGAGTTCGGCGCCTACCTGGCCAAGACCGGCGGCGAGGTCGGTGTCACCACCGGGCGCGCCCGCCGCTGCGGCTGGTTCGACGCGGTGATCGCGCGCTACGCCACCCGGGTCAACGGCATCACCGACTACTTCCTCACCAAACTGGACGTTCTATCCAGTCTCGAGACGGTGCCGATCTGCGTCGCCTATGAGGTCGACGGCGAGCGAGTCGAGCAGATGCCGACCACGCAGACCGAATTCCATCACGCGAAGCCGATTTTCGAGCAAATGCCCGGTTGGTGGGAGGACATTTCCGGCGCGCGCACCTTCGAGGAGCTGCCCGCCAACGCCCAGGCGTACGTGTTGCGTTTGGAGGAGCTGTCCGGCGCCAGGATTTCTTGCATCGGCGTGGGTCCCGGCCGGGATCAGACCATCGTCCGGCACGACGTACTCGACTAGAACCTGTTCGAATTCCGCGCGTGCCAGCGGAAATTCGGCAAGATCACCAGAAATTCGCCACATCTATCGTGCTCGCTCGGCTTCGATCATGATCGGTGAAGAACTACAGTTAGAGCATGGCTCGGAACTGGCCGATGATCGAGCGCGAGAGCGAATTCGAGGCGATCCGTGCGGCGCTGACCGGTCCGGGGCACGTCGGCGTGGTACTGACCGGTGACGCGGGGGTGGGCAAGACCACCCTTGCCCGGCATGCCACCTCCGCGCTCGGCGGCAATGTCCGCTGGGTGGCGGGCACCGAGTCGGCGCGCAGCATTCCGCTGGGGGTGTTCGCGCATATGGTCGGCGTCTATACGGCGCACGATCCGGTCACGTTCATGTCGGCGGCGCGCGAGGCGTTGCTCGCCGACGGGGACACGGTGATCGGGGTCGACGACGCGCATCTGCTGGATCAGCTCTCCGCCACGCTGCTGCTGCAACTGGCCATCGACAAAGCCGCCCACATCGTCGTCACCGTGCGCAGCGGAGTCCCGGTGCCGGACGCGGTCACCTCGTTGTGGAAAGACGGCCATCTGACGCGCATCGACCTGCGCCCGTTCACCCAGCGCCAGAGCGTCGAACTGGTGGAATCGATGCTCGGTGGGCAGCTCGAGGGGTTCACCGCCAATCTGATGTGGGAGTCCTCCGCCGGAAACGCGTTGTTCCTGCGGCATTTGGTGGAGGGTGCGCTGGAGGCGGGCACGCTGCGTCAGGTCAACGGCGTGTGGCAACTGCGTGGGCGCGCGGCGGTGACCTCGGAGCTGGCCGCGCTGCTGGAGGACCGCGTCGAGCAGTTGCCCGAGCCGGTGCTGCGGGTGCTGGAACTGCTGACTTTCTGCGAGCCGATCGATCTCGACGTCCTCGCCGAATTGGCGGGCGAGGACGCGGTGGAAGCCGCCGAAACGCGCGGGGTGATCCGGGTGGTGGAGAATTCCCAAGATCTGATCGTGCGCTACAACCACCCGCTGTTCGGTGAGGTGATCCGCCGCAGGCTCGGCATCGCCTCGGCGCGGCGTTTGCGCGGCAGGTTGTATTCGTCGCTCAAGGACCGCCGGATAAACTCCGCCGCCGACCGCATCCGCCTGGCCGAATTGGCGCTGGACAGTGATAAATCCGCGGATCTGGAATTGTTCGAGGCGGCGGCGGCCGACGCGATCGGATTGGCGAATCTGCCGCTGGGCGAGCGCTTCGCCCGCGCAGCGGTGGAGCGGCGCGGCGGCGTGGAGGCCGCCGACCTGCTGGCGCGCGCCCTGCTGTGGCAGGGGCACCGGATCGAGGCCGAGCGCACCCTCGCCAGCTTCGACCCCGACCAACTCGACGAGGTGCAGCTGGCGCGCTGGGGCAGCACCAGGGTGGCGAACCTGTTGTGGGCCATGGGCGATGCCGATCGCGCCGACGAGGTGCTGAAGCTGGTGCGCGCGAAGGTGCGGCATCCGAAGATCGCGGCCATCTTCACCGGCCTGGCGTCGGCGAGTCTGGTCAACGAGAACCGGGTCGACGACGCGATCGCCGAGGCGGAGACGGTGATGTCCGCCGACGGCGCACCGCCGTGGGCGGTGTGGTGGGCGTCGTTCGGCGGCGGCCTGGCGTCGGCGTTGATGGGCAAGGGGGAGGCGGCCAGGCAGTACGCGGCCCGTGGGCACGAGGTGGAAGCGCACATCGACGGACTCAACCGCTTCATGTCCACGCACGCCGAGGTGCTCGCCCTGACCTTCGCCGGCGATCTGGAGGCCGCGCGGCGCTGCGCCGGGGCATTCGTCGGCTACTCCTCGCCGGGCCAGTATCTGGCCTGGGGCATGTCGAAGATCCTGCAAGGGACCGTCGATGTGGCGCAGGGCCGGTTCCTGGACGGCATCGAGAATCTGGAACAGGCGCTGGCCGCATTGGCCGCGGAGGGCGCGGCCGCGTGGATGTTCCCCGCGCGAATCCGTCTGGCGGAGGCGTATTCGGCGCTCGGGCGGGCCGGCGACGCCTCCGAGTCGATCGCGCACGCCACCGCGCGGGGCGGCAGGCACAGTGCCGTGTACGAACCGCAGCTGGAAGTGGCGCGCGCTTGGCTGGCCGCCGCCGAAGGAACCGTCACGCCTGCCATCCGCATCGCGGTGGGCGCCGCCGACGCGGCCGCACGCTCGCATCAGCACGCCATCGAGGCCATGGCGCTGCACACCGCGGCCCGCTTCGGCGACCATTCCGTCTCCGGACGACTGGCGGAACTGGCCGAGCGAGTGGAAGGACGGCTGGTACAGGCGCAGGCTCGGCACGCGGTGGCGCTCGCCGACCACGACGGACCCGGGCTGGACTCGGTCGCCGCCGAATTCGAGCGCATCGGCGCGCTGTTGTCGGCCGCCGACGCCGCGGCGCAGGCCGCCTCGGCCCACGAGCGAGCCGGGGATCGGCGCAAGTTGCTGGAGTCCGCCGCCACCGCCAACCGGCTCGCCGCCGCCTGCGGCGGAGCGAGCACCCCCGCGCTGCGGCAGGCCGCACAACCCTTGCCCTTGACCGCGCGGGAACGGGAGATCGCCAACCTCGTCGCCGCGGGCCTGTCCAACCGGCAGATCGCCGACCGGCTCACCGTCTCGGTGCGCACCGTCGAAGGCCATCTCTACCGGGCCTGCATCAAGATGGACGTGACCGATCGCGAGTCCCTGGGCGCGCTGATGCGCGGAGAGTCCGGGAGCGGAAAATGACGCTGCGAGCGGCCGCGGTGATCGCTGCCACGGCGGCGGCTCTGGTCTTGGCCGCCGGGTGCTCGGACGGACAGCCGCAACCGGTCACCAGTTCCGCGCGTCCCTCGGCGACAGTGGCGACGAAGACCGAGACGACGCAGGAGCGCAACGCCCGGATCAGGCAGAAATTGATCGAACTCGGCTGCTCGACGAACGCCTGCATCCAGACGTACTTCGGCTGCGAGGACGGCTACATCACCGGGGACGCGTGCGAATTCTTCCGCGCGCATCCCTTGCGCTGAGCCGCGCGTAGTAGCCGGCGGGCTGATCGGCGCCGGTGCGGAACGAACCGGCGACGGGGGCGAGCAACCCGATGTTCGGATGATGGCCGAGCCGGAGAATCTCCCGGAAAACGGCGTCGGGAAGTACCGCGGCGATGGCGCGGGCTCCCTTCCGGAGCAGTGCGTCGGATTTGCCGCCTGCGGTCACCAGAGTGGGAATGCCGGACCAGTCCTCGGGCCGCAGCGTCTCGCCGCGCATGAAATCGCGCATCACAGCCCAGTCGTGTGTGGTGGAGGGAGTGGTGGCGCTTTCGCTCTGGATCGGCGGGTGCTGCCGATGTCTCGCTCAGAGGGGTGAAGCGAAGTACACGAATTCATCGGACGTGCCGTATCCATGACTCCGAGAACAGGACGCAGTGGTCGGTGCTGGTCGTTCAGAACAAGGTGGGCTCGCCGAATCCAGGTGTGCGCTCGATGGTCAGCAGGCGCTGCTTGGTGTCGATGCCGCCGGGGGCGGAGAAGCCGTGCAAAGCGTGGTCGGCGGCCAGTACGCGGTGGCAAGGGATGATCAGGGGAATCGGGTTGCGGCCCAATGCTTGTCCGACCGCCTGGGCGGCGCCTGGCGCGCCTACGCGGTCGGCGACCTGGCCGTAGCTGAGGGTGTGGCCCGGGTCGATGGCGCGCGTGACGGCGTAGACGGCGCGGTGGAACTCCGGAATTCCGCTGGTATCCACGGCGATCCAGCGCAGGTCGTCCAGTTCGCCCGCGAGGTGGGCGCGGATGCCCGCGATGGCCTCGGCCACGACCTCGGTGGGCGCCTGTTCGTGGATCTGCTCGCTCGGGTGCCCCGCGCGGCCGCGCGTGATGCGCGCGCGGGTGGCCGCCGGGCTCGCCTCGGGGAGTTGGAATCGGAACACGCCGCGCTCGCTCCAGGCGATCGCGCAGCAGCCGATCGCGGTGTCGAACAGCGTCGCCACGATCGGGCGGTCCGGTGCGGTCGGGCCGGAGGCCACGGGCTCGGCGGCCTCGGTCGCCGGACGATCGGTGGCGAGGCGAGTGGCGTCACTCATGAGGCAAGTCTGCACCGCGGGACCGACAAGTTTGCAATGAGAAGGCCAGTTTTCCGGAACTGGCCTTCGATGAGCCGTGACCCCGACTCGCTCCCGGCTGGTTCGCGCCACTGGGCAGGTCCGGGTCCGGCACGTCGCCGCGGCCGTAGATCGCCGCGAGATCGGAGTATCGGCGCTGGTGGTCGTAGTAAGTGAGGGGCTGGTCCGACATCGGTGTAGCGGGGTGGAAGCGTTCGAGGCGAAAGGTGCGCGTGTCGCGTTCCGGCGCGAATCGGTAGATCAGGCAGCCGAGCAAGGCGGTCAGGAGCAGGGTGGCGAGCATCATGTCCGTCAGGGTGCGCGCCACTGGCCTTGCCAATAAATATCCAATCGGCCGATACTGGACCGTATGGCGACAAGAGTGATCGGCGCGGGCAGCCTGGCTCGCGATCTGGGCCATTGGCGGCACGCGCACGACGGCGATCCGGATTCGGCCGGGCGGCGCTCCACCCGCCCGGCCTACTTGGCGCTCGCCGAAGGAATCCGGCTGCTGATCCACGACGGGCGCGCGCCGCTGGGTGTCGCCTTGCCCAGCGAACGGGATCTCGCCTGCACCCTCGGGGTCAGTCGCACCACCATCACCTCCACCTACGCGCTGTTGCGCGAGCACGGCTACCTGATCAGCCGCCAGGGCTCGCGCAGCACGGTGGCCCTGCCCCGCGACGTGCAGCACGACGGCGTCAAGCCTGCGCGGAGCATCCTGGCCATGATGGGCTCGCCCGAACTGCCCACCGTCGACATGACCTATGCCGCCATGGCCGCCCCGCTGGAGATGCAGGACGCGTATTCGGCTGCCCTGGAGGGCATTCCCGCCTACCTCGGCACGCACGGCATGGACCCGGTCGGTGTGCTGGCACTCCGTGAGGCGATCGCCCGCCGCTACACCGCGCGCGGGCTGCCGACCGAGCCCGATCAGATCCTGGTCACCCTCGGCGCTCAGCACGGCTTGCGCCTGCTGCTGAACGTGCTCACCGCGCCCGCGGCCCGCGTGCTCATCGACCACCCGACCTACCCGAACGCCATCGAGGCGATCCGCGACGTCGGCGCCAGGCCGGTGCCGGTGCCGCTGCGCCCGGAGGACCCGGCGGGCGGCTGGGATCTCGACGGCGTCCGCAGTGCCGCGCGGCAGACCGCGGCCAGCCTGGCCTATCTGGTGCCGGACTACAACAACCCGACCGGCCTGCTGCTCGACGCCGACGGCCGCGCCGAACTGGCCGCCATCGCCAGGGATACCAGGATGACCATCGTGATCGACGAGTCCATGGCGGATCTCGGGCTCGGTGCGGACGACCCGCCGCCGCCGGTCGCCGCTTTCGCCAGAGGATCCGAGATCGTGACCATCGGGTCGGCCTCGAAATCGTTCTGGGGCGGTCTGCGCGTCGGCTGGATCCGGACCAACCAGGCGCTGATCACCAAGCTGCTCGGCATCCGCTCCACGGTCGACCTCGGCACCCCCGTCATGGACCAGTTGGCCACCGTGCACCTGCTCGAGCACGCGGAGGTGATCCTCGACCGCCGCCGGGACCAGTTGCGTTCGCAGCGTGCCGCGCTGCTCGACGCGCTCGCCGAGGAACTGCCGGACTGGCGCGTCACCGTCGGCGCGGGCGGCATGTCGGTGTGGGCGCAGCTGCCGACGTCGGTTTCCACGGCGCTGGCGGCCACGGCTCCCAACCATGGCGTATTGCTCGCCGCCGGGCCACGATTCGGCGTGCAAGGCGCGTTCGAACGGTTCCTGCGGCTGCCGTTCACCCACCAGGAACCCGAATTGCGTTTGGCGGTCAAGGCCATCGCGTCCGCCTATGTGGCGCTCACGCCACGCGCCGCCGACCCGTTGACGCCGTTGACCTGCTACTGAGGCGATTTCGTCGCTGGGGAGAGCCTCCGCAGGCGGTATGTCCCCTCCGAGCACCGCCGAGCACGATCGGCCGGCCACCCCTCGGGGCTGGCCCTCGTCGTGCTCGGGCGGTGTGCAGAAGCTCGCACGGCGCGGAGGCCTCCAGCTCGAGCAGCGGTCAAGGAGCGGACCGGACGAGGTTCGCGATTCTCGAAAGCCACCTGCTCGCGGACAGTATGGCAGGCCCGGCACCGAACTGTCGAACCGGTTGGTATGTTAAAAGTTTCAATTATCAGCCGCGAAGCGGGGTGGCGCCATGCCACCCCGCTCGGCGCTCAGTCGGCCCAGACCGTCTCGATCGGGGTGGCGGTGGTGGGCGGCGGGGTCGGAATCCCGTTCGGAGTGCGGGAGAATCGCGGCGCGGGGGCGTGCTGGGTGATGTCGTCGAGCTCCAGCAGCGAGCCGCGGGCCGCGATGTGCTCGTTGCGCGTCGCCTCGTCGAATGTCAGCACGGGAGAGACGCACGCGTCGGTGCCGACGAAGATCTCGGCCCATTCGTCCCGGGTCTTGGTCCGGAAACGCTCGGCGAAAAGCTTTTTCAGCGTTTCCTGACCGGCGGGGTCGAGCTGGAAGGGCAGGCCGTCCGCCTCGATCTCCAGTCCGGCGAGCAACTGGGCGTAGAACTGCGGTTCGATCGCGCCGACCGCCATGTACTTGCCGTCGGAGGTTTCGTAGGTGTCGTAGAACGACATTCCGGTGTCGAGCAGGTTCACGCCACGCTCATCGGACCAGGCGCCCGCGCCGCGCATGCCCCAGATCATGTGCGAAAGGGCAAGGGCGCCATCGACCATGGCCGCGTCGATCACCTGGCCCTTGCCGGACTGCTGCCGCTCGACCAGCGCGGCGAGGATGCCGAACACCAGGAACATCGAGCCGCCGCCGAAATCGCCCACCATGTTCAGCGGCGGGACCGGGCGTTCGCCTTTGCGGCCGATGGCGTGCAGCACGCCGGTGATGGAGATGTAGTTGATGTCGTGTCCGGCGCGATCGGCCAGCGGGCCTTCCTGACCCCAGCCGGTCATCCGTCCGTAGACCAGGCGCGGGTTGCGGGCGAGCGCGTCGTCCGGGCCGATGCCGAGCCGCTCGGTGACGCCGGGGCGGAAGCCTTCGATCAGCACGTCCGCCTTCTCGACGAGGCCGAGGACCTTCTCGATGTCGGCGGGGTCCTTGAGATTGGCCTCGACGATCGTCCGGCCGCGCAGCTGCGGACGGTCGAACCCGCCCGGCAGCTGGCCCGCGCGCTGCACCCGCACCACGTCGGCGCCCAGATCGGCGAGCAGCAGCGCGGCGTGCGGACCGGGACCGATCCCGGCCAGCTCGATGACCTTGATGCCCGCGAGCGGGCCCTGCTTGGCGGTGGATGGAGTGCTCACGCCCTACCTCGGTTCGTCGTTGATCCAGCGCACCGGCGGTCCGGCGCGTCCTCCCGTACGGCGGCCGGGAGGGTTGTATTGACAGTATGACAATAAAGTCGGGGCCGGAGCCGGGGGCATACCCGGACGACGGATGGACGACGGGTTCGACGACGAGTCGCCCGTTCGGTCGCCCGGTCCTAGGCTGCACGTGTGCAAGCGCTGTCTGATCAGGGGTGGTACAACCTTCTCGCCGGTCTCGCGATTCTGGTCGGTCTGGTCGGCATCGTCGTGCCGATCCTGCCGGGCGTCATCTTGATCTTCGCGGCCATCGCCGTCTGGGCCTTTCTCACCGGGGGCGCCACGGCCTGGACGGTTTTCGCGATCAGCACGGTGCTGCTGGTGCTCTCCGGCGTCGTCAAATACACCTGGCCGGGGCGCAGGATGAAGGACGCGGGAGTGTCCAATCGCGCTGTCCTGCTCGGCGCGATACTCGGCGTCATCGGCTTCTTCGTGATTCCGGTGATCGGCCTGTTCGTGGGCTTCGTTCTCGGCGTTTATCTTTGGGAACTCCAGCGGCTGCGCGTCAACCGGCAGGCGTGGCAGGCGACCGTGCACGCGTTGAAGGGCGTCGGACTGTCCATCCTGATCGAACTCTTCGGCGCGTTGCTTGCCACCGGTGTGTGGCTCGCCGGTGTGTTCGCCGTCTGAGCGCTACCTATCGATGGCGGGGAACGGGATCGTGTCGCCCGCGCGGCTTCCCGGGAGTTCGTCGCGGCGCAGCCGGAGGGTCGGCGGTTCGGGCCGGTACAGCGGCAGCGTGGGGGCCGGTTCCTCGCGGACGACGCGCTCGCGGGCCGGGAGCCGATAGAACGCGCGCGCGTTGTCCTCCAGCACCGCGTGCATGTCGGTGCCCACCACGTCGCAGAGCAGATCCACGTCCGAGTCCCGGAACGGACGTCCGGCTCGGGTACCGGGCAGATCGGTGCCGAACATGAGGGCTTCCGGATTCACCGCGTGCACGCGGCGCAGCGTGTCGGCGACGTTCATCGCGACCCGGCCGAAACCGGTCGCCTTGACCTTGGCTCCGCGGTCGACCAGGTCCAGCAGGAAGGGCAGCCCTTCGGCGGACATGCCCAGATGGTCGACCGACAGCGCGGGCAGCTTGGAGATGACCGGTTGCAACGAGGCCAGCATCGTGCCGTCGATGTAGACCTCGACGTGCCAGCCGGCCAGCTCGTACGCGCGCAGCGCCTGCAACGTCATTCCGGCGATGTCGGTGGCCGCGCGCTTGAGGTTGAAACGCAGTGCGCGCACACCGATCCGGTCCAGTTCGAGGATCTCCTCGTCGGAGGCGTCGAGATCGAGCCGGGTGACGCCGACCCAGCCCTCGCCGAGTTCGGCGAGGGCGGCCTTCAGGTAGGTCTGGTCCGTGCCCTGGAACGACCCGCTGACCACGGCGCCGCCGCTGACGTCGTAGCGCGCCATGCGCTTCCGGTAATCGGCGATGGTGAACGGGTCGGGCAGGTAGCCCTCGTTCTCGGCCAGCGGAAACCGCGGGTCGAAAATGTGCAGGTGGGCATCGAACACTTGTACAGAATGCCTCAGGGTCGAATTTTCCGCTGCCACAGCAGGGGTGTCGCGATGGCGGCGGAGGGGGTCACTGCGGGGTGATCAGACCTTGTGGGGTTCGCTGGCGCGCAGCATGTCCTCGCGTTCGACGACCTTGACGCGCTCGCGGCCCTCCGGCTCACCGAGGGAGCGTTCGTGCGCGTCGAGGCGGTACCAACCCGCCCAGGTGGTGAACGGGATGCCCTTGCCTTCGAGGAACTCGATGACGGCCTCGGGGTCGGGCCGCTCGGCCGGGGTGAAGCCGGGAGCGTCGTCCAGCAGGCAGGCGATGGTCTCGTTGGCGTCGCCCTTGGTGTGGCCGATCAGGCCGACCGGGCCGCGCTTGATCCAGCCGGTGACGTAGGTGGCGGGCAGGTAGCGCGCGGCGCCGTCGGCGTTCTCGTCGACGAGCACGCGGCCCGCTTCGTTCGGCACGGTGCCGGCCTGGTCGTCGAACGGCAGGTTGGTCAGGTTCTGCGACAGGTAGCCGACGGCGCGGTACACCGCCTGCACGTCCCAGTCCTTGAACACGCCGGTGCCCTTGACGTTGCCGGTGCCGTCGAGCTCGGTGCGCTCGGTGCGCAGGCCGACGACCTTGCCGTTCTCGCCGAGAATCTCGGCGGGGGATTCGAAGAAGTGCAGGAACAGCTTGTGCGGCCGGTCGCCCGCGTCGCGGATGGCCCACTGCTCGAGCGTGTTGGCGACCATGTCGACCTGCTTGGAGTGACGGCGCGCGGCTTCGGAGCCTTCGTCGTAGTCGATGTCCTCTGGGTCGACGATGACCTCGATCGTGGGCGAATGGTCGAGCTCGCGCAGTTCCAGCGGGGTGAACTTGGCCTGCGCGGGACCGCGGCGGCCGAAGACGTGCACCTCGACGGCCTTGTTGGCCACCAGGCCCTTGTAGACGTTCGGCGGGATCTCGGTCGGCAGCAGTTCGTCGCCGGTCTTGGCCAGCACGCGGGCGACGTCGAGGGCGACGTTGCCGACGCCGAGGACGGCGACCTTCTCCGCCTCCAGCGGCCAGGTGCGGGGGACGTCGGGGTGGCCGTCGTACCAGGAGACGAAGTCGGCGGCGCCGTAGGAGCCGTCGAGGTCGATGCCGGGGATGGGCAGGGCGCGGTCGGCGTTGGCGCCGGTGGAGAAGATCACCGCGTCGTAGAAGGCCCGCAGGTCGTCGAGGGTGATGTCGGTGCCGTAGTCGATGTTGCCGAGCAGGCGCACCTGCGGCTTGTCGAGGACCTTGTGCAGGGCGGTGATGATGCCCTTGATGCGGGGGTGATCGGGTGCGACGCCGTAGCGGATCAGGCCGAACGGCGCGGGCATGCGCTCGTAGAGGTCGATCGACACCTCGGCATCGGACTTCATCAAGGCGTCGGCGGCGTAGATCCCGGCCGGTCCGGCGCCCACGATCGCGATGCGGAGCGGGCGGGTCTTCGCGGTGTGCGCGTCAGGCCCGGAGGAGGAAGCCTGCGTCACCACGGAGGGCTCGCGGACACCGCCATCCTCTACTGCACTCTGTTCGGTCATCTCTTTACGCGCACCTTTATGGTCGAAACAATTAATGACGTCGGGCTTAGCTTAGGCTAAGTTGACGCACCGGCTCGGTCGCACCCGTCCGGTGCGGACGCCGGCGTCGCCGGCTCGTGGCTGCACGGTGCTCCGTTCGCCGCGGCGTAGAGCTGCCGATTCGCTATGACAGCAGGCCGCCGTCCCGCGATTCTATCGGGATGGCCGACGCCGCCCCGCGTCGGTGCGTGAACTCGACGGATGCCATCGACAGCCACGATTGCCGCTTACCCGCTCGCGCGCGGTCTATCGCCGCCGCTCGCCCCTGGTCGGCGCCGCGCCGGTGTATTGCCCGGGGTCGAGCGCTCGATACCGGCGCCGACCAGGGATCATCGAGCCATGACCGAACAGCAGCCGACCGCGGGCGAGGACGAGATCATCCGGGTCGATCAGACCGATAAACGCTCGGTGGTCCCGTTCGTCGCCGCCGCGGTGGTCGCGGCGATCGTGCTGATCGCGATCGTGCTCGGCGGTGTGCTGTCACCCGCTGAGAAAAATGTCACAGACGCCGACCGCATCACGGCGGCCGTCCGAAACTTCGTCGACGGTGCCAACCGCAGCGACGCCGTGCCGCCGCCCGGCACCGCGTGCCAGGGCTTCGACGCCGCCCACTCACCGCTGGCGGGCCAGGACGGCGCCGGAAAGCCCGTCGAGATCACGAAAATCGACCCGCCCATGGTGGACGGCGACCGGGGCAAGGCGACCGTCACCACGAAGGTGGACGGGCAGGAGAAGACGACGACCTGGATTCTCGCCAGATCCGGCGACAAGTGGCTGGTATGCACCTGAGCGTTCGCGCAGGGTGCGTCACCGTTTGACACGGTGACCCGGGTCGGTGCAATCTCAGTCGAAGGTCATGAGAACCAGTGTCAAGCCCCGGCATTGCTGGTCGGCAACCCTCCTCCGCGGTGGGGTGCTCCGGGTGACGACCTGGCGGCGCCCTGGTCCCGGGCGCGGCAAGTGCGGATTCGCAGGAGGTGCACATGAGTTATGCCGGTGACATCACCCCTCAGCAGGCTTGGGAGTTGCTGCGGGACAATCCGGAAGCCGTCCTGGTGGACGTGCGGACGGAAGCGGAATGGAGATTCGTCGGAGTCCCCGACACGAGCCCGATCGAACGGCCGACCGTGCTGATCGAGTGGGTCGATTCCACGGGGGCGCGCAACGAGACGTTCGTCGAGCAGCTGAAGCAAGCGCTCGACGGCCATGACCCCGAGGCTCCTGTCGTCTTCCTCTGTCGCTCCGGTCAGCGTTCGGTGGGCGCGGCGATCGCCGCCACCTCGGCGGGCTACCGCACCTCCTACAACGTGCTGGAGGGCTTCGAAGGCCCGCTCGACGAATTCGGGCATCGCGGCGGCTCCGGCTGGCGTGCCCTCGGACTGCCCTGGCGGCAGTCGTGATCACCGGCGGCGCGTTCGACAAGCCGCTGCCCGAGAGCGTCGGCCCCGCGACGCTCGGGGTGCGCGGCGGGCTGCGGCGCTCCGGTTTCGAGGAGACCGCCGAGGCGCTCTACCTCACCTCCGGCTTCGTCTACGAGAGCGCGGAGGCCGCCGAGGCCGCGTTCACCGGCGAGGTCGAACATTTCGTCTACTCCCGCTATGGCAACCCGACGGTGGCCATGTTCGAGGAGCGGATGCGCCTGCTCGACGGCGCCGAGGCGTGCTTCGCGACCGCGAGCGGCATGGCCGCGGTGTTCACCGCGCTGGGCGCGCTGCTGGGCGCCGGCGACCGGCTCGTCGCAGCGCGCAGCCTGTTCGGCTCGTGCTTCGTGGTGTGCAACGAGATACTGCCGCGCTGGGGCGTGGAGACGGTCTTCGTCGACGGCGAGGATCTCGACCAGTGGGAACAGGCGCTGTCCGTGCCCACTCAGGCGGTCTTCTTCGAGACGCCCGCCAATCCGATGCAGACGTTGGTCGACGTGCGGCGGGTGAGCGAGCTGGCGCACGCGGCGGGCGCGAAGGTCGTGCTGGACAACGTGTTCGCCACTCCGCTGCTGCAACGCGGCTTCGAACTCGGCGCCGACGTGGTGGTCTATTCGGGCACCAAGCACATCGACGGCCAAGGCCGCGTGCTGGGCGGCGCGATCCTCGGCGCCCAGGACTACATCGACGGCCCGGTGAAGACGTTGATGCGCCATACCGGCCCGGCCCTGAGCCCGTTCAACGCGTGGACGCTGCTAAAAGGCTTGGAGACGATGCCGCTGCGGGTGCGCCATTCGACGGAGTCCGCGCTGCGGATCGCCCGCTTCCTGGAGAGCAACCCGGCCGTCAGCTGGGTGCGATACCCGTTCCTGGATTCGCATCCGCAGTACGCGCTGGCCACGGGCCAGATGAGCGGCGGCGGCACCGTGGTCACCTTCGAGCTGAACGCACCCGAGAACGAGGCGAAGAAGCGCGCGTTCGAAGTCCTGAACCGGTTGCGCATCGTCGACATCTCCAACAACCTCGGCGACGCCAAGTCCCTGATCACCCACCCCGCGACCACGACACACCGCGCCATGGGCCCCGAAGGCCGGGCCACCATCGGTTTGTCCGACGGCGTCGTCCGCATCTCGGTGGGCCTGGAGGACGTGGAAGACCTGCTCCAGGATCTCGACCAAGCCCTCGCCTGAGCAGGGATCGGTCACATCGGCATGGTGACGCCGGGTGAAGACGGTGCACCGTGCAGGATCAAGTGGCTCGGAACGTCGTCTTTCTTGTCGTTCTTCTTGCCGTTCTTGTTCTTGCCAGGCAGGTCGAAGGCCAGCCGGATCGTGCCGGCGCGGCCGGGCGCGATGCGTGCGAAGTCGTCGCCGGGCGGGTTGAGTCCGGCGGTGGCCGCCGCGTCGGGTGCGACGGAGCGGCCCGCGGTGGTGACCAGCCGTTGACCGGTGATGTCGAGGACTTGGTCGCGGTCGGACACGTTGGTGACCGTCAGCGTGACGATGGTTCGGGAACCGCCGCCGGAGCCCACATCGGTCACGGTGAAAGCGAAGTTTCCGTCGCGCACGGCAGTACCCGGATTCGCGGGTTGTCCGCCGGTCGGGGGCAGCGGAGTATCGGTCGGCGTAGCGGCTTCGCGGGTCGTCGGACCCGCGACGGGCGCGGACCCGATGCCGCCTCCCAGCAGCCACAACGCCGCCGCGGCGACGAGCGCCGCCCCTGCGGCGACGGGTATCCATCGGCGCTTCCGCCGACGATGGAGCTGCCCGGTCGGAGCGGGTGAACGTACCTCGGGCGTCGGCTGCGCCGCAGTGGCGGCGGTCATGACGCGAGTTCGCGGGCGGGCGGCCGGTGCCGGGAGAGGCGGGGCCGGTCGCGCAACCGTGGACCGGGCCAGAGCGGCCGACGCCGCCGCGGCGAATTCCCCCGCGCTGCCATAGCGTGCGTCCGGCTCCTTGGCCATTCCCCGGGCGATGACGTCGTCGAGTGCGGCCGGGACGCCGTGGGCCGCCCGCGAGGCGCGCGGCGGCTCGGCCATCAGATGTGCCCGCATCTGTTGTGCCGGATCGCCCGCGCCGTAGGGCGGTTGTCCGGTGAGGGTCTCGTAGAGCACGCAGGCCAGCGAATAGACATCCGACCTGGCATCGACCGTGCCGGTGAATCGCTCCGGCGCCATGTACCCCAGCGTGCCGACCACCAGCCCGGTGGCGGTGAGCGCGGTGCCGTCGGCGGCGCGGGCGATACCGAAATCGATCAGATATACGAAACCGCTGGTGTGCAGAAGGATGTTGCCCGGCTTCACATCGCGGTGCACGAGTCCGGCCGCGTGCGCGGCGTCCAGCGCCTCGGCGGCCTGGGCGATGACGTCGACGGCCCGATCCGGCGGCAGCGCGCCCGATCGCAGCCGGGTGCCCAGGTCGACGCCATCGATGTAGGCCATCTCCAAGAACAGATGGCCGTCGACCTCGCCGAACGCGTGGATGGGCACGATGTGCGGGTCGCGCGCCCGAGCGCCCAGCCGCGCCTCCCGCTCGAAGCGCTGCCGATAGAGCGAATCCGCGGTATACGCCGCGGACAGCACCTTGAGCGCCACGGCGCGGCCCTCAGGGTCGTGTGCCAACCACACCTCACCCATGCCGCCACGACCCAGCAAGCGTTCGAGTGAGTAGTTCCCGAACGTGCCACCGGCGCTCTGCACGGACATGCCTCGACCGTATCGCCGCGTTTCGTCGCCATCGCGGGCGGGAGGGCGTCCGCTTTCGTGCTGTCGACGCCGCACGTTACGCGGAGAAGGCTTCGTCAGGCATCGGCGGTGCGCTCGATGTCGGCGAGATGGGCGATGTTGGCCCGGTCGTCCGGGGACGAGCTCGGTTCGGTGGTGAACCAGGAGTCGAGGATCTCCCGTAGCTCGGCGCTGGAGGTCGAACGCAGGCTCAGGGCAAGGACATTGGCGTCGTTCCAGGTGCGGGCGCCCGCCGCGGTCGAGGCGTCCGCGCAGAGTGCGGCGCGGACGCCTGCGACCTTGTTGGCCGCGATCGAGGCGCCCGTGCCGGTCCAGCAGCAGACGACGGCTTGGTCGGCGTGGCCGGAGGCGACATCACGGGCGGCCGCTTCGCTGGCCCAGGCCCAGTCGTCGCGTTCCTCGTCGGACAGCGCGCCGTGCAACACGAGTTGGTGGCCGCGCTTGCCCAGTTCGTCGACCAGTTCCGCGGCCACTCCGACCCGCTCGTCCGCCGCCACCGAAATTCGCATGCGTTCAGCGTAGTTGCCGGTTCGCGGGCAGTGCAGACGATCGTTCTCATTGACAGTATGCTGTCAAATATGACAGCATACTGTCATGCTGAAGACCGTGCACATGGCCGTTTACGACACGCTCGCCGACTGGGAGGTGGGCGCGGCGACCGCGCACATCAACAAGCCGAGCTGGCACCGGGAACCGGGAACCTGGCAGGTGAAGACGGTCGGCCCGACCGTGGAGCCGATCACGACGATGGGCGGCATGCGCATCGTGCCGGATGTCGTGCTCGCCGAGCTGACCCCCGCGGACAGCGCGATGTTGATCCTGCCGGGCGCGGACACCTGGGAGGGGCCGCACTTGGATCCGTTCGCGCACAAGGCACGCGAGTTCGTGGACGCCGGTGTTCCGGTCGCCGCGATGTGCGGTGCGACGTTCGGCTTGGCCAAGGCGGGTCTGCTCGACACTCGCGAGCACACCAGCAACGTCGCCGAATACCTTCGCTACAGCGGGTATTCCGGCGCGCACCACTACGTCGACGAACCGGCCGTCACCGACGGTGACGTCATCACCGCCGGGGCGAGCGCGCCGTTCGAGTTCGCGCGCGAGGTGCTCGGCAGGCTCGGCGTGTACGAACCGCATGTGCTGGATGGCTGGTACGCGTTGTACGCGCACTCCGATCCGGCGGGATGGGCGGTGCTGGCGGAATACGACGCGCAGCACGCGTGAGCGAGAATCGTCGGTGATCCGGCCGGATCGCCGGCATCGGGAGGCGACACATGACCCCAGAACAGGAATTGTTCGCCGCGGCGGCGATCACGTCGTTCCGTTTGAACGGTCAATTCCTCGGCGTGGCCGAGGAACTGGCGCGACCGGCGGGCCTGACCGCCGCTTGGTGGCAAGTGCTCGGTGCGGTGCTGCGTGCGCCGCTACCCGTCGCGGGCATCGCCCGCGAGATGGGCATCACCCGCCAGAGCGTCCAGCGCATCGCGGATCTGCTCGTGGACAAGGGGCTCGCCGAATACCAGCCCAATCCCGCCCACCGGCGCGCGAAACTCGTCGCGGTCACCGACGCGGGCCGGGCCGCGGTGCACCGCATCAACCCGCAACACAAAGTGCTGGCCGAACGGCTCGTAAACGAACTCGGCCGCGAGCAGCTCGCGCGCACCGTCGAGGTGCTCACCACGCTGTCCGCCGCGATCGACGCGATCACCACGGACGGAGCCTAGCCGCGCCGACTAACGACGATCGCGTTCGACCGCAGCGTACGTCGTCGTAGGCGGCAGTGCGGGTCGCGGAATGTTCTTCGCGCGCCGAGCCTCTGGGCTGCGGCTGTTGTCGCATCGACGAGTGCCTGGTCCCCGGCGTCCGAGACCCAGGAGGCGGCAGCGGCGGCGTGGTTCGTCGCAGGTCCGGACGGGTCGCTCAGTCGGCGAACGGCGACTCGGTCTTCCCGATCAGATCGGCGACGGAGTCCACCACCATCGTGGGGCGGTAGGGGTAGGCCTCGAAGGACGCGCGGGTGGAGATGCCCGAGGTGACCAGGATCGTGCGCATGCCCGCTTCCAGGCCGGAGATGACGTCGGTGTCCATCCGGTCGCCGATCATCACCGTCGACTGGGAATGTGCGCCGATGCGGCGCAGCGCGGAGCGCATCATCAGCGGGTTCGGCTTGCCGACGTAGTACGGGTCGCGTCCGGTGGCGCGGGTGATCAGCGCGGCCACCGAGCCGGTCGCGGGCAGCGAGCCATCGCGGGACGGGCCGGTCGGGTCGGGGTTGGTCGCGATGAAACGGGCCCCTCGCTCGACCAGCCGGATCGCGGTGGTGATGGCCTCGAAAGAGTACGTGCGGGTCTCGCCGAGGACGACGTAGTCCGGGTCGCTGTCGGTCAGCACGTAGCCGATCTCGTGCAGTGCGGTGGTGAGGCCGGATTCGCCCACCACGTAAGCGGTGCCGTTGGGGCGCTGTTCGTTCAGGAAGGTGGCGGTGGCCAGCGCGGAGGTCCAGATCGCTTCTTCCGGGATGTCGAGCCCGGTGTGCCGCAGTCGCGCCTGCAGGTCGCGCGGCGTGCGGATCGAATTGTTCGTCAACACCAGGAACGGTGTCTCGTTGGCGCGCAGTTCGGCGAGGAACTTGTCGGCGCCCGGAATGAGATGGTCCTCGTGCACCAGCACGCCGTCCATATCGGTCAAGTAGGACAGGATCGGCTCGTCGTCTGCGCTCACGCGGCCATTATCCGCTATCGCCCTGCGGCGGCCACCGCAGAAACATTTCGCCCCCGCCGCGGTGTTCTCCGCTGTGAAGATCATCCGCGTCGGGCCGTCGGCGCGGAGGGCGGCGGCGTTGACTACTGTCGATGACGGATCGCGATGGCGGCGAAACGAAACGCGAGGAGCGTGCAGATGAGCGGACTCAAGCTCGGATACAAGGCATCGGCGGAGCAGTTCGGTCCCCGTGAACTCGTCGAGATCGCGGTGCTGGCCGAGCAACACGGCTTGGACAGCGCCACCGTGAGCGACCATTTCCAGCCCTGGCGGCACAAGGGCGGACACGCGCCCTTCTCGCTGGCCTGGCTGGCCGCGGTCGGTGAGCGCACGCAGCGCATCCAACTCGGCACGTCGGTGCTCACCCCGACGTTCCGCTACAACCCCGCGGTGATCGCGCAGGCATTCGCCACCATGAGTTGCCTGTACCCCGATCGCGTGATGCTCGGTGTCGGCACCGGTGAGGCGCTCAACGAGATCGCCACCGGCTACACCGGCGAATGGCCGGAGTTCAAGGAGCGTTTCGCGCGCCTGCGCGAAGCGGTCGACCTGATGCGCGCCCTGTGGACCGGCGACCGCGTCGACTTCGACGGCGAGTACTACAAGACCGTCGGCGCCTCCATCTACGACGTGCCCAAGGGCGGTGTCCCGATCTACGTCGCCGCGGGCGGCCCCCTGGTCGCGCGGTACGCCGGACGCGCGGGCGATGGCTTCATCTGCACCTCGGGCAAGGGGATGGATCTCTACACCGAGAAGTTGATGCCCGCCGTCGCGGAGGGCGCGGCGAAGACCGGCCGCAGCGTCGACGACATCGATCGGATGATCGAGATCAAGCTCTCCTACGACACCGATCCGGAACTGGCCAGGGAGAACACCCGGTTCTGGGCTCCGCTGTCGCTCACCCCGGAGCAGAAGCACAGCATCACCGACCCGATCGAGATGGAGGCCGCCGCCGACGCGCTGCCCATCGAGCAGATCGCCAAGCGCTGGATCGTCGCCAGCGACCCCGACGAGGCCGTCGCCCAGATCAAGCCCTACATCGACGCGGGCCTCAACCACCTGGTCTTCCACGCCCCCGGCCACGACCAGCGCCGCTTCCTCGACCTCTTCCAGCGCGACCTGGCCCCCCGCCTCCGCGCTCTGGCCTGACCGTCCACGAGTGGCACACCACGGAGAGGTCTTCTCGGCCGATGCCGCAGTGGTGTGCCACTCGCGAAGTCACGCCCGGCGGAGGGCGAAGATGCGCAGGTCGCGGGTGGTGCGGGAGCGGTAGGCGGCGTAGGCGCCGGTGATGTCGACGAAGCGTTGGAAGATCGCGTCTTTGTCGGGAGTCTCGACGGGGGTGGCGGTTACCCGGATGCGTTCGCCCGCGATCGCCACCGTCGCGGTGGGGTGGGCCAGGAGGTTCGTGGTCCAGGCCGGGTGGTGCGCCTGGCCGAAGTTGCTGCCGATCACGTAGAGCGTGTCGCCGTCGTGCACGTACAGCAACGGCTGGGTGCGCGGTTGGCCGGACTTGCGTCCGATCGTCGTCAGCAGGATGACCGGCGCGCCGATCGGGCCGAGCACGGTGTACTTGGCATGGGTGCGCTCCAGGACCGCCCGGTCCAGCGGCGTGAGGGCCCGGACGAGTCGGGAGCCGGGCTTGGTGGCCGCGAATCTGCTTGCCGCGCGAGCGAATAGGTTGGTCCGCGAACCCCACTGCCGGTCCGGAAATTGCTCAGCCATGCCCGGACTATAGCGGCCCGGGATATCGGCTTCGGCGGCTTCGCGCCAGCACGTATCGAACCTCGCCGAGCAGGCCCGGTGGGTGACGATCGTCGCGCGGCGGGTTCCGGTTGCCGCTGGTTCACTAAGCTCTGGGACATGGCCGACAACGCTCCATCCGCCGTGTACATCGCCTCTCCCGAAGGCGACACCGGTAAGTCGACGGTGGCCCTCGGGGTACTGCAGACGCTGTGCGCGACGACCGCGCGGGTCGGGGTGTTCCGGCCGATCACACGCTCGACCACCGAACCCGACTACATCCTCGAACTGCTGCTCGAGCACAGCACGGCGGACATCGACTACGCGCAGGCGATCGGCACCACCTACGAGCAGGTGCACGCCGATCCGGACGCTGCGATCAGCGAGATCGTGCTGCGCTTCCACGAGGTCGCCAAAGTGTGCGACGCGGTGGTGGTGGTCGGCAGCGACTACACCGACGTGGCCAGCCCCAGCGAGCTGCGCTTCAACGCCAGGATCGCGGTCAATCTTGGCGCACCCGTGTTGCTGGTGGTCCGCGGCGCCGGGCGCACTCCGGACGAGGTGAAGCAGCTGGCCGAACTGTGCGCGTCGGAGCTGGCGCACGAGCACGCGCAGCTGGTCGCCATCATCGCCAATCGCTGCGACCCGCAGCGGCTGGACGAGGTGAGCGCGGCGCTCGGCGGGTTCGACGTCCCGTCCTGGACACTGCCCGAGGTCCCCTTGCTGATCGCCCCCACCATGGCCGAGCTGTGCGCCGCCATCGACGGCGAGATGTACAGCGGTGATCCGGAATTGCTGCACCGCGAGGCGCTGAAGGTCATGGTCGGCGGCATGACCGCCGAGCACATCCTGGAACGGCTGACCGAGGGCGTGGTGGTGATCGCGCCGGGCGATCGGTCCGACGTACTGCTGAGCGTCGTGAACGCGCACGAGGCCGAGGGCTTTCCCTCGCTGTCGGGCATCATCATGAACGGCGGCCTGCTGCCGCATCCCGCGGTGGCGCGGCTCATGACCGGCCTGAAACCCAAGTTGCCGATCCTCACCACCGAGCTCGGCACCTACGACACGGCGGGCGCCGCGTACCGCAGCCGCGGCCGCATGTCCGCGGGCAACCCACGCAAGGTGAACACCGCTCTGGCTCTGATGGAGGAACACGTGGAGGCCGCGGAGCTGTTGCGGCGCATCGACGTTCCGCACAGTCCGGTGGTCACGCCGCAGATGTTCGAATACCAGCTCATCGAGCGCGCGCGAGCCGATCGCAAACGCATCGTGCTGCCGGAGGGCGACGACGACCGTATCTTGCGCGCGGCCGGACGGGTGTTGCAGCGCAAGATCGCCGATCTGGTCATCCTCGGCGACGAGACGGCGGTGCGCGCCCGCGCCGCCGAACTCGGGGTGGACATCTCCGCCGCGCAGGTGCTCGACCCACGCAACTCCGGCTACCTGGACGAGTTCGCCGCCGAATACGCCGAACTGCGCAAACACAAGGGCATCACGCTGGAGCGCGCCCGCGAAACCGTCGCCGACATCTCGTATTTCGGCACCATGATGGTGTACAAGGGGATCGCCGACGGCATGGTCTCCGGCGCGGCGCACACCACGGCGCACACCGTCCGCCCGTCGCTGGAGATCATCAAAACGGTGGAAGGCGTCTCCACCGTCTCCAGCGTGTTCCTGATGTGCCTGGCCGACCGGGTGCTCGCGTACGGCGATTGCGCGGTCGTGCCGGATCCGACGGCGGAGCAGCTGGCCGATATCGCGATCTCGTCCGCGGCGACCGCCGACCGCTTCGGCATCGAGCCCCGGGTCGCGATGCTGTCGTACTCCACCGGCGAATCCGGTAGCGGGGCGGACGTGGACAAGGTGCGCGTCGCGACGAAGCTGGCGCGCGAGCGCGCACCGAAGTTGCCGGTGGAGGGGCCGATTCAATACGACGCCGCGATCGAACCGACCGTCGCCGACGCCAAGCTGCCCGATTCGGAAGTCGCCGGGCGCGCCACGGTGTTCGTGTTTCCCGACCTCAATACCGGCAACAACACCTACAAGGCGGTGCAGCGCAGCGCGGGCGCGATCGCGATCGGCCCGGTGCTGCAAGGTCTGCGCAAGCCGGTCAACGACCTGTCGCGCGGCGCGCTGGTGGCCGACATCGTCAACACCGTGGCGATCACCGCCATCCAGGCGCAGGACAGCTGATGGGTGCGTTCGCCGTCGCGGCGCGGGCGCGTCGCGGAACAAGCGCGTGGTGATCGTGGTTGCCGAGCGAGTGCGACGCGACCGCGGGACACGGGAGGCGTGATGAGCAAGAGGGCCGAGGGCATGGTGCTGGTGATCAATTCCGGCTCATCGTCCATCAAATACCAGCTGGTGGACCCGGATTCGGGCGTGGTCGCGGCCGCGGGCGTGGTCGAGCGGATCGGCGAGGACGACGGTGGGATCGAGCATCGCGCCGACGGCTCGACCACCGAGCGCCGCGAGCGGATCGCCGACCACGCCGCCGGGCTGCGACTGATCTTCGACACGTTCGCCGCGACGGGCCACGACTTGGTACGCGAAGGCGTGCGGGCGGTCGGGCACCGGGTGGTGCACGGCGGCGAGGTGTTCTACCGGCCCACCCTGATCGATGACGACGTGGTGGCCGCGATCAGCGAACTAGCCGCGCTGGCGCCGCTGCACAATCCGGCCAACGTCGCCGGGATCGAGAGCGCGCGGGCGCTGTTGCCGGGCGTGCCGCAGGTCGCGGTGTTCGACACGGCGTTCTTCCACGGCTTGCCCGCCGCCGCGAAGACCTACGCCATCGACGCCAAAGTGGCGGCCGCGCATGGCATTCGGAAGTACGGCTTCCACGGCACCTCGCACGAATACGTGTCCGGCTGCGCGGCCGACTTCCTCGGGCGTGACCCCGCCGAGCTGAACCAGATCGTCTTCCACCTCGGCAACGGCGCGTCGGCGTCGGCCATCCGCGGCGGTCGTCCGATCGATACCAGCATGGGCCTCACGCCGCTGGAAGGCCTGGTGATGGGCACCAGGTCCGGTGATCTCGATCCCGGCATCGTGGCGCATCTGGCGCGGTCGGCGCACCTGGACATCGATGCGATCGACACGCTGCTCAACCGGGATTCCGGGATCAAGGGCCTGTCCGGCGTGAACGACTTCCGCGAACTGCGCCGTCTCATCGACGGCGGGGACGAGGCCGCGCGGCTGGCCTACGACGTGTACATCCATCGGCTGCGGCGCTACCTCGGCGCGTACCTGATCGACTTGGGCGGCGTCGACGCGATCACCTTCACCGGAGGAGTCGGCGAGAACAGCCCACAGGTGCGGGCCGACGCCCTGGCCGGTCTCGGCGCGTTCGGCATCGAGGTGGATCCCGCGGCCAACACCGCGGAAAACCGTGCCGCGCGGCGTATCTCCCCGCCCGGCGCACCGGTCGCGGTGCTCGTGGTGCCGACCAACGAGGAACTGGCCATCGCCCGCGCCGCGCGGCACGTGGTCGACGGCTAGATCCAGGTCTTCGCGCGAATGAGGTTGGCCAGGTCGACGAGCGCGTAGCGATGCCCGCGGTTGGGCGCTCCGCGAGCCAGCGAGCGCAGGCCCGTCTCGGCGCCCGCGCGGAGTTCGCGTTCGGTGAACGGCGCGCCGAACAGTGTGGCATCGGGACGCTTCGGCGTGTTGCCCGCCTGGAGCCACGCGAGGGCCGCGCCGAGCACCAGCACCCGCATCTGCACCGCGCGACTCTCGCCCGCGGGCAGGCTCAGCATCCGAGACGCCGAGATGTGCAGGGTGGCCTCGTCGAGTTCGGCTATCGGCGCGGCGGTGAGCATCAGCAGCACCGCCGTCATCCGCGCGGTGGTGAAATGCCGTGACGCGGCGGGGACGGCGTCCAGCGCCTGCACGGCCTCGGCCACCCGCTCGTCCGCCGCCAGCTGCCTGGCCAGCCCGAAGGCGGCGCTCACCACGGTGCGGTCGGTGCGCCAGACGGTCTCGTAAGCTTGCTCGGCATAGCTGCGCCACTGTTCGGGATCCGGCGAATCCCAATGCTGAAGTATGAGTTCGGCCGTTGCGGCGAGCGCCAGCTGGGGGGCGAGTTCGCCGGGGAGCACCCGGAAGACCTCGTCGAAGTCGGTGAAGGCGCGCTCGTACTCCCGGTCGAGCAATTCGGCCATGCCCCGAAACCAGCTCACCCGCCACTCCCGTTCGGGCAGCCGCGCCAGCAAGTCCAGCACCGTGGCGGACTCGCGCAGATCGAGCCGCACGCGCGCCTCGGCGAGGGTGAGTTCCAGCTCGAGCGTCTCCGGGGCGTTGCCGGGATCGGCTTCGGCTCGCTCACGTGCGTGTCGCAGCGCCTCCAGCGCGTGGGCGGGCTCGGGATGCACGGCGGCCGAGAGCAGGGGCGCGGACGGGTCGGCCGGATCCAGCAGCGGAATCGGCAACGCCGCCACCACATCGCGGGCGTCGAGCAGGCTGCTGCGGGGGCGGCCGTCGGTGTAGGCGTCGGTTTGGCTGATCAATTCCTCGGTGCCGAAACTGGACCGCGGCGGCGTGAAGACGGTGGACAACTGCGGGTGTTCGGTCTCGGTCTCCAGCGCGAGGATCTCCCGCAGCACGCCCGACATCTGGGCGGACATCGCACGGGCGGAGGGAAAGCGGCGCTGCGGGTCCGGGTCGGTGGCGCACAGCAGCAGACGATGGAAACACTGGTAGCGAGCCAGCACCGGCTGGTCGGCGGGGTCGGGCAGGCCGTCGAGGTACCGTCCGTGCTCCGAAGGCATGTTCAAGGTGAGCACGGCCAGCGTGCGCCCCACGGTGTAGACGTCGGAGGCGACGGTCGGGCCCGTACGCGCGATCTCCGGCGCCTGGAACCCTCTGGTGCCGTAAAGGTTTCCGTACGCTTCGATGGTGGCGACGGCCCCGAGATCGATCAGTTTGACCTGGTCGTCGGTGACCATCACGTTGTCGGGCTTGAGGTCGTTGTAGGTCAGGCCGGTCGAGTGCAGGTAGTCCAGCGCGGGCAGGATCTCGAGCAGGTAGGCGATCGCCTCGGTGACCGGCATGCGCTTCGGGCGTTCGTAGGAGTCGAGGATGTCGCGCAGCGACCGGCCGCCGACGTACTCCATGACGATGTAGCCGACGGGTGTGCCGTCCGCGCCGGTGTGCTCGACGAAGTTGTAGATCTTGACGATGCTGGGGTGCGCCACCTCGGCGAGGAATTGGCGTTCGGCCATGGCGACTGCCTGCGCTTCGGCGTCACCGGCGTGCAGCAGGCCCTTCAGCACGACCCAGCGGTCGCTGACATTGCGGTCGATCGCCAGGTAGATCCAGCCGAGTCCGCCGTGCGCGATGCAGCCCTGGATCTCGTACTGTCCCGCCACCATGTCGCCCGGGTACAGCGTGGGGCGGAAGTCGAAGGGCGCCTCGCAGGTGGCGCAGGTGCCCGCCGTGGTCGCGGGCCGGGTCGCCGTCGCCCGGCCGACCGGTTTGCCGCAGCGCCAGCAGAATCGCCTGCCTTCGGAGACCACCGCGTTGGTGAGCACGGCGTCGCGGGGATCCGCGGGTGTCACCGTCGGGATCGGCACCAGACCGGCGCCCAGCCGCCGGACCGCAGGCCGGGTCCGCGCGGTGCGCACGCTGCGTCCGGAGGTGCGCTGCGGAGCCGACGCGGGTTCGGAATCCGTGCGTCGCGTCTGATCCGATGTCGCCGCGTACGCCGCCGTGCCCTGGGTTCCGCCCGGGTCCGGTGTCTCCTGCCTTTCGGCGGGGTCGCGTAGCCACGCGGCCGTGCTCGATGCCGTTTCCGGGCGGTTCACCTGCGATCGGGTCGCGTCCGAATCCGCCTCTTCCGCCGACTGTTCCGCATCGGCGGGCGGGGTTTCGCGTTCCGTGTCCGGTGGGTTGTCCCGCGTGGGCGGGCCATGCTGCTCCGCGCCGGTGCGGTCCGGTGTGTCGTCGGTGGACGAGGCCGATTCCCCGGCGTCGCGCACGGCAGGGTTCCGTGGGGTCTGCGCGTCCTCGGGCGGATCAATGTTCTCGACGCGGTTCAACGCGACTGTGCCGAACGAGGTCGCCGCACGACCGATCGGCGTTAACGTGGTGTGCTCGATTTCTTCGGCCGCAACCGTTTCCGGCTCGCCCGCACCCGCGCGCCGCCCCGTTCCCGTGGCGTGAGCCCCCAGTTGTCGCGGGTCCGCGTGGTCTCCACGCGACGGTTGCGCCACCGCCGCGTTCTGCTGCCGCCCGGCCGCGCTGGATCCACCCTCGAACACAGCGGCCGGGCCGGGCCCTACCGCGGCGTTCTCGTCCGGGTCGGGCTCGGGGGCCTGCCGTGTGCTCATCGACCCGTCAGTCCTGATACGTAGGGGCGGGTGGAGCGGGTACGGGGCCGAGGACGGTGAGATATTTCTGGTACAGCCCGACCCAGGTGCCGTCGTTGCGGATACGTTCCAGTGTGCCGTTGACGAAGCGGACCAGGTCGTCGTTGCCCTTGGTGATGCCGATGCCGTACGGCTCCTCGCTGATGCTGCCGCCGACCAGCTCGGTGTACGGGTCCTGCGCGGCCAGGCCGGCGAGCACGGCGTCGTCGGTGCTCACCGCGTCGACCTGGCGCTGTTGCAGCACAACCAGACAGTCGGCCCAGCTCGGCACGGTGAGGATGGTCGCGGCGGGCTGGTCGCGGCGCATGTGCTCCAGCGACGTGGTGCCCGAGACGATGCACACCCGTCGGCCCGCCAGATCGGCCAGGCTGCGGATCCCGGAGTTCTTCACCGCGAGCACCCGTTGGTTGGCGCGCAGATAGACGGTGGAGAACGTGACCTTCTCGCGGCGCTCGCAGTTGATCGTCATGGTCTTGGCGACCAGGTCGACGGTGCGGTTCTGCAACGCCGTCTCCCGCTCGGCGGAGCCGAGGCTGCGGAACTCGATCAGATCCGGGCTGCCGAGCAGATCGCGGGCCACTTCCCTGGCGATGTCGGCGTCGAAACCGACGATGGCGCCGGAGATCGGGTCACGGTAGCTGAACAGATTGCTGCCGGTGTCCAATCCGACGAGCAGCCTGCCGCGCGCCCGGATCGCGTCGATCGCCGCGCCGCGCGCGGCCGCGCCCGCTCCGGTCGGACGCAGGCTCGCGGTCGGGTCTCCACACCGCGACGTGCCCGGCGACGGCGGGACCGGCGAATCGGTGAGCACCGGAACGGCCCTGGCGGGCAACGGGGGATCGGTGTACTTCGGCGTCTTGCCCGACACCGGCGCGCCGGAATCGCTCGCACAGCCGCTCGCCAGCGTCACTACGACGAGAGTGGCCACCAGAATGCCGCGCGCGGATCTCATCGGTACTCCCGAAGCCGGGGCCAGATGCCCAGTCCGACATAGCCTGCCGCCAGTATGCCGAGCACCATCGCGCCCGCGCCCAGGAAGTCCAGGGTGCGGGCCGCACGGGAGATCCTGTCGCGCAGCGTGTCCCTGGTGGCGGCGATGCCTTGCTCCAGCGAACGGTCCAGCGCCTCCACCTGCACGGTGACGTCCGCCGAGCCAGGTCCGGTCGCCACCACGGCCGCGCTGTTGAAATCGCCCTTCGCCAGCGCGTCGTTCATGCGCTGGTGCGCCACCCGCCAGCGCGCCAGGGCAGGCACGGCATTGCGCATCTCGTTCGCCGCGGGCGCGGAGCCGGGATACTTGCCGATCAGATCGGCCAGCCGTTCGATGTCCGCGTCGTAGGTGCGGTCGTAGTCGCCGGTCGCGTCGCGGCGCACCAATTTCAAGGTCTCCGCGGCGCGCGCCTGCTGCACCAGGATGCGGCTCTCGGTCAACCGGGAGGAGGGCACCGCGCCGTCGTCGCGAGCGCTGATCATCGCCGCCGCCGACACCGAGCCCGCGATCACCGTCCACGCGAGCAGGATCAGCATGGCCGCCGACGCGAGCACCAGTCCCGGGTTGAGCACCCGCCGCCAGCGTCGCGCCAGATCGCGCTGGACCCAGACCAGCACGCCGAGGGTGAGCAGCAGCAGGCCGATCGCGGACCACGGCGGGCGCACGTGGTTGCGCTGCGCGGCGGTCACCGCCGCCGAGCGATGATTGTGCAGTTCCTCGGCCATCGGTAGCAGCGTCGTCTGCATCTGGTTGGAGGCCTCGCTCAAATACGCGGCGCCGACCGGATATCCGCTGCGATTGTTCGTCCGTGCGGTTTCCACCAGACCGGAGTACACCGGCAGGCCGGTGACTATGCCGGTGCGCAGCCGCGCATCCGGATCGGCCGCCGCGTCGGACTGGGTGACCAATTCCGCCGACGCTTCGCCCAGTGCCTGCGTGTAGCGATCCCGCACCGCCTGCGGCTCCAGCCCGCCGGAGATGAAGGCGGTGCTCGCCGCTGCGTCGGCGATCGACAGCGAAGTGTAGAGCCGGAGCGCGGAATGCGCGTCCGGTTCGGTGTCGCGCAGCAACACATCCAGGCCCTGCTGTCGGTCACCGACCGTCGCGGCGGTCATCGAGCCCGCGGCCAGGCACAACCCGATGAGCAGCAGCCCGAGCGCGATCAGCCGTCCCGGTGAGGAATTGGCGAACGAACGCAGATTGGTCAGGTCGAGACGTTCGCGCACCACCGCGACGCTCAGGCCGCCCGGATCGTCCCGACCGGCGGGCTCGGGCGCGGACGACGGCCGGAGTTCGGCCGTCGTCGGCTCGGAGCTAGCCATGTCCACCTCCCCAGTTTGGGCCGCGTACGCGGATTTCTCGACGGCTGGACCGGATATCCGATCGATCCGTGCGTGTTGGTGCGGAGTTTATTGTGGTCGTACGGGCGCCGCGGCGTGTGAAACACCCCCGATTGGGAGGAGACGGCGGTGAGGCGCTGCCCGCGGCTGGACGAGGATGGGTACGACATGCGTGGTGACGGTGACGGTTGGTCGCATGGCCCGGACGGATTGCGGCACTGGGGGCGCTTCGGCGCCGCCGGACTGCTGCTGCGCGCTCCGCTGGCCGATGGCGGTTCGGCGGTGCTGCTGCAACACCGCGCGCCGTGGAGTCATCAAGGCGGGACCTGGGCGTTGCCCGGCGGGGCGCGGGACAGTCACGAGACGCCCGTGCACGCGGCGGTCCGCGAGGCGTGGGAAGAGGCGGGCATCGATCCGGCCGACGTCCGGGTGCGCGGCGAGCGGGTGACAGCGTCGGCCCTGAGCGGCTGGACCTACACCACGGTCGTCGCCGACGCGGTGATGACGCTGCCGACCACCGGCAACCGCGAGAGCACCGAATTGGCCTGGGTTCCCGAGGACGACGTCGACGCCCGCCCGCTGCATCCCGGTTTCGCCGCGTCCTGGCCCACTCTGCGCGCCGCACCGGCGCGGGTGCTGCTCGCCGAACTCGGCGACGATCGAGCCGTCGCCGCCGCCCTGCCGCGCACGCTCGACCTCGCCGACCTCGGTTTCGTTTGGCTGCATTCGGATCCGGCCGGTCCGGGCGACTACGCCAGGATCGTCGACGAGCCGGGCGTGCAGGCCGCGGAGCCCGCGTCGAACGGGAACACGGCGGTGGAGACCGCGCTTTCCTTCACCCGCGGACAGGTGCTTTCCTGACCGCGGCGCTCACGCGTTCGCCAGCAGCGCCGTTTTCAGCTCACGCGCCGCGGCTTCCGGATCGCGTGCCTCGGTGATCGCGCGCACCACGACGACCCGCTTCGCCCCGGCTTCCAGCACCTGCGCCAGGTTCTCGGCGTTGATCCCGCCGATCGCGAACCAGGGCCGGGTGGGATGGGCGTCCGCGGTGGAGCGAACCAGTTCGGGGCCCGCCGCCTGCCTGCCGGGTTTGGTCGGGGTCGCCCAGATGGGGCCGGTGCAGAAGTAATCGATGTGCTCATCGATCGCGGCGAGCCCGGCCTGCGCGCGATTGTGCGTGGATCGTCCGATCACCACGTCGGGCCCGAGGATTCGGCGCGCGTACCAGGGCGGCAGGTCGCCTTGGCCGAGGTGCAGCACGTCGGCGGTGGCGGCGAGGGCGATGTCGGCGCGATCGTTCACCGCGACCAGCCCGCCGTGCCTGCGCGCGGCGGCCTTCAGTTCGGCCAGCGCGCCGAGCTCGGCCCTGGCCTCCAGCGGGCCGAACTCGGCCTCGCCCGGTGATCCTTTGTCCCTGAGCTGGATGATGTCGACTCCGCCTGCGAACGCGGCCTCGGCGAACTTGGCCAGATCGCCCTTCTCCCGGCGAGCGTCGGTGCACAGGTACAGCCGCGCGTTCGTCAGACGCTCCCGCGGCGAGGCGGGTCGATTGGGGTGGGAGGGTTGCACGCCTTCGACCGTAGCCGCGCTACCGTGGGATGCGAAACAGGAGGCAGGTGGATCGGATGCGGACTCTGGCCGTCGTCGGTGGCGGCGCCGTCGGGCTCGCCGTGGCCTGGCGGGCCGCCGAGGCCGGTTGGTCGGCCACCCTGTTCGATCCGGCTGTCGCCACCGGGGCCTCCTGGGTGGCCGGGGGCATGCTCGCACCGCTGTCGGAAGGCTGGCCCGGCGAGGATCGGGTGCTCGAATTCGGCGCAGCGTCGCTGGCCCGCTGGCCGGAATTCGCCGCCCGGCTGGCGGACGCGACCGGCGTCTCGGTTTTCGTGGCGGACGAGACCATGACCGTCGCGCTGGACGCGGCCGACGCGGCCGACCTGCGCACGGTGGCCGATTGGGTCGGCGGACGCGGGCACGATCTGCGCCTGCTGGACCGCGCCGGAGTGCGTGAGCGAGAACCCGGCCTGGCCAGGACGGTGCGCGCCGCGCTGCTCGCACCCGCCGAACCCGCGATCGACAACCGCAAGCTGGTCGCCGCGCTGCGGCAAGCCGCCGAGGCGGCCGGCGTGGTGGTGCGCGCCGAGTCCGTAGACTCGCTGACGGAACTTCCGCACGACCAAGTCGTGCTCGCCGCGGGAGCCGCGTCGGCGGCATTGTGGCCGGAGCTGCCGGTTCGCCCGGTCAAGGGCGAGATCCTGCGCCTGCGGCAACGGCCCGGCGTCGCGCCGGCGCCGCGCCGGGTGATCCGAGCCAGAGTGCACGGGCGCGCGGTCTACCTGGTGCCGCGCGCCGACGGAATCGTCGTCGGCGCCACGCAGTACGAGGCGGGTTTCGACACCGCGGTCACCGTCGCCGGCGTCCGCGACCTGATCGCCGACGCGGAGGCGGTGTTCCCCGGCATCGGCGAATACGAACTCGCCGAAGCGAGCGCCGGTTCCCGGCCGGGCAGCCCGGACAATCTGCCGTTGATCGGCCGGCTCACCGACCGGATCGTCGCGGCCACCGGGCACGGCCGCAACGGCATGCTGACCCTGCCGCTCACGGTGGACGCGGTGGCGAGCCTGCTCGGCGGGGCAATGCTGCCCGAAGCGGAAGTAGCCGACCCGCAACGCTTTTCGACGACTGTAGGAGGAATTCGATGACGCTGTCATCCGTCCCCATCGGTGTCACGGTGAACGGCGACGAGCACGAGTTCGCCGAGCCGCTCACCGTGCGCGAGTTGCTGGAGCGCCTCGGACTGCCGTGCCGGGGTGTCGCGCTCGCGGTGGACGGAGCCGTGTTCCCCAAGTCGCGCTGGGACGAACCGGTCGGGCGCGGCTGGCAGATCGAGGTGCTGACGGCGGTTCAAGGTGGCTGAGGCTGCGACGGAATCCGCGCGGGCCGACGCCCCGCTGCGGATCGCGGACCGGGAGTTCGGTTCCCGCCTGATCATGGGCACCGGCGGCGCGGAGAACCTCGCCGTGCTGGAGGAAGCGCTGATCGCCTCCGGCACCGAGTTGACCACCGTGGCCATGCGGCGCATCGACGCCGCGGGCGGCACTGGTGTGCTCGACCTGCTGAAACGTCTGGACATCGCGCCGCTGCCGAACACGGCGGGCTGTCGCACCGCGGCCGAGGCGGTGCTCACCGCGCAGCTGGCGCGTGAGGCGCTTGACACCAACTGGGTGAAGCTCGAGGTGGTCGCCGACGAGCGCACCCTGCTGCCGGACCCCGTCGAACTGCTCACCGCCGCGGAACAACTCGTCGACGACGGCTTCGTCGTGTTGCCCTACACCAACGACGACCCGGTCCTGGCTCGCCGTCTGGAGGAGACGGGTTGCGTGGCGGTGATGCCGCTGGGCGCGCCCATCGGCACCGGCCTCGGCATCGGCAACCCGCACAACATCGAGATGATCGTCGCCGACGCGAAGGTGCCGGTCATCCTGGACGCGGGCATCGGCACCGCGAGCGACGCCGCCCTCGCCATGGAACTCGGCTGCTCCGCGGTGTTGCTGGCCACCGCCGTCACCAGGGCGAAGCGCCCCGAGTTGATGGCTGCGGCGATGGCGGACGCGGTGCGCGCCGGATACACCGCGCGCCTGGCCGGGCGCATCCCGAAGCGCTTCTGGGCCCAGGCATCGTCTCCGGGGCTGTGAGGCGTCGGGCTCGAGTCCAGAGTCTCGGGATGTCGATGACGGCTTTCGGATTTCCTGAACAGGTGGCGACACGACGCATGTGGCGACACCACTCGACGGACGAGCCCGGTCAGCCGCGCTGGGGAGCGGCGGTCTCCGCAATACGAGAGCGAGGGTAGCCACGTCGGAGGTGCCGCGATCATTTGGCGGGACGCTGGTCACCCTGGGGCTCAGTCGATGACGAAAAGGGATTCGCGTCAAGCCGTATCGCGTGCTCGGCCCTCACTCCGTCGGCGACTGATGGCGGGCCAGTCGCCCCCGGATCCAGCCGTTGACGGAAGCGGGTCTCGCCACGTCGTAGCGGGGGGCCTGCCATCACTCGGTGGGCGAGTCCGGGCGCGCTGGGTTCGGGCCTCAGCCGTTGACGAAGGTGAGGTTCGTCGCGTCGTAGCGGTCGCCCGCCACTTGCTCCGGCGGGGCGGCGGCCTCGATGGCGGCGAGGTCGTCGGCGGACAGCTCGATGGTCAGCGCTGCGAGGTTCTCCTCCAGGTACCGTTGCCGCCTGGTGCCGGGAATCGGCACCACGTCCTCGCCCCGGTGCTGCACCCAGGCCAACGCGAGCTGGCCCGCGGTGACACCTTTCGCCGCGGCCAGCTCGTTCAGCTCGGCGACGATCGCCAGGTTCCGTTCGAGGTTGCCGTCGGCGAAGCGAGGCTGGCTGCGCCGCACGTCGTTGTCCGCCAGACCTTCCACCGAGTTGTACCGTCCGGTCAGGAATCCGCGCCCGAGCGGCGAGAAGGGGACCAGGCCGATGCCGAGTTCACGGCAGACCGGGAGGATCTCCGCCTCCAAATCGCGGGTCCACAACGACCACTCGCTCTGCAACGCGGCGATCGGATGCACCGCGTGCGCGCGCCGAATGGTGTCCGCGCCCGCCTCCGACAGCCCGAGGTGCCGGACCTTCCCGGCCTGTACCAGTTCGGCCATCGCGCCGACGGTCTCCTCGATCGGCACCTGCGGGTCCACCCGGTGCAGGTAGTAGAGGTCGATGTGGTCGACGCCCAGCCTGCGCAGCGATGCCTCGCATGCCTGTCGCACGTAGGCCGCGTCGCCGCGGATGTGCGTGGGCTCGCCCAAGCGGTTGGCGAAGCCGAATTTCGTGGCGAGCACCACCTCGTCTCGCCGCCCTGCGACGGCCCGCCCGATCAGCTCCTCGTTGTGCCCCGCGCCGTAGAAGTCGGCGGTGTCCAACAAAGTGACCCCCAGGTCGAGGGCATGGTGCAGCGTCGCGATCGACTGCTCGTCGTCCGCGGCGCCGTAGCCGTGACTCATACCCATGCACCCCAGGCCCTGCGCGGAAACCGTCAGCCCACCGAGCCGCCGACTCGAAATGTCGTTCATGCTGCTACCTCCTGCACTCGAATTCGTCGGCCCCGACGCTAGGTGCTGGAGCGCGCTCCATGTCAACCATTCCCGCGAGTGGCACATGGTCGAAGGTCTTCTCGCACTTCGCCGCAACCATGTGCCACTCGCGGCGCCTCAACGGCGCTCGTGGCGGGAGCGGGCGAGGTCGTAGGCGGTGCGGAGGAGGGTGCGGGTGGGCGCGGTGGTTCGGGGGCCGGGGTTGATGACTGCCAGCCAGGCGGCGGATGCGTAGACCGGGTGGGGGATCACCGTATCGGTTGCGCTCGGATTGTCGGGGGTGGAACGTTCGCGGGGAGTGTGGCCGGTCCAGTGGGTGAAGGCTTCTTTCCCGGCGGCGATGTTGACGCGGAACGCATCTGGGCGGTCCAAGTCCGAACTTTCGTCGCCGGGATAGTTCTTCGTCACGATCGTCGCGAAGGGCTGGGTCGCCTTCGGTATCACCCCGTCCGGTGAGTAGTAGAAGAAGGTATCGCCCCAGCTGATCTCCGGTGAGCCGTCGCCGGGGCCGGGGCTGAGGGTGAGGACTCCGTCGAGGGTGGAGACGAAGCCGATGATCTCGTCGATGGTCACGTATTCCAGCGTTTCATTAAGGTGCTTGTGGAGACTTCGAGCAGGAGACGCATGGCAAATGGCGTGACAAGTCGCAACTCCACGATGCGCACGGCTGATGTGGCGCTGCGGGTCGGGTACTCCGTGCAGCAGATCCGCAACCTCGAACGCGACGGTGTGCTGCCGACGGCGATACGCACTGCGACCGGCTACCGCAGGTACGGCGAGGTGCATGTGCGTTCCGCACTCGCCTATCGAGCGCTGGCGGCGGGCGTCGGCCCCGTCGAGGCCAAGCGCATCGTTCGCGCCGTCCACGAGGGACCGGTACCTCAGGTACTGGCTCTGCTCGACGCGGCACATGCCCGGCTGGACCGGGAACGCACCGATCTGGCACTCGCCAAGCGGGCGGCGGAGGTGATCTCCGCCGAGCCGATCGCCGACGCGCGCCCTTCGGATGCGATGAGCGTCGCCGAACTCGCTGCCGCGCTGGGCGTGCGCCCGTCGACACTGCGGCATTGGGACGCGGAGGGACTCGTCGTCCCGGATCGCGCGACCACGCAGCGCACGCGGCAGTACTCTCCCACCCAGGTCCGGGATGCCCGGATCGTCCATCAGCTCCGCAGAGCGGGGTACCGCGTCGACACGCTGAAGACCTTGATGTCCGACCTGCCGCGCGGCCACCGATCCGATGACGTCGAGGCGGCGCTGGCGGCTCGGGACGCGAGCATCGCGGCTCGATCTCGCGCCCTGCTCGACGCGGCCGCCGCGCTCGCCGCCGTGTTCGCCCTCGCGGTGTAAACGCCTGTGATCCTGCCGCTCCGAACATCGGCAGCGCTGCGCGATCCGAGTGCGATCCCCGGTTACATCGCTCCGCTGCTGCGCGTCGCCGAACTACTCGGCCGTTGAGACTTCGGCCTCGACCCTTAAGGGATCCTGTTTCCCGTCCTCATCCTCGAGGATGATCCAACTCGGCACTAATTACCGACGCGCGCGCCCGCGATTTGGGGAATGCTGGGCGGCATGATCGAGCTGAAAGGCCTCACCAAGCACTACGGGCAGACCGTAGCGGTGCAGGATCTGACCTTCACCGTTCGCCCCGGGCAGGTAACGGGGTTCCTCGGACCGAACGGCGCGGGCAAATCGACCACCATGCGCATGATCCTCGGCTTGGACAAGCCCACCGCGGGCACCGCCTTGATCAAAGGCAGGCCGTACCACGAGCTGGACCATCCGCTGCGCACCGTCGGGGCGCTGCTGGACGCCAAGTGGGTGCATCCGAACCGGTCGGCGCGGGCTCATCTGGAGTGGATGGCCGCCTCCAACGACATCGCCAAGTCCCGGGTGGAGGAGGTGCTGCGGCTGGTCGGCCTGTCCGAGGTGGCGGGCAAGTCGGCGGGCGGCTTCTCGCTCGGCATGTCGCAGCGGCTCGGCCTGGCCGGCGCGCTGCTGGGCGACCCGGAGGTGCTGCTGTTCGACGAGCCGGTGAACGGCCTCGATCCGGAGGGCATCCTGTGGATCCGCCGCTTCATGCAGCGGCTGGCCGCCGAGGGCCGTACGGTGCTGGTCTCCAGCCATCTGCTGTCGGAGATGGCGCAGACCGCCGAGCACCTGGTTGTGATCGGGCGCGGCAAGCTGATCTCGGATTCCACCACCCAGGAGTTCATCGAACGCGCCTCGGAGCAGACGGTCCGGGTGCGCAGCCCGCAGCTCGACCAGCTGCGCAGCGTGCTCACCTCCAACGGCATGACCGTCAGGGAGGACGGCGCGAGTGCCGACGGCCCCGCGCTCATGGTGGCGGGCGTCTCCAGTGACGCGGTGGGCAAGCTCGCGGGCGAGAACAGCATCACGCTGTTCGAGTTGGCCCCGCAGCGCGCGTCGCTGGAAGAGGCGTTCATGCGGATGACCGGCGGCGCGGTGGAGTACCACGGCGAAGGCTTCGATCAGGTGATGGGAGGTGCGCTCTGATGGGCGTGCTGGCAGCGGAACGAATCAAGCTCACCTCGACCAGGTCGCCCTGGTGGTGCTCGGCGATCGTCATCGCCCTCGCGCTGGGCATGGCCGCCTTGCTCGCCTCGGTGGCGCGCGCGTCCTACGGCAAGGAAGGCGCGATCGACCTGACGGTCTCCACCGCGGTGGCCGGGATCAGCGGTTTCGGCGTGATGGTCCTGATGATCATGGCCACCCTGACCGTGACCAGCGAATATCGCTTCGGCATCATCCGGACCACGTTCCAGGCGACGCCGCACCGGGCCAAGGTCATCCTGACCAAGGCCGGGCTGGTCAGCGTGTACGGCGCGCTGCTGACCATCGCCTTGGCCTTCGTCGCCTACGTGGTGGCGAAAGCGATCAGCGGGCCGGACGCGGGCGCGGCGCTCACGCTGTCCAGCGCGGCCGACTGGCGCGAGGTCTACTCCATCCCGATCTACGCGTTCCTGTGCGTCGTCCTCGCGGTCGGCGTCGGCGTGCTGGTGCGGCAATCCGCCGCCGCGATCTCGCTGATCGTGCTGTGGCCGCTGCTCATCGAGGGGCTGCTCGGTGCGTTCGGCAGCTTCGGGCGCAATGTCACCCCGTTCCTGCCGTTCGCGAACGCGAACCATTTCATGAGCGCCTTCCCGTCCACGGCCAACTGGCACTGGGGACCATGGGGCAGCCTGCTCTACTTCACCGTCTTCGTCGCGATCGTCTTCGTCGCGTCGCTGGTCGTGGTGAACCAGCGCGACGCTTGAGACGAGCTCCCTTGACGACCCGAGTCGCCTTCCCTCGCCACTCGGGTTGACGGTGCGCCGACCTTGTCGGGAGGTCCGGCGCTCCCCCCACCGCCCGTCACTGCCCGGCGGACGGTGCCCTGATCGGCCCGGTGCGAACCCTCGCGCCGGGCCGATCGTGCGTGTGAACATCGAGGAAACTATGCCCCTTGCCGGTTCCGAGACCCCTTCTCGCCCGGGTAGCCTCGGTGCAGCAACCAGCTCGTTATCCAATGCCGGGCCCGACGGTGTGCTCGCTGAGGTTCGCAGCGGAGGTGGCACATGGTGATGATCGGTAACCTGCCGACGTCGGATCGGCTGAGATACCCTCGGGGCGTGCATGAAACACCTTCCGGCGGCGCCGAGCCGGGGTCGGGGCCGGAGGCCGAGGGAGGGGTACCGCCCGAGGTGGTCATTCCGTTGGAGCCGTCCGATTCGGACGATGCTCCCCGCCGTTCCGGCGGGTTACGGCGTGGCCAGATATCCGCGCTGGTGAACGCGGCGAATCAGCGGGCGGACCTGATCGGCGTGCTGCGCAGGGCACGGCAGCAGCTGCCGGGTGATCCCGCTTTCGGCGACCCGCTGTCGGTTTCCGGGCCCGGCGGTGCGCGAGCGGTCGCGCGCGCGGCGGACAAACTGGTCGGCGACGCACCGAGCGCCGCTCGGGAGATCGGCTTCGGCGCCTTGCAGGTCTGGCAGGCCGCCCTGGAGCGGATGGGACGCGGCAAAGGTAGCCAAGAAGTAACTGTTATGTTCACCGATCTGGTGGCCTTCTCGCGCTGGTCGCTGTCGGCCGGTGACGAGGCCACCCTGGAACTGCTGCGCAAGGTGGCCAAGGCCATCGAGCCGCCGATCGCCGAGCGGGGCGGCCACGTGGTCAAGCGCATGGGCGACGGGGTCATGGCGGTGTTCCCTTCGGCCGACCGGGCGGTGCGCGCCGCCGTGACCGCCAAGCGCAACCTGGCCGACGTGCAGGTGCGCGGCTATACCCCGCAGATGCGGATCGGTTTGCACACCGGTTCTCCGCGTGAGATCGGGGGCGACTGGCTCGGGGTGGACGTCACCATCGCGGCCCGGGTCATGGAGGCGGGCGGCAACGGCAACACCATGCTGTCGGAGGCCACGCTCCTGGGGCTGCGGCCGGAGACGCTGGCGGAGCTGGGCTTGGCGGCCAAGCCGTATCGCCGCAGCTTCTTCGCGGCGCCACTCAACGGTGTCCCCGACGACCTGCGAATCTTCCGGTTGTCGAGGGGCTGAGCGGCTGCCTCTCCGCTCGATCTATCCGAGCCACCAGGCCAGCGCGCCGCCCGCCGCGAGGGCGGCGCAGACGGCGAGCGCGATGGACAGCGGCCGGGCCGTCCTCCAGGTGGTGTAAACGCCGCCGAGCAGGAAGCCCGCCAGGGCGAACAGAACGATCACGGTGACGTCGCTGGACACGGTGCCATCTTGCTCCAGCCCACTCGGTCTCCCGGTGGCCGGGGCGGCGGGGCGGCAATTAACAAGCACGCATGCTTGCTTTTTTCTGACCCCGGTGTGATGCTGGTCGCGGAACGCGGACTTCACGGGTGCGGCATGCGGCTCATCCTGACGGTTCGCCGTACAGGAGGCATTCCCGCTGATGAGTATGCTGGCCGCCGACCCGGACGTGCTCCGGATCGGCAACTGTTCCGGCTTCTACGGCGACCGGCTCGGCGCCATGCGCGAGATGCTGGAAGGGGGACAGCTCGACGTCCTCACCGGCGACTATCTCGCCGAACTCACCATGCTGATTCTCGGCCGGGACCGGATGAAGGACCCGGACCTCGGCTACGCCAAGACCTTCGTCAAGCAGATCGAGGACTGCCTCGGGCTGGCGCTCGAACGCAACGTGCGCATCGTGGCGAACGCGGGCGGCCTGAACCCGGCCGGTCTGGCGCAGCGTCTGCGCAAGGTTGCCGCCGACCTCGGATTGGACGCCAAGATCGCGCACGTCGAGGGTGACGATCTCCTCGCGCGCGCCGGTGATCTCGGCTTCGGCGCGCCGCTGACCGCCAACGCCTACCTCGGCGCGTGGGGCATCGTCGAATGCCTGAACGCGGGCGCGGACATCGTGGTCACCGGCCGGGTCACCGACGCTTCGGTGATCGTCGGCCCCGCCGCCGCGCACTTCGGCTGGAGCCGAACGGATTACGACCGCCTGGCCGGCGCGGTTGTGGCCGGGCACGTCATCGAGTGCGGCACCCAGGCCACCGGCGGCAACTACGCCTTCTTCACCGAGCTCGCCGATCTGGGCAGGCCGGGTTTCCCGATCGCGGAGATCCGCGCCGACGGCGGCAGCGTCATCACCAAACACGCGGGCACCGGCGGCGCGGTCACGGTCGACACGGTCGAGGCCCAGCTCATGTACGAGATCCAGGGAGCGCGCTATGCCGGGCCCGACGTCACCTCCCGCCTGGACACCATCCGGCTCGACCAGGACGGCCCGGACCGGGTGCGGATCAGCGGCGTCACCGGTGAGGCCCCGCCGCCCCGGCTCAAGGTCTCGCTGAACACCATCGGCGGCTTCCGCAACGAGATGGAATTCGTGCTCACCGGTCTGGACATCGAAGCGAAAGCGGAACTGGCGCAACGGCAACTGGAGTCCTGGCTGCCGAGCCGACCGTCCGAGCTGACCTGGACCTTGGCCCGCCTGGACCGCCCGGACGCCGACACCGAGGAGCAGGCCAGCGCACTGCTGCGCTGCGTGGTGCGCGACCCGGACCCGAACAAGGTCGGGCGCGCCTTCTCCAACGTCGCGGTGGAGCTGGCGCTGGCCAGCTATCCGGGGTGCAGCTTCACCACCTTGCCGGGCAACGGTTCCCCTTACGGCGTGTTCACGCCCGGGTTCGTCGACGCCGCCGAAGTGCCGCACACGGCGGTGCTGCCCGACGGCGCCCGCGTCGAGATCGCCCCGGCGACGGAGACGGCCGAACTCGCCGCCGTCGACGAGCCGCCCGCTCCGGAACCGCTGCCCGCCGGGGAAACGCGCCGCGTGCCGCTGGGAACCGTCGCGCTGGCACGCAGCGGTGACAAAGGCGGTGACGCGAATATCGGTGTGTGGGTGCGCACCGACGAGCAATGGCGCTGGCTGGTGCACACGCTCACCGTGGAGCGCATCAAAGAACTACTCCCGGAAGTGGTTTCGCTGACCGTCACCCGGCATGTCCTGCCCAATCTGCGGGCGCTGAACTTCATCATCGAAGGCCTGCTCGGCCAGGGCGTGGCCTATCAGGCCCGCTTCGACCCGCAGGCCAAGGGACTCGGCGAATGGCTGCGGTCTCGTCACCTCGACATTCCAGTGGAGCTGCTGACATGACGAAACTCTGGGAAACGCCGGAACGACGCGAATTGCGATCCACGGTGCGCGGATTCGTGGAACGCGAGATCCTGCCGTACCTGGACGGCTGGGAGCGCGCCGGTGAGATCCCGCGCGAACTGCACAAGAAGGCGGGCGCGCTCGGCCTGCTCGGCGTGCAGTTCCCGGAATCCGCGGGTGGTTCCGGCGGCGACGGCGTTGACGCGATGATCGTCTGCGAGGAGATGCACCAGGCCGGTGCGTCCGGCGGGTTGTTCGCCTCCCTGTTCACCTGCGGCATCTCCGTGCCGCACATCATCGCCTCGGGCAACGCCGACCAGATCGAGCGCTGGGTGAAGCCGACGCTGGCGGGCGAGAGGATCGGATCGCTCGCGATCACCGAGCCCGGCGGCGGCTCCGACGTCGGGCACCTCACCACCACCGCGCGCCGCGACGGCGACCACTACATCGTCAACGGCGCCAAGACCTACATCACCTCCGGCGTCCGCGCCGACTTCGTGGTCACCGCGGTGCGCACCGGCGGGCCTGGCTCCGGCGGCATCTCGCTGCTCATCGTCGACAAGGACACGCCGGGCTTCACGGTCAGCCGCAAGCTGGACAAGATGGGCTGGCTGGCCTCCGACACCGCCGAACTGTCCTACGTCGACGTCCGGGTGCCGGTGGAGAACCTGGTCGGCCCGGAGAACTCCGGCTTCTACCAGATCGCGGGCGCGTTCGTCAGCGAGCGCGTCGGGCTGGCGGTGCAGGCGTATTCCAGCGCGCAGCGTTGCCTGGAACTGACGCTGGAGTGGGTGCGCAATCGCGAGACCTTCGGCCGCCCGCTGATCAGCAGGCAGGCGGTGCAGAACACGGTCACCGAGATGGCGCGTCGGATCGATGTGGCCCGCGTCTACACCCGGGATGTGGTGCAGCGCAGCGCCGAAGGCGAGACCGACCTGATCGCCGAGGTGTGTTTCGCGAAGAACACCGCGGTGGAAGCGGGCGAGTGGGTGGCCAACCAGGCCGTCCAGTTGTTCGGCGGCCTCGGTTACATGCGCGAATCCGAGATCGAGCGCCAGTACCGGGATATGCGCATCCTCGGCATCGGCGGCGGCACTACCGAAATACTGACCGGACTGGCGGCGAAGCGATTGGGGTACCAGTCATGACCATTCTGCGCAGCACCTTGGACACCGCCGCGCCCGAGTACGAGGCGGCCGCGGAGGCGATGACGGCCAAGCTCGCCGAGGTCGACGCGGAGTTCGCCAAGGCCATCGCGGGCGGTGGGCCGGACAAGCTGGCGCGGCATCGCAAGCGCGGCAAGCTGACCGCGCGCGAGCGCATCGAACTGCTCGTCGACGAGGACTCGCCGTTCCTGGAGTTGTGCCCGCTGGCGGGCTGGGGCAGCGAATTCCACGTCGGCGGCAGCACCATCGCGGGCATCGGCATCGTGGAGGGCGTCGAGTGCATGATCGTCGCGCCCGATCCGACCGTGCGCGGCGGCACCTCGAACCCGTGGACGCTGCGCAAGACGTTGCGGATCAACGACATCGTGCGGGAGAACCGGCTGCCGGTGATCTCGCTGGTGGAATCCGGCGGCGCGGATCTGCCCACACAGAAGGAGGTCTTCGTCCCCGGCGGCCGGATGTTCCGCGACCTCACCCAGGCGTCGGCGGCGGGTATCCCGACCATCGCGCTGGTGTTCGGCAACTCCACCGCGGGCGGCGCGTACATACCAGGCATGTCCGATCACGTGGTGATGATCAAGGAGCGCTCCAAGGTGTTCCTCGGCGGTCCGCCGCTGGTCAAGATGGCCACCGGTGAGGAATCCGACGACGAATCCCTCGGCGGAGCGGACATGCACGCGCGGATCTCCGGCCTGGCGGATTACTACGCCGTGGACGAGCAGGACGCGATCCGCATCGGCCGCTCCATCGTCAAGCGGCTGAACTGGCGCAAGCAGGGGCCCGCCCCGCGCGCCGAGGTGATCGAACCGCTCTACGACCCGGAGGATCTGCTCGGCATCGTGCCGTCGGATCTGAAGATCCCGTTCGATCCGCGCGAGGTGATCGCCCGCATCGTGGACGGCTCGGATTTCGACGAGTTCAAGCCGCTCTACGGCAGCAGCCTTGTCACCGGATGGGCCGAGCTGCACGGTTACCCGGTCGGCATCCTGGCCAACGCGCGCGGTGTGCTGTTCTCCGAAGAATCGCAGAAGGCCACGCAGTTCATCCAGCTGGCCAACAAGTCGAACACCCCGCTGCTGTTCCTGCACAACACCACCGGCTACATGGTCGGCAAGGAGTACGAGCAGAAGGGCATCATCAAGCACGGCGCGATGATGATCAACGCCGTCTCCAATTCGAAGGTGCCGCACATCTCGGTGCTGATGGGCGCGTCCTACGGCGCGGGCCACTACGGCATGTGCGGCCGGGCCTATGACCCGCGCTTCGTCTTCGCCTGGCCCAGTGCGAAATCCGCCGTCATGGGCGGTGCGCAGCTGGCGGGCGTCATCTCGATCGTCGGCCGTGCCGCCGCAGAGGCGAAGGGCCTGCCGTTCGACGAGGAGGCCGACGCCGGGATGCGCGCCATGGTGGAGGCGCAGATCGAGGCCGAATCGCTGGCGATGTTCATGTCCGGGCGGCTCTACGACGACGGCGTCATCGACCCGCGCGACACCCGCACCGTGTTGGGAATGTCCCTGTCGGCCATTCACAACGCCCCGATCAAAGGCGCCGACGGCTTCGGCGTCTTCCGAATGTGAGGCCGATGATGACTGCATCGCAGAGCGATTCGATGAGGCGCGGCGGCCGGGTGACGGGCGGGCTCACGAATGTCCTTGTCGCCAACCGTGGCGAAATCGCCCGCCGGGTCTTCGCGACCTGCCGCAGGATGGGTCTCGGCACCGTCGCGGTGTACTCCGACGCGGATGCCGCCGCGCCGCATGTCATCGAGGCGGACGCCGCGGTGCGCCTGCCCGGCAACACGCCCGCGGAGACCTATCTGCGCGGTGAGCTGATCATCGAGGCCGCGGTCGCCGCTGGCGCCGATGCCATCCATCCTGGATACGGATTCCTCTCCGAGAACGCCGAATTCGCCAAGGCCGTGCTCGACGCCGGGCTGGTCTGGATCGGGCCGCCTGTCGAGGCGATCGAGCAGATGGGCTCGAAGGTCGCCGCGAAGAAGATGATGGACGCCGCGGGCGTGCCGGTGCTCGCCGAACTGGACCCGGCCGAGGTCACCGAGGCGCACCTGCCGGTGCTGATCAAGGCGTCCGCCGGTGGCGGCGGACGCGGCATGCGCGTGGTCCGCGAGCTGGCCGAGCTGACTTCGCAGATCGAGGCCGCCCGGCGCGAGGCGGAATCCGCCTTCGGCGATCCGACGGTCTTCTGCGAGCGCTACCTCGAGACCGGCAGGCATATCGAAGTCCAGGTGATGGCCGACACGCACGGCACGATCTGGGCGGTCGGCGAGCGTGAGTGCTCGATCCAGCGCCGCCACCAGAAGGTGATCGAGGAGGCTCCGTCGCCGCTGGTGGAGCGCACCGAGGGCATGCGGGCGCGGCTGTTCGAGGCGGCGCGGCTGGCGGCGGGCGCGATCGGCTACATCGGCGCGGGCACCGTCGAGTTCCTCGCCGACGAGCAAGGCGAGTTCTTCTTCCTGGAGATGAACACCCGCCTGCAAGTGGAGCATCCGGTCACCGAGTGCACCACCGGGCTGGATCTGGTGCGCCTGCAACTGGACGTCGCCGCGGGCTCCGTGTTGCCCGCGGAACCGCCTGCCATGCACGGGCATTCGATCGAGGTCCGGCTCTACGCCGAAGATCCGGCACACGACTGGCAGCCGCAGAGCGGCACCGTGCACCGGATAGATATCCCGTCGGTGCTCACCGAGTTCGACCTGCTGGACCGCCCGGGCGTGCGGCTCGACACAGGCGTGGTGGACGGCTCGGTGGTCGGCGTGCACTACGACCCGATGTTGGCCAAGGTCATCTCCTACGCCGAAACGCGCGGCGAGGCAGCACGATTGCTGGCTTCGGCGCTGCACCGCGCGAAGATCCACGGCCTGGTCACCAACCGCGACCTGCTGGTGCGCGTGCTGCGTCATCCGGCGTTCCTGGCGGGTGACACCGACACCGCGTTCTTCACCACGCATGGGCTGGCCGCCCTGGCCGCGCCGCTGGCGTCGGAGTCCGACGAGGCGCTGTCCATCGTGGCCGCCGCACTCGCCGACGCCGCCGCCAACCGGGGCAGCGCGCGGGTGGGCGGCGGGCTGCCCAGCGGGTGGCGCAATCTCCCCTCGCAGTCACAGCGCAAGTCCTACGAAAGCCGCGCTACCGGAACGCACGAGGTGGGTTACCGGTTCGGCCGGACCGCCGTCACCGTGGACGGTCACGACGGTCTCGTTCTCGTCGAGTCGGCTCCCGATCGCGTCGTGCTGTCGGTTCCGGGTGAGCGCGGCCCGGTGCGCAGGCAGTTCGAGATCGCCCGCTACGGCGACCAGGTCTACGTCGACTCGCCGCTCGGCCCGGTGGCTCTGCGCAGGCTGCCGCGTTTCAGCGATCCGGCCGACCAGGTGGCCACCGGTTCTCTGCTCGCGCCCATGCCGGGCAACGTGATCCGGCTCGGCGCGGAGGTCGGCAACCACGTCGAACAGGGCCAGCCGATCCTGTGGCTGGAGGCGATGAAGATGGAGCACACCATCGCCGCGCCCGCCGCGGGCGTGCTCAGCGCCGTCAACGTCACCGTCGGCCAGCAGGTCGACGTCGGCGCCGTGCTCGCGGTCGTCGAACCCGTAGAAACCCAGGAGAACTGATGACCTTCATCGAAACCGACGAGCAGAAGGCGCTGCGGGCCGCCGTCGCCGCGCTGGCCACGAAGTACAACTACCGCGACTACGTGCTGCCGAAGGCGCGCAAGAGCGAGCCGCTGGACGAATTGTGGCAGGAGGCGGGCAAACTCGGGTTCCTCGGCGTGAACCTGCCGGAGGAATACGGTGGCGGCGGCGCGGGCATGTACGAGCTGTCGCTGGTGATGGAGGAGCTGTCCGCGCAGGGCGCGGGCCTGCTGCTGATGGTGGTGTCCCCGGCCATCTGCGGCACCATCATCACCAAGTACGGCACCGACGAGCAGAAGCGGGAATGGCTGCCCAAGCTCGCCGACGGCTCTGGAAAGATGGTGTTCGGCATCACCGAGCCCGACGCCGGCTCCAACTCCCACCAGATCACCACCACCGCGCGCCGCGACGGTGACGACTGGATCCTCAACGGCCGCAAGATCTTCATCTCCGGCGTTGACCAGGCCGAGGCCGTGCTGATCGTGGCCCGCACATCCGACCACAAGACCGGCAAGCTCAAGCCCGCCCTGTTCATCGTGCCGACCGACGCCGAAGGCTTCACCAAGACGGCGCAGGAGATGGACATCATCGAGCCCGATCACCAGTACAACCTGTTCCTCGACGACGTCCGGCTGCCGTCCACCGCGCTGGTCGGCAAGGAGGACGCGGCGTTGATGCAGTTGTTCGCGGGCCTGAACCCGGAGCGGATCATGGGCGCCGCGATGGCCGTCGGCATGGGTCGCTACGCCATCGAACGCGCGGTGGAATACGCCAAGGAGCGCACGGTGTGGAAGACGCCGATCGGTGCGCACCAGGGCATCTCGCATCCGCTGGCGCAGGTGAAGGTCGAAGTGGAGCTGGCGAAGCTGATGATGCAGAAGGCCGCGACCCTCTACGACGCGGGCGACGAGATGGGCGCCGCCGAGGCCGCCAACATGGCGAAATACGCGGCCGCGGAAGCCAGCATCAAGGCGCTCGACCAGGCCGTCCAGACCCACGGCGGCTCCGGCCTGACCAAGGACGTCGGACTGGCCGCCATGCTCGCCGCCGCTCGCATCGGCCGCATCGCGCCGGTGAGCCGGGAAATGGTCTTGAACTTCGTCGCCCAGTACTCGCTGGGCCTGCCGAAGTCGTACTGAGAGGACGCGCATGACCGAGACGGCTCCGTTCGTCCGCTACGAGGTGAGCGGCGGCGTGGCGACGCTCACCTTCGACTCGCCGCACAACCGCAACGCGCTGTCGTCCAAGCTGGTCGCCGAGCTGCTGCGCGGACTCGACGACGCCGCCGACGACGAGAAGGTGCGCGTCGTCGTGCTCGCGCACACCGGCAACACCTTCTGCGCTGGCGCCGATCTGAGCGAGGCGAGCGACGCCGATCCGGCCGTGGCCGCCGACGAGCGCACCCGGGTCATGATCGGCGTGCTGCGCAGGCTGGTGGAGATCCCGAAGCCGGTGATCGCGCGGATCGACGGCAACGTGCGGGCGGGCGGCATGGGCATCGTGGCCGGTTGCGACATCGTCGTGGCCGGGCCGGGCAGCAGTTTCGCGCTCACCGAGGTGCGGATCGGGCTGGCGCCGTTCATGATCTCGCTGACCCTGCTTCCCAGGCTCGATCCGCGCGCGGCCAGCCGGTACTACCTGACCGGCGAGAAGTTCGACGCCGCCGTCGCCGAGCAGATCGGCTTGGTCACGGTGACCGCCGACGACCCGGCCGCCGAGGTGGCGCGGCTGTGTGGGGAAGTGCGCAAGGGCTCCCCGCAGGGGCTGGCCGAGGCCAAGCGGTTGGTCAACGCGGGCATCCTCGCGGAGTTCGACGCCTCCGCCGAGGAGCTCGCGCGGCGTTCGGCGAGCTTCTTCGGCACCCCCGAAGTGCACGAGGGCATGCTGGCCTTTTTGCAGCGCCGACCGCCGAGCTGGGCAGAATAACGACCATGGCGACACCCCACGAACCCAAGCAGGACCGCAGCCGAGCCACCCGGCAGCGCCTGCTCGAGGCGACCATCGACTGTCTGGCCGAGATGGGCTGGGCGGCCGCGACGGTCGCGGTCGTCGCCGAACGGGCCGGGGTGTCGCGTGGCGCGGCGCAGCATCACTTTCCCACCAGGGAGGATCTGATCACCGCCGCGCTGGAGTTCATGTTCGACACGCGCAGCGGGCAGGCGGTGCAAGAGGCGTCGTCGCTGGGGGAGCTGGGCGACGGCGTCGGCCGTACGGAGGCGGTGGTGGCGGGGCTGGTCGAGTCGTACACCAGTCCGCTGTTCAAAGCCGCGTTGCAGGTGTGGACGCACGCCGCCGCCGACCCGGTGCTGCGCGAACGCATCGTCCCGCTGGAAGCCCGCTTCGGTCGCGCGTCGCACCGTCGCGCGATCGAGGCCCTCGGCGTGGACGACTCCGATCCGGTCACCCATCACCTGGTCCAGGCGACCTTGGACATGGCCCGCGGCCTGGGGTTGGCCGACGTCCTCACCGACGACTCGGCCCGCCGCAAGCGCATAGTCGAGCAATGGGCCGCCACGCTACACGCCGCTTTGCACGCTCCTCGCTGATCGGGAGTCCGCGATCGGCGATCTCGGCGCGCTCAGCAGCAGGACTATGGCGGCGACCATGGCGGCGAGGGTGAGCAGAGCGTAGGAGTTGCCGACCAGGAATTGCACGACGGTCCAGTGGAATTCCCGGCCGTTGGTCTGGGGTACGAACCAGATCAGGCCTTGCGGAAGCAGCGGCAGCGTCTGATCCCATGTTCCGATCGAGTCGACTTGCATCGGCCACGCGAAGGCGAACAGTGCGATCGTGGTGACCGCGGCGATGCCTGCCGTCCGCGCCCGTGGGGAGAGTGCGTGCACAGCCCAGACGAGCGCGGGCACCGCCCACACCCAATAGTGCGTCCAGGAGATCGGTGAGCACAGCAGCGCCACACCGGCGGCGAGCAGGACGCCGAGCATCTCGTCTCCCCGCTGGTAGGCGATCCGCGCGGCGGCCAACCCGGCCAGCCCGAGCCCGCCGGCGCCGAAGAGCCACAGCACGTGGCTGTCCCACGTGGTCCATTGCAGGCGGCCGAGCACACCGTTGAGCGACTGATTCTGCACGTACGCGAAGCCGATCCGGTTCTGCGACGCCACGGTCGAGGTCCAGAACTGGATCGCCTCGGTCGGCCGATACCAGAGCCCGGCCGCGACCGTGGCCGCGAACGCGCCCATCGCGGCGGCGGCGGCCTTGAATTGTCGGGTGATCATCAGATAGACGACGAACACCGCGGGCGTCAGCTTGATGCCGGTGGCGATACCGATGAGGATGCCGCGACTCCGGCGGTGTTTCGGCGTGGCCAGGTCGACCAAGACCATCGCCATCAGGATCATGCTGATCTGCCCGAAGCGGAAGGTCTGCTGCACCGGCTCGAGCCACAGCGCGGCGCTGCCGACGGCGAGCGTCATCACCGTCATGCCGAGTCCACGCCGATACCGCGTCAGCACAGCGGTGCACCACACGCTGACATACAGGGAGATCAGCGTCGTGACCACCATGCCGGTGCCGATGTAGTTGATCGGGAACCGCGCCAATTCGGCGCAGATCCACGCGGCGAAGACGGGATAGAGAAACGGCAGGAACATCGGGCCGCGGGCGGTGTACAACTGATCCGGGTGCAGGGCAGCGGCCTTGCCGCCCCACATGTAGACCTGCAGATCTATTTGGTGCCAGTACATTTCCCAGTTCGGCCGCAAGAACAGCAGCCAGGCCGCCAGGGAGATCGCGGTGAACACGATGGCCGCGCCCAGGGCGAGTGCGGCTCGTGGCGGTCGGCTACGCGCGGTCGATAGTTCCGTCGCCTGCGCGACAACGACAGTTGTCGCCGGTGCGACAGTTGCCATGAACTTTCCTTCATCAGATGACGATCGATCGGCGGAACCGTTGCCGGACAACATGATCGGCGCGGTCCCGAGGGCAACGCTGAAACCGTGAGCTCGTCTAACGATACGGCTACTACCAAAGTAGTATTACCATTAGGAAATGTAACATGTGTCACTTTTGGCCTCCCTGTGTGGGAAGCGCCGCTTACCGGGTCCCGATGTCCCGGTGCATGTGATCGCGTGGATCGGTAGGGGCGCGACAGACAACTCGCGCCCCTGATGTTCAACGAATTCGCTTAGGGCTCTTCCGAACTCGGCGCGCTCATGCGCTGTGCCCGATCAGCACAATCCTTGCTGCTCGAGGCGCCCGGAATCGATGGCGTAGGAGGAGGCTCCGATGGCGGCGCCGATCAGGCCGACGATGATCGCGCCGGGGATCGCGCCGACGAAGAAGACGGGCAAGCCGACCAGCGCGCCGATGGCGGCGCCGATCGCCGCGCCGATTCCCGTGCGCAGTTCGATCGTGTCGCCGGGCGGCAGGCACGCCTTGATGTAGGTCACCTGCGGGGCCTCGCTGGTCGCCGCGGCGATCGGTTCGGTGCGATCGACGGGCGCGGCCGACGCGGTGGCGGCGAATCCGACGGTGAGCGCGGTTGCGACCAGTGCGCTGACCACCGTCACGGCCAGCTTCATGAAAGCGTTCAACTGTTTCCCTGAATGTTCGCGGTGGACACGTGACCTGATGCGCTCCGGGTTCCCGCTCCGGAACGTGCGCTGTCACGCATCCGATCATCATCGCTGGAGTCTTGCGGTGTGCCAAGACCTGACGCTCGAATAGCCTGCGCCGGTGACAACTCCGAGCGTCTTCGCGTCGATGTCACACTCGCCGGCGTCGCGTCGTCCTTCCTGTGAACGCGAAACGACGCAGCGACACAAGGAGTGAGGACCATGGCGAAGGGCACGAAGATCGCGGTAGCGGGCGCGACCGGGCGGCTGGGCAGGCACGTGGTGGATGTGCTGAACGAGCAGGGGCACGACGTGGTCGCCTTCTCCCGGGCCGACGGTGTCGACATCGAGACCGGGCGGGGCCTGGTCGATGCGCTGGACGGTGTGCGCGTCGTGATCGACGTTTCCAGCACGCCGTCCCCGGACCGGGAGGTGGCGACGGCCTTCTTCACCGCGACCGCGCGCAATCTGCACGAAGCGGGACAGAAGGCAGGGGTCGAGCGACTGGTGGTGGCGTCGATCATCGGCATCGACGGCACCACCGCCGGGTACAACGCGGCCAAGCTGGCCCACGAGCGAGCGCTGCTGGAAGGGCCGCTGCCGGTGCAGATCCTGCGTGCGGCGCAGTTCCACGAACTGGTCGAGCTGATGATGGGGTGGGGCACCCAGGGGGACACCGCCTACCTGGCCGAGATGCGCACCCAATTGGTCGCCGCGCGTACCGTCGCCGAGGAACTCGTCCGCCTCGCGCTCGCTCCCGAGATCACCACGGCTCCTTTCCCGGAAATCGCGGGCCCGCAACCGGAAACGATGGCCGGCGCCGCAACCCTGCTTGCCGCCCGCCATGGCGCGCCCGCACACGTCGTCGAGGTGAGCGACCAGGACAATCCCGACCGTGAGGTGTACGAAAACGGTGGACTTCTCCCCGGCCCGCACGCCAAGCTCGCAGGCCCGACGTTCGCCGAGTGGATCGAGTCCGGCCGGTAGCCACCCGGAGGCATCGAAAACGCGGTCCGCACCGGCGCCGAGGTATGACGCCGGTGCGGATGCGGTGTTCAGCGAGTGCAGGGAATGCGCTGAACACTGGAAGGCGATGCGGCCCCGAGGGATGCAGGGCGACAGGGCAGCATCGCGTGGTTTCAGTGGGTGGCGGTCAGGTCGTACAAGGCGACCCCGTCCACCTGGATGGCGGTGAAGTTCTCCTCGACCCACTGCGTGATCTGCGCACTGGGGGAGGAGCTGGACGAACCGGGCCCGCCACGGCCGCCGCCGACGAAGTAGTGGATCTTCCCTTCGGCGACGTACTGCTGGAACTGCTCCAGCGTCGGCGAGGGGTCACTGCCGTTGAAGCCGCCGATCGGCATCACCGGAAGTTCGGTGGCCAACTGCAAGCCCGCGGCGCTGTTCGAGCCGATGGCCGCGGCCACCCAGGTGTAGTCGCCGCCGTTCTGCTCGAGCAGGGACACGATCTGCGCGCTCGGTTCGCTCGCCCCGAGGAGGCCGCCCATCCCACCGCCGCCATTGGGACCAGGACCGCCGTCTCCGGGCATGCCGCCCGTTCCCTGCGGGAACACCGTGCCGTCCGGTGTCTGCCCGCCGGGTGCGGTGCCTTGCGGCGCGGTGCCGGGCGGGAAACCCGGCGGTGTCCCCGCGCCGTCAGGAGCTTGCCCGTCGGGCGGGAAGCCGGGCGGCATACCCGTGTTGTCGGGGGCCTGCCCGTTGGGCGTGGCGCCCTGGCGTCCGCCGCTCGGTGTCCGGCCGCCGGGTGCGGTGCCTTGCGGTCCAGACCCCGGAAGTCGGCTGCCCGGCTGTGGAATTCGGCCGTCCGTGCCCTGCGGCCCCGGCGAACCTCCGGCTGTCGGTGTGCTACCCGGTGCTTGCGCGGCGCCGTCGCGGCCCGTGCTCGTTCCGTTCTGCATGCGGCGACCCATGCCGGGCATGCCTTCGCCCCACGGTGGCCGCCCGCGCATCGCGACGTTCGGCCCCGCCGAAGGAATCGAACCGGCGTGTGGCGTCGCGATGGTATCGACGGCATAGGCCACGGGCCCGGCCAGGAAAGTGAACGCGACCGCCAGCGCCGACACCACGGCCGGCTTGCGCGGCGCGGGAACGAGCACGGCGAGTGTCGCGAGCACGCCGACGACCAGCACCGTCCAGCGCAGCCACGACTGCCATTCCGGACTGCGCGACAACAGCATCCAGGCGGTCGCCGTGGTGAGACCCACCGCGAGGGCCGACGCCAGCCGCACCCACGGCCGATGCCGCCCCCGCCACGCCAGGACCGCGCCCGCACCGACCAGCGCGGCGATGGCCGGAGCCAGGGCGACGGTGTAGTACTGGTGGAAGATCCCGGCCATGAAGCTGAACACCAGCCCGGTCGCCAGCAGCCATCCGCCCCAGAGGACGAGCGAAGCGCGCTGCCGGTCGGTACGAGCCGCTTTGCCGCGCAAGAGGATTCCGACGACCAGCGCGACCAGCGCGGCGGGGATCAACCACGCGATCTGACCGCCCTGTGCCGGTTCGAACATCCGCGTGATGCCGGTTTCCCCCCACATCCCGTTGCCGCCCGGCGGCAGCTCACCGCCGCCAGGTACGACGCTGCCGCGCTCGTCGCCGTTGAGCCGGCCGAGCCCGTTGTAGCCGAGGGTGAGTTCCAGGATGGAGTTCTCGTGCGAGCCGCCGATCCACGGACGGGACGAGGCGGGCCACAACTCCACCGCGAGCAGCCACCAGCCCGCGGCCAGCACCATCGCGGCCCCGGCCGCGAAGAGTTGCAGGACGCGCTTGCCGAGCTTCGGCGGGCCCGCGAGCAGATAGGTCAGCGCGAGCGCCGGAACCACCAGCAGCACCTGCAATTGTTTGGTGAGGAAGCCGAATCCGATCAGCGCGCCGGTCAGCACCAGCCAACGCCAGCGGCCGTCCTCTACCGCCCGGGTCATCGCCCAGGCGGCGGCGATCATCAAGAACACCAAGAGCGCTTCGGGATTGTTGAAGCGGAACATCAACGCCGCGACCGGCGTCACCGCCAGCGCCAACCCGGCGAGCAATCCGGCCGCGGGCCCGAACGGCCTGCGCACCGTCGCCCACAGCAGTGCCACGCTCGCCACGCCGAGCAGCACCTCCGGCACCAGGATGCTCCAGCTGCCCAGCCCGAAGGCCCGCACCGAAAGCTCCATCAACCACAGCGAGGCGGGTGGCTTGTCCACGGTGATCGAGTTGGCCGCGTCGGAGGACCCGAAGAAGAACGCCTTCCACGACACCGAGCCCGCCTGCACCGCGGCGGAATAGAACGAATTCGCCCACCCGTTGGCGCTCAGGTTGCACAGATAGGCCACCGCCGTGCCGAGCAGCAGCGCCGCCAGCGCCGGAAACTCCCAGTTCCTTCTGGTCCGAGGCCGCGGTTCGGCCGCGACCGGTTGCGCGGTCGGAGTCGCCGTCATCGACGAACCTCCGCGGCGAGCCCCGATGCGTTCGACGCACGATCGCCTCCGCTGTCGCGGAACACCCAGCGCAGCCCGACGAACCGCAGCAGCGTCGCCACCAGATTGGCCGCCACCAGCACGAACAGTTCCAGATGCACCGAGGAGTCCGGCGCCCACCGATGCAGCGCGAACAACGAACCGCTGGTGAGCGCCAGCCCGATGCCGAAGATCACCAAACCCTGGAACTGGTGCGACACGGCCCCGTTCGAGCCGCGCACGCCGAAGGTGAAGGCCCGGTTGGCCGCCGTGTTGCCCACCGCCGTGATCAGTAGGGCGGCGAAGTTCGCCACTTGCGCGCCGGTCAATGGTTGCAGGGCCACGTAGAGCAGCAGGTAGGCCAGCGTGCTCAACACACCAACGATCGCGAACCGCACCAGCTGACCCACCATACCCAGCGGCACCCCGGGCACCAGCGGTTCCCGGCCCACCGAGCGGCGCAGTTCCTCCAGCGGCAGCGCGCCGGTCGCCAGCGCCCGACCCAGCCGCCAGATGCCGAGCAGGTCCTTGCGGGCGGTGTCGATGATGTCGACGCGGCTGTCCGGGTCATCGATCCAGTCCACCGGGACCTCGTGAATCCGCAGACCCGCCCGCTCGGCGAGCACCAGCAATTCGGTGTCGAAGAACCATTCCCCGTCGTGCACCAGCGGCAGCAGGCGGCGCGCCACCTCGGTGCGCATCGCCTTGAAGCCGCACTGCGCGTCGGAGAAGTGCGCGCGCAGCGAGGCCTTCAGCAGCAGGTTGTAGCAGCGCGAGATGATCTCGCGCTTGGGTCCGCGCACCACGCGGGACGCGGCGTCGAGCCGGGTGCCGATGGCCAGGTCCGAATGCCCGGTGATCAGCGGCGCGACCAGCGGGAGCAAGGCGTTCAGGTCGGTGGACAGGTCGACGTCCATGTAGGCGACCACCTGCGCGTCCGAGTGTTCCCACACCGCGCGCAGCGCCCGACCACGCCCCTTGGCGGACAGGTGGACGACGCGCACATCGTCCAATTCCTCCGCGAGGAGCTGGGCGACCTGGAGCGTGGCGTCGGTGCTCGCGTTGTCGGCGACCGTGATGCGCGCCGGGAACGGGAACCCCTCGCGCAGGTGGGCGTGCAGTCTGCGCACGCACACGCCGAGGTCGGTCTCTTCGTTGTAGACGGGTATCACCACGTCCAGCACGGGCGCGCCCGTGGTCTCGGTCCGTTCCGTCGCCGCGACGGTGGAAGTCTCGGTCATGCGAACCAGACTCGACGGCCACACTGCCACCGGGCTGGGCCTCAGCTGTGAGGTTCCTGGTAGCTCGGGATCGCCGGGTGGATGCCCGGCGGACGCCCGGTTATCGGGGCTGCTCGGTGCAGGTAGCATCCGGATTCGTGATGCTGCGCGGCCGGACGGAAGACGACCAGCCGCCGAAACGCGTGGACGCCCGCACCGAGCGCTGGCGCGAGCATCGCAGAAAGGTGCGCGAGGAGTTCGTGGACGCGGCGTTCCGCGCCCTCGACAAATTCGGCCCCGCCGTCAGCATGGGCGACATCGCCAAGGAGGCGGGCGCGGCCAAGCCGAAGCTGTATCGCCATTTCGAGGACAAGACCGACCTCTACAACGCGATCGTGGACCGGGTTCGCGACCTGCTCTGGGAACAGGTCATGACCAGCTTCGACCTGACCGGCGACTCGGCCGGTGACCTGGTGCGCCGCGCCGCGTCCGAATACGTGCTGGTGGTCTCGCGGCAGCCGAACGTCTTCCGGTTCATGCTGCACAGCCACTTCACGCAACGGTCCGACGACGCCGATCGCGCGCTGCAATCGGCCAGGCAGTCCGCCCGGCGCGCCGCCGAGCTGTTCGCAGGCGTAGTGGACGACGAGTCGGTGCGGATCGAAAACGTGCAGCTGGTGATCTATTCGATCTTCGGCGCGGTGGCCTCGGCCACCGATTGGTGGCTGGGAGTGAACCGGCTGGAGCCGCCCGCCATGACGGCCGAGCAGTTCGCCGACTATCTGAGCGAGACCATCTTCGCGCTGGTGGCGGCGAGCGCTCGGCTGCACGGCATCGCCATCGCGGCCGATCGTCCGCTGCACCTCGCTTTTTCCACGTTGTGACCGGAGCGCCCCCCGGGCCGGGCGCCGAGGTCGTGCCGCGTCCACGCCGAACGTCGTTGTTCCGATCGCCTCGCCGTTGAAGCCATCCGTGTCGGCGACGTCATCAGTATCGCAGCGCCCACCGACAAGAAATGGCGCCGATCAGCTCCGGTGCAACCGCCACAGCGGGGACACCGGCCCATGGCCCGCGCCGAGATCGTAGGACGCGGCCAAGCAGCGGTAGGTCCACTCCTTGGCGAACTCGACCGCTTCGGGCACCGGATAGCCGTGGGCGAGCGCGCAGGCGATCGCGGCGGCCAGCGTGTCGCCGCCGCCGTGGTCGTTGCCGGTCGCGATGCGCGGCGCGGTGAACTCGAGGAATTGCTCGCCGTCGAACAGCAGGTCGGCGCTGTATTCGGAGGAACGCAGATGCCCGCCCTTGACGATCGCCCACCGCGGTCCCAACTTGTGCAGCGCCTCGGCCGCGCGCCGCGCCGAATCGTCGTCCGCTACCTCGATGCCCGTGAGCAGGCGGACCTCGTCCAGGTTCGGCGTCACGACGGTCGCGAGCGGAATCAGGGTGTTGCGCAGCGCGTCCAGCGCTTCGGCGTGCAGCAGCGGGTCGCCGTGCATCGAGGCCGCCACCGGATCGACGACCAGCGGAATCTCGCCATCGCGGCCGATGCCGACCTCCCGGCACACCTCCGCGACCGCCTCGATGATCGCGGTCGAGGCCAGCATGCCGGTCTTCGCGGCGCCGACGCCGATGTCCCCGGCGACCGAGCGCACCTGAGCGGCTACGACCTGCGGCGGAATCTCGTGGAAACCGCTGACGCCCACCGTGTTCTGCACGGTGACCGCCGCGACCGCGACCAGGGCGTGCACGCCGCACAGCGCCATGGTGCGGGTATCGGCTTGGATTCCGGCGCCTCCGCCGGAATCGGTACCGGCGATGGTGAGCGCCCGGACGGGGGTCTGCCCCTCGGCGGGCAATGGCAGCAATTTCACGACCCAAACCCTACGGCGACGTCGTTCTCCCGCTACGGGCAACCGGACCCGCCCGGTGGGCGTAAAATGAAAATCGTTATCATTAACTTCATGGACTCCGACCTGCTTCCCGTCACCGTGCTGTCCGGCTTCCTCGGTGCGGGCAAGACGACGCTGCTCAACCACATCCTCGCCAACCGGGAGGGCCGCCGGGTCGCGGTCATCGTCAACGACATGAGTGAGGTGAACATCGACGCCGCGCTGGTCGCGGGCCAAGGCCACCTCGACCGCACCGAAGAGAAGCTGGTCGAACTGACCAACGGCTGCATCTGCTGCACCCTGCGCGAGGACCTGATCGAGGCGGTGGCCCGGCTCGCTCGCGCGGGACGGTTCGATCAGCTGGTGATCGAGTCCACCGGCATCTCCGAGCCGATGCCGGTGGCCGCGACCTTCGACTGGGAGTTCGAGGACGGGTTCCGGCTCGGCGATGTCGCCCGGCTGGACACCATGGTGACCGTGGTCGACGCCTCGACCTTCCTCGCGGAAGTGGCGCGCGGCCAAGCGCTGGCCGAGCGGAATCTGGAAGCGGGGGAGGGCGACGCGCGCACCATCGCCGACCTCCTGGTGGATCAGGTCGAGTTCGCCGACGTCGTGCTCGTCAACAAGACCGACCTGGTGGGCGTCGCGGCGGCGGGTGCGGTGGAGGCCACGGTGCGCAGGCTCAATCCGCGCGCGCACGTGCTGCGCACCACTAACGGTGTGGTCGACCTGCGCGAGGTGCTCGACACCGGCCGCTACAACCCGCTGGTCGCCGCGGCGGCCGAGGGTTGGGCGGAGGAACTCGCAGGCGGCCACACGCCGGAGACCGAGGAGTACGGCATCCGCAGCCTCACCTACACCGCCGACCGGCCGTTCCATCCACTGCGCCTTTCCGACGCGCTGGAGCGGTTGCGCGGCCTGTTGCGCAGCAAAGGATTCTGCTGGATCGCGAGCCGCTCGCCGCTGGCCGCCGTGTGGTCGCAAGCGGGACCGAACCTGGTGTTCGAACCCGCCGCCTGGTGGTCGTCGCTGGAGGTGCCGCCAGGGCAGGAGATCGTGTTCATCGGGGTGAAGCTGGATTGCGCGAAGGTGCGCGCGTTGTTGGACGAAGCCCTGCTCACCGACGCGGAGTTCGCCGCGGGCCCTGGCGCTTGGGCCGAGTATCCAGATCCTCTCCCGGCCTGGGATGAACTGCACGAGCACATGTGAGCGCTGCGTCGACCCACACGTCTCTGTGCCGCCGCATCACGCGCTCAGTTCGAGATACCGGGCGCCTGGCGAAGGTAGGTGGTGTCGGTCAGTTGCTCGATCATGAAGTCGGCGATGTCGGCCCGCCCCGGCGCGACGAACGCGGGATCAGCGGAGGTCAGCGTGAAGAACCGGAACAACTCCTCGCGACTGATCTCCGGAAACTCTCGCAGACGCGCCAACTCCTCGGCCGCGAACACCTGCGTCGCCACGAAACCTGACCTCCAACACGCCGACCAACCTCATCGGCAGCCAAGCCAAGCACCTACCACACCCGCCCGCAGCCCGAACCAATCACAACGCCATCGCTGCTGGTCCAGCCATATGTGTTGTTTTTCGCGCGATTACTACCGGGACCCCCTTACGCCGGTCCCTCAAGGGGGTTGTACGGGCCTCAGTGCCCCATTCATACTCTGAAAGTGAATGGGGCACTGGACTGGCTCCTTACCCGACTTTGAACGATCCCGTGACAGCGGGCGTTTCGCAATCAGTCTTTCCGAGATACATCGTGCCGGTCAGAGATCCCATTACTTCACCGGAGCCGGTCGTATCGGTAAATGAGTCCTTCCATGTGGTATCGGGGGCAAACACCGGTACGGCGTGATCAAACGTATGGCTGCCACTCAGGCCATTGTGCAGATTCTGCCAGCCGAACTTCATCACACCCCCGGTGATTGGCCCCATACTTGAAACGAACTGAAATTTGAACGTGACGCGACCATTTCCCTGATCGACGGCCGACCACGTTGCCTGTCCACATTTCGCTGGGGCTGCGGCCGAAATTCCAGTTCCTGATGCCAAGGTTGCAGCCGAGATAACAGCTACTGCGGCGATCCGCCTGAATTTAGCAGAGCTGAGCGCGAGAGTAGCGAATTTGTTGTACATGGTGTGTCCCCCTGTGTCCGTGTCGGTACATCAACTAAACGCGAATCCCCCGCGTTCGACATCCCCCTTTGGATGCGAGAGCACGAGAGATTCTGTCATTTGTTTAGATGCACTTGCGACGCAACAGGTTCCACGTAAATTTGTAATCTGCATCACACCTTATGCCTGTGTCGTCCGCCGGACCGACTCCAGGGCTGGGCCAAAGTCGTAACCCTTTCGGGTTGACCCGCTGAATCGGATTGTGGCATATCGTGGGTTACGGTGCAGACGCATCCGTTCGGCCGACCTACCATCGCAGACTCGAATCCGACGAGCGTATCTGACCGTGGTGTTCACCGCGCTGGCTGTGGCTTGCTTCGTAACTAACTCAGGTGCCACGCTCGGTCCACGCCCACGAGCGCTCGCCTTTACCGAAACGTTCGTCAGGGCCTATCGTGGATGCTCGACACGGCAGAAACAACACGAAGGAAGTATTTGACATGCCGGAATTCAGCGGACCTATGTACATATCACCCAACCCGCCCTCGCGTCGTTCCGGCCCGCAAAGCCCACAACACGCAGCAGCACAATTGGGGGTACCCATCGCCCTACCGGCGAGGCCCGAGCCCTTCTCAATAAGCATATACGGACGAAATCAGATGCCGCGGTCAGTTACCATCCGCAGCAGCCTGTCATCTGTATTCGTCGAAACCTACCTCATCGACGACAGCGACACGGTGGCGGATTTCGCCGCCCGTGCGTTGAGCAGATTTGCCCCCGACGCCGGATTGGACTACCTCGACCAAATATCAGCAAAAGCAATCGCCGTCGAGGCTGCGCTCACTATCGACAACGTCACCTACCCTGGTATGGAAATCACCCACCGCGACTTCGTGGTCCGATCCGCAGCAATCGACAACACTCGAATGGTCGCGGTGTGTAGCCTGTCAGGCCCCTCGCCAAAACTCACTTGGACCCAATCATGAACATTGAGCAAGGCGGTAATTTTTTTGACCGTGAGGACGTTGAAGAACCGCTGATCCGCTCCGCGAAACGATGTTCACGATGCCGGAACAACTCGGGCCAAGATCCGAAATCTGTGGTGATCGTTCCGAATAGGGGTTCCCGTAGAACTCGCCGAATTTCGGGCGGATTTGAGCTTTCGTGGCGAACGGCGAGGTGGAAGAGGGCTTGTAAAACACCCTAGCGTTCGCGTGGTTCCCCATTGGCACTGACGCCTGCGAGGAGTGGTGGTTGCTGCTGCTCCTGTAGGGCTGGGTTCGGGAGGTCCAGGGTCCAGGCGGGGCGTGTGCGTTCGCTGCTGGGATTGCGGCGCGTGGTGGCTGTTGGAAGGCTGGTGGCGAACATCGGTTGACCGCTGGTCGGAGTCGGGGTGTTGGTGGTGTGCGCGACCGATGGGCTGGCGGTGGTGGTTGTTGTTTGGGGTTCCAGTCCGCGGCGTGGGTTTTGTCGGGTGTCGGGGTGGTTGGTGCGGCAGTGGCGGTCCCGTCCGATGGTGTCGAGGCGGGGGCTGCTGTGTTCTTGTCGGGGGAGGCAGTTGCTGCGCCGGTTTTGTCTGCGGGATCGTTCGTGGCGGGTTGGTCCGAGATGGCGCTGGTGTGGTGGGTGACTTGATCGACGGTGGTGACGAGTTTGGTGACCGAGTCGGTGACCTCGGCGATGGCTTCGCCTCCGTCTTTGACCAGCTCGCCGGCGTCCTTGAGGAACTCCCCGCCGCTCTCGATCAGGTTCGGGATGGTGCCGGTGATACTGCCGACCGCTTTGATCAGGTCGCTGATATCACCGGGCCGCCATTCCCCGGGCTTGCCTTTGTCGGAGGTCTGCGCTGCGGCGCCTGTGTTGGAGTCGCCCGTGTTAGATGCGCCGTTGTTCGATTTGCTGGCGTCGGCGGCTTTCGTGTCCGTCGACATCGGTGTCGATGTGGGTGAAGTCGCCGCGGGCGTGGTCGTCTTGTTCGGGTCGGCTTGGGCGCTCCCGGTCAGCTGGGATATCGGAGACGCAGGCGCCGACGCGGCTGCGAGGGCCGAGACGTCGGTGTTGGCCTGCTCGATCTTGGTCAGGGCGGTGGTCTGGACATCGAGCATCTCGTTGAGCGCGGTCGACACCGCGCTTTGGTGGGTGCGTAACTGTTCGGGGCTGCCGGTGCCGGTGACCGCCCAGTCCTCCGCGACGGTGAAGCCGGCGATAGTGGCGTCGGTGACCTTGTCCAGCAACGTTTTCCGATAGCCAGTCAGCAGGTCACCGCCGTCGGTCAAGGTTTGCGCGAGTGCTTTGATCTGCTGGGCGGCTTTCGTGGCTTGGTCGCGGTCCCCGGCGACGCGATCGTAGGCCGCGTAGTAGGCATCGCCCTGCCAGTAACTGCCTGCGTCACGGATCCGGGTGACGGCGTACTCGACCAAGGCCATACATTCGGTACTGCGACGCTGCATTTCATTACCGGCCTCGCCCAGCTGCCACGACCGGACCTGCGACAGTGTCGGTGTCGGTGTGGACCCTGACCTCACGAGACACCACCGAGAGCGCCGATTCCGTCGGCGAACACGCCATCGACCACCTGCAACCTCGAAGCGCTCGCCTCCACGAGTGTCGCCACTTCGGTCCACCCCGCGGCCATCTGTGACCAGACCTGCGCCGCGACACACCCCGCGGTGAGCCCGGCCTGTGCCAGGACCGAGCTGGGAAGCGCCACATCGATGTCGGAAGTGTCGGCCTGTGTTCGGATCGCCTCGATCCCGACACCGATATCGCTCATCGAACCGGCCAACACCCGCAGTTGTTCAGGATCTACCCACACTTCGTGTCCCCTCTCACCATCGAACGACAACGGCGGTAACTGTGAGTCGGAATCTGCTGTACAGCAGTAGATTCCGATCCACAAATGCTACGAATGGTTGTCCGCCGCACTGTTGTCTATGCACGGTTGGACGCGGTGTCGGCCTGATCGGTTCCACTTGAACGCGATGCTCGGGTGTCGCATAGCTCACAGCGAATCGGTGGAACCGATCCGGTCCCACCGCCGTCGAAGTGTGGGTTCCGGGGTTCCCGACTCGCCGAACTTCGGGCGGATTTGAGGTTCCGCGGCAAACGACGAGGTGGAAGCCCTGGTCACGGCTCCTCCTGCTACGGGTGCAAAAGAGGCCGATCGAAAGGCCCAAAATGCGACTTGACCACGACGTCTTGCTCGGCGAGCTTCTCGGCGTCTTTGCGGTTGTAGGCCCGGCCGGTTCCCTCGATCTTCTCTTCGGAGTGCCCGTTGGCCGGCGTGCCGTTCTTGACCTTGTCGCAGCGCACCGTGACCGTGACCTTCTTCGGTTTGCGCTGCCCCGGCGAAAGCCCCTCCGTGATCAGTTGAACCTGCGTGGCGGCGGTCATGGCGGGCAGCTGGTAGGCCGTAGGCGCGGCAGCCGCTACCGCGGTGTCCGCGAAACCGGCGGTGAACGGCACAGCCACCGCGAAAGCGATCGTCGATGCCAGTCGTGTGCTTGTCATGTAATCCCCCGTCTGCTCTCGACCCTCATCCAGCGGAAACCCCTCCACCGAACGGCGATCTGTCCTGATATGGCGACGGCCGTCGAATCCCAGCCCCGACTAGAAGAACCCGGAGTCGTTGTCCGTCAATAAGTTTGGACGGCACGGCCGGGACAACGGTTCCACCACTGCTCGAGATTCTGAGTGATCTGGACCATGTTTGCCTGGCCCCGCGGCTCAGGAGCTACATGGCGATGTCGCCGAACAGGTCGAGCTGCTCACTGCCGGTGAGCGCGAGGCGGTTACGCGGGCGCCGCGGCGCCGCCGAGCAGGTCGCGGTCGGGTGCTTGCTGCCCGAGGCGGGCGGCGACGACCGCGGGTGGGAGGCCTTCCCGCAGCATGCGTTGTTCGGCGGTGGCGCGCAGCGTGCCGGGGAAGATGTCGAGGCCGGCGTCGGCGCCGACGGCGCGGATGGCGGCGTCGACGGCGCGCACGGCCAGCCGCCGGTGCGGGGCGAGACCGACACCGCCACCGCGCGACGCATTTCGCCGTGGTCCCGGACGAAGTGTCCGATGCCGGGCGCTCTACGTGCAGCAGACCGCCACCAACCTCATCAGCGGACTTCGCTCCGCCTCGGCGGAGGTGGATGGGCTCATGTCCAGTTGGCGTGGCGGTGCAGGCGGCGCGGACGCGGCAGGAGATCGTGTTCATCGGGGTGAAGCTGGATTGCGCGAAGGTGCGCGCGTTGTTGGACGAAGCCCTGCTCACCGACGCGGAGTTCGCCGCGGGCCCGGGCGCTTGGGCCGAGTATCCCGATCCCTTCCCGGTGTGGGGTGACCTGCACGAGCACGCCTGATGGCTGTGTCGCTCCGCCTCGGCGTCGCCGGATGACGTGCTCAGTTCGAGATGCCGGGCGCCTGGCGAAGGTAGGTGGTGTCGGTCAGTTGCTCGATCATGAAGTCGGCGATGTCGGCGCGGGCGATCTTCAGGGTGAGTCCGCGCTCGCCCGCCGGGAATCCGCGCCGGTAGCTGCCGGTGGCCGGTCCGTCGGTGAACGCGCTCGGCCGCACGATCGTCCAGTCCAGGTCGCTGGCCAGGACGTACTCCTCCTGCTCGACGTGGTCGGCATAGGCCGGGCGCAGCAGCAAGCCGAACATCACGTACTTCCACAGGAAGTTCAGGTTGCCCTTGCTGTCGCCCACGCCGAGCGTCGTCTGGCAGATCAGCCGTTTCACGCCCGTGCGCCGCATCGCGTCGATGATCGCTTTGGTGCCGCCCGCCCGGACCACGCCCTTGCGGCCGTTGCCGAGCGAGATCAGCACCGCCTCCTGTCCCTCCACCGCGCGTTGCACCGAATCGGTGTCCAGCACATCGCCTTCCACGACGCGCAGCCGCTCGTGCCGCTGCGTGACGCTCGCGGCGCTGCGGGTGAAGGCCGTCACCTCGTGGCCCTCCCGCAGCGCCCGCTCGACGACGAGACGCCCGACGGTACCGGTGGCTCCGAAGACCGCGATTCGCATGGTTTCTCTCCTTGTTCGAAAGCTGTTGTGCTGTTGATGAATCCAGTACATCAGCGGGAATCGAGACGAACCATGGCCGCGACTCTCGATGCCATAAGCGACTGTCTCAGCGCAGCTTCGCGAAGAACTCCGTGATCTCCTCCGTCATGAGCGCGGGCGCCACATGGTGCAGGTAATGGGTGAACACATCGTGCGTGCGCCACGAGACGATGTTGTGATCGCGCTCGGCGAAGCGCCGGATGCCGTGGAAATCGCCGGAGGAGCCGCACAGCGCGAGCGGAACCGTGGTCGGCGCGGTGGGGTGCTCGGCCTTGTCCTTCTCGAAGTAGTGCCGGATCGCCGAGCCCGCGGTGCCGGTGAGCCAGTGGATCGCGATATTGGTCAGCACGAAGTCGTCGTCCAGATCCGGGCCGAGCAGTTGGCCGTTCCAGCCGACCAATCCGGCGGGCGAATCCGTGATCGCGTGCGCCAGCGTCTGCGGCTGCTGGGATTGCAGCACGTTGAAGCCCATCTTGTTCTTCACGAACCAGTCCAGGGTGGCCAGCGACCGCTGCTCGTCCTCGTCGAGATCGGCCAGTTCGGCCGGGTCGCCGGACGGGAACGAGTACACCTGCGCGACGTGCACGCCGACGACGTTCTCCGGAGCCACCCGCCCGAGTTCCGGCGAGATCTGCGATCCGCCGTCGTTGCCCACCGCGCCGTAGCGGGCGTAGCCGAGCCGCCGCATCAACTCGGCCCAGGCGCGGGCGATGCGAGCGTCGTTCCAGCCCGCCTCGGTGGTGGGGCCGGAGAAGCCGTATCCCGGTACCGAAGGGATCACCAGATCGAATCCGGCCGTGGTGAGCGGCTCGATGACGCCGACGAACTCGACGAAAGTGCCGGGCCAGCCGTGCGTGAGGATCAGCGGGAACGCGTCCTCCTGTGCGGATTTCACGTGCAGGAAATGGATGTTCTGACCGTCGATCTCGGTGGTGAACTGCGGGTAGGCGTTCAGCGCGTTCTCGACCGCGCGCCAGTCGAACCCGTCGCGCCAGTAATCGACCAGGTGGCGCACGCGCTCGACGCTCACCCCATAGGTGTCGCCCGAGCCGGGGATCTGCTGAGCCCACCGGGTACGTGCGAGCCGGTCGCGCAGATCGTCCAGCTCGGCCTGGTCGACGTCGATGCGGAAGGGGGTGATCGCGGTCATGTCCTGCTCCTAGTGAAACGGAATGCTCTGTTCTGTTTCAACCGTAACAGAACGGATCATTCCGTTTCAAGTGCTACGCTGAATTCATGCCGAGAACATCCGACGCCCCAGCTCAGAAGGGTCTGCCCGGCCGCAAGGCGCAGGCGGCCCGCAACGACGGCTTGATCCTGGAGGCCGCCCGCGTGGTCTTCCTCGCCGACGCGACGGCCCCGATCTCCGCCGTCGCCGAACGCGCGGGCGTCGGGATCAGCGCGCTCTACCGCCGCTATCCGAGCAAGGAAGTGCTGCTGCGCACGCTCTGCCATGACGGTCTGCGCCGATACAACGAGGAGGCCGAAGCGGCGCTGGAGGATTCGGACGGATGGCGCGGACTCGTCGGCTTCTTGGAGCGCGTGGTGGACGCGGACGTGCATTCCCTCGCCGTGCACCTCGCGGGCACGTTCACTCCCGACGAATGGATCCTCCCCGACGTCCTGCGCTCCGGCGAGGCGACCGAGGAGCTCGTGCGCCGCGCCCACGCCACCGGCAAGCTGCGTCCCGACGTCACCCCGCAGGACCTCGGCCTGATCCTGGAATCCTGCGCGGCGGTCGCGGTGCCCGACCCCGAGCGCACCGTCCAGTTGCGTCGCCGCGTGCTCGCGATGCTCGTCGCCGGACTGAGCTCCGACGGCGAACTCCCCGGCCCACCGCCCGCGCCGGACGAGTTCTCCTGGCGGTGGGCACGGCGATGAATTTCCCGGGGTGAACCGGTCCGCACTGGTACGAATACCGCAGTCCGCCGAAAGGAAGTGCCGTGAACTGGACACTCGAGGTCGTGATCGTGCCCGTGTCGGACATCGACCGAGCCAAGCGGTTCTACGCGGAGCAACTGGGCTTCGCCGTCGACCACGACACGAAGATCGCCGAGGGCGTGCGCATAGTGCAGCTCACCCCGCCCGGCTCGGGCTGCTCGATCGTGATCGGCAAGGGTGCGGTGCCGGACATGCGCCCCGGATCCCAACAAGGCCTCCAGTTGGTAGTCAACGACCTGCGCAAAGCCCATGAGGAACTGACTTCCCGCGGCGTCGAGCTCACCGAAATCCAAGTCCTCGGCGAAAACCCGACCCCCATGCCCGACCCCTTGGACAACGTCGGATTCTTCTTCTTCACCGACCCGGACGGCAACGGCTGGGCCGTCCAACAGATCTCGACCCGTCCGTGAACGCGGCGGTGACGAACGCCGAGTGGGTCTGCCTCGGTTATCGGTTGCCGAGGAAGAGGGTTTGCGTGCTGCGGCCCAAGGGACCCTTTTCGTCGTAGAGCGCTGATTCCGCCATACCTATGCCATGGGGTTGGGGGTAGGTGACGGCGTCGAGGCAGACCCATTCGCCCGCCGGCTGGCGGTACAGGGTGACGGTCAGGTCGGTGTTGATGAAAAGGTACTTCGACCAGTCCAGGACCGCGCTCACGCCGTTGCCGGAATCCGCGGCCGCGAGGGTGCGCTCCAGCGGGCTCGGGTCGGTGCCCGCGACGATCGGGTGCTTGATCCTGATCCAGCAGATCGCCGGGCCTGGTTCGGAGAAGGATCCGCTGACGAAGCGGTAATCGATGGCCGTGTGGAACCCGATCGGCTGGGTGGACGGGAACGGCTCGGGCGCGTCCGCCTGCTCCGGGCCGGGGCGTGAGCCCGTCGGCAAGAAGCGTTCCGGCAGCGGCAATTCCGGCTCGGCCAGCTTGAATCGCCACGCATTCGCCCGCATCACCGGCCCGCGCTCGGTCGACAGTGTCGCCTCGATGAGTTCGACGCTGCGACCGGGACGCGCGACGCGCGCCTGCGCGCTGAGCGGTTCCAACGGCACCGGGCCGAGGATCTCGACGGCGACCCGGCCGACCTGGAACCCGGGCCGTGGCTCGCACCGCTCGATCACGTGCGCGAGCAGCGCCGACGGTGGACCGGCGTGCTGGGCGTCCGGCGACCAGGGGCCACGGGTGAACTCGGTCGAGATGAATCGGTCCGGCCGATCGGGATCGGGTAGGTAGAAGGCGTCAGTCATGACCGTGCCTCGCCCGCGGTGGGCTCAGTGCGCGCCCGCGCGCGGTGTCCTCGGTTGCTTCGCTGACGCTCGCTCACGTCGCTGTCCATCCTTCGGGCCGATCGGTCGCTTGCACAACGACGGTAACCCGCCCCGGAACGGGCTCGGGATCAGACCCGGCCGAACGCGAGCGCGACGTTGTGCCCGCCGAAACCGAACGAGTTGTTCAGTGCGAAATCGATGTGTTGAGTCCGTGGCGCGCCCGCGACGACGTCGAGATCGATCTCCGGATCGAGGTTGTCGAGGTTCAACGTCGGCGGGACGACCTGATCCCGCAGGGTGAGCATGGTGACGAGCGATTCCAACGCGCCGACCGCCCCGATCGAGTGACCCAGCGCGGATTTCGGAGCGTAGACCGAGGCGTCGGGCGCGACGGAGGTGATCGCGTTGGCTTCCGAGGCGTCGCCGATGGAGGTCGACGTAGCGTGGGCGTTCACATGCTGGATATCCGAAGCCCGCAGTCCTGCGGTTTCGATGGCCTTGCGCATCGCGCGGGCAGCGCCGAGCCCTTCCGGCTCGGAGGCGACGATGTGATAGGCGTCGGAGGTGATGCCCGCGCCGAGCACCCGCCCGTGCACGGTCGCGCCGCGCGCGCGTGCGTGCCGCTCCGATTCGAGCACCAGCAGCGCGCCCGCCTCGCCGAAGACGAACCCGTCGCGGTCCCGGTCGAACGGACGGGACGCGCGTTCCGGTTCGTCGTTGCGGGTGCTCATGGCGCGCATCATGGCGAAGCTCGCGATGGGCACGGCGTCGATGTGTCCTTCGACCCCGCCCGTCACCACTACGTCCGCCTCGCCGGTGGTGATCAGCCGCCAGGCGTGCGCGATCGCCTCCGACCCCGACGAACATGCCGAGACAGGAGCGAAAACTCCTGCTCTGGCACCGATTTCGAGCCCGACGGTGGCGGCGGGACCGTTCGGCATCACCATCGGCACCGACATCGGCGACACCTTGCGGTAGCCGCCCGCGCGCATCGCGTCGACCGCGGAGATCAGCGCGTCACCACCGCCGAGTCCGGTGCCGATCGCCACCGCCAAGCGTTCGCCGTCCACCTCGGGCGCGCCCGCCGCGCGCCAGACCCGGCGGCCGAGCACCAGGGCCATCTGCTCGACGTAGGAATGCCTGCGCTGTTCGACCCGGGACAGTTCCCCGCCGGGCTGTGACTTCAACTTGCCGCCGATGCGGACCGGCAGGTCGTACTCGGCCACGAAATCGTCATCCAACGCGCCGATCCCGCTGTGCCCCGCCAGCAAACCGGACCAGGTCGTATCCATGTCGTCGGCCAGCGACGTGGTCGCCGCGTATCCGGTGACCACGACCGAATTCCGAGTTTCTGAAGCGATTGTTACAGTCACGATGTCATGAATACCTGTACCGATCGCTACAGTCAACCCATGGCCCGCCCCCTCGACCACGCCAAACGCGCCGAACTGCTCGCCGCCGTCGTGCGCTACATCGCCGATCACGGTCTCGCGGACCTGTCGCTGCGCCCGCTGGCCGCCGAACTCGGCACCAGCTCCCGCATGCTGATCTACTACTTCACGACCAAGGAGGAATTGCTGGTCCAAGCGCTGGCGACGCAGCGCCCCGACATCGCGGCGATGTTCGCCGACATCGGTGACGCTGCGGAACTGCGCGACAGGCTGTGGGATTTCTGGACCGCGAACGCCTCGGGCGGCGGCCGCACCAGCGTCAGGGTGATGCTTCAGGTGCTCGGCGCGGCCTGTGCGCCGCGCAGTCCGTATGCCGATTACGCCAACTCGGCCATCGCGATCTTCGTCTCGGCGCTGGCCGACGGGCTGCGCGTCATCGATTCCATTGACGACCCGGAAATTGTCGCCACACTGCTGATTTCGGGTCTGCGCGGAATTCTGCAAGACCGGCTGATCACCGGCGAGGTCGAGCGCACCGATCGCGCGGCCCGCCGTCTGATCGAACAGACGGTGCTCTGAACAGTTTTATCGGCGCATCGGCGGTGGGCAGAGTCCGAGCCGTCGTGCGGTCGGTGGCGGTGGAATCTGGTAGCGACGCTGCTGCTCGGCACGGCCGCGGCCCGCGCGTGCGACTCGCTCTGCGACGAGGGCGGGGTGATCAGATCGCTCGCCTCGCCCGGATCGTCTCGCGCGGAGGCGATCACTCGGTGCGTGACCCCGGGTACGCGTGCGCGAAGAGGCGTTCGAGCATCGCATGCAGCTGCTCCCGCTCCGCAGGGTCGAGCGGGGCGAGGATCTCGTCGCCGACCCGACCGGCTTCGCGATCGAGGGAACGCAACGCGGTACGGCCGGTTCGGGTGAGGCGCACGGTGATGCGGCGACGGTCGCGCTCGTCCCGCGCCCGTTCCACCTGACCGGCGGCTTCGAGTTCGTCGACGATCTTGGTCACGTCGCTGGGGTGGATGACCAGGCGCTCGGCCAAGTCCCGCTGGGCGTGCGGGCCGAAATCGGCGAGCGCCGCGAGGATCGCCATGTGCCACAGGCGCATGCCGCGCGCGGCGAGGCGGTCGGCGAACCCGGTGCGCGCGGCCTTGCCGACCCGCGACAGGAGGTAGATGTCGAGGCCGAGCAGGCTCGGTGGGAGTGCGCGTCCGGTATCCATCGACCTATTGTAGGGGCAAACATACAATAGGTCAGCACCAACTAATTGGAGATCACCGTGGACGCGCTACATCCGAGACTCCTGGTCACCCGCTTCGCCGAATGCTTCGAGTTCTACGCGGCGGTGCTGCCCGAGCTGATCGGGGCGACCCTGGTCAAGGGAACCGCCGCCGGTCCATACGCGAACTGGGACGTCGCGGACCAAGGCGTACTAGTGCTCTTCGACCGCGCCGCGATGGCGGAGGTCATCGGCACGTCTACGCTGCTTGCCGCACCGTCGCAGGACACGGTGATGTTCGTCTGCCGAGTGCCCGACGTCGACGCGGGCGCGAAGCTGTGCGCCGACCACGGCGCGACCGTTGTCGCGGGCCCAACCGACCGCCCACAATGGGGCCCCGGTCTGCGCACCGCACACCTGCGCGACCCGGAGGGCACACTGATCGAACTTCAGTCGTACTGAGTACTCGAAGATCAGACGCGTAATGCGGTGAGCGGCACCAACGACCTGCCGCGCCTCAGACGGAGTGGCCGCCGCCGGGCGGTTGCCTGCGCGGGCGCCGGCCGTGAGCTAGCCTGCGGATTCGACCCGGAAGACCGGGTATTGGTCGGCGATCCGCGCGAACTCATCGAACGGAGCGGTGCGGTCGATCGGAAAGTGTGGGCGGGCCCCGGGAGCGACGGCAAGGTAGCGGCGCAGGATCGGCGCCCGTTCCCCCGCCTCCACCTCGGTGAGCAGTACCGCTTCGCGGCCGCGCCGGTGTAAGAACGCCCGGCCGTGAGCCGCGTAGACGTTGCGCACCCACCCCGCGTCCCGGCCCAGCATCGACACCAGATATCGCTGACCCTCGTACTCGGCGACCACGATCGGCAGCGTCACCGGACGCCCGGTGCGCCGACCGGCCACTTCGAGAGTCATGGCATAGCCAGGGGATAGCACACCCGCCGAATACATCCACTCCGAAGCGCGGTTCAGCACCCGGGCGAACATCCCCGGCCGGTTATCCCGATACATCCAGCGTTTCGCGGCATAAAGCAGATCCCGCACGCTGTCCATACACCTCACCTACCTCGTGTGCGCCAGCAGCACCGCAAACATTACGGAAGGTCTGCCGCCACCGCGGCTGTCCCACTGCGACACCGACCCCACACGGCACACAGCATTCGAAGTCAGTACCGTCCCGCCGCGCGCCCCCTCCTCGGCGCTGGGGGGGGCGGCGGGGGGGGCTTTGGCGACCCCCGGCCCGGAGGGCGCGGTGGCGGGGCGGGGGCCCGATCGCAGACACCCCCCCCCCCCCCCACCCCGCCTCGACGCCGTCGCGGCGCGCGGCGGGTGGCGATTACGAGACCACGGGCAGGTAGACGGCGTTGCCGTGGCTGGCGAACTCGGCGGACTTCTCCGCCATGCCCGCCTGCAGCGCCTCTGCGTCGTTCAAGCCCTGGCGCTCGGCGTATTCGCGCACGTCCGCGGAGATCCGCATCGAGCAGAACTTGGGGCCGCACATGGAGCAGAAGTGTGCGGTCTTGGCGGGTTCGGCGGGCAGGGTCTCGTCGTGGTACTCGCGCGCGGTGTCCGGGTCGAGGGACAGCGCGAACTGGTCGCGCCAGCGGAATTCGAAGCGGGCCTGGGACAGCGCGTCGTCGCGCTGCTGTGCGTGCGGATGGCCCTTGGCCAGGTCGGCGGCGTGTGCGGCGATCTTGTAGGTGATCACGCCGACCTTCACGTCGTCGCGGTTGGGCAGGCCGAGGTGTTCCTTCGGCGTGACGTAGCAGAGCATGGCGGTGCCCGCCTGCGCGATGATGGCGGCGCCGATCGCGGAGGTGATGTGGTCGTAGGCGGGGGCGATGTCGGTGGCGAGCGGGCCGAGGGTGTAGAACGGAGCCTCCTCGCACAGCTCCTCCTCGAGCCGCACGTTCTCCACGATCTTGTGCATGGGCACGTGCCCCGGACCCTCGATCATCACCTGCACGCCATGGGATTTCGCGATCTTGGTCAATTCGCCAAGGGTGCGCAGTTCCGCGAACTGCGCCTCGTCGTTGGCGTCGGCGATGGAGCCGGGCCGCAGGCCGTCACCGAGGGAGAACGTGACGTCGTAGCGGGCCAGGATCTCGCAGAGCTCCGCGAAGTGCGTGTAGAGGAACGATTCCTGGTGATGCGCGAGGCACCAGGCCGCCATGATGGATCCGCCGCGCGAGACGATGCCGGTCACCCGCTTGGCGGTCAGCGGAATGTAGCGCAGCAGCACGCCCGCGTGGACGGTCATGTAGTCGACGCCCTGTTCGCACTGCTCGATCACAGTGTCCCGGTAGATTTCCCAGGTCAGCGCGGTCGGGTCGCCGTTCACCTTCTCCAGCGCCTGGTAGATCGGCACGGTGCCGACCGGGACGGGGGAGTTGCGCAGAATCCACTCGCGGGTCTCGTGGATGTTCTTGCCGGTGGACAGGTCCATGATGGTATCCGCGCCCCAGCGGGTGGCCCACACCATCTTCTCCACCTCCTCGGCGATCGAGGAGGACACGGCCGAGTTGCCGATGTTCGCATTGATCTTGACCAGGAACTTCTTGCCGATGATGGTCGGCTCGAGCTCCGGATGCTTGTGGTTGGCGGGGATCACCGCGCGGCCTGCGGCGACCTCCTCGCGCACCGATTCCGGCGAGACGCCTTCCCGCGCGGCGATGAAACGCATCTCCGGCGTGACGATGCCCTCGCGGGCCCAGGCGAGCTGAGTACGCGGGCCCTTCCCCTCGGGTCTGGTCCACGTGTCGCGCAGTTTCGGTAGACCGCCTTCGAGATCGATCGTCGCCGACTCGTCGGTGTACGGGCCCGACGTGTCGTAGACGTCGAAGTGCTCGCCATTGGTCAGATTGATCCGGCGCACCGGAATGCGCAGGTCATCGACTTCGAGATAGTGCTTGACGCTGCCCTCGATGGGGCCGGTGGTGACGCTGTCGACGGGTGCGGATCCGCCGTCGGACGCAGCGGCGCGTGCCATTTTTCCTCCCTACGCCGGCATTACCCGGTCAGGTTCATACGGTCGACAGCCCTGACGCCTCTCGGCTAGCCGTCCTCTCAGCCCGCTGGTGCGAGCCCCCGTTGGTTTGTGAAATTTTCCCGCCCGACCATACCCGGACCCGCCGAGCGTCTGCCCGGCGATTCGGCTGATCGAGTGAAGACGCAGGCAGCGGCGTTGGGATCAGGCGTCTTCCGCTGGCTGCGGGGTGGCCGAATGTCCCGGCGCGCCGTGGGTGCGGCGAGCTTCTTTCATCTCGGCCTCGTAGATGTGGCGGCGGCCGTCGAGCAGTTCGTCGCGGGCGGCGCGCTCGATGTCGCGGAACAGGTCGTAGTAACCGTCGTCGTATTCCTCGATGATCTGGAATGTCCAGCGTCCGGCCAACACGTTGCGCCCGATCAACTCGGCGGAGATCCGATCGGCGATGTGCGCGTGACCCGCCGCGCGGAACAGCTCCACCGCTATGTCGAGCGCCAGATCGGCCCCGCCGGTCAGTTGGTGGAAGGAGTACAGGTGGCCGCGGGCGCGTTCGACGATCTCCAGGGCCTCCGAGAGTTTGCCGGTGGCGGCGACGGTGCCGTCGTCGACGCCATCGGGGCGGCGGTGCTGAGCGGCCGGGCGATCGGTCATGACCTCGCTCCTTGTCCGGAGGATGGGTGCGGCCGTGAACTCCGCGGTCCGGCCGGGCAGCGGAGATCGAGGCGCTCGGGTAGCGGCGTACCCGGAGAACGCCGTTCTCAAGCGCGGCTGGCGTCGAACCCGGGTATCCGGTGGGACGAGACCGAACGTGTTCAGCGCGGGTGTGCTGGCAGGATCCGGCCGGTGACCTCGCCCAATCCGATCCTGGCCGAACCCGGGCCCGGGGCCGATGCCGTGATCGTCACCGCGTCGCCGTCCTCGAGAAAGGTGCGTTGCTGATCGTTGACCGATACCGGCCTGCTGCCGCCCCAGGACAACTCGATGAACGATCCGCGCTGGCCGGGTTCGGGACCGGAGATGGTGCCAGAGGCGTACAGGTCCCCGGTGCGCGTCGATGCGCCGTTCGCGGTGAGATGAGCCAGCATCTGCGCCGGTGACCAGTACATCCGGGAGTAGGGCGGGTAAGTGACCGGTTGTCCGTTCCACGTCACGGTGAGTTCGATGTCCAGGCCCCAGTGCTCGGTGCCGAGCAGGTAGGGCAGGGGCGCGGGTGACTGCTCGGGCAGCGGTATCCGCGCCGACTCCAAGGCAGCCAGCGGCGTGATCCACGGCGATATCGAGGTCGCGAACGACTTGCCGAGGAACGGGCCCAGCGGCTGGTACTCCCAGGCCTGGATGTCGCGGGCGGACCAATCGTTGACCAGCGCGACGCCGAAGACCCGGTCGGCGAACTCATCGATCTCCACCGGTACGCCGAGCCGCGATCCGACGCCGATCACGAATCCGAGCTCGGCTTCGATGTCCAGCCGCCGCGACGGGCCGAAATCCGGTGCGCCGGAGTCTGTTCCGCGCTGCCCGCAGGGACGCGCCACATCGGTGCCGGACACCACCACGGTGCCCGCCCGCCCGTGATAACCGACCGGCAGGTGGCGCCAATTCGGCAGTAGCGGGTCGCCGTCCGGCCGGAACAGGCGGCCGAGGTTCGTCGCGTGGTCGATGCTGGCGTAGAAGTCCACGTAATCACCGACACGCACGGGCAGCCGCAACACCACGTCGGACAGCCGATGCACCGCGGCGTGGTCCAGTTCGCCGTCGACCGCCGCGCGAATCCGGTCGCGCACCGCGCGCCAGCGCACGGGGCCCTGTGCAAGGAAGGCGTTCAGGCTCGGTTCGGCGAAAACCGAATCATCGAGCAGCACAGCCAAATCGATGACATGTTCGCCGAGCCGCACCCCCACGCGGGGGCCTTCTCCGGTCGGCGCGAACACCCCGTAGGGCAGGTTGTCCGGACCGAACAGCGACTCCGGCGCTACCTCCACCTCGGTCCTCACGCGGGGCCCCGCCCCGACCAGCTCCACGCATAGGTCGGGTCCTCGCAGGCCAGCGCGCCTTCGCCGAGCTCCAGCGGGCGAAAGGTGTCCACCATGACGGCCAGCTCGTCGAAGTACTCGATGCCGATGCTGTTTTCGTACGCGCCGGGCTGTGGACCGTGGGCGTAACCGCCGGGGTGCACCGACACCGAGCCTTGCGTGATTCCGGAGCCTTTACGCGCTTCGTAATTGCCGCCGCAATAGAACATGACCTCGTCGGAATCGACGTTGGAGTGGTAGTACGGCACCGGGATCGACAGCGGGTGGTAGTCCACTTTGCGCGGAACGAAATTGCAGACGACGAAGTTGCCGCCCTCGAACGCCTGATGGACCGGCGGCGGCTGATGGATACGGCCGGTGATCGGTTCGAAGTCGGCGATATTGAAGGTGAACGGATACAGGCAGCCGTCCCAGCCGACCACGTCGAACGGGTGCGCGGCGTAGACCATCCGCGTGCCGACGACCTGGCCGCCGGGGCGGTGCTTGACCAGCACTTCCACTTCGGTGCCGGTAGCGCTGATGGTCTCGGTGGGTCCGTGCAGGTCGCGCTCGCAATACGGGGCGTGTTCGAGCAACTGGCCGAACTTCGACAGATAGCGCTTGGGCGGCGTGATGTGACCTGTCGCTTCGATCGCGTACGCCCGCAAAGGTTCCGGGCCGGTGGGCCGCCAACGGTGTGTGGTGGCACGCGGGATGAGCACCTGATCGCCCTGCCGTGCGGGCAGCGCGCCGAACACGGTCTCCACCACCGCCGCGCCCGACTCCACATAGACCAGCTCGTCGCCGATCGCGTTGCGGTACAGCGGCGAACCGCCTTTCGCGACCACATAGGAGATGCGCACGTCCGCGTTGCCCAGCAGCAAGCGGCGCCCGGTCACCGGATCGGTCTCCGCCGGGATGTCGCCGGGGAACAGCGTGTGCAGGCGCAGATGGCGGTGACGCAGCGGATGGTTCGGCGTGGTCCGCTGATCGGGCAGCTCCCAGACCGTCGAATCGACCAGTGCAGGCGGCAGGCCACGGTGATAGAGCAGGGAGGAGTCGCCGGAGAAGCCCTCCTCGCCCATCAGCTCCTCGTAGTAGAGCCGCCCCTGCTCGTCACGATGCTGGGTGTGCCGCTTCGGCGGTACCGCACCCACTTGCCGATAGAACGCCATGACCGTTCCTCCGCCAGCCGGTGGTCGGGTAGTTGATCACCATCGTAGTGCGGCCGAATCCCCGATCAGGCGTTTCGCATGGCTCGGTAGACCGCGGCCCCGACGAACGCGCCGAGATCCGCCGGTGTCCAGCCGTCCTGGTCCGCGAGCAGCGCGCGTACGGCGGCCTCGCCCGCGGAGACCCACTGCTCCACCAGCACCGGCAACTTGTGCTCGGCGTCCGCCGTGCCCCAGGCGCGCAGCGTCGGGCGCAGGAGTTTGGTACAGCGCTCGATGACGAGCGCGCGCCCGCGCCCGAATGAATTCGCGACGGCGGGGTCGGGATTGCCGTAGACCAGCCGCCAGGCGTCCGGCCGGCTCGCGGCCTTCGTCAGCAGAGCGCGGAATCCCTGGACGAACACGGTTTCGTCGGCGTCGACGTCCCGTGGCTTCATCACCTCGAGTACGCCGCTGACCAGGTAGCCCTCCTCGCGCTGGATCAGCGCCTCGATCAGCTCGACGCGATCGGCGAAGCAGGCGTAGACCACCGGCCTGGTCACCTTCATCCGCTCCGCGATGGCGGCCATGGTGACCGCGGCGATGCCGTTCTCCACGGCGATGGCGAGCGCGGTGTCGAGCACCTGCGGACGGCGGCGCTCCGGGCCGAGATGCTGTGCGCGCTGCCGTTGCCGCACGGCCGGGTCGGCGCCCATGCCGCTCAGCCTGCCGCCGGTGGCCCGGTTACCGCTGCTGCGGCGGGGGAAAGGCGGCTGCGCCGGGCGGGTCACGAGCGCCCGGGTTCGTCGGCGAACTCGGCGATCACCGGGGCGTGGTCGCTGGCGCCCTTGCCCTTTCGCGCCTCACGATCGACCGTCGCGTCCGATACGGTGGCGGCGAGCGCAGGAGAGGCGAGGATGAAATCGATGCGCATCCCCTCTTTTCGCGGGAAGCGCAGCTGGGTGTAGTCCCAGTAGGTGTAGACGCCCGGTCCCGGCGCGAACGGACGCATGACATCCGCGAATCCGGCGTCCACGACGGCCTGGAAGGCGTCGCGCTCCGGCTGCGACGTGTGCGTCTTCTCGGCGAAGTACTCCACGGACCACACATCGTCGTCGGTCGGCGCGATGTTCCAGTCGCCCACCAGCGCGATCTTGGCCTGCGGGTCGTCGGCCAGCCAGCGCGCGCCGTTGTCACGCAGGGCGGCAAGCCATTCCAGTTTGTAGGCGTAGTGCGGGTCGCCCAGCATACGGCCGTTGGGCACGTACAGGCTCCACACCCGCACGCCGCCACAGGTCGCCCCGATCGCGCGGGACTCGACGACCGGCGTGCTGATCAGCGACTCACCCGCGTCCTTGTCGAAGCCGGGCTGGCCGGGAAAGGCGAGCTCGACGTCGGAGAGACCGACGCGGGAGACGATCGCCACCCCATTCCACTGGTTGATCCCCAGGTGGGCGACTTCGTAGCCCAGTTCGTCGAAGCGCTCGAACGGGAACTGGTCGTCGCGGCACTTGGTCTCCTGGATGGCCAGCACGTCGATGTCCTGGCGGTCGAGCCAGTCCGCGACGCGGTCGAGCCGGGAGCGAATGGAGTTGACATTCCAGGTGGCGAGACGCACTGCGGCCTTCCTTCGGGGGTGACAGGTCTGTTCTACCGCAGGCCGCCGGGCCCGGCGAGCGGTTCCGGCGCGGCGTAGCGATAGGTGTGGTGTTCGATGAAGCCCAGTTCGCGGTACATCGCGCGGGCCGGCTCGTTGGTGGCTTCCACCTGGAGATAGGCGTGCGTCGCGCCGCGGTCGCGGCCCCAGCGGATCAGTTCGGCGCAGACCAGCGAGCCGAGCCCGTGCCTGCGGTGCGCGGCGGCGACGGCCACGCAGGTGAGGCCGATCCAGCGGCGTCGGTCCGGGGCGGTGGTGAGTGCGCCGCGGCCGATCGCGATGGGACGCGGCAGGCCGAGCGAGGCGAAGCCGAGTTCACCGTTCAGGACCGCGGTCAGTACCTCGGGATCGGGCGCGGGAATCGTCCGCGCGCCGGGTTCCTCGCCGTCGTAGCGGTGCGTCTCCAGCCAGTCGGCGTCGGGAGCGGGCGCGATCCGCACCATCGAAGGGCCTTGGGGCAGCACGAAATTGTCGATATCGAGAGCCAGCATGGCCGTCTCTCGCCAGCTGTGCCAGCCGGGCGGCACCGGGGCCAGCCGATCGGGCAGCGCGAGCTGCACAGGCAGGCCCTGCGCGGTGTACCACTCGCCGATCCGGTGCAGCGTCTCCGCCGACACGGTGGCGGGTCCCTCGGAGCTGCCCAGCGGCACAGCGGAATTCGCGCGCCCGGTGTATCCGTTGCCCGCGCGCGCCAGCCAGCCGTCGATCCACGCGTGTTCGACGCCCGGCCAGCCATAGGCGGCCGCGGCCTCCAGCGCGCGGATCTCTCTGATGCGAATCGGCCTCGGCCCGATGGCTTTCAGCGCGACGACGCGCTCCGGCGCCACCGAGACGAGCTCGCCGCCCGCGCCGCGCACGGTCGGCGGGTCCAGGGAGACGAGTTCGCCGATCAGGTCGGTCAGCGGTTGTGGATAACCCGCGGGCAGCTGATAGCGCAGCACCACGCGGCGGCCGAGCGGGATATCGGGCAGGCCGGCGGCGGGGTCAGTCGTCATGCCCGAACGGGTCGGGGTCGGTGCCGGGCAGCCAGCTCAGACCCGGTGTGCCCCAGCCGTTGCGTTTGATCGCCTTCTTGGCGGCCCGCGCGTTCCGTCCGATCAGCACGTCCACGTAGAGGAACCCGTCCAGATGCCCGACCTCGTGCTGGAGCATGCGGGCGAAGAAACCCTTGCCCTCCACCTCCACCGGCTCGCCGTTCTCGTCGGTGCCGGTCACCTTCGCCCATTCGGCGCGACCGGTGGGGAACTGCTCCCCGGGCACCGACAGACAGCCTTCCTCGTCGTCGTCCGGGTCGGGCATGGTCTCCGGGATCTCCGAGGTCTCCAGGACCGGATTGACCACCACCCCGCGTCGGCGGGTCGCGGTGCCGTCCGCGCCGAGGTCGGGGCAGTCGTAGACGAACAGGCGAAGCGGAACGCCGACCTGGTTGGCGGCGAGCCCGACGCCGTGCGCGGCGTCGAGCGTTTCGTACATGTCCGCGATGAGCGGAGCCAATTCCTCCGGCGATCGAGTGACCCGCTCGGTCGGGTTGTGCAGAACCGGGTCGCCGACGATCACGATCGGGAGGATTGCCATGGGCCAATTATTGCCGTGGGCGCCACGTCACAGCTTCCCGGGTGCCGAAGTGGAGACCGCGACTACCGGCCGGTAGGGAACACGCCGCGCTGCGGGCCCGGCGATTCCTCGCGCGCGTGGTTGAATGTTCCGCGACGTACAAGCACCATTTTCGTCTGGTGGTCACTCGGCGAGGAGCGAGATGGACGGCGCAGCGGCACGGAATCTTTCCGCGACCCACAACGGCCCTTCCGCGAGCGAAGATGGCACGACGGAGCACGCTTCGGCCGAACAGGCCGACGGTGCCGGACTGAGCCGTCGCGAACTCGACATCCTGGCCTTCGAGCGGCAGTGGTGGAAGTACGCCGGGGCCAAGGAAGAGGCGATCCGCGAGCTGTTCGCCATGTCGCCGACCCGGTACTACCAGGTGCTGAACGCGGTGGTCGATCGGCAGGAGGCGCTGGCGGCCGACCCGATGCTGGTCAAGCGGCTGCGCAGGCTGCGAGCGAGCAGGCAGAAGGCGCGCGCGGCGCGGCGGCTCGGATTCCAGGTCTGACCCGGCGATGCGGACCCGGACCCGTCCCGTGCGACTAGGCTCGCGAAGGTGAGCTACCCGAACCCCACCTCCGGTGGGCCACCGTTGCGTGCCCTGGCGATGGTGCTGATCGCGTTGGCCATCGTCTTCGCCGGTCTCGGGGCGATGTCGCTGTCGAGTTCCGACGCCGACACCGACGCCTCGGGGACCAGCGCATCGCCGACCTCGAGCGCGAGCGCCGCGCCGCAGGTCCCGGCGAGCACCACCGCGCCCAAGGCGCCGACCTCGTCCACCGCGGTGGCGACCGTGACGCCGACCAGTGCCGCCGCGTCGACCACCACCACGGCGGCGCGTTCGGTCCCGGTGCGCGTGCTCAACAACAGCATGGTGGCCGGACTCGCGGCGAAAACGGCAGGCCAGCTAGAGGCGAGCGGCTGGACGATCGCGGAAACGGGCAACTACCCGGGCTCGAACATCGCCAAAACCACGGTGTACTACGGCGATTCGTCCGGCGACAAGGAGGCCGCGCAGGCCATCGCGGACCAGCTCGGCGCGTCGGTGGCACCGAAGTCGAGTGCGATCGGGGATACCGCGCCGGGTGTAACGGTGATCGTCACGGGTAACTGACCCATATGTGGCCGCTGGTCGCACGCCCGGACCAGCGAACACGCGTGAGGGCGCGCCGCCCTGTCGGGGGCACGGCGGGACGGCGTGGCATCATCTTGTCCGGTAACGAACGTGTCCACCCGCCCTTACTCGTAAACTCGGTACTCGTAAAGGAGTTCCCCGATGGCCCCGTCCACAACTCGACGCCCGTCCTGGCGGACTGTGACCCCGGTGCTCGCGGTCGCGGTCTTCGGCCTCGCCGCATGCTCGAACAGCCAGGAGTCGAGTGACGTCCAGGGAACGACCCCGCCGGTGTGGAGCGGGTCGCCCGCTCCGGCCGGGCAGTCGAGCACCGAGCACGGTGGCTCGCCGAACGCCGAGCAGGGCGTGAACGTGCAGCTGAAGGACCCCTCGGGCGCCTCGGTCGGCACCGCGAACTTCGCCAAGGACGGCAACCACCTGCAGCTCACCGTCGAGGCGCACGGCCTGCGCCCCGGCTTCCACGGCCTGCACGTGCACCAGGTCGGCAAGTGCGAGCCGAACTCCGTCGCGCCGACCGGCGGCCCGGCGGGCGACTTCCTGTCCGCCGGTGGTCACCTGCAGGTCGGCAGCGCCAACGCGCATCCGGCCAGCGGCGATCTGACCTCGCTCGAGGTGCGCGGCGACGGCGTCGCCAAGCTGATCACCACCACCGACGCGGTGACGCTGGACGACGTGAAGGGCAAGGCCCTCATCATCCACGCCGACGCCGACAACTTCGGCAACATTCCCAACCGTTACTCCCGTGCCGATGGCGTCGCGGGTCCCGATGAGACGACCCTAGCGACGGGCGACGCGGGCGGCCGTGTCGCTTGTGGCGTGATCCAATAGCGCGGTGGCATATGGCCGGGGCAGGAATCGAACACGTTCCCTTCGATGGTTCGCCCCGGCCCACCATCGGGGTCGAATGGGAGATCGCCTTGGTCGACAAGGTGACCCGCGACCTGTCGAATACCGCCGCGGCGGTATTCGATTCACTCGGTGAGCTCCGTGCCCACGACGGCACACCCCAGGTCACCAAGGAATTGCTGCGCAACACCGTCGAACTCGTCACCGGGGTGCACGAGACCGTCGGCGCGGCGGTGGAGGACCTCACCGGCACGATGAACACGGTGCGCCGCGCGGCCGAGCAGCTCGGTGTCGACTTGTTCTGCGCGGGCACCCATCCGTTCGCGCAATGGTCGGCCCAGCAGCTGACCCGATCGGAGCACTACGACGAGCTGATCGAGCGCACCCAGTGGTGGGGTCGCCAGATGATGATCTGGGGCGTGCACGTGCACGTCGGAGTCTCCCACCGCGACAAGGTTTTTCCGATCCTCAACTCGTTGCTGCTGTCGTATCCGCATCTGCTCGCGCTGTCGGCGGGCTCGCCGATGTGGTCGGGATCGGACACCGGCTACGCGAGCAATCGGACGCTCATGTTCCAGCAGTTGCCGACCGCGGGCCTGCCGTTCCAGTTCGAGAACTGGACCCAGTTCGAGCATTTCGTGCACGATCAGATCAAGACCGGTGTCTTCACGCAGCTCGGCGGCATGCACTGGGACATCCGCCCGGCGCCGAAGTGGGGCACCATCGAGGTCCGGGTGTGCGACGGGATCTCCACGCGCGCTGAACTCGCCGCGATGGCCGCGCTCATCCATTGCCTCATCGTCGACCTCGACCGCCGCGTCGAGAACGGCGAGGAACTGCCCACCCTGCCGCCGTGGCACGTGCAGGAGAACAAGTGGCGCGCCGCACGTTACGGGCTGGATGCGATCATCATCACCGACGCCGACAGCAACGAGCGGTTGGTCACCGACGACCTGGCGGATCTGCTGAACCGGCTGGAGCCGACGGCGGCGCGGCTGGGCTGCGCGGACGAACTCGCCCTGGTCGCCGAGATCCCCAAGCGGGGAGCCTCTTACCAGCGGCAGCGCCGGGTTGCCGCGGCGTCGCAGGGAGATCTGGTCGCGGTGGTGGACGCGCTGGTCGAGGAGCTGAAACAGTAGCGATCGGCCGCGTATAGGTCGGTTGCTGTTCAGCTGGCCAGGGGGATGACGTTCACCCCGCGTTTACTATGGTCGGATGCTTGTCGAATACCCGGGTTCCAGAGCAGGAAGCGCGGTCTCGCGCCGTCGCGTACCGCGGACTCGGATCCGGGTCGTCGCGGCGGTGGCCGCGGTGCCGGTCCTGCTGATCGTGTTGCAGGGCGTCGCCGTCTGGCAGGGATTCGAAGGCCCCCTGGAGAGCTTGGGGCGGGACTACATCGGCACACCGAAATCGATGTCGGTGCCGTGGGCCGGACTGGTCCTTGCGCTGGTGGGCATTTCGGCCCGTCGCAGGCTGGTCGCGGTGGGTGTCGCGGCTGCCATCGATGTGGCGTGGGCCGGTGTCCGCTTGCTGGCGGGAGAGCCGTTCGCGATCGGGAACGGCCCCGTGATCGTGCTGACCGGCTTGGCGCTGGTGGCCTGGCTGCGCTGGTCCGGAACCGAACGGCGGGACGCGCTGCACGCCGCCGCGCTCGGCGCGCTGCTCGTCCTGGCCACCAAGGTCGGCGATGTCTGGTTGCACGTCACCGTGATCGGCAGACCGACGGTGCTCGACGAATACGTGATCCTGGCCGACCATGCGCTGGGCGATCCGTCGTGGGTGCTCGGGCGGGCGGTGGACACGCTCGGGCCGGTGGTCTACGCGGTGCTGCACTGGGTCTACATCGAGCTGCCCGTGGCGGCGATCGTCGTGGCCGTGTGGCAGCTGCGCCGAGTGGTGTCGTCGGGCCGGTGGCCGTCGCATTACCTGGTGCGCACCTTCCTGGTGCTCGGCTTGATCGGTCCCTTGGTGTACGTCCTCTTCCCGGTGGTCGGTCCGATGTTCGCGTACGGCCCGGACGGCAACGGGCTGCAATTGGGCAACTACTGGCCGGGGGTGGTGCCGCCGATCGATCGCAACCCGCTGCCGCTGCCGTTCGACGCGCCGGTTCCACGCAACTGCATGCCCTCGATGCACACCGCCTGGGCGCTGTCGGTGTTCCTGCACACCCGCCGCGACGGCGACGGCGAGCCTGCTCCGCGCTGGCTGCGCTGGGGCGGCGCGTTCTGGCTGCTGGCCACCCTCACCGCCACCCTCGGCTTCGGCTACCACTACGGCGTAGACCTGGTCGCGGGCGCGGTGCTGTGCCTCACCATCGAATCGGCGCTGCGCGCACCGGAGCGCGGCTGGGGATGGTTCCGGATCCGGTTGGTCGGCGCAGGCGCGGTCGTGCTGGCCACGCTGCTGCTGTCCTACCGGTACCTCGCCGTGCCGATGGCCGAGTATCCGGTGCTCGCGGGCACGGTCGTGCTCGGACTGCTGGCCGGACTGGCCGCGGCGTTCCACGCGACGTGGTTCGCGACCGCGCGGCAGCCGGAGCGGGCCGTCCGCGAGGTCGAGCCCGTCGCGCGCTGAGGCCGGTCACGCGGCTAATCGACGTCGTCGTCGCGCATCTCGTTGACGCGCAACAGGCCGTCGCGGTGGCGCTGCTCGCGGTAGGCGGTGCGGCCGATCAGGTGGGCGATCACCGGGGCGGTCAGCAGGGTGAACAGCCCGACCAGCACCAGCATCCAGACGTTGCCGTGTCCGCCCAGCTGGATCGCGGCGCCCGCCAGCACCAGGATCAGCCCGATGACCTGTGGCTTGGTGGCGGCGTGCATCCGGGTCAGCGTGTCGGGAAAGCGCACGATCCCGATCGCCGCCGTGAGCGCCAGCGTCGAGCCGAACAGGATCAGGGTGCCCGCGAGCACGTGCCAGAGGCTCATGTGTCGTCCCGCACTCGGAATCGGGACACCGCGGCCGAGCCGAGGAACCCGACCAGCGCCAGCGCGACGATCGCGGGTACCACGGTGGTGTCGGCGCTGTAGGCCGCCCAGACGGCCAGCCCGGAGGCGGCGATGGCGATCAGCGAGTCGATGCCGACCACCCGGTCCAGCGTGCTCGGCCCCATGACGACGCGATACGTGGTGATCAGTGCCGCCGCGGTCAGGATGACGGCGGCGAGGACGGCGACGACGGTCACGATGTCACCTCCGGGGGAGAGGGCGGCCGGGAGTGCGGCCATCCGGTCGGGCGTTCGAACGTTTCGATCAGCAGGCGTTCCAGCCGCCGGGTGGTCCGGAAGAACTTGTCGACCGCCGCATCGCTGCCGACGTCGAGAACGTGCACGTAGACGACGCAGCGCCTACGGTCGATCTCCAGCACCATGGTGCCGGGGATCAGGTTGAGCAGGTCGGCCCACAGCACCAGCACCAGATCCGATCTCGTGCCGGAGTACACGCGCAGCACGCCCGACACCGGGGTCTGCTTCGGGCGGATCGCGAGCCAGGCGACCTGAAGACTCGACTCCAGCGCGTAATACGCGCTCGCCACGATCAGTTCGGGCAGGGGAAACGGGTTCAGCCGCCCGGACACCGGCACGCGCGGCAGCGGCAGCGCCACCATGATCAGCGCGGCGACCGCCAGCCCGCCCAGTACATTCGCGAGGCTCAGATCGCCCCACAGGGCCAGCCAGACCACGGTGAGCCATACGAGGATGCCGACGCGGACGGTCGTGTCGCGCCCCCGGCCCCGCTCGGCGCTCATCGTGGGCTCCCCGGCGATTCGCCCAGCACCGCACCGATGTACACGCCGGGATCGCGCAGGTCCACCGCGGCGCGGTCGGCGATCGTGAGGATCGGCCCCGCCAGCACCGTCAGGCACAGCCCCACCGTCACCAGCGCCGCGGTGGACAGCACCATCAGCGGCGGCATGCGGCCGGGATCGGTGCGCTCGTCGTAGTGCACGTCGGTCGCTTCCTCGATCAGCGTCGGCGGCCTGGCCGCGGTGAGATGGCCCTCCGGCGCGTCCTCGCGGGGCCGCCAGAACGCTTTGCTCCATACCCTGGCGACGGTGTAGAGCGTGAGCAGGCTGGTGAGCACGGCGCCGCCGACCAGCACCCAGGCCAGCACGCTGCCGCGTTCGGCGCCCGCCCGCAACAGCGCGACCTTGCCGATGAACCCGGAGAACGGCGGTATCCCACCGAGATTCAGCGCCGGGACGAGGAACAGCACGGCCAGCAGCGGGCTGGCCGCGGCGAGCCCGCCCAGCCTGCGCAGCGAGGTGGATCCGGCTTGCCGCTCGATCAGTCCCGCCACCAGGAACAGCGTGGTCTGCACCAGAATGTGGTGCGCCACGTAGAACACCGCGCCCGACAGCCCGGCCGCGTTGGCGAGGCCGACGCCGAACACCATGTATCCGATGTGACTGACCAGCGTGAACGACAGCAGACGGCGGATGTCGCTCTGTGCGATGGCGCCGAGGATGCCGATGAGCATGGTGAGCAGGCCCGCCACCAGCAGCACCGAGTCGAAGCCGCCGTCGGGGAACAGCAGCGAGTGGGTCCGGATGATCGCGTACACGCCGACTTTGGTGAGCAGACCGGCGAACACGGCGGTGACCGGCGCCGGGGCGGTCGGATAGGAGTCGGGCAGCCAGTTCGACAGCGGGAAGACCGCCGCCTTGATACCGAACGCCACCAGCAGCACCGCGAAGATCGCCGTGCGCGTGCCTTCCGGCACGGCGCCGAACCGGACCGCGAGCTGGGCGAGATTCAGCGTTCCGGTGGCCGCGTAGGTGAGCCCGATGCCGGCGAGGAAGATCAGCGACGAGACCGACGAGACCATCACGTAGGCCACGCCCGCGCGGATGCGTTCGGTGGTCGCGCCTACGGTGAGCAGCACGAACGACGCCGCGAGCAGGATCTCGAAGCCGACGAAGAGGTTGAACAGGTCACCGGCCAGGAACGCGGCCGAAACACCGGCGGTGAGCACCAGATACGTGGGCCGGTAGATCGAGGTGGGCTGCCGCTCGTCGCCGTCGCGGATGTTCTGGCCCGCGCCGTAGAGGTTGACCGACAGCAGCACGATGGACGAGACCAGCAGCATCGCCGCCGACAGCCGGTCCACCACCAGCGTGATGCCGATCGGCGCTGCCCAGTCGCCCACCTGCAACGCGGTGGTGCCGTCCCGGTCGACCAGGAAAAGCAGCAACCCGCAGATCACCACGACAGCGGTGAGCGCCCCGACGCTGACCGCGCTCTGGATGCGCGGCCTGCGGCCGAAGACGAGCGTGGCCGCCGCGCCGAGCAGGGGGACGAGCACCGGCAGCGGCGTGAGAACCGGCAGCAGGCCGGGCGAGAGGTTCACGTCTCCGGGTCCTCTCCGGCGCGACGCCGGGCGACATCCACGTCCTCTTGGTCGTTGGCGACGTCGTCGCTGGTGGTGAGCATGTAGGCGCGGTAGGCGAGGGCGAGCACGAATGCCGCGATGCCCATGGTGATCACGATGGCGGTGAGCACCATCGCCTGGGCGAGCGGGTCGGCCATCTCCTCGGTGTCGGCCGTGCCGCGGATGGGCGGTTTGCCGCGACCGCCGCCCGCGGTGAGGATCAGCAGGTTCACCGCGTTGCCGAACAGGATCAGCCCGAGCAGCATCTTCGACACGGCGCGTTCCAGGAGCAGGTATACCCCGCACGCGACGAGGATGCCGATCACCACCAATAGGGTCAGATTCGCGGTCACGTCGCGGAACCTCCGTTCGCCGAGGGGGTATCGGCGTCGGCCAGCTCGCTGTCCAGGCGCGCGCCGAGACTGCGCAGCACGTCCAGCACCAGGCCGACCACGATGAGGTAGACGCCGAGATCGAACAGCAGCGCGGTGACCACCTTGACGTGCCCGATCACCGGCAGCGAAACCTCGATGATCGCCGAGGACAGCGGCGGCGCGCCGAGCAGCAGCGACGAGACGGCAGTGCCCGCGGCCAAGGTGAGGCCGGCGCCGAGGATATGGCCCGCGTCGACGGGCAGCGCCTCACCCAATTCGTAGCGGCCGCCCGCGAGGTACCGCAGGGTCAGCGCGAGCCCAGCGGTGAGCCCGCCCGCGAACCCGCCGCCGGGCGCGTTGTGGCCGGAGAAGAAGAAGTAGACCGACAGCACCATGATGGTCGGGAACACCAGCCGCGTGGTGATCTGCAGGACCATCGAGCGTTGGGCCCGGGCCACCAATCGGCCCGCGGGCAGCCAGCTGACCAGCTCCGGATCGTAGTCGGGAGAGTCCGTCGCGCGCGGCGCGCTGCCGAAGCGCCTGCTGCGGAACACCAAAGAGGCCACCCCCGTCGCGGCGACGACGAGCACCGAGATCTCACCGAGGGTGTCCCACGCCCGCAGGTCGACGAGCAGGACGTTGACGGCGTTCTTCCCCCCGCCGAATTCGTAGGCGGCATCGGGAATTCTGAGCCAGACGGGTTCGGCGGTGCGGGCCGCCACGGCGAACCCGGCCAGGACCGCGACCACCGTCCCGGTCCCGACGGCCAGGACCGCTCTGCGCAGCTTGAACGCGGCCGTCCGGCTCGGCTCGATCGTCGCGGGGAAAGCGCGCAGCACCAGCACGAAGATGACCAGCGTGAGCGTCTCCACCAGGAATTGGGTCAGCGCGAGGTCGGGCGCGCCGTGCAGCGCGAAGATCACGCCGCTGCCGTATCCGGTCACCCCGACGACCAGCACGCTCGCGAGCCGGTTGCGCAGCACCGTCGCGGCGAGCGCGCTCACCGCCATGATCGCGCCGATGGCCGCTTGCAGCGGCGAGTCCCACAACCGCAGCGTGACTCCGGTGCGGGTGCCGAGGGCGAGCAGGACGGTCGGCAGGACGATGAGCGTGACCAGGATCGCGGCTTGGCTCAGCGGCAGCGACCCGCGCTGCACCGCGCCGGTCATCCGCAGCGAGAGGGTGTCCATCGCGCGCAGCGTGGCGTCGTAGGCGCGGTCGGCGTTGCCGAGGCGCGGGTGCGCCGATTCGGCGAAGCGGCCGCGCAGCCGCCACAACACGACGCCGACCGCGACGATCAACAGTGTCGACGCGAGCGCGGCATCGAAACCGTGCCACAGCGCCAGATGCGAAAACGGAACGGCGGCCAGCGTTTCGGCGTAGGGGCGCAATCGTGCGTCGAGCCAGGACGGGGCGAGACCGGCCGCGAGGCTCGCGACGGCGAGGATCACCGGTGCCGCGAGGAACAAAGCACCCGGCGGATGCCAGCGGAGACGACGCTCGGCTTCCGGCTGATCTTCGGCGACGGGTACTTCGCTCGGGTGGTGGGCGACGGGCGTGGCGCCTGCCGCGGGTTCCGGCTCGCGGTCCTTGTCCGCGAAAGCGCCCCAGACGAACCTGATGCTGTAGCCGACGGTCAGCATCGACCCGAGCACCACTCCGGTGAACACCGCGCCGCGTACGGGCGCGGTGAGCACGTCCGCGTCCAGTACGGCGTTCAGCGCGCTTTCTTTGCCGACGAAGCCGAGCAGCGGCGGTATGCCCGCCATGCTGAGCGCGGCCAGGACCGCGGTGGCGCACAGCACGGGAGCCCGACGGCCGAGCCCGGACAAGCGGCGCAGATCGCGCGTGCCCGCACCGTGGTCGATGATCCCGACCACCAGGAACAGGCACGCCTTGAACAGCGCGTGCGCGACGACCAGCGCGACTCCGGCCAGCGCGGCATCGGGTGTGCCGATGCCGACCAGCACGATCAGGAATCCCAGCTGGCTCACCGTGCCGAAGGCCAGCACCAGTTTCAGATCCACCACCTGGAGCGAGCGCAGCCCGGCCAGCAGCATCGAGGCGAGGCCGAGGGTCAGCACCAGCGGATGCCACACGGGGTTCTGCGCGAACGCCGGTGCCAGGCGCGCGATCAGGTACACGCCGGCTTTCACCATCGCCGCGGCATGCAGGTACGCGCTCACCGGGGTCGGTGCGGCCATCGCGCCGGGCAGCCAGAAATGCAAGGGCACCACGGCGGATTTGGTGAGCGCGCCCACCAGGATCAGGGCCACCGCGACATTCACCGCGGTCCCGCTCGGGTTGGTCCCGGAAAGGAGATCCGACAGCAGATAGCTGCCGTTCACGGTGCCGAGCACGACGATGCCCGTCAGCATCGCCAGCCCACCCGCTCCGGTCACCAGCAGCGCCTGGATCGCGGCCCTTCGGCTGGCCGCCTGCTCGGCGTTGTGACCGATCAGCAAGAACGACAGCACCGTTGTCGCTTCCCAGAACACATAGAGCAGGAGCATGTTGTCGCTGGTGACCAGCCCGAACATGGCGCCGGCGAACGCGACCAGCTCGGCGGCGAACACCCCGAGCCGCGGCTCGTCGTCCTCGAAGTACCGGGCGCAGTAGATCAGCACCAGCGCCCCGATGCCCAGTACGAGCGCGCACAATACCGCCGCGAGGGTGTCGAAGCGCAGATCGATGTTCAGGGCGATGCTCGGCGCCCAGGTCAGCCGAACTCGCTGCGGCTCGGACCAATTCGCGATCACCCAGGCGAAGCCGCCGAGCGGGACCACAGCCAGTAGAAAGAATGCGTTGCGCCCCAGTGCCCGCACCCACAGCGGAGCCACCAGGGCGGCCGCGGCATGAGCGAGCAGGATTGCGAGCAAACTTCACTCCGTCGGGTAGGGGCGGCGGGGTGTCCGGCACAAGCCTACGGAAAGCGTGCTTTTTCCGTGGAAGGGCTGAGTATGGTGTCCGTCATCCGCCCGAACCGAAGCTATATGTCCGCTAATGATTCGCTCTCTGGTTGCCCATTTGGTTGCGGCCTACTGCGTGGCCGTAATTTACGCAGCATGACGAGCCCGACGGCGCTGCCGATGACGATGGCGAGCGCGGTGCCGCCCGGGGTCGCGTCGTGCGCCGCCACGTCCTCGCGCCAGTCCTTGACGCGGTCCGGCATCACCGAGACCGCCGACGGCAGATACAGCGCGCTGAGCGCGAGTACGCCGCTGGGCGCGTAGTGCGGCCGCGCGGTGCCGCAGCAGTACCCCGCCGTCAACGCGATGACCCCGCTGATCACCGCGAACGCGACGGTGCTCGCGGATGTCGAGGTGACGAGGGCGAATACCGAGATGCCCGTCAACAGCAGGATGGCGAGAGCGGTCGACGGGATCCTGACGCCGATGACGAGTCCGGCCGCGGTCAGCGCGATGAGCACCGTGGAGGTCCAGCCGGGCCGCACCGCGTAACCCACGGCGTCGACCGCCGCGGTCAGGCTCACGGCCAGGTACACACCGGTGCCGTCGCGGCCGGGCAGCAGCATGGCGGCCGCGGTCGCGCTGACGATCGTCGCCGCGACGACGATGACGATCTCGACCGCGTGACTCTCCCCCGGCAGTTTGCTGTACTGCCTGCCCAGCCATTCGGTGCCGGCCAGGACCACCAGCGCGAGCACCATGGCGGCGAGGATCGGCGTCACCGGCAGCGCGATCGCCATGTGCGGCTCCTTCGCGTCCTCGGTTCGCTTCCAGTTGTGCAAGGTGCTGATCATCAGCAGGACCAAGCTCACGCCGATCATCCAGCGCGTCGGGGTCTCCAGGACCGCGTACGGATCCGCGTTGATGTTCAGCAGGCCGGCGAGATCGCCGAAACCGAAGAAGCCGACGCCGCCCACCGCGAACGCCGCGGCGGGCAAGGGTCTGCGCAGCACCACCGCGCCGAGCCCGCCGAGCAGCACGGCGGCGCAGATCGAGTCGATGTAGTTCTGCGTGGTCAGTATCTCGGCCGTGGCCACGTGGCGTCCGGTGAAGTGGTTGATCAGCTGCGCCAGCGCGGCGGCGGTGGCCGTCGCCCACCCGGTCAGCGGTCGCGAGGTGGTGGCGACCAGCACGGCGACCGCCACGGCGACGATCACGCCCAGCGCCGCGCTGCGCGGCACGCTGTTGAGCAGCCCGGCGATCCGGTACGACGTGGCTTGCCCCTGTGTGTTGACGGTGACCGGCAGGAACAGCGTCACGCCCGCGACCGCGGCTCCGGTGAAGGCCGTGGTCGCGTCGACAATGTCGCCGACCCTGCGCACGGTTGTCGAACATACCCGTGGTGGTGACGTGATCTTGTGATTGCCGACGATTCGCCCGAAAATGTCTCCGGTGCGAAAAAGGCAACAAGAGCCGGATTGCCGGAGATTGTCCGAATCGGGTCGAGTGTGATCTACCCGCGGCTGTCGGCGTAGCGGCGCAGTGTGTCGATCTGCGACGGATCCAGCGAGGGCCGCACCACCGTCTTGGCGGCCAGCACATCGGCGGCGGTGACGTCGGCCGCGTGTACGTCCCGGCGCATCGCCGCGAGCGCGGACTCGCGCAGCAGCGCGGCGCAGTCGGCGGCGGAGTAGCCGTCCAGTTCCTCCGCGAGCGCGTCGAGGTCGACATCGTCGGCCAGCGGCACCGCGCGGCCCGCGGTGCGCAGGATCTCCCGGCGGGCGGCGGCGTCCGGCGGCGGCACGAACACCAGCCGTTCGAGCCTGCCCGGGCGCAGCAGCGCCGGATCGATCAGCTCCGGCCGGTTGGTCGCGCCCAGCACCACCACGTCGCGCAGCGGCTCCACGCCGTCGAGTTCGGTGAGCAGCGCCGCGACCACCCGATCGCCCACGCCCGCGTCGGCGCTCTGGCCGCGGCGCGGGGCCAGCGCGTCCACCTCATCGAGGAAGATCAGCGAGGGTGCGGAATCCCGGGCCCGCTGGAATAATTCGCGCACCGCGCGCTCCGACGAGCCGACCCACCGGTCCAGCAGTTCGGCGCCCTTGACCGCGTGCACGCTGAGCTGACCGGTACCGGCCAGCGCGCGCACCAGGAAGGTCTTGCCGCAGCCGGGCGGGCCGTAGAGCAGCACCCCGCGCGGCGGCTCGATGCCGAGGCGGGCGAAGGAGTCCGGGTGCTTCAGCGGCCACAGCACCGCCTCGGTGAGCGCCTGCTTGGTTTCCGCCATATCGCCGACGTCATCGAGGCTCAGGCTGCCGATGGCGAGTTCCTCCATGCCCGAGCGTGACAGCGGCCGGATGACCTCGAGCGCGCCGAGCAGGTCGGATTGGGTGAGTTGCGGCTCGCCGTGCTCTCTGGCCCGCGACGCCGCACGCAACGCCGCCTCCCGGCACAGCGCCGCCAGATCGGACACCACGAATCCGGGTGTGCGCGAGGCGATCTCGTCGAGTTCCAGCTCCGCGGTCGGCACCCGGCGCAGCAGGTACTCCAGCAGCGCCTTGCGCACGCCCGCGGTGGGCAACGGCAGCGCGAGTTCGCGATCGCACAGGTCGGGGGCGCGCAGGCGCTGGTCGACGCCTGCCGGGTGCGCGGTGGTCGCCAGGAACGCGACGCAGGGACCCGCGATCGCGGCGCGCAGCTGGTCGAGGATGAGTGTGGCGACGGGTTCGGGGTCGGCGGGCAGCAGCGCGTCGATGTCGGTGATCAGCAGGACGCCGCCCCTGCCGCAGCCGATATCGGCCACCGCCTCGGCGACCTCGCGCAGCCGCGCACCGCTCTCGGCCGCGCCGATGCTGGGGCCGTCCAGCTCCACCAGTCGCCGCGATCCCGCGACCGCACGTGCCAGCGTGGCTTTGCCGACGCCGGCCGGGCCGGTGATCAGCACGCCGAGATGAGGTCGTGCGCCCAGCGTGCGCAACAGCTCGGGCTCGTCCAACGCCAGGCTGAGCCACTCCTCGAGCTTCGCGGCCTGGCTGCGCCCGCCCGCCAGGACTTCGACCGAGACGCTCTGCATGTCGACGGCCGCCGTGGCCCGGACCATCGCGGCGCCGTTGTTACCCGCGGCCGTGTCGAACGCGGCGGCTTCGGTGGCGGCCCGCGAGGCCTCGCCCACCGGGATCGGGGTTCCGGCCCAGGCCAGATCGGCGGCGTCCCGCGCGGCGACCGCGCCCGCGCCCCAGCTCACCGCGGTATTCGGTTGCACGCTCACCGGCCCGCGCGGATCGGTGCCGGTGACGGTGAGCAATTCCGTGGTCCAGGCGATGCCGAAGGTGCGCGACAGTGCCTGGGTGGCCGCCGTGGAGCTGATGTCGGGGCCGAGATCGCGCGGCAGCAGGGAGACCGCGTCACCGACGGTGACGACCTTCCCCAGCAGCGCCTGCCGCAGTGTCGCGGCCGGGATCGTGCGGGTGGCGTGCACCGAACCGCTCACCGTGATCTGTTTCGCGCCGTAGACGGTCGCGGGGGAGACCACCACCGTCGCATCCTCGCGCAGCCCGGCGTTGGACAGCGTGACGTCATCGAGCAGGGCTACCCCGGCGGGCGTGCCCTGGCGCGCGACGCCGACCACCGCGGCCGTGCGCCGGGAGCCGACCAGCATGATTCCGTCCCATTCCCGCAACCCCAGCGCGGTCAGCGCCTCCGGATGCAGCCGGACCACCCCGCGCCGGGCATCGGCGGCCGAAGGGTTCAGACGGGCGGTGAGTGCCAGTTCTGCCACTGTGCCATTCTGCCGCGCGGCCCCGCGTTCGGTCACGGTCCGCCGTCCGGGAATGGTGGACGACGACGCTTTCGGCTATTTCTTGACGAGTCCAGCGGCGGTCGCGACCGACTTGTCGGCGACGCTCGGCGCCAGGCACACCAGTTTGGCCGTGCCGAGCGCGACGTTCGGGCTGCCGTCGAACGGGCCGCCCGGGTTCTCCGCCAGGATCTGCTCGATCAGGACCTTCTCTTCGTCGGTGTCGAGCTTGCGGAACTCACCGCAGGTGGTGCTCGACGCCGGACCGAGCGCGGGGTCGCGCTGCTTCGTCGTGGTGGGGGCGTCCGTATCCGCCGGGCCGCTCGGTGTCGCGGTGCCGGGAGCGGTCGTCGTGCGGGCGGCCGAGGCGGCCGCGGTCACGGAGCCCTGGCGCAATCCGTTCGCGTCGGTGGACTCGTCCCCTCCGCCGCAGCCTGCCAGCAGGAAACCCACCGTCCCGGCGATCAGGACGATGGCGGAAGTTCGTTTCATACCGATGCTTTCCCGGGTGGATCGTGGCGCCGGAGGCCCCGGCGTCGGCAGCAGCGTACCGGTTCCGGCGGCATCAGTGGATGTGTGCCTGCCAATCCCCGGGAACCCGCTCGCGCGGGCCGGGGACGCCCTGATCGGCGGGATGACTGTGCGGTGGCGCCAATTCCGGTCCGCCGCTGAACATCTCTTCGGTTTCGAAGTTGTAGTACCAGTCCTCACCCGGCTCGAAGCTCTGGATGAACGGGTGACCGGTGCTCTTGGCGTGCGCGGTGGCGTGCTGCGCGGGGGAGGTGTCACAGCAGCCGATATGCCCGCACTGGGCGCACCGGCGCAGATGCACCCACCAGCCGGAGTGCTGCTCGCACTCCGCGCAACCCGGCCCACTGGGCGGTACCGCGGGATCGATGCCCGCGAGCTGCTCGGTCATGACTGTCCTTCCGTGTCGGTTCCGGCTCGATCCTGTTCTGGGCGGTGCAGCGGCAGCCAGACGGTGAACTTGGTGTCGCCCGGCTCCGATTCCACCCTGATGTCGCCGTTGTGTTTCTTGACCACGATGCGGAACGAGATATCCAGCCCCAGTCCGGTGCCCTCGCCCATCGGCTTGGTGGTGAAGAACGGCTCGAAGACCCGGTTGCGGGCCTCCGGCGCGATGCCAGGCCCGGTGTCGCCGATCTCCACGACCGCGCAGTCGTTCTCTTTCCTGGTGCGAATGGTCAGCGTGCCCTCACCGTTCATCGCGTACACCGCGTTGTCGATGAGATTGGTCCACACCTGGTTGAGTTCGGCCGCGTAGCACGGCACTTCCGGCAGCGTCCGGTCGTACTCCTTGACCACGTGCACGCCGTCGCCGATCTTGCGGCTGAGCATCACCAAGGTGCTGTCCAGCAGCTCGTGGATGTCGACCACCTGGAACGGGGCGCGGTCCATCTGCGAGTACTGCTTCGCGGCGCCCACCAGCGCGGAGATGCGCGTCGTCGAGTCGGCGATCTCGTTCATCAGCAGCTCGGTCTCGATGGTGTAGTTCAACCAGCGGATGGCCCCTTGGAACACCTGCTCCGGCGAGCCGTCCAGGGTGGCGGCCACCCGCTCCAGCCAGTCGGTGTCGAACCCGGCCTGCACGAAGTTCGGCGCGAGGTTCCAGCCGTCGGCGATCCCGTGGTCCTCCAGCCATTCGCCGAGCACGTCCTCGCGATCGGCGGCTTCCAGCGGCGTCAGCTCCGGCGCCTTCGCGACCTGGGCGGCGGCCTCCTCCTGCAGGCGCACCAAGGAACCCAAGGACGACGGATCGAACTTGCCCTCCGCCATCATGGCGAGCTTGTGCCGCATGCCCGCGACCCGCTCGCGCAGGCCCGCGGTGGCGCGCACCGCGGCGGCGGCCGGGTTGTTGAGCTCGTGGGTGAGGCCGGCCGACAGCGAACCCAGCGCGAGCAGTCGTTCGCGCTCACCGATGCGCGCGTTGGTGTTGCGGTTGCCGAAGAACACCCCTTCGAGCAGGTGCACGGCCATCGGGAACCACTCGTGCATCATCCGGGCGAAGATCTCGGCGTCCAGCACGAAGAACCGCGCCGGCCGCGTCACCTGCATCGTCCCGCTGTAGGTCTGGTCGACCTTGTCGCCGATGTAGGACATCCAAGCGCCCGCGTAGGCGCCGTGATGCTCGGTGCGTACCAATTCGATCTCCGCGCCGCCGGACTGCTTGGTGAGGATCAGCTCGCCATCCATCAACACGTAGAAACAGGTGGCCGGTTCGCCTTCGCGGAAGACGACACCGGGTTCGATCGTCTCGATCCGGCCGTCGGCGCACAGCCATTCCAGCTGCTCGTCGTTCAGCTTCTCGAACAGGAACAAGGTGCGCAGCTCGGCGGGGTCGCACACCGACCTGCTGCTGCGGTCCGCGGTCTGGTTCGAAGTCATCTGCGGCCTCCTGGTTACGCGAGATAGCGGTGCACGAGCATGACGGCCATGGCGCCCTCGCCGACGGCGGAGGCGACGCGCTTGGCCGACTCGGCGTGCACGTCGCCCGCCACGAAGACGCCGGGCACGCTGGTTTCGAGGTGATGCGGTGGCCGGGATAGCTCCCAGCCCGCGGGGCGCGCGCTCTCGACCATCAGGTCGGGCCCGGCGAGCACGTAACCTGCGTCGTCACGGATGACGACGCCGTCGAGCCAATCGGTCTGCGGCGCCGCGCCGATGAACAGGAACAGCCGCTCCGCGTCGGCCTTCTCCTCCGCGCCGGACTTGTTGTTGCGCAGCACGATCTGCTGGAGGTGATCGTCACCGTCGGCGGCGATCACCTCGGTGTTGGTGTGCACCTCGATGTTCGCGATCTGCGCGATCTGCTGGATGAGGTAGTGCGACATGGACTGTTCCAGCGAATCGGCCCGGACCACCAGGTGCACGGTGCGCGCGTTGCGGGACAGGAACACTGCGGCCTGACCGGCGGAGTTCGCCCCGCCGACGATGTAGACCTCGTGATCGGCGCACTCGGACGCTTCGGTCATCGCCGATCCGTAGTAGACGCCGCGCCCGGTGAAGTCGTCGACGCCCGGCGCCGGGTGGCGGCGGTAGTCGACGCCGGTCGCGATGATCACGGTGTGCGCGCACAGTCTGCCGCCGTCGGCGAACCGCACGGTGCGCGCGGACCCGTTCACCTCCAGCCCCACCACCTCGCGCGTGGTGATCACTTCGGCGCCGAATTTCGCCGCCTGCCGCCGGGCCCGGTCGGCCAGCTGCGCCCCGGACAAGCCGTCGGGGAAGCCGAGATAGTTCTCGATGCGCGAACTCTGCCCCGCTTGGCCGCCGGTGGCGGTCCGCTCCACGAGCACGGTGCGCAGACCCTCGGACGCGCCGTAGACCGCCGCACCTAGACCGGCGGGACCGCCGCCCACCACGATCAGGTCGTAGAACTCGCCCGCCGGGTCGACGGTCAGGCCGACGTTCTGGGCCAGTTCGCTGTCGGTGGGCTGCACGAGCGCGTCGCCCGCGGAAGTGATCACCACCGGACAGCGCTCCGGGTCGGCGCCCGCCGCTTCCAGCAGGCGCGCGCCCTCGGGCTCGTCGGCCAGGTACCACCGGTAGGGGAGCTGGTTGCGGGCGAGGAATTCCCGCACCTGCGACGACCGCGGCGACCAGCGATTGCCGACCACCTTGGTCTCGGTGACGGGCCGATGCTCGCTGCTGCGCCAGGCGTCGAGCAGCCCGTCGAGCACGGGATAGAGCTTCTCCTCCGGCGGGTCCCACGGTTTGAGCAGATAGTGGTCGAGGTCGATGACGTTGATCGCGTCGATCGCGGCATTGGTGTCGGCGTAGGCGGTCAGCAGCACGCGGCGCGCGTAGGGGTGCAGGTCCATCGCCTGCTCGAGGAATTCGATGCCGTCCATGCCCGGCATCCGATAGTCGGCGATCAACACGGCGACCGGCTGCCCGCGCAGCTTCATCTCACGCAGCGCGTCCAGGGCCTGCGGACCCGATTCCGCGCGCAGAATCCGGTAATCGGCGCCGTAGCGGCGGCGCAGGTCGCGGACGACCGCCCGGGAGACGCCCGGGTCGTCGTCGACGCTCAGGATGGCCGGTTTCGTGGCAGCGGGTGAAGTCACCTGTCGAGTATGGAGCCTCGCGGCGCGGTCTGTCGTGGGCGTTCGCCGAGGGCTCAGAGCCGATGGTGCAAGACGAAATCGAGCTCACGCGGGGTGAGCAGACGCTCCAGACGTTCTTCCTGCGCGGCCCCGCGAACACTACGTGGCGGAAAGACCGACGCGCCGTGCGCTTTTCGTCCGTCCACCGGCTCGATGGCGGGAAGCAGCGGAACCGGGTCCGCCGGTCGACGATGGAGCAGGGAGCGCAGTTTCACGGCCGATCACCTCACGTTGGGACGCCGAAATGTTGGAGGCGGTGTCTGTGCTTCATGTATCTGTTATTGTGCGCCGATCATTACACCGGCCGGTGCGCGAGTAGCGAAAATGTGACGCAACTGTCGGCGCGTTTAAAATGTGCGCGACTCGTCACATCGCGTTCGGACGGATGGTCGTCGGTCCGTCGCTCGTATCCCGGAGGCAGCGTTGCCGAAAAATCTCGAAGCCAGCATCGACATCTCCGCGCCCCCGGAGCAGGTGTGGGCGGTGATCTCCGATCTGAAGCGGATGCGGGAGTTCAGTCCGCAGTGCGTGCGCATGGTGCCGCTCGGCTCGCTCGCGGCGGGCACCTGGACGTTGAACCTCAATCGCGACGGCAAGAAATTCTGGCCGACCACGTCCCGCATCGTGCGGTTCGAGCCGAACCAGGCGTTCGCGTTCCGGATCACCGAGAACCGGACGGTGTGGAGCTACACCTTGGAGCCGACCGAGTCCGGCACGCGGCTGATCGAGCGGCGGGACGTGCCCAACGGAACCACCTGGTTCTCCCGCAAGGCGATCGAGGCCGCGCTCGGCGGCGAGATCCCGTTCGAGGAGGCGTTGGTGCGCGGCATGAACGAGACGCTGGGCAAGGTCAAGGCGGCGGTCGAAGCCGGCGCCTGAGCGCGGTGCTCGCCGCGGCCGGTGCACGAGATGTCGTGACCCGGCCGCGGCGAGTGGGAGCGGTTACTTCCAGTTCGGCAGGTTCACGACCTGAGCGGCGTAGGACAGGCCCGCGCCGAACGCGATGAGCAGCGCCGTGTCGCCCGGCTTCGACTCACCCTTGCGCAACAACGCCTCCATGGCCAGCGGGATCGAGGCGGCCGAGGTGTTGCCCGCCTCCTCGATGTCGTTGGCGAGCGCGCAGTGCTCGGGCAGCTTCAGCACCCTGGCCATGATCTCGATGATCCGGCCGTTGGCCTGGTGCGGGATCATCGCGTCCAGGTCCTCGGGAGACAGGCCCGCGCGGTCGATGGCGTCGCGGCACACCTTCTCCAGCGAGTGCGCGGCCCACCGGAACACCGCGGTGCCCTCCATGGCCAGATAGGGCCGCACCGCGTCCAGGCCCTTCTCGTCGATCTCGTGGAAGAACTCCATCCAGTCCTTGTCCTGCCGGATGGCGTGGTGCTGGGTGCCGTCCGAGCCCCATACGGTGGGGCCGATGCCCGGCTCGTCGGAGGGGCCGACGATCACCGCGCCCGCGCCGTCGGCGAAGAGGAAGGCGGTGGAACGGTCCTTCGGGTTGACCGTGTTCGTCAGCTTCTCCACGCCGATCACGAGGACGTGCGAAGCGGTGCCCGCCCGGACCAGATCCGACGCCAGCGCGATCGAGTGGCAAAAGCCCGCGCACCCGGCCGAGACGTCGAAGGCGGCGGAGCCGTTCATGCCGAGTTCGGTGGCGATGCGCGGGGCGGCGGCCGGCGTCAGCAACAGGTGGGTGGATGTAGCAACGATCACGCAATCGACTTGGTCGACCGCGATACCGGAGGATTCCAGCGCGCCGCGCGCGGCCGCGACGCTCATGCTCTGGATCGTCTCCGACTCGTCGGCGAACCGGCGGGTTCTGATTCCCGACCTGGTCCTGATCCACTCGTCGCTGGAGTTGATCGGGCCGGCCACCTCGTCGTTGGTGACCACTCGAGCAGGGCGGTAAACGCCGAGCCCGAGGATCGCCGTGTGCTCAGCGCCGGTGGTCTGGGCGATTCGAGCAGCCATCTGCGTCTCCTATGTACCTGCGGCGACGCCGCCGGGGGTGCCCCGAAGCATCGAAATCGGTCCCTCATCAGCCACTGTCCATTGGCGAACAGACATGAGGCTTCCTCATATTAGCTTGAAAGTCGCTCATCTGCCGCGCGTATTCCGACAATCGGTGGGTATCACGTCGAAGCACGCCACTGCTGCACGAGGCGTGGCCCAACTGAATGCGAGGACACCATGCTCGGTCTCGGGATTATCGGATGGATCATCATCGGCGGTCTTGCCGGATGGATCGCGAGCAAGTTCATGAAGACGGACGCCCAACAGGGCATCTTGCTCAATATTGTCGTCGGGGTGGTCGGCGGTCTGCTCGGTGGGTTCCTGCTGAAGCTGCTCGGAGTCGACGTCGAGGGTGGCGGCCTTTGGTTCAGCTTCTTCACCTGTCTGGGCGGTGCCGTCATCCTGTTGTTCCTGGTTCGACTGGTCACCGGCGCCCGAGTCAGGTCCTGACCCCGCGTGCCACAGGCTCCTTTCCCGTAAGGTGTGAACGCTTGCGCCGGTCCTATCGTCGATACGGCGCAAACCGTCTGCATCGAGCACGAAAGAGGAGCCTGTGGCCCGCCGTCCCACCCCGCCCGGCACGCCTGAACGCACCGGAGTCGGCCACGTCGTCGATCTGGTCCGCAACGCGATCCCTCCGTTGCATCCCGCCGGGCTTCCGTTCGTCGCCGCACCCTTGGCGGTCGCCGTGGTCGGCGGCAAGCGCAAATGGGTGCGGCGCACCGGATTCTTCGCCGCCGCGGCCTGTGCGACCTTCTTCCGTCACCCGCGTCGCGTGCCGCCGAACCGGCCGGGCGTCGTGGTCGCCCCGGCGGATGGCGAGATCGCCTTGGTCGACACGGCCGCTCCCCCCGCCGAGCTGGGTCTCGGCGACGCGCCGCTGCCGCGCGTGAGCATCTTCCTGTCCGTGCTGGACGTCCACGTGCAGCGCACACCGGTCTCCGGCGTCGTGCGCACCGTGCTGCATCAGCCCGGCCAATTCCGCTCCGCCGACCTGCCCGAGGCGAGCTCGGTGAACGAGCGCAACAGCATGGTGCTCCAGACGCCGGAGGGCGACCAGGTCGTCGTGGTGCAGATCGCCGGGCTGCTCGCGCGCCGGATCGTCTGCGACGCCCAGGTCGGCGACGTGCTGACCATCGCCGACACCTACGGCCTGATCCGCTTCGGCTCGCGGGTCGACACCTACTTCCCGGCGGGCACCGAACTGCTCGTGCAGCCCGGCCAGCGCACCATCGGCGGCGAGACAGTGCTCGCCGTGCTCGGCACATCCGCTGACGCGTGATGGAAGCGGCGGTATCCACCCAGCGGCGCAGGCGGCGGTCCGTCCGCCTGCTGCCGAGCATCGTCACCATCCTGGCGCTGTGCGCCGGTCTGTCGGCGGTGAAGTTCGGCCTGGACGGCAAACTCGGTATCGCGCTGGCCATGATCGGCGCGGCGGCCGTGCTGGACACCCTCGACGGCAGGCTGGCCAGAATGCTCGACGCAACCACGAAGATGGGCGCCGAGCTGGACTCGTTGTCGGATGCCATCTCCTTCGGCGTCGCCCCCGCGTTGGTGCTGTACGTGACTCTGCTCAGCAGCAACAGCGTCGGCTGGATCGTCGCGCTGCTGTTCGCCGTCAGCATCGTGCTGCGCCTGGCCCGGTTCAACACCCTGATGGACGACGACACCCGGCCGGATTGGTCGCGGGAGTACTTCGTCGGTGTGCCCGCTCCGGCGGGCGCGCTCATCGCGATGGTGCCGGTGGCCCTGTTCGTGCAGTTCGGCGACGGCTGGTGGGTCGGCTTCTACGAGGTCGCGGCGTGGACGGTGTTCTCGGCCGCGCTGTGCGTCAGCACCATCCCGACGCTGGCCATGAAATCGGTGTCGGTGGCTCCGCAGGCCGCGGCCGGGCTGCTGGTGCTGGTCGCGCTCGCCGCCGCGGCGCTGGTCACGTATCCGATCGTGCTGCTGCTGGTGCTGGTCGCGTTGTATCTGGGCCACATCCCGTTCGCCTGGCATTCCCAGCGCTGGGTGGCCGCGCGTCCGGAGACCTGGACGCACAAACCCGCCGAGCGGCGTGCGCAACGACGGGCGGACCGGCGGCTGCCCGCCATCCGTCGTCCGGCGATTCCGCGTCCGACCATCCCGCGTCCGGCGATCCGCGGCTCGGCCCGGCTGCGGCTGCGCCGGCCTGGGGCGAAGCAACGCCAGAACGGTGATGGGCCGCCGCGCGCGGGTCTCTCGTAGCTCTTTCGGGCGACAACTGGTTTCGTGAGTACATGGGTAACTCGTCGGGCACGCCCAAACCAGCAGCGGCACTGAACGCAAGACCTGAACGCAAATCTCGCGTCACCCAGCCTGTACGGCCTGAAGACCCGGAGAGGCGGGAATGCGTGCGGGAATTCGAGGGGCATCGACCGCGCTTGTTCGCGCTCGCTTATCGGATGCTCGGCTCGGCGAGTGAGGCCGAGGACGCGGTGCAGGAGACCTATCTGCGCTGGGACGGCGCCGACCGCGGCGGTATCCGCTCCGCCGAGGCCTGGCTGACCACCGCGCTGGTGAATCTGTGCCGCACCTGGCTCGTTTCGGCGCGGGCCCGGCGGGAGAGCTACGTCGGGCCGTGGCTGCCCGAACCGGTGCCGACCGCGCGTGGCGAGCTCGGACCGCTGGAGACCGTCGAGGAGCGCGAACAGGTCTCGCTCGCGCTGCTGACCGCGCTGGAGCGGCTGACCCCGATCGAACGCGCGGTCTTCGTGCTGCGCGAGGCGTTCGGATACGCGCACCGCGAGATCGCCGACATGCTCGATATCACCGAGACGAACTCGCAGCAGATCTTCCGCAGGGCGGCCCTGCGCGTACGAGAGGGCCGCCCCCGCTTCGGTATCACGCCCGACCATGCCCGCGAGTTGATCGAGCGGTTCCTGAAGGCGGCGCGCGACGGCGACGTCGCGTCGCTGGAGCGGATGCTCGCCGCCGACGTGAGCGCGACGGCCGACGGCGGCGGCAAGGTGAACGCGGCGCGCCGTCCCGTGCGAGGTGCGGCGCAGGTGGCGCGGTACCTCGTCGGGCTCATGCGCTGGGAGGTGCCCGGCATGCGGCTGGTCGTGGAGGAGGTCAACGGCGCGCCCGCCGCGGTCGCACGGGTGAACGGTGCGCCGCTGCTCGTGGTCGCGGTGGACGTCGCCGACGGCGCGGTCACCGCGCTGCGGTTGATCGTGAATCCGGACAAGCTCGCCTATTTCGCCGGGGCGAGCGGGTCGGCGGGCGCGGTGGGCACAATGCCGGACCGGCTTCGCCGTCCGCTGTGACGCGCTTCACGGCACCGGTCTGTCAGGGATCGGGGCCCTGTCCGGTCTGAGTGTTGATGGCCGATCGAAAGGAGCCTCAGCAATGACCGGACAGCATCGGATCGTCGTTCTCGGCGCGGGGTACGCGGGACTGGCGGCGGCCCGCAGGCTCGCTCGCACGGCGCGGGACGCTCGGATCACCGTGGTGGACGCGCACGCGTCCTTCGTCGAGCGGGTACGGCTGCATCAGCAGGCGGCCGGGCAGCGGATCGCGGCATGGGATCTGCGGGAATCGCTGGAAAGCAAGGGCATCGGCTTCGTGCAGGCCCTGGCGACGGAGATCGATACGGTCGCGCGTCGGGTGGTGCTCGACACTGCGCCCGCACTCGATTACGACACTTTGATCTACGCCCTCGGTAGCGTCGCCGATCTCGCGAGCGTCCCCGGCGTCGCCGAACACGCCTTTTCGGTCGCCACGCAGGAAGACGTGCGCGGTCTGGCCGTGGCGGGCGGACCGGTGGCGATCGTCGGCGCCGGAGCCACCGGCATCGAGCTGGCGGCGGAACTGGCCGAATCGCATCCGGAGTCCCGGGTGGTGCTGCTCGGGTCGGAGGAGCCGGGCGCCTGGCTGTCGGCGCGGGCGCAGGCGCACATCACGCGGACGCTCGAGCGACTCGGAGTCGAGATCCGGTCCGGCGCCAAGGTGATCGAGGTGACAGCCGAGGGGCCGCGCTTGGCCGACGGCTCACTGGTTGCGGCCGCCGCGACGGTGTGGACCACCGGTTTCCGGGTGCCCGACCTCGCCGCCCGCTCCGGTCTGGCGGTGGATCCCGACGGTCGCGTGCTCACCGACGCGACCTTGCGTTCGGTGTCGCACCCGGACGTTTTCGCCGCAGGTGACGCCGCCGTGGTCGCGGGGCCGGGCGGACGCGAACTGCGCATGGCGTGTGCCACGGCGCTGCCGACCGGCAAGCACGCGGCGGACTCCGCCGTCGCCCTGATGCGCGGTCGTGAGCCGAAGGGGCTGCGGTTCCGCTATGTGCTCCAGTGCCTCAGCCTGGGTCGCGGAGACGGGGTCGTCCAAGCGGTGCGCGCCGACGACGCACCGGCCAGGACGGTGCTGACCGGGCGCACGGCCGCGTGGGTGAAGGAACGCATCGTGCGCGGCGCGGCCTGGTCTGCGCGTCCGTGAGTCGCATCGTCAACTAACGGTTGACGGTAGGTCATCGTCAACTTATGGTTGACGCATGACCGAACAATTCCGCCTCGACGACCTGATCGACGGCATCAAGAAAGCCCGTCCCGACAATGTGCTCGAACAACTGTCCGACGCCGTCGTCGTGGCGAATCACCTGGGTGAAGTGGCCGACCACCTGATCGGCCACTTCGTGGACCAAGCCCGGCGCTCCGGCGCCTCGTGGACCGATATCGGCGCCAGCATGGGCGTCACCAAGCAGGCCGCGCAGAAGCGGTTCGTGCCCAAGGTGCCCGATCCGGCCGCCGCGGCGGCCATGGACCCGAACGCGGGCTTCGCCCGTTTCACCCCGCGAGCGCGGGCGGTCGTGATGGCGGCGCAGGAGGCCGCGCGTACCGCGGGCAATCGGGAGATCTCCCTCGGGCACATGGTGCTGGGGTTGCTCACCGAACCCCAAGGTCTCGCGGTGCACGAACTCGTCAACCAGGGCGTGTCCGTCGACGTGATCTCCGCCGCCGCTTCCGCGTCGTTGCCGCAGGCCGAGGGGGACGTCCCCGCGTTGATCCCGTTCGGCGCTGAGGCCAAGAAGGTCCTGGAACTCACCTTCCGTGAGGCGCTTCGGCTGGGGCACAACTACATCGGCACCGAGCACATGCTGCTGGCGCTGCTGGAACAGGAGAACGGCGCCGGTCTGCTCAGTGATCTCGGCGTCGACAAGGCGAGCGCCGAAGCCCATCTGGGCGAGCTGCTCGCGGTTATCAAGACCGAGAAGTCCTGATTCCGATGGGCGACGGGAAGTTCCGTGCGCGGACCGCGCTCGCCCTCGCGGTGCTCTTGCTGGTGATCGGCGTGGCCCGGCGATCGGTTGCCGCGCACGAGATTCGCAACGTCGTCAACGGATTGCGGTGCGCGCACGCCGCGCGGGCGCGCCATCGCAGGGCGCTGCGCACGCGGGGAGCCGGTATCCGCGGACCACGCCCGGCCGTTCCGATCGCACACCGCGCGACGCGGGCGGCGTGATCACCCTCGTCCGGCCAGGCCGCCGCCCCATCGGGGCCAGAGGGCTTGCGGTTTCGGCTCGGGAACCAACGGTTCGCGATGGATGTCGGTGACGAACAGGGGTAGTCGCGGTTCCAGCTCGGCGAGCAGTGCGAGGGCGCGCCCGCCTTGCGCCGCGCGGTATTCCCGCATGGTCAACCCGACGATCTGCAGGAACAACACGCGGCCGTGCGGGCTGTCGATGGCGCCCAGTTCCGGGTCCGTCGTGAAGCAGACCGCGTGATTGGTGCAGTCCGCGTGGCCGGCCGCGATCGGCCCGTTCGTCTTGATGGTGTGCCCCGGTTCGAACCACTTGCCGGACTGGAAGACGTAGTGGGCGAGGTTCTGCATGAAGTTCGTCGGCCACACGGGCGGTTCGGTGTCCTCGGGCCCGCGCGCCAAGCGGAAGGTGAACTCGAAGCCCCAGCCGGACTCCGCCGGGTTGTCCCACTCCTTCTCGTACAGCTCGGTCATCCCATAACTGACGTAGTGCCAGTGCGGCACCGGATCGGTGCGTGAGTAGGCGCTGATCCCGTCGAGAGGGTCGGACCCGCCCAGCGACCACGGGTGGTCGGAGGCCCAATGGAAGGGTTCGATGTCGCCGTACAGCGGCCGCAACGCACCGTCGATGGCATCCCAGCCGGATCTCTCACTCACGCAGCCACCATAGGCAGGGGTGCGTCGGGCCCTATCCGGGGCGTCGGACACCGCGCCGGTCAGGCATCCGGCACGTTGCGGGCGAGCTCGTCCAGCCAGGCGGCCGCGGACGCGTCGCTCGGCGCGCGCCAGTCGCCGCGCGGCGAGAGCGAGCCGCCGGAGCCGACCTTCGGCGCGTTCGGCAGCGTCGAGCGCTTGAACTGGCTGGTCTGCACGAAGCGGCGCAGGAACTCGCCCAGCCAGTGCTTGACGGTGGCGAGGTCGTAGGCGTTGCGCTGGTCGGCGGGGACCAGATCGGGCCAGCGGCCGGTCGCCGGATCGGACCAGGCGTGCCAGGCCAGGTAGGCGATACGGCTGGGCAGGTAGCCGAAGCGCAACAGGTAATAGAGGTGGAAGTCCTGCAATTCGTACGGGCCGACGGTCGCCTCGGAACTCTGGGCCGGCGCGGAGGAGTCCTCGTGCGGAATCAGCTCCGGCGAGATCTCGGTGCGCAGGATCGACGAGAGCACCTCGTTCGCTTCGGCGCCGAACTGCTCGGTGTCCACCGCCCAGGCGATCAGGTACTTGATCAGCGTCTTGGGCACCGACGCGTTCACGCTGTAGTGCGCCATGTGGTCGCCGACGCCGAACGTGCACCAGCCCAGCGCGAGTTCGCTGAGGTCGCCGGTGCCGACCACCAGCGCGCCGTGCATATTGGCCAGCCGGAACAGGTGCGAGGTCCGCTCGCCCGCCTGCACGTTCTCGTAGGTGATGTCGTACACCGGCGCGCCGTCGGCGGCCGGATGGCCGAGGTCGCGCAGCATCTGCGTCGCCGATGGAGTGATGTCGATCTCGCGCGCCGTGACGCCGAGGGCGGCCATCAGGCGGTGCGCGTCGGTCCTGGTCCTGGTGCTGGTCGCGAAGCCGGGCATGGTGTAGGCGAGCACGTTCTCCCGGGGCAGGCCGAGCCGGTCCATTGTCTTGGCCGCCACGATCAGCGCCTGCGTGGAGTCCAAGCCGCCGGAGACCCCGATCACCACGCGCTGCGTGCCGGTGGCGCGCAATCGCGTGCTCAAGCCCTCCACCTGGATGTGGTGCACCTCGGCGCAGCGCTCGTTGCGCAAGGCGGGGTCGGCGGGGACGTAGGGGAAGCGCGCGAGCTCGCGCTCCAGCGCGACCGGGGCCTCGGGGACGGGCAGCCGCACGTCGATGTGCCGCAGCGAGGTCAGCCGGTCGCGGTGGTCGTGCACGTTGTCGGCGAAGCTGGTGGTGCGCAGCCGGTCCGCGGCGAGGCGGCGCAGGTCCAGGTCGGCGGTGACCAGCTGGGGATGATCGGAGAACCGCTCGCCCTCCGCGAGCAGGTCGCCGTTCTCGCAGATCAACGCCTGGCCGTCCCAGGCGAGGTCGGTGGTCGACTCGCCGGTCCCCGCGGCGGAGTACAGGTATGCCGCGAGATAGCGCGCCGAATGCGAGGTGCACAGCGACCGCCGGTAGTCCGCCTTGCCGATCACGATGTTGCTCGCGGACAGGTTGATCAGCACGGTCGCCCCGGCCAGCGCGGCGAAGCCGCTGGGCGGCAACGGAACCCAGCCGTCCTCACAGATCTCCAGGTGGAAGACGAAGTCGTCCAGATTGCTCGCGCGGAACAACAGGTCGGATCCGAACGGCGCCCGGTGCCCGGCGACGGTGACGTGATCCTCCAGCGCCTCCCGCGCCGCCGCGAACTGACGCTTCTCGTAGAACTCCCGATAGTTCGGCAAGTAGCTCTTCGGCGCCACGCCGAGCACGATGCCCCGGCAGATCACGATCGCGCAGTTGAACAACCGGTGGTGCACCCGCAGCGGCGCGCCCACCACGAGCACCGTGTCGATGTCCGTACTCGCCGCGACCACCCTGGCGAGCGCCGCCTCCACCGCCGCGTCCAGCGCGTCCTGGTGGAACAGGTCGTCGGCGGTGTAGGAGGAGAGGCCCAGCTCGGGGAACACCGTGAGCACCGCCCCGGCCGCCGCGGCTTGCGTGGCCAGCTCGACGGTCTGTTCCACGTTGTAGGCGGGGTCGGCCACCCGGATCCGGGGCACCGCGACCGCCACCCGGGCGAAGCCGTGCCGGTAGAGCGAATCGAACGGCAGGTCGTCCACCCGCGTCCCCTTCCGGGCTGAGGTTGATCATGGTCCACCCGGAATCTACGCCGCCCCGGCCGCCTCGGCGCGGTGCCTAGTTCACCCTGTCCCCAGGAGGGGTGCTGTGACCTGCGCTTTCATCGTCGGCGCCGGGCGGCGCGAATCGTCCGGCCGAAGATGTGAACCACTGGCGGCTAAGCTATAGCAATGGCGGATGAAACGGATTCCGACCTAATAGCGGGGGAACGGCGCGCAGATCTGCTGCGCGCGCTTTCGTATGTGTCCACCGAGTCCCAACCGGACGGCAGCTACGTGGTGAACGGCGACCTGCCGCCCGACGTCGCCCCGCCGTTCATTCGCGCGATCATGCGGGTGGAGGCGGAGTTGCTGCTGCACGACGCCGAGCTCGTCACCGTCGAGGACGGCGAGCCCCGCACGCCGGAGGAACGCCGTACCGACGCGTTCGTCGCGCTGGTGCTCCGTGTCGACGACCGCCCCTAGCCCGCGCGGACCTTGCACTCGGCACCCCTGAGTGCTAAAAATGCTTTTGGCACTCTCGACCTGTGAGTGCCAGGTCGGGACGGTGAGACCGGGTTCCCTAGACACCCTCGGTCGTCCGTCGCGGGCACCGAACCTGGCCAGCGTAACTGGGGCGACCCAACCGGCGGTCGTCCTGTGTGTCAGCCATACACATGGAGGATCTCAACAACGCCATGGCCAAGACAATTGCGTATGACGAAGAGGCCCGCCGCGGCCTCGAGCGGGGTCTGAACAGCCTCGCCGACGCGGTCAAGGTGACGCTGGGCCCCAAGGGTCGCAACGTTGTCCTGGAGAAGAAGTGGGGCGCCCCCACGATCACCAACGATGGTGTGTCCATCGCCAAGGAGATCGAGCTGGAGGACCCGTACGAGAAGATCGGCGCCGAGCTGGTCAAGGAAGTCGCCAAGAAGACCGACGACGTCGCGGGCGACGGCACCACCACCGCGACCGTGCTCGCCCAGGCGCTGGTGCGCGAGGGCCTGCGCAACGTCGCGGCCGGCGCGAACCCGCTGGGCCTGAAGCGCGGCATCGAGAAGGCCGTCGAGGCCGTCACCGCCAAGCTGCTCGACACCGCCAAGGAGGTCGAGACCAAGGAGCAGATCGCCGCCACCGCCGGTATCTCGGCAGGCGACGCGTCCATCGGTGAGCTGATCGCCGAGGCCATGGACAAGGTCGGCAAGGAAGGCGTCATCACCGTCGAGGAGAGCAACACCTTCGGTCTCCAGCTGGAGCTCACCGAGGGCATGCGCTTCGACAAGGGCTACATCTCCGGCTACTTCGTCACCGACCCGGAGCGTCAGGAAGCGGTCCTCGAGGATCCGTACATCCTGCTGGTCGGCTCGAAGGTCTCCACCGTCAAGGACCTGCTGCCGCTGCTGGAGAAGGTCATCCAGGCGGGCAAGCCGCTGCTGATCATCGCCGAGGACGTCGAGGGCGAGGCCCTGTCCACCCTGGTGGTCAACAAGATCCGCGGCACCTTCAAGTCGGTCGCCGTGAAGGCTCCCGGCTTCGGTGACCGCCGCAAGGCTCAGCTGGCCGACATCGCCATCCTGACCGGTGGCGAGGTCATCAGCGAAGAGGTCGGCCTGTCGCTGGAGAACGCCGGCGTCGAGCTGCTCGGCCAGGCGCGCAAGGTCGTCGTCACCAAGGACGAGACCACCATCGTCGAGGGCGCGGGCGACGCGGAGGCGATCAAGGGCCGGGTCGCGCAGATCCGTACCGAGATCGAGAACTCCGACTCGGACTACGACCGGGAGAAGCTGCAGGAGCGTCTGGCCAAGCTGGCCGGCGGTGTCGCGGTGATCAAGGCGGGCGCGGCCACCGAGGTGGAGCTCAAGGAGCGCAAGCACCGCATCGAGGACGCCGTCCGCAACGCGAAGGCTGCCGTGGAGGAGGGCATCGTCGCCGGTGGTGGCGTGGCCCTGCTGCAGTCGGCTCCGGCGCTGGAGGAGCTGAAGCTCACCGGTGACGAGGCCACCGGCGCGAACATCGTGAAGGTCGCGCTGTCGGCTCCGCTGAAGCAGATCGCGTTCAACGCGGGCCTCGAGCCCGGCGTGGTCGCCGAGAAGGTCGCCAACCTGCCCGCGGGTCACGGCCTGAACGCCGACTCGGGCGAGTACGAGGACCTGCTGGCCGCCGGTGTCGCCGACCCGGTCAAGGTCACCCGTTCGGCGCTGCAGAACGCGGCCTCGATCGCGGCTCTGTTCCTGACCACGGAGGCCGTTGTCGCCGACAAGCCGGAGAAGGCCGCCGCTCCCGCCGGCGACCCGACCGGTGGCATGGGCGGCATGGACTTCTGAGTCCGGCCACCCGGCAACACATTTCGAACCGGAAGCCGGTCCACCGCGAGGTGGGCCGGCTTCCGGCGTTCCGGGTCAGATTCCGTCGAGAGTGACGACGGTGAAAGGCGTCTTCGGGGTGCCGGGGCCCATCGGGCCGCCCTTGTCGAATTGGGAGGAGACGATCAGGATCCGGTCACCGGCACGGGCCAGGGTGGTGGGGATGGACAGGGCTTCGTTGGTGCGTTGCTGCGCGAGCGTGGCCGTGGCGCCGTCGTCGGAGAGGGTCCAGCGGCTGATGGTGTTTGTCGTGTTGTGCGCGGCCCACAGGGTGTCGTCGCGCAGTTCCAGTCCGTCGCCCTGACGCAGATCGCCACCGCGCAAGGCCACCTTGCGGATCGGATTCGGGTCCGGAGTCAACGCGATGCGGTACAAGTCGCCGCGCGGCATGTCGACCGTGAGCAGATAGCGGCCTGCCGGATCGGCGACGATGCCGTTGAGGCTGAAGCCGCCCGGCTCGATCGGCGGCAGCGCGGAGTGCAGGTCGAACCGCGGGGTCAGCTCGGCTCGCCCACCCTGCGCTCTGGCGGCGGCCAGTTGATCAGGTGTCACGCGATAGACGAGCGCACGTGTGCTGTCGGTCAGATACGCCGTGCCGTCCGGGGTGATGGCGAGATCGTTTACGAAGCGGGGCTCGCTTCCGGGCACGGTGAAGTCGGCGAGCAGCGCGCGGGTCGCGATGTCGTACACCGCGACGCCGGTTGTCGAGTCGATCACCCACAGCCGTCCGGCCGCGTCGACTTTCAAGCCGTTGGCGGTCTTGTGGCTGTTCGCGCCTTCGGGCAGGAAAACCTCGGCTCGGTGCGCGTTTTGCGTCGCGCGATAGACGGCGCCGGTGGTGTAGGAGCCGACGTAGCTGTCTCCGGTCCGCGCGTCCACCGCGATGCCCTCGGGGTAGGCCCGGTCGCCCGGCAGCTCGTAGGCGGTGTGGACGGCAGTGTTCGGTTCGTCGCTGGTGCCGCAGGCGACGAGCGGGAGGCAGGCGCTGGCTGCGGCCAGGCTCGACAGCAGGCGGAGGGGTAGTGCGTGGGGCATCGATTACCTCTTAGAGATCATGCATTCAAAAGTGCTCACATCAAGAATCCGGCTCGAATTTAAGTTAGAACTCTAATATCAGTCAAGACTGAAACAAGAAGACGTGCGGATACCATGCGCTTATGACGTCGATGCCCGCCGCCGAACGGATCGGCTCGTACCTCAAACGGGCCGAGCAGTCCCTCAATACGGCCAAGAACGCCGCGTTGAAACCGGCGGGCGTCACCGTGCCCCAATACGCCGCACTGCTGTTCCTCGCCGAGAATCCCGGTATCTCCGCCGCCGCCCTGGCCCGGCTCTGCGGCGTCACCCCGCCCTCGATGAACACCGTGCTCGGCAATCTGCAGGACCGCGGGCTCATCGAGCGCACCCCGCACCCGTGGCACAAGAACGTCCTGGAGACCACGTTGACCGAGAAGGGCGCGGCCGTCATGCGCGACGCGGACGCCCGCGCCGTCCGAGTCGAACGCGCCTTGGCCGAAGAATTCACCGACGCCGAGCGAGCCTCCTTGCAGGACTTGCTGACTCGCTGTGCCGACCGATTGGACTCGATCCGCCCCGGCCCTGCCGCTTAGTCGCCGGTAGCGGGGCACGCGGTATGGCGAGTGCCCCGCCCGATCCCTGCGACGGGTAGCTCATGCCGGAACTGGAGCCCTGGTGGGGGATTGGGTCTTCTGGAGGGCGAGGGCGAGGGCGAGGCATGCGATGAGCGTGGAGGTCCACGGAAGCCACTGGCTGCCGGAGGAATCCAGCACGGTCGCACCGATGATCGATCCGATGCCCGCGCCGAGATAGATGGCCGATCCGTTCAGGCCGAGGGCGACGGTGGGCGCGTCATGGGCGATGCCGAACAGCCGATGCTGTTGCGGAACCAGGATCGCCGAACCGAACAGCCCGGTGATGGCGAGCACCACGAACACCGCCCACGCGACATGGACGGCCACGCCGAGCAGCGCGAGGCCGATCAGTGCGCCCGCGAGTCCCACCGTCAGCGTGCGCTGCGGGCCGTAGCGGTCGACCGCCCGCCCGGCCTGCGCGTTGCCGATCACCTGGCCGATGCCCATGGCCAGCAACAGCCAGGCGAGCATGCTCTGCGGCACCGATGCCGCGACCACCACGGGCAGGTAGACGATGGTGGTGTAGACGGCGGTGATCTGCGTTGTCGTCACGATCAGCACCCGCAGCACCGGCGGACGGGTCAGCACGCCGATCCGGGCGCGCAGTCCCGTGCTCGGCAGGGTCACCCGTGGCAGTAGCAATACCAGCAGCGCGGCGATGGCTCCGCCGAGCGCGATGCCCCACAGCACGCCGCGCCAGCCGATCCAGCGCTCGGCGAAGATGCCGATCGGCACGCCCGCGACGCTGGACAGCGTGATGCCCGCCGTCACGATCGCCAGTGCCCGCCCCCGATGGGCTTCATCGGCGACGACGCCGGCGACGGCGTACGCGTTGGCCTGGAAGGCCGCCGCCCCGATGGCCGCGACGACGCGCGCCGCGGCCATGACGCCGAAGCTCTCCCCGGCGGCCTGCCCGATCATGCCGACCACGAAGAGCGCGGCGCCGCCACCGAGCAGCACGCGGCGATCCCAGGACCCGGTCGCCGCCGCGATCAGCGGTGCGGCGATGGCGTAGGTCCAGGCGAAGATCGTGGTCAGCTGCCCGGCGGTGGACACGGAGACGTGCAGATCGGCGGCGATCAGCGGAAGCAGGCCGCTGAGTACGAAGCCGTCGGTGCCGAGCACGAAAGTGCCCACGGCGAGCGGGAGGAGCGACCGGTAAAGATTATTTGATGGTTGTCGAAACATCATAGGATGAGCGTGAGATACAATTCGATCGTTGTCAAATGATCGGGGAATGGAGATGCGTACGCTGCCGCAGCCGAGTACCGCCGACATCGATCTGGTCCGCGTGCTGAGCGCGCTCGCCGACCCGGTGCGCCTGGAACTGGTGCGCGCGCTCGCCGGGGAACGGGAACCGTTGAGCTGCAATGTCCGAGAGTTCGACGTGGAGATCACGGCGGCCACCGCCTCGCACCACTGGAAGGTGCTGCGGGACGCGGGCGTCACGATGACGTTCGTCTCCGGCCGCAATCGGCTGGTCGCGCTACGGCGCGAAGATCTGAATCAGCGCTTCCCCGGCCTGCTGGACGCGGTCATCAGCGGCGCGCGGCGCTGACGACCGCCGCCGGTCAGCGCAAGATGAAAGCCACGAGAAACCCCGCCGCCGTGGCCATTCCGACCCACCAGCCGCCTTCTCGGTAGGCCTCCGGCATCAGTGAGTCGGCCAGCACCGCGATCGTGGCACCGCCGGCGAACGCTTGCACCGCGCCGATGTGGGTCTCGGACAAGTTGTCCGACAACGCGTTTCCGAGCATCGTGACCAGTACGAGCACCGCGCCGGTCGCCGTCCACAGCCAGAGGGCGCGGTGCCGCGCCACGCCGTGCTGGTCGCGCATCAGCGCGGCTCCGCTGATCGCCTCGGGCACGTTGCCCACGGCCACTGCCACCAGCAGCACCAGTCCGCCGCCACCGGTCAGTGTGACGCCGAGCGCCGTGTTCTCCGGGACGCCGTCCAGCACCGCGCCCAGCATCAGCGCCCAGCCGAGCGCGCGGGGACCGAGCTTGTTCTCGATGAGGTGATCGGCCACCACGTAGACCCCCGCGCCCGCGAGCAGCGCGATCGCGGCGATCGTCGCGTTCTGGCGAAAGGCGGGCTCGAACAGCTCGGTGGACACCGCCGCGATCATCGTGCCCGCGCCGAAGGCCATCAGGGAGGCGAGCACCGCCTTGGGCAGTTGCCACCGCGACCCGATGGCAGCGCCCAAGACCAGCGGTACGGCCGTGCCGAGTCCGTAGAGCAGCGCCTTCATCATGGGAACACCCTAAGTCGGCATGCCGGGCCATCGGGTCGGTCGTACGCTGAAGCCATGCCTGACCGCGTCCGGATCCGAGGCGTGCTCTACGACATCGACGGCGTCCTGGTGACCTCCTGGCGGGAGATCGCGGGCGCCGCCGCAGCGGTGCGCCGGATCCGGGAGAGCGGACTGCGCCGGGCGTTTCTGACCAACACCACTTCGCGTACCTGTGCCGAGATCGCGGAACGCCTGTGCGGCACGGGTATCGAGGTCGAACCCGCCGAGATCGTCACCGCCGCAAGACTCACCGCCGAGTTCGTGCGCGGGCGCTACCCCGGCGCCGCCGTCTGGGTGCTCAACCACGGCGACATCGATGCCGACCTCGCCGGTCTCCGGCTCGACGAGGAACGTCCGGACGTGGTCGTGATCGGCGGCGCGGGAGCGGAATTCACCCATGCCGCACTGAGTCGAGTGGCGGAACTGATGCTGGACGGCGTGCCCGTAGTCGCCATGCACAGCGGACTGACCTGGGCGACCGCGGACGGATTGCGTATCGACGCGGGGGCGTATCTGCCCGGCTTGGAGGCGGCGGGCAATGCCCGCATCGAGGTGGTGGGCAAGCCCGCGGCCCCCGGTTTCCGGACCGCCGCGGGGCTGATGCGCCTCGAGCCGGCGGAGGTAGTGATGATCGGTGACGATCTGTACTCGGATGTGCTTGCGGCGCAGGACGTCGGGTTGACCGGCGTGCTGGTGCGCACCGGCAAATTCCGGCCGGGCGTGCTGGCGTCGGCCGACCGCGCGCCGGATCACGTCATCGATTCCGTGGTCGATCTGCCGGAATTGCTGGGCGGTTCGGTGGGAGCCGGCGAACTCGCCGTAACCGACGAATCGGAATGAAACAAAAAATTCTACAGTTTCCCTCTAAAATTGCCCGCAAGCGCGACGCTGCTAGGTATCGTCTGTTCCGGCAAATAGCCAGTGACAAGAAATCTCCTACGGCCCAGATCGGAGTTGCCGAATGCTCGATCCGTGGAAAAGAGTGCTTGTGCGCAAGCTACTATGGTCGCCGGGCTTCTGTCCGGCGACCATTTGATGAGGTAGCAACTGCTCAGCCAACTTTCGGCTAACCATAGATTGGTCGAGGGTTGTAACGAAGGGCCCGATCCGTGACGATGAGTTCGGGCCCTTCTGTATTGTCTGCCCCAATGTCACAGGATGCGAATACGGGTCGAATGTATGCCGGGCAACCCGTGGAGGACCGGCAACGTCAGCGGCGTGCGCGTTTTCTGGAGTCAGGCCTGACGGTCTTCGCGCGGGACGGCTACGCCAACAGTTCGGTCGGCGCCATATGCAAGGACGCCGGACTCTCCTCGCGACAGTTCTACGAGGAGTTCACCGGTCGCGAGTCCCTGCTCCTAGAGCTGTACGAGCAGATCGACCGGGAGTCGCGGGACGCCGTGAAGAAGGCGTTGGACGCGAAGTCCGGCGCGAAGGCCCTGGACGTCATCGACGCCGCGGTTCGCGCCTACGTCGAATCCATCGGTTCCGATCCGCGCAAGGCGCGCGTCGCCCTGGTGGAAGTGGTCGGCGCGGGCCCGAAGGTGGAAAAGTTCCGTCTCGCGGTGCGCCGGGAGTGGGGTTCGCTGCTGGCCGGCGCCGCCGAAGACGCCGCCCTGCACGGTGAGATACCCGCGGGCGACTACGAAATGCGGATGCTCGCCATCATCGGCGGTGTCAACTATGTGGTCGACTCGTGGAGCGGCGCGGAGCCGCGCCCGCCGCTCGACGACGTGATCCGGGTGCTCAGCAGGGTGATCATCGGCGCGGTCCGCGCATAGCGTCCCGGCCTGCGGGATCGGGCGCGATGAGCACGGTAACGTGCGGGGATGCAAACAGTTCCGATCCAGATGCCGGACGGCACAACGGTCCCGGTGCGGTTGATCCCCGCCGGGGGCCCGCACCGGCACGCGGTGGGTCCGGACACGCCGCGACCGGTGCTGGTGATCGTGCCCGGGCTCGGCGTTCCGGGGGGCTACTACGAACTGTTCGCCTCGGGACTGGCCGCGCGCGGGTTCGACGTGGCCATCGGCGAGCTGCGCGGCAACGGCGACAGCAGGCCGAAGCCGAGCTCCGCCAGCACCTTCGGCTACCACGAACTGGTCTCGGTGGACTTCCCGGCGATCTTCGAGGTGGTCCGCGAGCAGTTCCCGGACTGCACGCCGTACCTGCTCGGTCACAGCATGGGCGGCCAGCTCGGCGTCATGTACGCCGCGCGCGTCCGTGGCAGGCTCGGCGGGCTGATCCTGGTCGCCTCCGGCACCCCCTATTACCGTGGCTATCGGGGACTTTCGGGGCCGGGCATGCTGGTCGGCACCGCGGCGATCTCGCTGACGGCCAACCTGGCCGGCTTCTGGCCCGGTGACCGTGTCTCGATGGGTTTCGGCCGCCAGTCCAAAGTGCTGATCTCCGACTGGGCCCGGCTGGCGCGCACCGGCAGGTTCGTTCCGGTCGGCGCGGACATCGACTACGAGGAGCGCATCGCGCGGCTGAAACTCCCGGTGCTGTCCATCACGATCACCGGCGACGACCTCACCCCGCCCAGCTCCGCCGAGCACCTGCTGGAGAAACTGCCCAACGCGGAGGTGACGCGCTGGCGCCAGCCGGAACCGTTAGGTCACAACGGTTGGATCCGGCAGTACACCAGCACCGTCGACCAGATCGAGAAGTGGTTGCGCGACCGCTGAGCGTTGCTCCGCGTCGATCCGTCAGCCGCGTCGTTCGATCAGCATCTGGGTGAAGAACTCGTAGATCAGCGCCGCCTGGAAGGCCGACTGCTTGTTGTCGGCCGCGCCGCCGTGGCCGCCTTCGATGTTCTCGTGGTACCAGAACTCGTGGCCCTGCTCCTCGAGCAGGGCGGCCATCTTGCGGGCATGGCCGGGGTGCACCCGGTCGTCCCTGGTCGAGGTAGTGAGCAGGATCGGCGGGTAGGCGCGGTCGGCGCGCGCGTTCTGGTAGGGCGAGTACTTGCCGATGTACTCCCATTCCTCCGGCTTGTCCGGGTCGCCGTACTCGGCCATCCACGAAGCGCCCGCGAGCAGCAGGTGGTAGCGCTTCATGTCCAGCAGCGGCACCTGGCAGACGATGGCGCCGAACAATTCGGGGTAGCGGGTCAGCATCACACCCATGAGCAGTCCGCCGTTGCTGCCGCCCACCGCGCCGAGCTGGTCCGCGGTGGTGATACCGCGCGCGACGAGGTCTTTCGCGATCGAGGAGAAGTCCTCGTAAACCTTGTGCCGGTTCGCTTTCTGCACCGAGGTGTGCCACTGCGGTCCGTACTCGCCGCCGCCACGGATGTTCGTCATCACCCACGTCCCGCCGCGCTCCAACCAGCCCATGCCGGACGCGCCGCTGTATGCGGGGGTTCGGGACACTTCGAAACCGCCGTAGCCGGACATCACCGTCGGCCCCGGCGCGTCCTTCCGGTCGCGATGGCGGATCACGAAGTACGGCACCGGCGTGCCGTCGTCGGATGTGGCGAAGAACTGCTCGGTCTCCACCCCGTCGGCGTCGAAGAATCCGGGTTCCTGTTTGAGCCGCTCGGTGCGCCCACCGACGGCACTGGCCAGCAGCGTCGCCGGGGTGGTGAAGCCGCTGGTGTTGAGCATGAACTCGTCGCCGCTCTCCAGCGGGTCGAGATTGAGGACGCTGGTGGTGGCCATCGGCGGGGTATCGGCAAGCGGCTCGCGGCGCCAGCCGTCGGATCCCGGCGTCAGCACGTAGAGCTTGGTCTGCACGTCCTCGAGCGTGACCAGCAGCAGGTGGTTCTCGGTCCAGCCGTAGCCGTGCAGCGAGGTGTGCGCGTCCGGGGTGAAGATCACCTCGAATTCCCGTGCGCCGGAGAGGAACTTCTCGAAGTCGATGGCCAGCAGCGCGCCCGCGGGATAACTCCTGCCGCCGACCTCCCACGGCGACTTCAGCCGCACCAGCAGCCAGTCCTTGTACCAGGACTCACTGGCGTCGGTGGGGATGTCGAGGTGCCGCAGGGCGCCGTCGTCCTCCAACAGGTAGACCTCTTCGTTGAAGAAGTCGGTGGCGCGGCCGACGTAGTGCCGTTCGTAACCCGGCGTGCGGTCGTAACCCGCCGAGACGGCGACATCGCCGCTCTCGCCCTCGAAAACGGTGGTCGCCTCCTCCAGCGCGGTACCGCGCCGCCAGCGTTTCGCGATGCGCGGATATCCCGAATCGGTCAGTGTGCCGGGGCCGAAGTCGGTGCCCACGTACACCGAGTCGATGTCGATCCAGCGGATCTCCGACTTGGCCTCGGGCAGGAAGAACCCGCCATCGGCCGGATCGAGGAACACCCTGCGCTCCATGTCGAACTCGCGGACCACCTTCGCGTCCGCGCCGCCGCGCGACAGGCTGATCAGCGCGCGGGACTGTTCCGGGCGCAGCACCGCCGCGCCGCCCCACACCCAGTTCTCGTCCTCGTCGGCGGCCACCGCGTCCAGGTCGATCAGCACGTCCCAGTCCGGCGCGTCCTCGGCGTACTCGGCGAACGTGGTGCGCCGCCAAAGGCCGCGCGGGTGCTGGGCGTCCCGCCAGAAGTTGTAGAGCCAGGGGCCGCGGCGGGACGGGTAGGCGATCTTGGTGTCGGTGTCGAGCATGTCGAGGATGCGCCGCTCCAGGTCGCGGAAGCGATCGGAGTCGGCGAACCGGGCGTGCACGACCGTGTTGTGCGCGCGAGCCCAGTCCAGAGCGCGCTCGCCGGTCACTTCTTCCAGCCAGAGGTAGGGATCGGTCACATTCCGCTCAACGCCGCTCATCCCCACATTGTTGCCGAGCCGCGCGGCGCGGGGTCACCAGGAGTGCGCTACATCGATCACGATGCGCGATCCGCTGCCCGGCCCGGCCAGGGTGGACACCTGGAACGGCAATCGCGCGCGCGTGCCCAATCCGACGGTGGTCTGACCTTCGAAGGAACCGGCCCAGGCCACCTGGCGGAAGGTCCGGTAGTCCCGCACGTCGGCGAGTTCGGCCCGATTCGCGGGGGTGTAGGTGGGGCTGAACGCGTCGTCGTAGGCCGGGGCGTAGACGGCGATGCTCAGGAACGCGCCGCCGCGCAGCGCGACGGGTGCGCCCGAGCCATCCATGACCACTCGCTCGACGTAGCCGACGTGATAACCGGTCACCGGACCGGCGATGTCGAGTACCAAGCGGTCGAAGCAGTCGTGCCGTCCGGCGCGGATCCCGGTCAGCGGCGTGAGCGTCCGGGCTCGGCTCACCTTGGGTATCGAACCCCAGCCGGAGGCGCACTCCGGGGCGGCGGAAGCCGGGGCGGGGGCGACGAAAAGACCGGCGAGGGTCACGAAGGAGACGAACAGGAGAAGCAAGCGACGCATGGTCGCACCGCCTTCGGGCACAGGAGGGATTGATGTATAACATGCATCGGTCCAGGTGGATGCCTCGTTACCGGCGGATGAGGGCGAAAAGTGTTGGCGGTCGCGGCAACTAGGTCACGGCGCGGCGGCACGGCGGCTCGGCGTTCGCTGCGCGCCTGTGCTCGCTCGGCGCCAACAGTAGGATCGCTGCTCCGAGGCTGGATCCGACCAGGAGGTTCGAGGTTGCCACCCTTTCTCTGGGAACAGCACTGCTGTCTGCCGCTGTCGCCCGCCGCGCGCATCGGCGACCTCGCGCGCTACCCGGCCGGATCGTATCTGTCGGTGAACGTCGGCTACTCCCGGCAATCGACCGCGGACTCCATGGCGCTGCTGGATCGATTCCGCCGGGATGCCATGGCGGACGGTCGGTTCCGCCTCGTCGAGACCGTGGCGGACATCGGGGCCGCGGACACCATCGCGCTGGCCTTCGATCTGGAGGATGCTGGGCCGCTGGGCGGCGACCTGGACAACGTCGCTCGCTTCTACGACCTCGGCGTGCGGTCGTTGCTGCCCGCCTACAACCACGCCAACGCCGCGGGCTGCGGCTGCCTGGACACCGAGGACACCGGGCTCACCGGTTACGGGCGCGATCTCGTTCACGCGTTGAACGAAGTCGGCATGTTCGCCGACGGTTCGCACTGTTCCCGGCGCACCGGGCTGGAGCTGGCCGAGCTGAGCGTCGTCCCGATGATCTACAGCCACTCCAATTTCGCCGCGCTGTGGGACCATCCGCGCAACATCACCGACGACCAAGCGCGCGCCTGCGCCGCGACCGGCGGTGTCATCGGCATCAACGGCGTCGGCATCTTCCTCGGCCGCAACGCGCCCCACGAGCGCGCCGAGCGGATCGCGGCGATGGCCCGCCACATCGAGTACGGCGTCGAGCTCGTCGGGATCGAACACATCGGCATAGGTTCGGACTACTCCTTCGACGCCGACGACTTCAACGCCGAACTACAGCAGAACCCCGAGGCCTTCTCCGAGGCGTACACCCAATGGGGGCCCCTCCACTGGACTCCACCCGAAGACCTCCTCGGCCCCTCCGAAGTCCCCACCCTCGACGCGGCCCTCTCCCAGCGCGGCTTCACCTCCGCCGACCGAGCCGCGATCTTCGGTGAAAACTTCCGCCGCGTCGCCCGTCAGGTCTGGCGTAGCTGACGGGTGTGGCCCACGCCTCACTGTGGTGGGGGATGGGTGGGTGAACTACCCGCTGCGGAGTTAGGCTCGGGTCGTGACTTCCCACTACGATGTCGTCGTTCTCGGCGCTGGTCCCGGCGGATACGTCGCCGCGATCCGCGCCGCTCAACTCGGCCTGCGAACAGCGATCGTCGAGCAGAAATACTGGGGTGGTGTGTGCCTCAACGTCGGCTGCATCCCGTCCAAGGCGCTGCTGCGCAACGCCGAGCTCGCCCACATCTTCACCAAGGAGGCGAAGACCTTCGGCATCTCCGGTGAGGTGAACTTCGACTTCGGGGTCGCCTTCGACCGCAGCCGCAAGGTCGCCGACGGCCGGGTCAAGGGCGTCCACTTCCTGATGAAGAAGAACAAGATCGACGAGTTCGACGGCAAGGGCACCTTCACCGGCCCGAACTCGCTCTCGGTCGAGCTCACCAAGGGCGGCGCCGAGTCGATCACCTTCGACAACGCGATCATCGCGGCGGGTACCGTCACCAAGCTGCTGCCCGGCACTCAGCTCAGCGCCAACGTGGTCACCTACGAGGAGCAGATCCTCACCCGTGACCTGCCCGGCTCGATCCTCATCGTCGGCGCCGGCGCGATCGGCATGGAGTTCGGCTACGTCCTGAAGAACTACGGCGTCGACGTGCGCATCGTGGAGTTCCTCGATCGCGCGTTGCCGAACGAGGACGCGGACGTCTCCAAGGAGATCACCAAGCAGTACAAGAAGCTCGGCATCACCATCACCACCGGTGCGGCCGTGCAGTCCATCGAGGACGACGGCGCCAAGGTCACCGTCGCGATCAAGGACAACAAGACCGGGTCGATCGAGACCGTCACCGTGGACAAGGTGCTGCAGGCCGTCGGCTTCGCCCCGCGCGTCGACGGCTACGGCCTGGAGACCACGGGCGTCGTGGTCACCGATCGGGGCGCGATCGGGATCGACGACTACATGCGCACCAACGTGCCGCACATCTACGCGATCGGCGACGTCACCGGGAAATTGCAGCTCGCGCACGTCGCGGAGGCCCAAGGCGTGGTCGCGGCCGAGACCATCGCGGGTGCGGAGACCGTTCCCCTCGGCGACTACCGGATGATGCCGCGCGCCACCTTCTGCCAGCCGCAGGTCGCCAGCTTCGGCCTGACCGAGCAGCAGGCCCGTGACGAGGGCTACGACGTGAAGGTCGCGACCTTCCCGTTCACCGCGAACGGCAAGGCCCACGGCCTCGGCGACCCGACCGGTTTCGTCAAGCTCGTCGCCGACGCCAAGTACGGCGAGCTGATCGGCGGGCACCTCATCGGCCCGGACGTCTCCGAACTGCTGCCCGAACTCACCCTCGCGCAGAAGTGGGACCTGACGGTCAACGAGCTGACCCGCAACGTCCACACTCACCCGACGCTCAGCGAGGCCCTCCAGGAAGCCTTCCACGGCTTGGCCGGCCACATGATCAACTTCTGATCCCTTCGCGTCGAAGGGCGTGCGGTCGATGATCGCACGCCCTTTTTCGCTGTCCGGCAAAGGTTTCCGCGCCGGTAGGGCCGTCGGCGGTCGGCATCGGTGCGAGCGTTCTGCTATACAGCGTGCATGTTTCGCAGGTGGCTGATCGGAAGTGTGCCGGTGCTCGTCGTGGTGGTGCTGCTGGGGACGGGCACCTTCTACCTGATGAAGGCGCGCACCTTCCAGTTGGCCGGTCACGTGGTCAGCCGGGTGGATACCGACGCGCGGGTAGTCGCGCTGACCTTGGACGACGGGCCGTCCGATCGCGCGCCCGAGGTGCTGAAAGTCCTCGCCGACGCGCAGATTCCGGCGACCTTCTACCTGAACGGGCGTGATCTCGCCGAACACCCGGAGTACGGCCGGGCGATCGCCGCGGCGGGCCACGAGATCGGCAATCACACCTATTCGCATCGGCGGATGGTCTTCGTGACGCCCGGCACGGTCCGTGACGAAGTGGAGCGCACGGACGCCGAGATCATGCAGACGGGCTACGTGGGCCCGATCACCTTCCGTCCGCCTTACGGCAAGAAGTTGTGGGTGCTGCCGCATTACCTCGCCGAGCACGACCGCGTCACCGTGACCTGGGACGTCGAGCCCGATTCCGGCCGGGCGGGCGTGACCGCGGACGACATCGTCGCCGAGACGCTCGGCAAGGTCCGCCCCGGGTCGATCGTTCTGCTGCATGTCATGCACGGGAACGCCGAGCCCTCGATCGCCGCCATCCCGCGCATTGTCACCGAATTGCGTGCCGCGGGATACCAATTCGTCACGGTGTCCGATCTCATGTCCCGCTGATCCGAACGGCCCGGCGCACGGCCGTCGTCGACGGCGGTCGATGCGCGGGGCTGCTGGGCGACGGCGGATTTCGCAGCCCGCGCCGACCGGGAGCCGGGGCCGATCGGTCGGCGCGGCGAGGTCCGGTCGGCGGTGCGCATCAGCCGCCGCGAGGTGGGGCGGGGCACGGCGTATCCGCTACTGCTACGCGCGCCCACGCCCCGATCCGGCGTCTGTTCTGGCCACCCAGTCGTGGGCGCTCTCGGCCCGGCTCGGGTAGCCGGACGGGCCGCCGTGCTTCGCCTTGTGCGGGGCAAGTGGGCTATGCCCGCGCGGCCGCAGGCGCCGACGGAGGCGATGCGCCGGAGCGTCGGTGTTCGTGGCGCAGGATTCGTTCGGCTACCCGGCGGCCGGGAGCATGCCGTAGGCGTGAGTCGGGGTGAACAGCACCAAGGCGCGGCGGTCGGTGACCATCGCGTTGCGGTATTCGTCCCAGTCGGGGTGCTCGCCGGTGGCGGTGCGGTAGTAGTCGACGAGTGCGTCGACGGTGGGGTCGTCCGGCTCGGCGGCGACGGGGGTGAGTTCGACCGTGCCTTCGAGGACGGCATACGCGAAGAAATCGTCGCGGGTCACGTGCAGCGCCGCCCACGGGTCCCGGACGAGGTTGTAGTACTTCGCCCGGTCGGCGGTGATGGAGATGCGAATGCGGCCATCCGCGCCCACGACGTGCAGCACGTTGGACAGTTGCGGTCGTCCGTTGCGGCGGATCGTGGTGAGTACGGACCTGCGGTGGTCGCGGGCGAAATCGACTGCGGCGGCGAGTTCCATGCCCGTGTAACCCGCGGTGACGCTGGTCTCTTCCCGTCAGTCGCGGTGGTAGGCGGCCTGCGCCTCGCGCACGCGCGGCATGTTGGTTTCCAGTACCCGGATGAGCGCCTCCAAGCGGTCGGCCACCTCGACACCCAGGTCGGTGAGGGTGTACTCGACCCGGGGCGGAATGGTTTCCTGCACCTCGCGGTGCACCATGCCGTCGCGTTCCAGGGCCTGCAGGGTCTGCGACAGCATGCGCTCGCTGACGCCGTCGACCCGCCGCCGCAAGGCGCTGAACCGGTACGGCCCCTCGCGCAGCGCGACGAGCGCCAGCGTGCCCCAACGACTGGCGACGTTCTGCAGGACCGGCCGCGACGTGCAGTTCCGGGCGAAGACGTCGGCTTCCAGCGTGGGATCGTCGGCGTCCGCCGAGGCAATGCGCTGGGTGGACATACTTCGATAGTACCCAACTTGACCATAGTGGCTACAAGGTGCATAGTGCTTACGAATAGTTAGTGCTATTCGAACATGCCGAACTTGGAGGTAGTCATGACCGTCGCGGTGACCGGGGCCAGTGGACAGCTCGGCCGGCTCGTAGTGGACGCGCTGTTGAAGGTGGGATCGACACCGGTCGTGGCGATCGTGCGCGACCCGGCGAAGGTGGCCGACCTGGCCGAGCGTGGCGTGGACGTCCGGCAGGCCGACTACGACGACGCGGCCGCGCTGGACCGGGCGCTCGCGGGTGTCGACCGGGTGCTGCTGGTTTCCGGTAACGAGTTCGGCGCGCGCGTGGCGCAGCACACCAACGTCATTCGCGCCGCTGAGCGGGCCGGTGTGGAATTGCTCGCCTACACCAGCATTCCCGGCGCGACCGACAATCCGCTCATTCTCGCGCAGGAACACAAGGGCACCGAAGCGGTGCTCGCCGAATCGGCTGTGCCGCACACAGTGCTGCGCAACGGGTGGTACTGGGAGAACTACCTGGGCGGTCTGGCGCACGCGGTGGAGTCCGGCGTGCTGCACGGCGCGGCGGGTGAAGGTCGCGTGGCGGGCGCGGCGCGGGCAGACTACGCCGAAGCCGCCGCCCGGGTGCTGACCACCGACGGCCACGCGGGCCGGGTATACGAACTCGGCGGCGACGACCGGCTCACCTATGCCGAACTGGCCGAGGCGATCTCGGAGGCATCGGGCAAGCCGGTGCGCTACGAGAACCTTCCGCAGGCCGACTATGCGGCCGGTTTGACCGGGGCGGGACTGCCCGCCCAGTTCGCCGAGGCACTCGCCGACGCCGACGCCGGTATCGCACAAGGCATCCTCGACGTCCGCTCCGGCGACCTGGCGCGACTGCTCGGCCGCCCGGCGACTCCCGCCGTCGACGTCTTCCGCGCTGCGCTCGCCTGACGCCATCCGAGCCGCTCCGGGCAGGAGCGAAGCGAGACCGGGCATGAGCTGTTCGCGGCCCGGCTCGCATCCGAATGACCGCCGCGTCCGCGGCGAAGTCGCCAGCGGCGGTCGCTCGGACGCGAGCCACAACGGGGCTGCGAACACCCAGCGCCGAAGGCCTGGAAAACCAACTCAGACCCACTGCACCAATTGGATGATGATCCCGTTCGGATCGCTCATCTGGAAGTACCGCTCGCCCCACTCCTCGGTTTCGATGGGCGTCACGATCGGCACGCCCTCGGCTCGCAGCCGGGCGTATTCGGCATCGATGTCGTCGACGACGAAGACGACGAGCAGGCCTTCGCCCGCGCTGCCCGCCGCGCTCCGCGGTTTGAAGCTCGCCAGTCCGGTGCGCAGGTAGATGACGTTCAGTCCGGCGTCGCCGCGCTCCAGCGAGACGAACCCGTCGGCCGACATCTTCTCCTCGAAGCCGAGGTGCTCGACGAGGAACCGCGCCGAGGCGGCCGGGTCGGGGACGTTGAGCGAGATGGCGGAAGCGGTGATGTGCATGGGCCCTCCTCGGCGGCAAAACTCCGTACTAAGTACACTGTACTTTGTACGGAGTTGATGGGCGGCGCGCATTATGAGGTGCGTCACATCGATACCATCGGGAAGCGAGGCGGTTGAGGAGGCGAGCGATGAGACAGCCGAAGGAGCGCAGCGGCGCCGGTGACCCGGTGCGCACGCTGGAATTGCTGTGGCGGATTCCGTCGGAGCCGGGCACCGGCCGGGGGCCGAAACAGCGCAGCAGCGTCGATGCGGTCGTCGCCGCCGCGATCGAGATCGCCGACGTGGAGGGAATCGCAGCGGTCACGATGCGTGCGGTCGCCAACCGGCTCGGCCTGACCCCCATGGCCACCTACACCTATGTGCCGGGCAAATCCGAACTGATCGACCTGATGCTGGACACGGTGTACGCGCGGATGGAGCGCGCCGACCTCACCGGTCTGCCCTGGCGCGAGCGGGTCGCCCGGATCGCCGCCGAGAACCGCGCCCTGCTGGCCCGTCATCCGTGGGTGGCGTATCTGCCGACCACCCGGCCACCACTCGGGCCGGGCCTCGCCGCGAAATACGACCACGAGCTGGAGGCCTTCGCGGACCTCGGCCTCGACGACCTGGCGATGGACGCCGCTCTGACCTTCGTGCTCGGCTTCGTCACGTCCGTCGCCCGCATCGCCATCGACAGCGCGCGGGCGGCGGCCGACAGCGCCATGTCCGACGGTCAGTGGTGGGAGCGGGCCGCGCCGGTGCTGGCGCAGGTCTTCGACGCGCGGCGGTACCCGCTCGCCGCGCGCGTCGGGACAGCCGCGGGCCAGGCGCACGACGCCGCCTACAGCGCCGACCATGCCTACGAATTCGGGTTGACGCTGGTGCTGGACGGTCTGGCCCGCCGTATCGAGGGCCCGTCCGACTAGAGGCCGTCGCGTTGGATGCGCAGGGCGGTGATCGTGGCGGCCAGCCCGTCGTATTGGTTGATCAGCAGGACGATCTCGATCAGGCTGCGCTCGTCGTAGTGCTTCGCCAGCTCGGCCCAGGTGTCGTCGTCGAGGTCACGGGTCTCCACCAGCTGATCCACGGCGGCCAGCAGCGCGCGGTGCTTGTCCGACCACTCCGCCGCCTCGGGGCCTTTGCGCAGCCGCTCCAGGATTTCGCTCGTCACCCCGGCGCGCCGGCCGAGCCGGATGTGATGGTCCATCTCGTACTCGCACCCGCGCAGGTGTGCGACCCGGAGAATGACCAGCTCGGACTCGTGGCGGGGCAGCCGCCCGCCTGGCATGAGCTTGCCCGAGAAGTGCAGCCAACCGCGGAACAGGCCGCGGGTGCGGCCCAGCGTGCTGAACAAATGGGCGTCGTGGGTGCCCGCGGCGCGGGAGAGCACCTGCCAGACAACCCAATTGAGCGCCCCGAGTTCCCGGAGCCGTCCGGGCGAGATGCGTGGTTGCAGCGCTGAAACCATGCCGGTTGCCACCTCCGCGTGGTCTGTGCGGCCGGCGTCGGTGCCGACCGAGATGAGAGCCTACTTGGCAGTATCCCGCCCGGCGCGCCACCATTCTTTTGCTTTCCAGTGGTTTTCAGCGGGGTACCCCGTCATCATCAGTACCGGTGCGGGTCGCCGCGGCCGCAGCGCGTTTCCGCGGCGTCAGGTGTGGACAACAGGTCGTCAGGGGAAAAGATGCTGGTGAGGATCAGGCCGGGAGCGGAGCTGTCCGGCGCTGAGCGGGAATTCGTCGCGTGCCTGCGGTCGTATCCGACGACCGGCCTCGCCGTGATAGATCTCGAGGCGGACAACCGGCGTGTCGACGCGGTGGTGTGGACCCCGCGCGGGTTGACCGTGCTGGAGGTGCACGGGTTCCAGCGCAGGCAGAGCGGCATCCTGAGCACACCGGCCGAAGGGCCGTGGACGATCAGCGACGCGCCGGTGGAGCTGGACGACCCGGAGAACGGAAGCCCCGCCGAGCGCGTGGAACACGGCATCTACGCGGTCAAGCACATGCTCCAGCGCGCGTTGCAGGACCCGGGACACATCAGCGGCGCCGTCGTGCTCGTCCCCTTCCGCGGCGCCGTGGTGCGCCCGGCGCGCACGAATCTGCGTCCGGGGTTGGACGTGGTCGTCGGGAATGTCACCGACGCGACCGAACTACGCATCTACCTGGAGGGTTTCTCCGCGGGACCGCGCGACTGGACCGCGGACCGGGTGATCGGCGCGTGCGGCGCGCTCGGCCTGGCGGAAATCGCGCCGTCCCGCGCGGAGCTCCTCGAGGCGGGCTTCGAGGAGAACGCGCCGGAACCGGTCACCACCATCCCGCGCACACCGAAGCCGCGAGTCGAGCCGACGGCGGGCGTCGCGACGAAAAGCCAGGCCTATGCGGGCTGGTCCGTCATCGTGATCGCCGTTGTCGGGGTCCTGTTCGTGCTCGGCGTGATCGCCACCGCGTTGGCGCACGATTCGGCCCAGCCGATCCCGGCGACCGGCACGACGAGCCCGACGCCGTCGCCGCCGGCGTACCGGCCCACCCAGTGCTACCCCTTCCAGCAGCACTGCTGAACGGTCAATCCCGCACGGCACGGCCCAGTTTGGTCAGGCGCATGGCGTACTGCGCTCGGGCCAGCACGTGCGTTCGCGAGGTGTCGATATGGGCGGTGAGCGTCGCCAACGCCGCGTCCACCGCACCGGACACCAGGTGTTCGGCGATCGCGATGTGCTCGGCGGTCATCGTGGCGATGCGTTCCGGAGTCGGCATGTCCAGCGTGCGCACCGGACGCACCCGGACGTGCACGGCGGTGAGCGCGTCGGCGAGCGCGGCGTTGCCCGCGGCTGCGAGCAGGGTGGTGTGGAAGTGTTCGTCGGCGGCCACCAGCGCGGGGCCCGGTTCGGGTGGAGCGTCGCGCAGTGCGCGCCAGGTGTCGAGTTCTGTGCGCACGAGATCCAGATCGTGCGTGGGCGCCTCGCCGGGCGGGGCCACGCGTTGCATGCCCCTGGCTTCCAGTACGAGCCGCAACTCGTAGAGGTGATCGAGTTCGTCGAGCCGGGGACGGTACGGGTAGAGGCCGTCGGCGAGCCGCTCGACCAGTCCGTCCGCTTGCAGTCGCGCCAGCGCCTCGCGCACCGGCGTGCGCGACACGCCGTACGCCTCGGCGAGGCGTTCTTCGCCGAGCCGTTCGGTCGGCACGATGGCTCCGGTGGCCAGATCCCGGCGCAACGAGTCGTACACCTGCTCGCGCAACGGAATCCGGCCCCTGTCGCGGGCCACGGCGGCGCTCAGATCGCCATCGCCGAGCGGACTTCGCGCTCGGCGCCCGCCCCACCCGCGCCCGTGGAGGTCACCCGGCCCGATCGCAGCACGTAGTAGCGCTGCGCCGCCTGCAATGCGAAGCCGATGTGCTGTTCGACCAGCAGCACGCTCAGCCCGCCGCGCCGGGTGAGATCGATGATGGTGCGCTCGATCTCGGCGACCACCGACGGCTGGATGCCCTCGGTCGGCTCGTCCAGGATGAGCAGCTTCGGCTCGGTGATCAGCGCCCGCGCGATGGCGAGTTGCTGGCGCTGGCCACCGGACAGCAGGCCCGCCTTCCGGGTGAGCAGCTCGCGCAGCGCGGGAAACAGGTCCAGCGATTCATCGATCAACGCCTTGCCCCGTTTGCGGCCGTCGGCGACCACTTGCAGATTCTCCGCTGTGGTCAATTGCGGGAAACTTTGCTGTCCCTGCGGCACATACGCGATCCCGCGGCGCACGCGGCGCGACGGCGACAGTTTGGTGATGGTCTCCCCGTCGAACTCGATCCGGCCCGACTTCGTGCCGATCAGCCCGACGGCGGTGCGCAGCAACGTGGTCTTCCCCGCGCCGTTGTGCCCCATGATGGCGACCACGCTGTCGTCCGGGACGGTCACCGAGACGCCGTGGATCACCTCGGTGCGGCCGTAACCGGAGTGGATATCCGTGAGTTCAAGCATCACTGTCCCCTTTCTGGGGTGACTCCGGGCTCGGCGCGATCGACGCGTCCTCCAGCTCGGTCCCGACGGCCGCTGCGGTGCCCAGGTAGACCTCCTGGACTTTCGGGTCCGCCTGCACCTGTTCGACGGTTCCCTCGCTGAGCACCTTGCCGCCGGCCAGGACGGTGACCGAGGTGGCGAAGGCGCGCATGAAATCCATGTCGTGCTCGACCACGACGACCACCCGGTCGCCGCCGATGCGGCGCAACAGATTGCCGGTTTCCTCGCGCTCCTCGGCGCTCATCCCGGCCACCGGTTCGTCCAACAGCAGCACCGACGCGTTCTGCACCAGCAGCATGCCGATCTCCAGCCATTGCTTCTGCCCGTGTGCGAGCACCCCTGCGGGTTTGTCGCGCAGGTCGGCAAGGCCGGTGGTCTCCAGCGCCTCCTCGATCGCGGGCAGCACCGTCTTGCGGCGGCGCAGCATGGTGAGCGCCGAACGGCCGGCGCCCGCGGCGATGTCGAGGTTCTGCAGCACGCTGAGCTGCTCGAACACGCTCGCGGTCTGGAACGTTCGCCCGACACCGAGCCTGGCGATCCGGTGTACCTTCTGGCCGAGCAGTTCCACGCCGGTCTTCTGCGCGGAGCCGGTCGCCGGGACCAGTCCGGTGATCGCGTCGATGAGCGTCGTCTTACCCGCCCCGTTGGGGCCGATGAGGAAGCGCAGATCGCCCTGCAACACCGTCAGATCGACGTCGGTGACGGCCTTGAAACCGTCGAAACTCACGGAGAGACCGCGGATCTCGAGGTACTCGCTGGACATGCCTGCGTTGCCGCCGAGCTTCGGTTCGTGCGTCGTCTCGGTCATCGCGATTCCACCTTCTCCGTCGCGGGTTCCGGCAGCGCCTCGACCACCACCGTCGCGGGTGCCGGCGCGGAACGCCTGTTGTCCAGCAGGCCTTTCAGCATCGGCCACAATCCGGCCAGACCCGCCGGAACGAAACCGACCACCACGATGAACAGCACGCCTTGCAGATACGTCCACCCCGAGGGGAACTCCTCCGACAGCGCCGTCTGCGCCCACGCCACGCCGATCGCGCCCAGCACCGGCCCGAGCAGCGTGGTCCGGCCGCCGATCGCGACGCCGATGAGGAACGCGATGGACGGGACGACGCCGATGTCGGCGGGGGAGATGATGCCGACGATCGGGGTGAACAGCGCGCCTGCGATGCCCGCGAAGAACGCGGCGACCACGTAGGCGACGATCTTGACGTTCGCCGGATCGTAGCCCAGGAAACGTACCCGTTCCTCCTGATCGCGCACCGCGACGAGCAACTCGCCGTAGCGGCTGTGCATCAACTGCCGCACCAGCGCGACCACCACCAGCAGCGCGGCCGCGGCGAAGAAGAACAGCATGCGCCGGTTGACCGGGTCGGACAGCTTGAACCCGAAGAACGCGCGGAAATCCGACAGGCCGGTGAACCCGCCGATGCTCTGCTGACCGGTCAGCAGGATGGCCAGCGCGGCGGCCAGCGCCTGGCTGAGGATGGCGAAGTAGGCGCCCTTCACGCGGCGCTTGAAGACGCCGTAGCCCAGCACCGCGGCGATCAGAGCGGGCAGCACGAGGATGCCGATCAGCGCAACCGGAGCCGACGCGAACGGCTTCCAGAACGAGGGCAATTCGCGAATGCCCGCGATCTCCATGAACTCCGGCACGTCGTTGCCCAGCCGGGCGGCGTCGGCCATCTGCAGGTGCATGGCCATGATGTAGGCGCCGATGCCGAAGAACACACCTTGTCCCAGGGTGAGCATTCCGCCTCGGCCCCAAGCCAATCCGATGCCGACCGCGACGATCGCGAAGCACAGGAACTTCGCAAGTAGGTTGAGCCGGAAATCGCTGAGCAGGGCGGGCGCGACCGCGAACAACAGAACGGCGGCGACGGCGAATCCGGCCAGCGCGCCGAGCGAGGAGTGTGCGCGCCACCGTTGTATCAGCGTGGTCATGCCAGGCTCCTTGTCCGGACGGTGAACAGACCCTGCGGGCGGACCTGCAGGAAGATCACGATGACGACGAAGACGATGACCTTCGCGATGGACGCGGTGGTCGAGTATTCGATGTAGGAATTGAGCAGCCCGAGCGCGAACGCCGCGATCACCGTGCCTTTGATCTGACCGAGCCCGCCGATGACCACCACGAGGAACGCGTCGATCAGGTAACTCTGGCCGATGGTCGGGCTGGTCGAGCCGATCAGCGTCAGCGCCACACCGGCCACGCCCGCCAGGCCCGAGCCGATGAAGAACGTGCTGATATCCGTGAAACGACTGGATACGCCGGAGGTTTCGGCCAGGCCGCGATTCTGCACCACCGCTCGGATACGGCGGCCCAGCGGCGTCGTCTTGAGCACCGCGGCCAGCGCGGTCACCGCGACCACCGCGAGGACCAGGATGAAGATGCGCGTCTTCGGCACCACCGCGCCCAGGATCGTGACGCCGCCGCTGAGCCATTCCGGCGCGATCACGTTCTTGGCGGGTGCGCCGAAGATGTCGCGGGCCAATTGTTGCAGCACCAGCCCGACACCGAAGGTGACCAGCAGGGTGTCCAGCGGCCGGTCGTACATCCAGCGGATCAGGCCCATCTCCAACGCGGCGCCCAACAGTCCGCCGACGAGGAAACCGATCAGCAAGGAGACGACGAGCGAGACGCCCGCCGACGAGATCACCTTCTGCACAACATAAGTGGTGTAACAACCGGCCATGATGAACTCGCCGTGCGCCATGTTGATCACGCCCATCTGACCGAACGTCAGCGAGAGACCGAGTGCGGCGAGCAAGAGAATGGATCCCAGACTCAGCCCGGTGAAGAGCTGTCCGATCACAACATCCATGGGAAGGCTCCTGTGTTTGTTTCTCCAGCGCCTGCGGCACTGGGTGTTCGCGGCCCTCTTTTTGCTAGCCTTTTGGCGCCCCCCCCGTTCTACATAGTAGCGGAAACCGCGGCCCC